>NZ_AUFY01000012.1 GCF_000426745.1 Veillonella montpellierensis DSM 17217
AGATGTCTGCATACTCTCATGAACTAAAGGAAAATAAAATTTTTCAAAGCATGTCTCGCAAAGGAAATTGCTATGATAATTCTGTCATGGAAAATTTCTTTGGTTTACTAAAGCAAGAAATCTATTATGGGAATACATACTACAGCTTTGAGGAACTAAAAGAAGCGATTGAAAAATATATTGTGTATTACAATCAAAAACGTATTAAAGAGAAACTTAGCTGGATGAGTCCTGTTGAATACAGGCTTTCTGTCTTGACTGCATAAAAATAACGTAGCAGCCATCAAACTGCTACGTTTAAAAAGTCTAACTTTTGGGGGTCACCTCAATGTTAGAGTGCTTTTTATATTAAAGAGAAAAGTTGTTATTTATGATGATTTTATAAGTAGTGTTACTAGAGATTACTAGCCATGTTATACTATATTCACTAATAATCTGAATATAAATCTTCTATTAGGGAGAGTAGAGGGTAGCGGTAAGCTTAGTTATCAAGGAACGAAGTGACGCAGAGAACTTAGCGAGAGCATCCTACAACATAAAAAGGACCTTACCTAAGTAAGATCCTTTGCTTTGGTGACCCAGGAGGGATTCGAACCCCCGGCCTTCTGATTCGTAGTCAGACGCTATATCCAGCTTAGCTACTGAGTCATAGAGTTAATTAGATGGCAGGGGCAGTAGGACTTGAACCCACAACCGACGGTTTTGGAGACCGTAACTCTACCAATTGAGCTATACCCCTAATTTCTAACTGACTATATAATTATAATTAAAATTTGTTTTCTTGTCAATGATATTATAATACTATTTTTCAAATCTTTCTTAGTGCTAATATATATGTTACACCTTGAGACGTATTATGATACAACTTGGTTTGGACTTTTAAAGTCAAGCATATTCGTGTGGACTATTATATCTTGCTTCGTGTTTTTCGCTTTGTTTTATCAAATCTTTTTTGCTTGTAAAGATATTTGTGTCATATATAATTTCCTATCTTCTTGATGACTTCTTTCAACTTTACAATTTTTAGTTGTTAATACATAGTTATACAGTTTTATAATGATGTATATGAACAGTAGTTTCTTAGCATTTTGTGGAATTATTATATGTTAATAGTTTTGGCGTAGTATATATGAGTATAATGAGAATTATAAATTTAACGTTAGTGTGCACCGTTACGCTATTAGCTTGATAGGTCTTAATGGGCATAAAATGATTAGTACATTACTATGGTATACATATGATATAGGAACTTATCGTATGGAATAGTATATATTCTATACAATTATATGCCTTAGAAATTTATGAAAATGGTTAATTTTTATATGTTTGTATGGATATTCTAATTACTAGAAGCAGTTTACATTCATAGTAGATATATCGTATCAATTCCTGTATTATTCACAATAAGATGATAATATTTTAACAATTTAAAATTCTGCTCATTATTTTTTTTAATATCACTATGCATATTATTTTATATATATTGATTATGTTAAATTAATCTATTATACTAATAGTAGAAATATATTATATTTAACAATTTAATAATTTACAATGTTATATTGGAAATTGCATTAGCATAAGAGAGGGGAGCTGTATATGAATCATATTTATAGAGTTATTTGGAGTAAGGTAAAACATTGTTATGTTGTTGTATCAGAAATTGCGAAACGAAATGGAAAATCATCGTCTAAAGTGAGTAGGACGGGTATAACTGTATTAGCGTTAGTGGGTACAGTTTCGATGGGCATTAGCGTATATGCAGATAATCCAACAGAAAATTCTACATTAACGGCAGATCAACAAGCTGTGTATAAAGCGGTTTTGCATGAATTGGAAAATAATGGAGTTCATTATGTGTCGGTGAAAGGCGAGAGCCAAGAGAACGATTCCAATTATAAAAATGACGGTGCAAAGGGTAAAGGTGCCGTAGCTATCGGCGAAAAGGCACTGGCAGCTAAAGGCGGTACCGTGTCTATCGGCAGAAATGCACACATCGAAGGCAACGGCGGTAATGCGGACGGTGAAGGCAGTGTAGCTATCGGTGACAACGCTTTAATTACGACGAACGGGTTGGATTTGGCAAGTATTGCCTTGGGAAAGAATGCAAAGGTCTTGAACGGTAGCGGTAAGCAGGAACGTGGATTGAGTTTTATGCCGGATAATTTTGATGCACCCGGATTTTTCGGTAGAGGAAATACCTTGCCGAAAAATGCGGACAAAGTTCCGGGCGGTATCGCTATCGGTACAAATTCTTATGCCCGTACGGGAAGCATTCAGTTGGGACATCATACCTTTGACGGATACAAAATGGGCGGTATCGATGTAACGAATGCAAATGAAGAAGCCAATATTGTCGGTATGACCACTGTCGGTACGAATACATACAATAAAGGTGCTCTTGCCAATATGTACGGTGCATATTCCATTATTACCGGTGATTTTACCGGTGAGGGCGGCATGAATAGTTGGACATACGGACCGCAAAATTTCGGTGCCAATGTGGTCGGCTCATTGAACAGTATCCGTTCTAAAGGACATAGCGGATCATCCGGTGTGGCAAACAGTATTGTCGGTGTGGCAAATACGGTAGAAAATGCCAACGGTACTTTGGTGTACGGTGCGGGAAATAAGATTACCAATTCAATTAAGGCTATTAGTGCTGATGCAGGATTTACTACGTTAAAAAACTGGGACGACACGGTTACCGGGTTGCAAAAGGTGATTAAGAATTCTAATTCCGGCGGTGCTGTATTGGCTATCGGTGGCGGTAACGTAGCGGATTATGTACGTCATTCACAATTGGTCGGCGTCAATAATACCGTGACTGGTACGGAAAATAAAGTCAGCGAATTTAATATGGTAGACGGCTATAAAAATACGGTAACGAACGGTACGCACGTAACCATGATCGGTTCTGAAAATACTGCAACCGACAGTGAATCTACTTTGGTCATGGGCGACAAGCAAAAAGTGACTAAGGTCAAACACGGTGTATTGCTAGGTTCGCAAGATGCGGAAAAAGAAACGACCGTAGCCGATATCGTTGCTATCGGTCATAATGCGCATGTGGAAAAAGAAGGCGGCATAGCGTTGGGCAGTTATTCCATAGCTTCGATAGATAAAGGCATAATCGGGTATGATCCGCTTACCGGAAAAGCAAGTACGGAAACTTCCGCAATTTGGAAAGCAACAAAGGCGGCACTTTCTGTCGGAAGTACTGTAGATAAAAATAATTTAATAACTCGCCAGATTACGGGAGTTGCCGCCGGTACGGAAGACACCGATGCGGTCAACGTAGCGCAGCTCAAAGCTTTGGAAAAGAAATTGTCTAAAGGTGGTTCAAATGTAGAAGTTGTCGGCGATCAAAATACGGGTATAGTTGTAGAAAAGGATCCGAAAGAAAATACATCAACACCGTCAACGGGCGGAACGACAACTACTCCGGCAGCTGAAAGCAAGACCGTTTATAAAGTAAAACTCGACAAGAAAGTTGACGTGGGAAATATTTCCATAAACGGTACTGAAAATAAAGAAACCATTACAATCGGTAAAGGCGACAACAATGTTATTGTAAATAATACTGGACTTACAATTGCAAAAGGTCCTTCTGTTACAAATACCGGTATCAATGCCGGAAATAAAAAGATTACGAACGTTGCAGATGCTACCGAAGACAGCGATGCAGTTAACTACAAGCAGTTGAAGCAAGCAACTCAAGGAATGAATGAAATGTTCGGAGAAATCAATCGTGTGGGTGCACACTCTGCAGCACTTGCGGCACTTCAAACGCTCGACTTCGATCCCTACAACAGAAGTCAAATTATGGCAGGAGTTTCAACTTACAAAGGGCAACAGGCGATTGCACTTGGAGTTGCACACTACTCAAATGAAAACACACTTGTGCATGCCGGTTTATCCTATGCAGGAGAAAGCGATCTCATGGCAAATGTAGGTATTTCCTATAAATTCGGTTCAGAAGAAGATAAAAAATATCTTCACGAAAGAAATAAAAAATTGTCGCAATATAAAGATGGTCCGATAAGTTCAGTATACATATTGCAAGACGAAGTAAAACAATTGCTTGAAGAAAATAACGGAATGAGAAAAGAAATAGAAGAACTGAAAGCCGTAATAAAAGAAATACAAAACAAAGCATAGAATCAACCGAATAAAGATAAGACAGAAAAAGAATTCTTGGATAGCTTGAAAGGTAAGGATGGTAAAGGTACGGGGGTATCTGTCGATATACAAGGAGATCCTACAGGTATTCAGGTTACATCTAAGACTAACAACGATAAGACAACATATACGGTGAAACTAGACAAGAAAATCAATGCTGGTAAGATTAGCATTGATGGATCTGACACAAATGGTACTATTACAGGACTTTCCAATACGACATGGGATGTGAAACTAGTACAACAGGATCGTGCTGCGACAGAAGGTCAGTTACAACAAGTATCACAATCTATGCAAAATAGCCTAGCGAATATGGGACAACGTATGAATCGTGCAGGTGCTAGTAATGCGGCACTCGCTGCCTTACATCCATTAGATTTTGATGCGCAGGATAAATGGAATTTTGCGGCCGGCTTTGGCAACTATATGGGGGCCAATGCATTAGCACTTGGTGCTTTCTATCGTCCAAATGAAACAACACAATTCTCGATAGGTGGATCGTTTGGTAACGGAGAAAATATGATTAACGCTGGTGTATCATTGAAAGTGGGTAAAGGGTCTTTACCAATTTCCTCAAAGGTGGAAATGGCACGTCAATTAACGGCGCAAGCACAGGAAATTGAAAGATTGCAACAAAAAGATAAAGAACGTGATATGGAAATGGCGGCTATGAAAGAACGAGAAGCACAATTATGGAAGGAATTGCAAAATTTAAAACATAATCATTAAGCCATACCTATTGATAGAAAAGAAGATATGAACCTAGTCGTTCATATCTTCTTTTTGTGTAGTATATGTGTTATATCATACCATTCATATAGTTCTTTATGATATAATATAAAGTAAACATTAATACTAGTATACAGAATGATATTGTTGGTACGTGAGAAAAATTAGATATATAGTCAGGTGTACTACATAGATTATACTTATTTATGGTAGTTTGTAGAGGTGATATAATGGCTAAAAAAGTGACTCCTATGATGACGCAATACAATGAAATTAAATCTAAGTATTCGGAGGAGTTATTATTTTTTCGTTTAGGCGATTTTTATGAATTATTTTTTGAAGATGCATATATTGCATCACGCGAGCTAAATATTACGTTAACTGGACGTGGTACGGGAGAGGATACGAAAACACCTATGTGTGGTGTGCCCTATCATGCAGCAGAATCATATATTGATACATTGGTAAAAAAAGGCTATAAGGTTGCTATTTGTGAGCAAATGGAAGATCCTAAATTAGTGAAAGGGATTGTTAAACGTGACGTTATCCGTGTTATTACACCAGGCACGGTGATGTCTGAAAGTGGAACTGAGTCCAGTAGTAATAATTTTCTAAGTCTTTTTTATAAAACCTTAACTAGTTGGATTATTTTGTTTTGTGATATCACAACGGGAGAACTTATTTGGGAACGTATGACATTAGAAACGCATCATACTGAGATGTATGATGCGTTATCTATGTATAGACCAAGCGAAATTGTGTTAGCTGATTCTGTAGAATTACCATCGAACGTTTTTAATTTTATACAAAATAATTTTCGTCATGTTACATTATCTCCCTATAAAACGGATAAAAATCATAATGAATTAATTCAAGAGGCTTGCTCACAGTTTACTGATATAGGATTAATGGAAGAAGATGTATTGCAAGCCTTAGGATATTTGTTAGTGTATCTACAAGATGTGATTAAAACAGAAACATCACATATTAACTATGTTCATCGGTTAAGTGTGGGAGATCGATTAATTTTAGATACCGCTTCCTTGCGCCATTTAGAAATTACTCATAATTTACGAGATGGGGGACGTAAAGGAACTTTGTTATCCGTACTGGATAGAACATTGACACCTATGGGGGCTAGATTATTAAAACAATGGTTAGAGACTCCTTTAGTAGATATTTCACATATTAGCCGACGTCAAGCTGCTATTACAGAATTAATTAGTCGCCATGAGGAACGGGAGCAAATTCGTCAGTATTTAACATCTATATTTGATTTCGAACGAATTGCAAGTCGTATTGAAACAGGCAGCGTATCGCCTAGAGATTTTACGTCTCTTAGAGAATCACTTAGCACGTTGCCAACGATTAAACACATCATAAGTAATTGCCAAAGCTTATCATTACAGATGATTAATGAGCAATTGCATGAACACGATGATATCTTTCAGCTGTTATCTAAGGCCATTGCCGAAGAACCGGCGTTAACGTTAAAGGAGGGTCGTGTAATTAGAGATGGATATAATGCTGAACTGGATGAATTACGATCATTGGCGAGTGACAGTCAATCCTGGCTCGTACAACTGGAAGATGAGATTCGGAAAAAAACAGGCATTAAACTTAAAACAGGATATAACAAGGTATTTGGGTATTATTTTGAAGTAACTCATGCGCATACATCGAATGTACCTGATTACTTTATTCGCAAACAAACTTTAACGAATGGAGAACGGTATATTACACCGGAACTTAAAGAGTTTGAAATCAAGGTATTAAGTGCAAAAGAAAAAATGATTGCCTTAGAGCATGAGCTATATCAAGAGTTACGCGTACAGGTGAAAGAGGCCATTAAATCCATTCAAGAAACAGCACGAGCTTTAGCACAACTTGATGTGTTGATTAGTTTGGCTTTGGTAGCCTATGAAGAAAAGTATATTTGCCCATCCTTGTCAATGAACGGTCAAATTACGATTCGTGATGGTAGGCATCCCGTCATTGAAAAGTTTTTAAAACAGGAATTGTTTGTCCCTAATGATGTGACATTGAATCATGAAGAAGAAGAGTTTATTTTGATTACTGGTCCTAATATGGCCGGTAAGTCTACGTATATGAGACAAGTTGCTATTTTGATGATTATGGCACAAATGGGATCTTTTATACCAGCACAGGAAGCGTGTATTAGTCCGGTAGACAGAATATTCACGCGTGTTGGTGCTAGTGATGATATTTCTACGGGACAAAGTACGTTCATGGTG
The DNA here is from genome assembly GCF_000426745.1 of Veillonella montpellierensis DSM 17217. Lineage (GTDB taxonomy): Bacteria > Bacillota > Negativicutes > Veillonellales > Veillonellaceae > Veillonella > Veillonella montpellierensis. The sequence goes on from NZ_AUFY01000012.1 coordinate 7,167, forward strand.
GAAATGAAAGAAGTGGCATATATTTTAGAAAATGCAACGGCGAATAGTTTGATCATTCTTGATGAAATCGGTCGAGGGACGAGTACCTTTGATGGGTTGAGTATTGCACAAGCTGTGGTGGAATATATTTCTAAACAAATTCATGGGAAAACATTATTTGCTACACATTATCACGAATTAATTCCCTTAGAAGACCAATATCCTAAATTGAAAAATTATACGGTAGCGGTCAAAGAAAAAGGAAAAGACATCGTCTTTTTACGGCGTATTGTTCGTGGTGGTGCGGATCGTAGTTATGGTATTCATGTAGCTAAATTGGCAGGATTACCATCTTCGGTATTAAAACGGGCAGAAGTTATTTTATCCTCCTTAGAAAGAGAATCATCTGAAATAGATCTAATGAACCGCGTTATGGTCTCCGATACAGAAGTGCAGAGTACCCATAAGTCTACGAATACGCATCAAGTGATGAATGACAATTTATTCACCCATTCGGTGGTGGATGATTTATTATCCTTAGATGTAATGAGCATGACACCTATTGAAGCGATTAGTACACTATATCAATTGCAAGAAGCGGCGAAAAAAGGTGGTGGTAAATAATGGCAATGGTTCATATTCTTGATGAAATCACGATTAACAAAATTGCAGCTGGCGAAGTAGTAGAACGACCAGCATCGGTGATTAAAGAATTAGTGGAAAATTCTATTGATGCGGGAGCTAACTCTATTGAAGTTGAGATTTCTGATGGCGGTAGTACGTATATGCGAGTCACTGATGATGGGATAGGCATGACGGAAGAAGACGCTAGATTGGCTGTATTGCGTCACGCTACTAGTAAAATACAAGGGGTAGAGGATTTATTTGATATTGCATCATTAGGTTTTCGTGGCGAAGCATTAGCTAGTATTGCATCGGTATCAAATTTTGTATTAACGACTAGAAAACAAGACTCTGAATGGGGGACACGCGTTATTATCGATGGAGGTACGTGCATAGATTGTTTGCCCTATGGTACTACACCTGGTACGACGATTGAGGTAAAAAATTTATTTTATAATACGCCAGTACGACGAAAATTCTTAAAAACAGAGCGTACAGAAAGTATTAAAATTTCTGATATTGTTGGAAAACTTGCGTTAAGTAACCCACAAATTTCTTTCAAGCTAATCATTAATGATAGAGTTAGCATTATCACGCCAGGTAATGGCAATTTATTGGAAACTGTCACTGCTTTATATGGCTATAAGGTGAGGGAAGACGTATTTCCTATTTCTTATGAAGCGGACTCAATTGTAATAGACGGTGTTGTTAGTAAACCATCATTAATTAAAAGTACGCGAACATGGCAGACGATTATTGTGAATAATCGTGTAATTGGCGATAAAACAATTTATAAAGCTATCGATAATGCCTATCATGCGCTATTGCCTAAAAATGGATTTCCCCTAGTGGTGCTTGCTATTACAGTGCCAGCAGATTGCATTGATATTAATGTGCATCCTCGTAAAAGTGAAGTAAAGTTTGTAGATGATAAAGTAATATACCGCGCTGTATATCATGCGATTTTACAAGCTATAGAAAATCCATTAGGCACTATGGACACTAGGTCAGAAGTAATTGATAATCAATGCTCACAGGAAGATGCTATTGCTACGAATGTAGAATTTGATAAAGTATTTGGACATACTAGAAATGGTGGCTATACAATTCTTAGAGATGATACGAATCGATTTGTGCATGATTTGCGAACAAATGGCTTTGTAGCACATCCTCGTTCTTCCTATGAACAAGAATCTTTTATGGGTGATTCTACTTTTTCTAATGTGCCATCAGAATTTACTAGTTATACAGAGGAAGATAAAGAAAAATTTCGTCAATTGCATAGAGAAAGTGCATTTCAGTATCCTTCTAGTGCAGGAGATACATTACAGACTGTTGAAGAAACTACATCAACTATGGCATGTTCTACAGGGGCTAAGGAATGTATAGAACAAAATTGTGAAGAAACTGATAGTATCACGCCTCCTGATAAGGAAGCCTTTAATGGGGATACACCTATTCATAATGCTCATACGAGAGTGATTCAAAATAGTGGACTATTACCTATGGGGCAAGTGGCCTCTTGTTATATATTAGCGAAAAAGGGCGATGACTTATATATTATTGATCAGCATGCAGCACATGAACGGGTGCGGTATGATACATTGTGTAAATCAGCACAAGCAATTCCTATGCAACAGTTATTGGTGCCCATTTATGTAAAAGCCAGTGATGATGATATGCTTATAGTAGAAGAATATCAAGCGGAACTAATTGATGTGGGATTTGCTGTTGAATTGGGAGGACCAACGCAAATTAAAATTACAGGTATGCCGGTAGATATTGTAGAGGCACAGGGTGAAGATATTTTACAACATGTATTTTCATGCTTGCATGAGAAACAGATTCCCACAAAAGCACAATTACGTCATAAGATGTTAGCCTATGCATCGTGTCGCGGCGCTATTAAGGCGGGCCATAATTTGAATTTATATCAAATGTCTGTACTGATTGAAGATTTATTTCATACAGATAAGCCGTTTGTATGTCCTCATGGAAGACCGACAATTATTAAGTTTACGCCTAGTGAATTGGGACGCTTATTTTTACGGTCCTAGAGTAAATTACATAGAAATGTTGATATTTTCAAGGAACCTACAGATGTATGAGTCAATGGCGTTCTGCTCGTAGTATATGGAGAAAAATATGAATATAGTAACTACATCACAAAAGTCTAGCGCCATTATTCATGCCCAGGCACAAGAGGCTGCAGAGCGATTGCAATTAACCTATGTTAGTCGTAAAAAACTTTCATTACGACAATTACAAGATATGTATGGTAGTGAATATATTGTCGTGTATAATTCACAGGGACCATCATTGTATATAGGCGAAGGAAAAGAACATCATTTTCATCTTTCTATGGCACAATTGCGAATTTTACATTTGCAACGGACGGGACATGATTATTTGGTAGAAGCTATTGGATTGCCTAGATTATCCTCTTTTTTAGATTGTACGTTAGGATTAGGTAGCGATAGCATTGTTGTTTCCTATGCGTATATGACCGGACAGAATGCTATAGGTGCAGTACCACAAAAAACATACATGGTAGGAATAGAGGCTTTTTTACCATTGCATCATATTACACAGTACGGATTGGCACATTTTTGTCATGATGATCACCATGTTACACAGGCATTACGACAAATTAATACCTATGGCTGTCATTACCAAGAGTATTTAGCAACTTGTGAGACGAATGCTTTTGACGTAGTGTATTTAGATCCTATGTTTGAAGTTCCTATTGTAGAAAGTCCTCAATTCTTAAGTTTGCGCGACCATCTTGTTAAATCCGCTTGTACGGATCTAATTATACGGGAGGCTATGCGCGTGGCTAAGCGAAAAGTAATTATAAAAGAGCGCCCATTTAGTAGAATCTTTCAGATGATAGAACCAGATTATTTTGTTGGTGGTAAGTATAGCAAGATTGTATATGCTGTCTATGAGGTATGAGTATATTTTGAGAAAGTAGCACATTGTAATTCAAAATTATCGATAGTTAGTTTTTATACAATAGGATTATTCTTTTGGATTTTCTTAGGAACCTAGGTGTATTTAAGTGAAGGATGTATTTGGTGGAACGATTATTAACAATTTTAGGGCCTACAGCGGTAGGAAAAACAGATTTAACATTGCGACTGGCACAAGAAATGAAAGCCCCTGTTATTTCAGGAGACGCCTATCAAGTATATAAAGGTTTATCCATTGGCACAGCAAAGCCATCGACAGAAGAATTAGCGCGTGTGCCACATTATTTAATTGATATTTTAGAGCCTAATGATGTGTATAGTGTAGCGGACTTTCAAAGAAAAGCGCGCGACGTGATAAAAAAATGTAATACACAAGGAGTTATGCCCATTTTATCAGGTGGAACAGGATTGTATGTACAATCACTATTAGAAGGATATCAATTTTCAGACGTGCCACCGAATCAGACATTGCGAGAAGAGTTGAACCAATTATATGAAGTACAGGGCATTGAGGGGTTACGGAGAAAGGCTCGTGAATTAGCAGCACATGGTTCTATTACTATTGAATTACAAGATAAACATAGATTGTATAGAGCTATTGAACTCATGAGTGCAGGCCAGTATAATGTAGTATCACATCATAGTAAAGATGGGTTGATGTATGAAGGCACTGTATTAGGTTTAATGCGTGATCGAGAGTCTTTGTATAAGAGAATTAATAAACGAGTTGACACTATGGTGCAACAAGGTTTGTTTGATGAAGTAGAATGGTTGTTAACGCATGGTGCATCACCAGATAGTCAAGCTTTCAAAGGAATTGGCTATAAAGAGATTGTTTTATATATGACGCATCAAATTTCAAAAGAAGAAGCCATTGATTTAGTCAAAAAAAATACGCGACATTTTGCTAAACGACAGATAACATGGTACAAACGGATGCCGTATATACAATGGATTTACATCGATGATACTATGAGCGAATTAGATGTTTATAAAATGGCTAAAGATTTGCTATAATAAACTGTTAATATATTTAAAATAATGAATACACTGTTGTATCCATATAGAATCAAGGAGTTATTGTTTATGGTATTAGAAGAATTGCGTGAGAAGGCATTTTCTTTAGCTAAGGATCAGTTTGAAAAATTTGAGCCCATCGCATTAGCGAATACTAAAAAGGTGTTACATGCATTTAAAGAGTGTCAAGTGTCCGACTATCATTTTAATGGTAGTTCTGGATATGGTTATAATGATGCGGGCAGAGAAAAATTAGATGAAGTATTTGCTCATGTATTTAAAGGAGAAAAAGCGTTAGTGCGTCCCCATTTTGTGTCTGGTACACATGCATTGGCTACAACATTAATCGCTTTATTGGGAAATGGTGCACAGGGCAAAGAGTTTGTGTATGCAGTAGGAGCACCCTATGATACTATGCAGTCTGTTATTGGTAGCACTTGTGAGGTACGCGGATCTTTAGTAAGTAAAGGATTTATTTATAAAGAAGTACCATTATTAGCACAGTCTTATGATATAGAAGGTATAAAAAAAGCAATTACAAACGATACAAGAGTTGTCGTTATTCAGCGATCTCGTGGGTATAGTACGCGCAAGCCTTTATCGGTAAAGGATATCGGTGCTATATGTAACGCCGTTAAGTCAGTGAATCCAGATACAATTTGCTTTGTAGATAATTGTTATGGGGAATTTACAGAGTTACAAGAACCTTTAGAGGTCGGGGCGGATATTATGGCGGGTTCACTTATTAAGAATGCTGGCGGTGGTATCGCACCAACAGGTGGTTATGTAGTAGGTAAAAAAGAATTAGTAGAAGATGTAGCCTATCAATTGACAGCACCCGGATTAGGAGATCACATGGGATCGTATGCTGCTGGATATCGCTTATTTTTTCAAGGCCTATTTTTAGCACCGCATGTGGTATTACAAGCACTGAAAGGGGCAGTATATACAGCGGCAGTAGCACATGTATTGGGATACGAAGTATTCCCTTCGATTGAAGAACCACGATATGATTTAATTCAAGCTATTAATTTACATAATGCAGAAGAAATGGAATTATTTTGTGCAGGGATGCAAGCCTACTCTCCTGTAGATGCACATGTGAGACCAGTGCCAGGTGATATGCCAGGATATACAGATCAAATTATTATGGCTGGTGGCACATTTGTACAGGGATCTTCTATCGAATTAAGTGCAGATGGGCCAATACGACCACCGTATACCATTTTTATGCAAGGTGGATTGGTATTTGAACATTCGATGTTGGGCATTTTGGGGGCGGCTGAAGCGATTTTAAAAAGTCGTCAATCTTAATGTAGACGGATCATGTATTCCTGTATTGTTTATGAATATAGGAAGACATGATAGTAAATAAAATGTATGAATCATAGGTGTAGCAATGGTAGCATACATCGATTCTTACATGTAAATGATTTATAATAGAAATATATAGGTATATGATTTAATTATACACATTCAGACTTTCACTCTGTATTGATGTATGTCGTTAATTATCATAGTTGATGATTGACCAGAAGGAGAAAGCATGGAACAAGTTTTTGCAGTGGCAATGAGTGGGGGCGTAGATAGCTCCTTAACAGCTAAAATGCTATTAGAACAAGGACATAAGGTATTTGGGATTACACTTCGTTTATGGGTAGAAAATACAACAGAAGATGATGTGCCTTTAGCAGTTACGGATGCTAAAAAAATGTGTGATTTTTTAGGCATCAAGCATTATGTTGTTGATGCACGTCATGTGTTTTATGAAAATGTAGTTGACTATTTTGTGAAAGAATATGCAAGGGGAAGAACGCCTAATCCATGCGTGTTTTGCAATAAAAATATAAAGTTTGATTTACTCTTACATCGTGCGTTAGAGCTAGGAGCTACTCATATGGTGACAGGCCATTATGCACAAGTGAAATATAATCAGACGACAGGCTTATATGAATTACATAAGGGTGCGGATCCTACAAAAGATCAAAGTTATGTTATGTATACTATGAATCAACATATTCTAAGTCATATTGTATTTCCTTTAGGAGCCCAATGTAAAACCGAAACGCGGAAAGAGGCAAATCGTTATCAGCTTCCTGTAGCCAATAAACCAGACAGTGAGGATATTTGTTTTTTACCAAATCATAATTACCAAGGATTAGTACAACGTGAATTGAAACAGCCTGTTAAAAAAGGCAAAATCGTTCATGAAAATGGCGAGGTATTAGGCACTCATACGGGCTTGTTTAATTATACAATTGGACAGAGAAAAGGATTGGGTATTGCTTATAGTACGCCATTATATGTAACTAAGCTTGATGCGGAGAAAAATGAAGTTGTTGTAGGCCCGAATGAAAGTTTATTTACGAAGCGTATGATTTGTAAATTTTATAATTTCTTAGATGGTGTTACGCCGAAGGTATTGCATGCAGAAGGTAAAATTCGCTATGCAGCGAATCCAGCTTCCTGTACGGCACATATACTAGAGGACGGTACTATGGAAGTTGTATTTGATGAACCACAACGAGCGATTACACCAGGCCAATCCGTGGTGTTTTATAAGGGAACCCAAGTTCTTGGCGGTGGAGTTATAGATAAGGTTTGTTAGTAGAGAGGTAATTATGACCACAAATCATATTAGAAATTTTTGTATTATTGCCCATATTGATCATGGTAAATCAACATTAGCCGATCGGTTAATCGAAAAAACTGGGACGTTGACAAAACGTGAAATGGAAGCACAAGTATTAGACTCTATGGAGCTAGAGCGAGAACGAGGTATTACAATTAAAGCACAAGCAGTTCGCATTTTGCATACGGCTAAGGATGGCAATGAATATACCTTGAATCTAATTGATACACCGGGTCATGTTGATTTTAGTTATGAAGTATCACGATCTTTGGCAGCTTGTGAAGGTTGTTTGCTGGTGGTTGATGCGGCACAAGGCGTAGAAGCTCAAACATTGGCGAATGTGTATTTAGCATTAGAGCATGATTTGGAAATTATACCGGTCATCAATAAAATTGATTTGCCAAATGCCGACCCTGAACGAGTTAAAAAGGAAATAGAAGATATTATTGGCCTTGATGGAGACGAAGCGATTTGCTGTAGTGCGAAATCTGGCATGGGCATTGAAGATATTTTAGAGGCTATTGTAGAACGTATTCCAGCACCAGTGGATAAAACGGATAAACCTTTAAAAGCATTAGTTTTTGATTCTCGATTTGATTCCTACAAAGGTGCGATTGCTTATGTGCGCGTGCAAGAGGGTTCTTTGCGCGTGAAGGATACGATTCGCATGATGCATAATAATCATGATTTCGAAGTGACGGAGCTAGGCATATTTACACCCAACTTATTACCTGTTCAAGCATTGACATGTGGGTCTGTAGGATGTATTGCAGCAAGTATTAAAAATGTTCGTGACTGTCGTGTAGGTGATACGATCACATTGGCATCTAATCCAGCGGATGAGCCACTACCAGGGTATCGCAAAGCAGTACCAATGGTATACTGTGGATTATATCCGACAGATAGCAAGGACTATGAAAATCTCCGAGATGCATTGGAAAAGTTAAATTTGAATGATGCTGCTTTAGAATATGAACCAGAAACATCATTGGCATTAGGGTTTGGATTTCGATGTGGTTTCTTAGGGTTGTTGCATATGGATGTTATCCAGGAACGATTAGAACGTGAATATAATTTATCTTTGATTACAACAGCACCAAGTGTAAATTATCGAGTGTTTAAAACCAATGGAGATATGTTAGAAGTTGATAATCCAGCTAAGCTACCACCTACTACGGAAATTGAATATATACAGGAGCCATATGTAAAAGCGACAACCATTGTTCCAAAAGAATACGTGGGCACGATTATGGAACTGTCTCAAGAAAAACGTGGTGAGTATCAAAGTATGGAATATTTAGATGAATCTCGCGTATCAATCGTGTATCATCTGCCATTAGGTGAAATTATTTATGATTATTTTGATAAATTAAAATCTGCCACGAAAGGATATGCATCTCTTGACTATGAGTTGATTGGGTATCAAACATCGCCTATGGTTAAGATGGATATTTTGTTAAATGGAGAACCAGTCGATGCACTAAGTATTATTGTGCATAAAGAAAGAGCGGCCATGCGTGGTCGTGCATTGGCAGAAAAATTAAAGGAACTAATTCCACGACAAAACTTTGAAATCCCTATACAAGCGGCTGTGGGCACTAAAATTGTAGCACGTGAAACAGTGAAGGCTTGGCGTAAAGATGTGCTCGCAAAATGCTATGGCGGCGATATTAGTCGTAAGCGTAAATTATTAGAAAAACAAAAAGAAGGTAAGAAGCGAATGAAAGCGGTAGGAAGTGTAGAAATTCCTCAAGAAGCATTTATGGCAATTCTTAAAGTGGAAGATTAGTATGACAGCACTAGCATCTAATAATAGGGATATGGGGATTTATCTTCATATCCCTTTTTGTAGACAAAAATGCACATATTGTGATTTTGCGGCTTATCAAAATTTAGAAGACTATTATGATGCGTATGTGGCGGCCTTATTAGATGAAGTGCGAATATGGTGCGAGATGTATCCTGAAAGCACTACTATACCGGTGGATACTATTTATTTTGGCGGTGGTACGCCTACTGAGTTGAGCATTGTACAGTTAGAGAAAATTTTGAAAACTTTGGACGTATATTTCCCTTTGCAGAACGTTAGACAAGTCTCTATTGAAGCTAATCCGCACAATTTGACGACATCTTATTTGTCTGATTTATATGCGTTAGGATGCAATCGCATTAGTTTCGGAGTTCAAACGTTTAATGATCGCTTGCTGCATATGATACATAGAAATCATACAGGGCGTGAAGCAGTTGATACTATTTATCAAGCTTATGAAGCGGGGGTTACTAATATTAATTTAGATCTCATGTATGCATTGCCCTCTCAAACACTTATGGATATAGAAAATAGTGTGCATACAGCAGTGACTTTGCCGATTCATCATATTTCCATATATGGATTACAGGTAGAACCAACAACACAGCTAGCGTATGCCATCAAACAAGGACAATTAACACTACCTGAAGAAGAGGTGGAAATGGCTATGTACGATTATTTGGTTTCTACATTGCCAGAAGTGGGATTTAATCGGTATGAAGTGGCTAATTTTGCTAAAGAAGGATACGTTAGTCATCATAATTTACGTTATTGGCACTATAAAGAATATTTAGGCTTTGGTGTGGGAGCGCACTCCTTTTATAATCATTATCGCCGTGCAAATCATGCCTATGTCATTCCCTATATTAAAGCAGTCGAACAGTCTGTATTGCCTATAAAGACTGAAGAATACATTGATGGACAACGGGATAAAGAAGATTATTGTTTTTTACATTTACGTACAACTACAGGTATTTATGCGCCTGATTTTGAAGATAGGTTTGGACTATCTTTAGAAGAAGAATATGGAGTGGTTATAAGAGGTCTTATGGACAAGGGACTATTAACGAGTAAGGATAATCGATATTATATGACAGATGAGGGGTTTGTTCACGGTAACTATGTATTTGCACAATTTATCAAATAGTATTTCTAGTATATTGATAACAAGATATAGTTAGCTATGATAGTTATCATGAAACATTTTAATAGCAGGCGTAATAACCATAATATATAGATATAAGCTTGTAGTGGACTGGATAAGCTATTGTGAATGGGCATTATATCACAGAATTTGAAGTGCTTTTTTGCTATAATAAATATAATCAGTACAACACTTATTAGAGATTAAGTTAGATATAATTCTATAAATGAATCTAGTATATATGGCCGAATTAGATTGAATGGTGTCTTACTTTATAATAATTGTATGAGTAAGTACATGATAGATTTTTATGTAGTATAGATTTATGATTGAATAGATAGTGTATATGAGGTATATATTGTGAAAACATCTATTATTTTACATGCGCGCCACAATGAGTTTTCTCCGAAACAAATGATGGAAATCGTAGCATTGGGAGAAAAATATGGCGGCTATTTTCGACATGTTGTGACAGGAATTCAAATTTATAATATTACTAAAGAAGACAAAGAATGTATCATTCATGAATTGCCTGAAGGCATTGTTCAAGTTAAGCATCGTGGGGTTAATAATTTGTTGGCTTGTGTGGGAAAAGGCAATTGTAAAAATGGTCTTATGGAAACACGTGAGTTAGAGGCTTATATTGATGCACACCACTATGGAAAAGGTACGGCCCACAAATGTAAAATAGGCATTAGTGGTTGTGGTCGTAATTGTGCTGATGTGATGGTCAAAGATATAGGTTTTTATGGAACGGTTAATGGTTTTGTTATGTCTTTAGGCGGAACGACAGGACATAGACCACAAGCAGGACAGATTATTGCTAGAAATTTATCGGTTGAGCAAGCTAAAAAAGCAATAGATATAGTCATTGATTGGTATATTAGTAATGCAGAACCTAAGGAACGCATAGCAAAAGTATTAGCTCGACTAGGTAATCCATTAGAGAATGTTGATTTATAAAAAAGGCAAAGCTTTTACGCTTTGCCTTTTTGACTAAACAGAAAAATACTAAACTTTTTTAGACTTTTATCTTGACATTTTGATAGACTGTGATAATATTATACATGTAGTTAGCACTCAACTTGAGAGAGTGCTAATAAGTGAGGTGTACTATATGGATGATAGAAAAAAACGCATCTTACAAGCTATCATACAAGATTATATTAAATCTGCTGAGCCAGTTGGATCACGGACATTAGCTAGAAATTATAACTTAGGTATTAGCCCGGCGACGGTTCGTAATGAAATGTATGACTTAGAACAACTTGGTTTTTTAGAACAACCACACACATCAGCAGGACGGGTTCCATCATCAAAAGGGTATCGATATTATATTGATTCTATGAATCGTAATACTATTTCTAGTGAAGATGTAGCATCGATACATGAATTATGGGAACGTCAAGGTATTAATCGCGTTGATTTTTTTCAGAGTGTGGCCAAACTAATATCACAGATTAGTCATAGTATGAGTGTTTTTTTAGCACCAACTCATGACTCATCAGCAGTGCGTCATATTCATGTGTTACCGTTAGATTTACATAAATCAGTTATGGTAGTCATAACTGATACAGGTGCCTTGGATAATGAATTAATGTATTTTGATGAAGCTGTAAATGTGGAAGTACTTGAGAGTACGGCAACTCAATTTAGTAATGCTTTACAAGATATATTATTACGGAATATTACAAAAGAAAATCTACTTGCTATCATTTCAACCATTGATGGACCAAGACGTATTTTACTAGTTATGGTTGATACTTTGTATCGTGCCATTTCTAAGCGACGATTATTTTATACAGTGGGGACGACTGAATTATTACAACAACCAGAATTTAGAAATATTGACAAAGTACAACCAATTTTGTCATTAGTGGAAGAACAAGAACAATTGAGTAAATTGCTTTCTAATCGTGATAATGCAGAATCGTCGCCTGTCAATATAAAAATTGGTAGTGAAAATAGCAATGAGTCCTTACGAGATATGAGTGTTATACAGGCTGACTTTAATTCGCCTAAAGAACACGTGGGAACATTAGCCATTTTAGGCCCTACACGTATGGAATACAGACGAATTATAGGTATCCTTACTTATATGCAACAATTAATAGATTCAATTGTGAAAGATGATCAAACAAAGAGGTGATGATGGTGACGGAACAAGAAAATTTAACTCATGATGAAACAGTACATATGGAAGAAAATCCTCAAGAAGAGGTAGTGGAAGAAACACCGACTACATTGGAAGAAGATATTGAAAGTTTAAAAGCTGACTTTGATAATCGGTATAAACGTTTACAAGCTGATTTTGAAAACTTTAAACGACGTACTAACCAAGAGAAAGAACAACTTTCTGGATTCATAAAAGGCGAAGTGTTAAAAGATATATTACCTATTTTAGATAATTTTGAACGAGCTATTGCAGTGCCTGCTAATGGAGATGTAAAAGTCTTTTTGGATGGGTTTATTATGATCCATCAGAATTTGATGGATATATTATCTAAGCAAGGGTTAGAGGCAATCGAAGCGGTGGGTAAACCGTTTGACCCTAATTTGCATGAAGCTGTTATGCGAGTAGATTCTGAAGAATATGAAAATGATACAGTTTGTGAAGTGTTACAAACTGGCTATACGGTAGATGGCCGTTGTATTCGACCAGCAATGGTAAAAGTTGTTAATAATGCTTAACTAAGTGCGTATTTATGATATAAATACAGACTTATAGAATATAATTTACTTCATTTAGGAGAATAGATAATCATAGGAGGTCATGTAACATGGCAAAAGTAATTGGTATTGATTTAGGTACAACAAATTCGTGTGTAGCAGTAATGGAAGGCGGCGAACCAGTCGTTATTGCTAATCAGGAAGGGGCTCGTACAACTCCTTCTGTAGTTGGTTTTACTAAAAATGGAGAACGTTTAGTAGGTCAATTAGCTAAACGTCAGGCTGTTTCTAACCCTGAAAACACAATTTCTTCTATTAAACGTCATATGGGTAGTGATTACAAAGTAACTGTAGAAGGTAAATCGTATACACCTCAAGAAATTTCAGCTATGGTGCTTCAAAAAATTAAAGCCGATGCTGAAGCATACTTAGGAGAAACTGTATCACAGGCTGTTATTACAGTTCCTGCTTATTTTACAGATGCACAACGCCAAGCGACTAAAGATGCTGGTGCCATCGCTGGCTTAGAAGTATTGCGTATTATTAATGAACCAACAGCAGCTGCATTAGCATATGGTGTTGATAAAGATGAAGATGGTAAAGTTTTGGTATTTGACCTTGGTGGCGGTACATTTGACGTATCTATCCTTGAATTAGGTGATGGCGTATTTGAAGTAAAAGCTACGAGCGGTAACAACCATTTAGGTGGTGACGATTTTGATAATCGTATTATGGAATGGTTAATTTCTGAATTCAAAAAAGAATCTGGTATTGACTTATCCAATGATAAAATGGCAGACCAACGTTTAAAAGAAGCAGCAGAAAAAGCTAAAATTGAGTTATCTGGTACATTGAGTACTCAAATTAACTTACCATTTATCACAGCTGATGCAACTGGTCCAAAACATTTAGATTTAACCTTAACTCGTGCTAAATTTGAAGAATTAACTGCTGATTTAGTAGAAGCAACTATTGAACCAACTAAAAAAGCATTAGCTGATTCTGGATTATCAGTTAATGAAATCGATAAAGTATTGCTTGTAGGTGGATCTTCTCGTATTCCAGCAGTTCAAGAAGCTATTAAACGTGTACTTGGTAAAGAACCTACTAAGAATGTTAATCCTGATGAATGTGTTGCTGTAGGCGCAGCTATTCAAGGTGGTGTTCTTGTAGGGGAAGTTAAAGATGTATTGCTACTTGATGTAACACCATTGTCTTTGGGGATTGAAACATTAGGTGGTGTATTTACTCGTATTATTGATAGAAATACAACCATCCCAACTTCTAAATCACAAGTATTCTCTACAGCAGCTGACAACCAACCATCAGTTGATATTCATGTGTTGCAAGGGGAACGTGAATTTGCTAATGATAACAAAACATTAGGCCGTTTTGAATTAACCGGCATTCCTGCAGCACCACGTGGAGTACCTAAAATTGAAGTAACTTTTGATATTGATGCGAATGGTATCGTTCATGTAAAAGCAAAAGATTTAGGCACTCAAAAAGAACAAAAAATTACTATTACATCTTCTAGCGGATTACAACAAGAAGAAATCGATCGCATGGTAAAAGAAGCGGAAGCCCATGCTGCTGAAGATAAAGCTAAAAAAGAAGAATTAGAAGTTAAAAATAATGCAGATTCTCTAGTATATCAAGCGGAAAAAGCTTTGAAAGACTTTGAAGGTAAAGGCGATGCAGCTATTATGGAACAAGTGAAGACTGCAAAAGACAAATTAAAAGCATCTATCGAAACAGGTAATGTTGAACAAATTAAAAAAGATAGCGAAGAATTAACAAAACCTTTATACGAATTGTCTACAAAAATGTATGAACAAGCACAAGCTGCAGGAGATGGTGCTGCACAAGAAGAAACTAAAAAAGAAGACGATAATGTAGTTGACGCAGATTATACTGTAGTCGATGATGATAAAAAATAATAAGAAGGGTCGGTACTAGATGGCAAGAGACTATTATGAAATCTTGGGTGTCAGCAAGGATGCTAGTCAAGATGAAATAAAGAAAGCGTTTCGAAAAAAAGCGCGCCAATACCATCCTGATGTAAATAAAGATAACCCAGAAGCTGCCGATAAATTTAAGGAATGTAATGAAGCTTATGAAGTGTTATCCGATGATACTAAAAAGGCTCAATACGACCAATTTGGACATGATGCTTTTACGCAAGGAGGTGGAGCAT
This sequence comes from Veillonella montpellierensis DSM 17217, assembly GCF_000426745.1. Taxonomy (GTDB): domain Bacteria; phylum Bacillota; class Negativicutes; order Veillonellales; family Veillonellaceae; genus Veillonella; species Veillonella montpellierensis. The sequence continues at coordinate 22,212 of NZ_AUFY01000012.1, forward strand.
CAGCTGGTGGGTTCCAAGGCGGATTTGGACAAGGCTTTGGTGGCTTCGGCGGACAAGCTGGTGGCTTTGGTGATATTTTTGATATGTTCTTTGGCGGTGGTGGTCAACAACAGCGTGGACCAGAAAAAGGGGCTGATTTACGTCAAGATGTAGATATTAGCTTTGAAGACGCTGCCTTTGGCAAAGAAATGGCTATTGAAGTTAATCGCCATGAAGAATGTGATCACTGCCATGGAACAGGTGGTGAACCAGGCACAAAAGTAACTACTTGTTCACGTTGTCATGGTACAGGTCAAGAAACAGTGATTAAAAATACGCCGTTTGGACAAATGAGAACGGCACGCACATGTAGTGCTTGTCATGGTAGTGGTAAGAATATTGAAAAACGTTGTTCTAAATGTCATGGTAGTGGAGAAGTCGTAGCTAAGCGAAAAATCACTATTAAGATTCCAGCAGGTGTAGATAGTGGATCTAGATTACGTGTTGCTAATGAGGGAGAACCAGGTATACTAGGTGGACCTAAGGGCGATTTATACGTATATATTTATGTTCGACCTCATAAAGAGTTTGAACGTAATGGCAATGATGTTATTAGTCATGCAGATATTACCTTTGCACAGGCTGCATTAGGTGCTACTATTCAAGTAAATACGTTAGATGGTAAAGTAGAATTAAAAATACCAGAAGGAACTCAAACCGGGACAGCATTTAGAATAAAAAACAAAGGTATTCCATATTTACGTAATATGAATCGTCGTGGGGATCAACATATTATTGTGAATGTGAAAACGCCAAAGAAACTAACAGATAAGCAACGCGAGTTGTTATTGCAATTTGCTCATGAAGGACATGAAGACGTTAATGGCTTACAAGTTAGTAAAACATTGATGGATAAAATTAAAGATGTTTTTAAATAAACAAATCTTATTTATAACTATTGATTTATAGAGTGCTATTATAAAGTGCTAATACTCAATGAATCAATGCTATGAAGGAGTAGGTATGAAATGGATTGAAATATCCATTACTGTAAAAAGAGTAGCCACCGATGAGGTGACTACTCTTTTTAGTGACTATACAGATAATGGAATTGTTGAAGAAGAAGTAGCTGATTCTTCTGATTTAATTATGTTAAAATTATATGGTAATATGAGTAAATCGGAAGACGAATGGATCGATGAGATACAAAGCATATTGAAAGACGCGCATATCTCTGTTGAATCAATTATGGCAACTACTATCGATGAACAAGATTGGTATACAAATTGGCAACAATATATTGAGCCTACAGAAATTTTACCTAATATCATTATTAAACCAGCGTGGAAATCATATGATATAAGACCTAATGACAAAGTTATAGAAATAGATTCACAATTATCATTCGGCACAGGAGCGCATGAAACAACACGATCATGTGCTAAACTAATGAATATATATGGAAAACATGCTACAACGTGCTTAGATATTGGAACAGGCACAGGAATTTTATTACTCATTGCGCATCAGTTAGGAATTCCTACTTTAGTGGGCATTGATATTGATGCATCGGCAGTGGAGCAAGCACAACATAATTGTAAACAGAATAACGTACTAGCTCATATTATATGTGGAGATTTGGACAGTGATTTTACAGGTACGGCCGATTTAATCATGGCCAATTTGACAGTGGATCCATTAAAATTATTACTACCTGTTATAGGACGTAAATTGTCGACTCATGGTATATTAATTATTAGTGGTATTATTGATGAACGTTATGATGAAATCATGCCGTATATTAAACGACACTGGCGTATCAAAGCAGAGGATGTTAATGGATCTTGGCATACGTTTGTATTAGAACAATTGATGACATAAGAGAAATAATTATGAAAAAAATTTTTATTTCCTCTTTATTAGAGGATACGATCATATTACCTACAGAAACTACACATCATGTATTACATGTATTGCGACATCCCTTTCAGAAACCTATTATCGTTGCAGATAAAAATGGGAATCATGGATTATATCAGTTTTTAGAAGAAGTTGATGGACGTGCAGTTATGCAGATAATCGAATACCAAAAGGTAGAGTCTAGTCAGCATCAAATCGTGTTAGTACAATCCTTTTTGAAAGGTGATAAATTTGATTGGGTTTTGCAAAAAGCAACTGAATTAAATGTAGGTACGATTTATGCAACAAGCACTGCTAATTGTGTAGCTCAGTATGATAGAAAAAAACTACATACTAAAAAACAAAGATGGGAAAAAATTATACAAGAAGCCTCACAACAATGTGGTCGTTATGAAATGCCTAATCTAGTGGTGGATATGTCTGTTGATACTATCTTAGCAGGCGAAACGCATTCAATTTGTTTTGTTGCCTATGAAGATGAAAAAGGAACTACTTTAAAAGAAGCTTTGTCAGAAAAGTTATACAAACAAGAGGATAATCAGCGTATTCTCATATTTATTGGACCAGAAGGTGGGTTTACTAGAAATGAAATCGAACATATGGTAGAATATGGAGTCCAGCCTGTTAGTTTGGGGCATAATATACTTAGAGCAGAAACAGCCGCCATAGCAGCGATGGCAATGATAGCATATGAAGTGAATCTATAATAGTAGAAAGGAGTCTATGATAGTTGAATGAAATGTCATAAAAATACGATGAAAACAGTTGCCTTTACTACCTTAGGATGTCGTGTGAATCAATATGATACAGATGCAATGAAAGGTTTGTTCTTACAAAAAGGATATGAGGTTGTTCCCTTTGATGATGTAGCTGATATTTATGTCATTAATACGTGTTCCGTTACTAATATGGGAGAGCGTAAATCACGTCAGCTAATTCGAAAAGCTAAGAGAACTAATGAGGCAGCCCGCATTATTGTTACTGGTTGCTATGCACAACTCGATCCAGATGCTATTGCAGCTATCGAAGGTGTTAGCTTGGTAATTGGTACAAATAACCGACATCGCATTGTAGAACTGATAGAAGAGATTGATGTAACAGAACAACAAATTAATGCGGTTCGAAATATTATGGAGCAAGCTACATTTGAAGAAATGCCATTATTAGGGGACGAGTCTAATAAATCGAGAGCATTTATGAAAATACAAGAAGGGTGTAACAATTATTGCGCCTTTTGTATTATTCCCTATACACGGGGAAAGTTAAAATCAAGACGGATTGATGATATTGTACAAGAAGCTAAGCGATTGGTAAATCATGGGTATCATGAAATTGTTTTGACCGGTATTCACTTGGGAAATTATGGCATAGAATTACCTGATAGACCAATATTGGCGGATGTGGTTAAAGCATTACTAGATATTCCAGAATTGAGACGTATTCGCTTTGGATCTATTGAATCTGTTGAAGTATCCGATGAGTTGGTTCATTTGATGGCTACCAATAAAAGAGTGTGTCCTAATTTACATTTACCATTACAAGCAGGGTCGAATCATGTATTACAATTGATGAAACGTCACTATACATTGAATGAATATAAGAAATTAATTAGTTGGTTGCGCTCTAAAATTCCTGATATATCAATTACAACAGATATTATTGCAGGGTTTCCACAAGAAACTGATGAGGACTTTGAAGAAACGATAAAAACAGTAAAAGAAATTGGATTTACTCATATTCACGCTTTTCCGTATTCCATTAGAAAAGGAACACCTGCTGCGGATATGCCATATCAAGTACCTGAAGCTGTAAAAAAAACGAGAGTGGCTATTTTAAATCGTTTAAGTGAAGAAGGCTTTCAAAAATATGCATCATCTCGAATTGGTAAAAAAGCAGAAATTCTCATTGAAAAAGAAGAAGATGGTTGGTATAAAGGCTTAACGAATGAGTATATTCATGGTAAAATAAAAAAAGGTTCCACACCGTATGAAATAGGTGACCTTGTTGGTGGAACTGTGGTATCAATTGATGATAATTATGTTGTTATTGAATCGTAATATAGGAGGCATGTATGCTTCATAGTAAAGAAGATTGCATTTTTTGCAAAATTGTTAATGGCGAAATTCCAGCTAAAAAGGTGTTAGAAAATGATAAATTTTTATCATTTTATGATTTAAATCCCGTAGCTAAAGTTCATGTGTTAATTATCCCTAAAAATCACATTTCTAATATAGCTCATTTAAATGAAAATAATGCTGACTATATAGCAGGAATTTTATCATTTGCCAAAGAAGTAGCTAAAGAATTAGGAATTTCTAAGGATGGCTATCGTCTAATCTTTAATACTGGCGAAAAGGCAGGTCAAACAGTATTTCATATGCATGCACACATGCTTGGTGGAGAAGAGTTATCATGGCCTAACCCTTGATGAGTCTAGTAAATTACCCTATTTACCATTAGATGGATATTGACAAATATTAATAAAGTCATTATAATAATCTCATGTGCGTATATAAAATACCTGCACTTCCCTAGTAAAATTTGGAGGGAGGGATATAGATGTCTGAAATCAAAGTCGGTAAAAATGAAACGCTTGAAAGTGCTCTTCGCCGTTTCAAACGCTCCTGCCAAAAAGCGGGTGTTTTGTCTGAAGTAAGAAAACGTGAACACTACGAAAAACCAAGCGTAAAAAGAAAGAAAAAATCTGAAGCAGCACGTAAACGCAAATTCAGAGCATAATCTTGGAGGAAGTATGTCCTTAAAAGATCAATTAAAAACTGATATGAAGGAAGCTATGAAAGCTCGTGAAGCTGGCAAAGTAGCTCTTTCTGTTATCCGAATGGTTAACAGTGCCATTAGAAATACAGAAATCAATGAAAAAATAGAATTAGATGATGACGGTGTTATCACTATACTTGCTAAAGAAATGAAAAGTCGTCATGACTCGTTAGCAGAATTTAAAAAAGGTGGCCGTGAAGATTTAGTTTTACAAACACAAGCAGAGATGGATGTATTAGCTAACTATTTACCTAAACAATTAGAGGAAGAAGAAATCCGTAAAATTGTAGCTGAAGCAATACTAGCATGTGGTGATGATGTCAATATGGGCAATGTTATGCGTCATGTTATGCCAAGCACAAAGGGTAAAGCTGATGGTAAGTTGGTAAGTGATATTGTAAAAGAAATGCTTGCCAAATAAATTTGTTGACAAAGAATGTAACTTGTGATATTCTTTCTACAAAGATAATAATAGTCAATGAAGACTTCTCGATACAGTATATATTACTGTATGGGAAGTCTTTTTTGTCATATTAGAAAAAAGCGTTGTTAGTATAAGGAGGATATGGTTATGTCTACAGAATTATTATATTATATTCCTGCTGGTCAATATGGAAAAGAAGGTGTATTGGCTTTATTGGAACAACACCCAGAAATTAAATTTGTGTCATTAGTAGGAATTGACTTAGCAGGGAATGATACAGATGAAAAGATTCCTATAAGTGCATTCTTTAAAGATTATGAATCTTTTTTTGAAGGGACAGCGGTTCAAACTGATGGATCATCTGTAGTATTAACTAATATTGCAACTTTAAATAATGCTCGTGTTGATATGTGGGGAGACCCAAGTGTTAATTGGTTTATTGACTACAACTATGAACATATGGATGAAGAAACAGGCTTGCCTGTAGGAACACTTCGTATTCCAGCATTTTTGATGCATTGTAACCGATATGTTGATTCTCGTGCTATTTTAAAAAATAGCTGTGACTATGTAAAAGCCGAAATGTTAAAGCTCTTTCAAAAACATGATATTCCAGGGCTAGATCATTTTAAAGCGGCTGATGTAGAAGATATTATATTCACATCAGCTACAGAATTAGAGTTTTGGGTAAAAACACCATCTATTGGTATTGCGAAAAAAGAGCTATCTACATCACAAAAACTACAAGAACAATATTGGCAACGAACACATGGTGCTGTTAGAACTGCCTTAGAACAAGCTGTAGAACGTCTTGATCAATATGGCATGAAAGCTGAAATGGGACATAAAGAAGTTGGTGGTGTTAAAGGCAAAATTGGTGATGATGGACATATTGATTATGTATTAGAACAATTAGAAATTGACTGGAAATTTACGAATCATCCATTGCAAACTGCAGATAATGAATTACAGGCTCGTATTATCGTTCGCGAAGTATTCCGGGAAAATGGATTGGATGTTACCTTTAATGCTAAGCCAATTATTGGAGTAGCTGGATCTGGGGAACATACTCATTTTGGCTTAATGGCTAAATTAAAAAATGGTAAAGTCATTAACTTGTTTTCTCCAAAAAATATGAGAGAAGAGGCTGTATCGGTTCCTGGCTTAGGGGCTATTATGGGTTTATTGAAAAACTATGAAGCAATTAATCCATTCATTAGCTCTACTACTGATTCATTAAATCGGTTAAAACCAGGTTTTGAAGCACCTGTCTGTATTGTTACTTCTTTAGGTACTAGCCCAGATGTTCCAAGTCGCAATAGAACAATTCTTTGTGGGTTAATTCGCGATTTAGATAATCCTATGGCAACTCGTTATGAGCTACGTTCTCCTAATCCATATACTAATACATATACCGCATTAGCGCTTATTTTCTTGGCAGCTTTCGATGGTATTAAATATGCGTTAGAATCAGGAAAAACAAGGGCTCAATTAGAGGCAGAATTATCAAAAGCACCAGGTGACGTAGCTGATTATTTAGAAACAGATAGAGCGTATCGCACTGAAAAAGATGTTTTTGAAGATTATACCGCAGAAGAAAGAAATCAAATGTTTGGTGTTCCACCAGCTACTGTATGGGAAAATGTGAAGGGCTATACAGACCATCCTGATAAAGTGGCGGCCTTATCATTAGGTGGAGGATTCCCAAAAGATTTGATGGATTCCTTTATCGCTTCTATTTTAAAACGTTGGAGATTAGAGTTAGCTAACCGTTTGATTCCTACTAATTTAGAGATAGTGCGTAAATGTGTGAAATTGCATAATGAATCGAATGCTATTGATGATGCAGCATGGCATGAAGTTAATGAGTTACGATACTATTTAGCAAAAGATACGGAAACAAATCAATCCTTATTTACTCGCTTAACAGATGCATTAGGCACTGGGAAGTATGATATAGCTTCTGATCTTCAAGTAGAAATGAATGCATGCATGGAAAAATTAGAAGCTAAGTATGCTAATTATAGTAAAAATATTTTTTAATCTACTACCATACTAGTAAGTAGGAACATATTAATTAAGACTTAAGTATATGTACACAAAATAAACTGCCATATGGTCTTTGTACTGTATGGCAGTTTATTTTTTAGTGGTCAATTAGTCAGATTAATGGTAGTATAAAATATACATTGATGCACTATACAGTAATCGATTAGAAAGGGATTGATATAGTATGAAGGAAAGTATTACTACAAAAAAAATAGCATTAGCAGGATTACTATTAGCGTTAGCTGTTATTGGGGCTAATATAAAAATTATGGGCTCCATCGCGTTAGATTCCGCACCAGCATTTATTGGTGCGATTTTATTAGGACCTTGGATAGGCTCTTTACTTGGTGGCATCGCACATATGATATCTGCTCTATTAGTGGGCTTTCCATTATCAATACCAGTTCATTGTACAGTAGCTTGTGTTATGATTGTAAGTTGTGCTATTTATAGCATTATAGGAAATTACTTTAAAGATAGGTATCGCTTTTTGGGAATTTTTCTTGCCTCTGTGGTCGCCTATTTCATTAATGTAGTTATTGGTTTAGCTATTATGGATGAAGCATTTCATGTATCACTATGGATTTTATTCGTACCACTTTCTATAGCTGCAATTACCAATTTATGCATTGCCGCCATAGCATTGTGTATTATTCTGTCAAAGAAATTATATAAATAGTTCTACTGAGAAATCGATTGATTTAGTATATATCACTTATACTATCAGATATAATGTATAGTATAAGTGTGAATATATAGTCAAATACATGAAAGTGATTGCATATGAAATATAGAGATTTAACAATTATACCTGTTGGAACAAATCAATCTATGGTGATAGCTTGTGATATGTCAGCAGGAATTGGAGAAGCGGTGCATGATTTATTGAAGGTGCCATACACTATGGTAGGCGCCTATGCGGCTCGCGTTGTATTAATTGAATTACTAGCATTTGGGGCGACGCCCATTCTATTAACTAATTTAGTGGGGAATCATTTTGAGACAGTAGGGCAGGCTGTTTTACAGGGAATACGGGAGGAAATAACATTAGCTAAACTTTCTAATGTTGAAATTAATGGTAGTTCAGAAGAAAATATGGTACTTACATCGACTAGCGTAGGTGTTACCGGCATGGGCATTATTAATTCTACTGAGTATTCTATGTCTACCATACGTGCAGGTGATTGTATATATTGTGTGGGTAAGCCCTTAGTGGGACAAGCGGTTATTGATGAATTAGAGTCTATTGTCACCTATGATGATATATATGCTTTGCAAAAAATTGATTTTGTGAAAGAAATTATACCAGTAGGATCGCAAGGAATTTGGGAAGAATGTTTCTCGTTAACAAAGGCTACAAAAAAATGCTCTCATGAAACATTCCTATTTAATGAGGCATTGAGTGATACATTCTTGTCAACTAGTGCAGGACCAGCTACATGTGTATTGGTAGTAGTGCCACATAAAAATGAAAATAATTTTTTAAAATTCTTCCCTAACGCATATTATATTGCTACAGTAAAATGAGAATATATAGTATTATATAGATACGTATAAAAATATTTTATATATACTGAATATATCAAAACGCATAGTAAATAATAATTATTATTTACTATGCGTTTTTTATCTACTTATTGTTCCTATTTTATATAATCCTTGATATACCAATAGATATAAGGATTGTTTGATATATCTAGGGGAATATACCCGTTAAATAGAAGTGATTATATTGACAGTAATTATCATATAAACATATAATCAAAGTAAGAAGTCTGACAATATGATTATTGCTAATCATATACTGTGAATCGGATAAGTACCGGAAATTTTATAATTTGTTTTTCTAATAGTTGTTATATATCCGATATGGAGGAACGAATCATATGTTACAACACAAAGCATGGAATAATTTCAATGGTCGTTTATGGAAAGAAGAATGTAATGTTCGAGACTTTATCCAAACAAACTATACACAGTATGATGGGGATGAATCATTTTTAGCAGGTCCTACAGAAGCTACTAATATATTATGGACAAAAGTACAAGAATTACAAAAACAAGAACGGTTAAATGGTGGCGTATTAAAACAAGATGCTAATACAGTATCTAGTATTACCTCTCATGCACCAGGATATATTGATCCTGCTCATAAAGAATTAGAAAAAGTAGTGGGTTTGCAAACAGATGAACCATTAAAACGTGCATTTATGCCATATGGTGGTATTAAAATGGCAGAAGAAGCATTAGAAATGTACGGAGATAAGCCAAACCCTGAATTTCATAAAATTTTTAATGAATATCATAAAACACATAATCAAGCTGTATTTGATGCATATACTCCAGAAATGCGTGCAGCTCGTAGTAGTCATATTGTAACAGGCTTGCCAGATACATATGGCCGTGGTCGTATTGTTGGCGATTATCGTCGAGTTGCTTTATATGGTATTGATCAATTAATTGCATGGAAAGAAGAAGATAAAGCTAATTGTGGCTGTGGCGTTATGCTTGATTCTGTTATTCGCTTGCGTGAAGAATTAGCAGATCAAATTAAAGCATTGAAACAAATGAAAGAAATGGCGGCTTCCTATGGGTATGATATTTCTAAGCCAGCAGAAAATGCACGTGAAGCAGTACAATGGTTGTATTTTGGTTATTTAGCAGCTATAAAAACACAAAATGGTGCGGCTATGTCTGTAGGTCGTATTTCTACATTCTTGGATATTTATATTCAACGTGATTTAGAAGCAGGCACGTTAACAGAAGAAGAAGCACAAGAATTAATTGACCATATCGTATTAAAATTCCGTATGGTAAAATTCGCCCGCATTAAATCATACAATGAACTATTCTCTGGTGATCCTATTTGGGCAACATTGGAAATGGCTGGTATCGGTATGGATGGCCGTTCCATGGTTACTAAGAACGACTTCCGATTCTTGCATACATTGGAAAATATGGGACCTTCTCCAGAACCAAACTTGACTGTATTATATTCCTCTAAATTACCTGAACCATTTAAAAAGTATGCAGCTTATATTTCTGTATCTACTAGCTCAATTCAATATGAAAATGATGATGTTATGAAACCTGTTTGGGGCGATGACTATTCTATTTGCTGTTGCGTATCGGCTACACAAACAGGCAAGGAAATTCAATTCTTTGGAGCTCGTGCTAACCTTGCGAAAGCATTGTTATATGCTATTAATGGCGGTATTGATGAAAAATCTAAAAAACAAGTTGGCCCTAAATACGTACCAATTACCTCTGAATATTTGGATTATGATGAAGTAATGGCTAAATTTGTACCGATGCTAGATTGGTTAGCAGATATTTATGTAAATGTATTGAACTTGATTCACTATATGCATGATAAATATTATTATGAAGCGGCTGAAATGGCATTGATTGATACTGATGTACGTCGTACATTCGCTACGGGGATTGCAGGGTTCTCCCATGTCATCGATTCCTTATCGGCTATTAAATATGCGAAAGTAAAAGTGGTTCGTGGAGCAGATGGCATTGCAGAAAGCTTTGAAATTGATGGGGACTTCCCTAAATATGGTAATGATGATGATCGTGCTGATGAAATTGGCGTATGGTTGTTACGTACATTCTTAGCTATGATTAAACGTCGTCACACATATCGTGAATCCGAACCAACTACTTCTATTTTGACCATTACTTCTAATGTAGTATATGGTAAATATACAGGCATGCTACCAGATGGACGTCCTGCATGGACTCCATTTGCACCAGGCGCTAACCCTAGCTATAATGCTGACGCTAATGGCTTGTTGGCATCTTTGAACTCTGTAGCTAAATTACCATATGAATGGGCATTAGATGGTATTTCTAATACACAAAGTATGACACCATCTGCATTAGGTCATGATAACAAAGAACGCTCTGTAAATCTTGTACATGTTATGGATGGCTATTTTGATCAAGGGGCGCATCATTTGAATGTAAATGTATTTGGCAAAGAAACATTACTTGATATTATGGAACATCCAGATAAACCAGAATATGCAAACTTTACAATTCGCGTATCTGGATATGCCGTTAAATTTATCAATTTAACTCGCGAACAACAATTGGATGTTATTTCCAGAACATTCCATGAAAGAATGTAATGAATGAAGGCACATTTGACTAGGACTATGTGATTTTGATTTCCATAGGATACTAGCATATAGTGTGTAGTATAATTACATAGTAGCCCTGTGCTTTGCGCCAGGGCTATTTATGTATTGTAAAAGGAGGTGGTTCTATGGGAGATACACAAAGAGAAATAAAAGGGTTAGTAAATGCTACAGAATCATTTGGCGCTGTAGACGGGCCAGGATTACGATTTATTGTATTTTTACAAGGTTGTGCCATGCGTTGCCGATATTGCCACAATCCAGAAACGTGGCAATTTGATAATAGAAATGCACAATGGAGAACGCCAGAGGATGTATTTCAACAAGCATTACGGTATAAAGCGTACTGGCGAAATGGCGGCGGGATTACTGTGAGTGGTGGAGAGGCTTTATTGCAAATTGATTTTGTCATTGCATTATTTACATTGGCTAAAAAGAAAGGCATTCATACTTGTCTTGATACATCGGGAAATCCCTTTACGTGGGATGAGCCATTTTTTTCCAAGTTTGAAACATTATGTGACTTAACAGATTTGTTCTTATTAGATATAAAAGAAATAGATAATGAACGCCATAAGAAATTGACAGCACAAGCGAACACAAATATTTTAGAAATGGCTACGTATTTGTCAGATAAAGGTAAAGCCATGTGGATTCGTCATGTGCTGGTGCCAGGCATAACGACCGACATTGAGGGATTAACACGGTTAGCAGAATTTATAGATACATTACATACAGTGGAACGAGTAGAAGTCTTGCCATATCATGCTATGGCAATTCATGAATGGGAACGATTAGGAATACCATATACGTTAGAAAATGTTGAACCACCAACACAAGAACAGATTGATACAGCAGAACGTATATTAAAAGTAAGCAGATATAAGAAGTAACCTGAAAAGATAGTAAGTGGTCATCGTTGTTATAAAAAACTATTAAAATTTTATAAAGTGTGGTATACTGAAAAAAATAATAAAGATGGGGAGCTGACTGAAGTCGGCTGAGAGTAAACTGATTGGTTTAGACCCTTGACCTGATTTGGATAATGCCAACGTAGGAAAAGTTTCTAGTCATAAATAATGCGAGATACCTATAGATGGTATCTCGTTTTTATTTAGATTAACTAATCGTTACCCATGTGATAACAAGTGTAAATTTTAGGAGGTAATGAAATGAATTCATACACAACACAGATGGATGCAGCACGTAAAGGGATTATTACAGAACAAATGAAAATAGTAGCCCGTAAAGAATTTCGTCCTGTAGAAGAAATTCGTCAATTAGTAGCAGAAGGCAAAGTTGTTATCTGTGCTAATAAGAATCATACTTCGTTGGATCCAGAGGGTATTGGTAGTATGCTTCGCACTAAAATTAATGTTAATCTAGGTGTATCTCGCGATTGTAAAGATTATGATATTGAAATGCAAAAAGTAATGAAAGCCGTAGAGTTAGGGGCAGAATCCATTATGGATCTATCTAGTCATGGTAATACAGAGCCTTTTCGTGTTAAATTAACAACAGAATGCCCTGCCATGATTGGTACAGTGCCTATTTATGATAGTGTCATTCATCATCAAAAAGATTTGGCTGAATTAACCGCAAAAGATTTTATTGATGTAGTACGACTTCATGCAGAAAATGGTGTAGATTTTGTTACATTGCACTGTGGAATCACGCGTAAAACAATTGAACAAATTCGCAAGCACAAACGCAAAATGAATATTGTAAGTCGTGGTGGTAGTTTAGTGTTTGCTTGGATGAGTATGACGGGAAAAGAAAATCCATTTTATGAATACTTTGATGATATTCTAGATATTTGTGAAGAATATGATATGACAATATCCTTAGGTGATGCATGCCGCCCTGGATGCTTGGCAGATGCCACTGATGTGTGTCAAATTGAAGAATTGGTAAGACTAGGGGAATTGACAAAACGTGCTTGGGCACATAATGTACAAGTTATTGTTGAAGGACCGGGACATGTGCCATTGAATCAAGTAGCGGCAAATATGCAAGTTCAACAAACTATTTGTATGGGGGCTCCATTTTATGTATTAGGGCCATTAGTTACTGATATTGCACCTGGCTATGACCATATTACAGCGGCTATCGGAGGTGCAGTAGCTGCTATGAATGGAGCTGCATTTTTATGTTATGTAACGCCAGCAGAACATTTAGCATTACCTAATGTAGACGATGTAAAACAAGGTATCATTGCTTCTAAAATTGCAGCCCATGCAGCAGATATTGCAAAAGGCGTTCATCATGCACGTGATATTGATGATAAAATGGGAGAAGCTCGCCAAAAACTAGATTGGGAAGCACAATATGCATGCGCTTTAGATCCTAATACGGCTCGTGCGATTCGTGATAGTAGAGCACCTGAAAGTGATCATGCAGATACTTGTAGTATGTGTGGTAAATTCTGTGCTGTACGCAGTATGAATAAAGCATTAAACGATGAATATATTGACATTTTATAGAATGATTAGGCGCATCTATATTTTCTTGCTATAATAGACTTATAGGGAGGAGAATGTAATATGAATATCATTTTAGGCCTACTATTAGCAGTGTTATTTTTTATATCCTTAATGGCTACATTGATAGGGTTACCAGGAAACTGGTGTATCATTATTTTGACAGTGTTAATGGCTTTCTTTACGCATTGGCAAATTATATCTATCACTACAACAGTTATAGTAGTATTGGTCTTATTAGCGGGAGAACTGCTTGAAACTGTATCAGCTTTTCTAGGTATGAAAAAATATAAACCATCAAAATGGACTTATATAGCTACTTTCATAGGTGGCATAGTTGGCGGCCTTATCGGTACGAGTGTGTTCCCCTTGGTCGGCTCAATCATAGGCGCTGCTATTGGTGTATTTATTTGTACCTATGTTTGTGAAAGTTATATATCTCCTGGTAATGTGGCTGATAAAGTGGCAAAGCGTGCTATGATTGGCACATTAGTGGGTATATCCATCAAATTTATTATAGCTGTAGGCATCATTGTTTACATTCTAGGACAGATTTTTTTCGCTTCTTAACTATAATAAATAGATGGTTATAGAGTTGATATGAAAAAGGAACTAACATATAATGTTAGTTCCTTTTTTGTGTGAATTATTTATTCTACAGGCATATCAGTAGGGGCGTTTTGATTAAACCATTTTTGGTAAATTTTATCGAATTCGCCACTTGCTTTTAAGTCAGCAATTGCTTTATTGATTTCCTTTTGTAATTGACTATTATCCTGACTCATCGCAATACCAAAGTATTCATTCGCATTGTTATTAAGAGGTATGATTTTTAAATTTTCTTCTGGATGCTTGGACATATAATATTGGGCTACGGGTAAATCAAGTACAGCAGCTTCTACATTGCCAATTTTTAATTCTAGCAAGGCTTCATTACTGTGATCAAATTCTTTTATAGTAGCTCCATTAATGGCGTGAGCCGCTTTGGCACCAGTAGTACCTAACTGAACAGATACAGTATGATTGGATAAGTCATTTATGGAATTAATAGTAGTAGTTGATGATTTAGTAACAATGGCTAGTCCTGATTCATAATATGGTGTTGCAAATAATACTTTACTTTTTCTTTCTGGTGTAATGGTCATACCCGATACAGCAATATCTATATCTTTGCTCATTAAAGCTGGTATTAAAGCATCGAAAGAAACATTTTTAAATTCTACTTTAGCACCCATTTTATTGGCAATGGCATTAATCATATCGATATCATAACCATCATAGCCTTGCGTTTTTTCATCTTTAAACTCAAATGGTACAAAAGTAGGATTAGTACCAACTATGATCTTTTTCTCGTTAGTACTTGAAGTATTGTTAGACGATCCACAACCTGTGAATGCGGCCATGACAGACATGGCGACCATACCGATGGTTACTATTTTTTTGAAATTCATATACATGCACTCCTTTTGAATATCTATTAACGAAATATTTTTTGTATGTTGTTATTATAACTTTCTAATTTTAATAAGTCAATAAAAAATGAATAAAAAATACATAAAATAAGAATAAATATAAATCTAAGGAAAATAAATAAGTATGAAAAGTATGATGCTATAATGATTTTCTTATTTCGTGAATTTCATACATTATAATGAGACTATATAGATTATTTCAGATAATATAATATTGGGAAAGCGAATCAAGTTTATATTTTGTCGGTAATAATATCTTATTTGATTTATTATAAGACGTAAAATCCATCTTGCCATTATAGTGATCTGAATTGTATTTATATTCTAAAATGGGATAGCTATAGTATGTATTGAATATAGTTGCACGGATGACTATTATATAAGTGCGTATAATTATTATATTTAATTACATGCATACAACATCATATAGTATTTAGAAGCTACGAATTGAAATCGATATGACTTGTTGATACAAGAGATATAGTTAGGGGTGGGCTTTCATAGCCGATGTTTTCCTAGGTGATTTATGAGTGCTATATAATCATAGATTCGTACAAGACATGAATAGAAATAAAGAGACAAAAAAGCACCATCCTTATTTATGATATAAATGTTTACATGTCATCATAAATAAAGAAGGTGCTGCATTTGGGGTAGTGTATATACAATTTTATATTGCTTTTAGTGCATTTTCTAAGACGGTTTTAATTTTGCTCTTTGTTTCTTCGTAGGTTTCACCTGGATGTGCCTCATATTGTTTATTTGTATCAAACCACATATTAGGGACATATGTATAGGGATGTGTTTTAAATAACTCACCAGCATTAGCATCATCGACCCATTGGATAGAAATTGATTTGAATGTAGGATTTTCATTAATAAGTTCTTGAATTGCTTTATGTGCATTAGCACAATAAGGACAACCTACCATATCAAAGGCAATAATTGATTTCATAATATAGACTCCTTTCATTGGAAAGTAATATCATTCTGTATATAGTATAGCAAATTGTTATAATATATTCAATGTTGTCGATATATTATCTGTGTTTTCTGTTAAGACAGAAATGATAGTAAGGATTTTCTTTAATCAGGCTGTTTGCTAATTTTTTTATAAGTACATCTTATTGTGTATGTATGGGTACCAATATGTATTCTTTCTATATAGTATATATTAATCGATATAATAGTACAGTCAAAAATATTAGTATATAAGTTGCTTCATTAAAGTGTCACAAAATATAATGTTTATATTTTTATCATACTGAACTATTAATTTTGATATATAAAGAATTTTATTATATGAGTTCATTCTATTCCTTGACATACAGTGTATAAACGGAGTAATATGTATAACACATGTGTATGAATATCATTATATAATGTTATGTTAATAACTATATATATGATATATAAATATTGTTTTCTAAGAAAGTGTGAAATGTATGATAACAGGTGCAGCATATTTAGTACGTGCTTTACAATATGAAGGTGTAGATACATTATTTAATTATCCAGGTGCAGCTACTATAGATATTATGGATGAACTATATAAACAGGATTGTATTCGTGTTATATTACCACGTCATGAACAAGCATTAGCACATGAGGCTGATGGATATGCGAGGAGTACGGGAAAAATAGGGGTATGTTTAGTAACGAGTGGACCGGGAGCTACAAACTTGGTAACAGGTATCGCAACGGCTAATGCTGACAGCGTTCCATTAGTATGCATTACAGGACAAGTACCATTAGAATTAATGGGCAATGATGCCTTTCAGGAAGTCGATATGGTGGGAATTTGTCGAAATATTTGTAAATATGCTATTACCGTTCGAAACCGTGAAGAGTTAGGGCGTATTCTTAAAGAAGCTTTTTATATTGCCCGTACGGGTAGACCAGGCCCTGTTGTCGTTGATATACCTAGAAATATTCAGATTGCTTTAGGAAGCGATGAGTACCCTCATGATATTTCTATTAGAGGATATAAACCAAATTCTATAGCGCATGTGGGGCAAATTAAAAAGGCTATACATGAGTTAGAAAGTGCTAATAAGCCAGTGTTTTTATTGGGCGGTGGCGTTAATATTTCTGGCGCTAACGAGATAATGACTCAATTGGTTGATATGACAGGAATACCTGTGGTAACAACCTTAATGGGAAAAGGGGCTATTCCTTCGGACCATCCTTTGTACTTAGGAAATGTAGGAATTCATGGCGGATATGCTCCCAATATTGCGATAGGTGAGTGTGATTTATTATTTTCTATAGGAACTCGATTTAATGATCGTATTACTGGGAAATTAGATACCTTTTGTCAGCATGGAAAAATTATACATATTGATATAGATGCGGCATCAATTTCTAAAAATATTAAAGTGGATATACCCATTGTGGCAGATGCAAAAAGTGCGATTGAAACGCTAGTATCATATATGAAACCGATTGATGTATCTGATTGGACTCGCCAATTGCTATCATTAAAATTCAAGTATCCGGTTACACAAGATAGTATTAAGGGATTAACACCAGAAAAGGTTATTTCTTATATTAATGCACATTATACAGAACATATTGTTGTTACTGATGTAGGACAGAATCAATTATGGACAACGCAGTTTTTAGCGGTGAAACAAGCTAAACAGTTATTGACCTCTGGTGGACTTGGAACAATGGGGTATGGCTTTCCTGCAGCTATAGGTGCGCAATTGGGAAATCCAGGGAAACGAGTATTTGCTATTACTGGAGATGGCGGATTTCAGATGAATTTACAGGAATTGGCAACGGCGGTCATGTTGAAATTGCCAATTACGATTGTTTTATTTAATAATGGATATTTAGGTAATGTGCGTCAGTGGCAACAGCTATTTTATGATAAGCGATATGCATGTACAAATTTGTTGCCAATAGATGAAATTATTACAGAAAATACGGATAAAGAAAGGTTACCATATATACCTGATTTTATATCCTTAGTAAAAGCGTATAAAGCACAAGGTATGAGAATTACAAAAGAGGAAGATATAGAGCAAGCTTTTCAATATGCAGAGTCATATCGAGAAGGACCTACTTTGTTAGAATTCATTATTGATACAGAAATAAATGTATTACCAATGGTTCCAGCAGGACAATCATTACAGGAAATGGTATTAGTTGATGCGTAGGAAGAGGTAAGTCATATGATTTTAAAAAAACGATGTATATCTGCGTATGTAGAAAATCAAATTGGAGTTTTGGCTAAAATATCAGGGTTGTTTGCAGGAAAAAATTATAATTTAGACACATTAACAGTTGGAGTAACAGAAGATGCTACTATGTCGCGTATGACTATTGGACTAACTTGTGATGACTTAACATTTGAGCAGATTATAAAACAATTAAATCGGAGTGTAGAAGTTATTAAAGTTATTGACTTTACGGATATCGCTATTCACAAGAAAGAATTGTTATTTATAAAGGTAAGTAATTGTAAGGAAACCGACACACAGGAGATTTTTAGAATTGCTCAAACGTTTGATTTGTTGGTAGTAGACTATAATAAAAAAGCGGTGCTTTTACAGTCTGTTAAAACGGAACAAAAAAATAATGATATGATTCGTTTGTTTAAAAATATATTTGTGAATCGAGTAGAAGTCGTGCGTGGTGGAAGTGTGGCTATTGAAGCATTGTCCGTGCCTGATTCGTAACTATCTATTATTTTAATCCATAGGGCTATTAATGTAGATATAGTATAGGTGACCTATAGCACCTTTTATTAGACCTATGGTTTTCTTGTGAGCAAGATAATGATTTATAAGTATTGTTATGATGTTGATGAATAGAAGACTAGGAAAGTGACAAATTAGAAAGTATTGAGCAATAATTGATGTTTATAAACGACCCTATGATAACTCAATAGATATGTATCATTTGTAGAAATTTATTATACTTTATCATGTATATAAGAGAGTTATCATTATTAGTGAAGAGTGACCATAGTATTATTCATGAATGAACTGAAGGGTATATGCTTGATTTTTATAAAAAAATAGAATAAAATAAATAAAGACGTAAACTCATCGAGAGTAGTGGAGGGATAGGCCCTGTGAAGCTACAGCAACCTTTCAATGTTGAAAACGGTGCTAAATCCGACAGCGAGATGCTGACAGATGGGGAATTTCCCCTCATGAGTATATGAGGGCTTTTTTTATTATAGGAGGAAATAATGTCTGAAAAACATATGTTTTTTACATCTGAATCTGTTACAGAAGGACATCCTGATAAAATTGCGGACCAAATTTCTGATGCAGTATTAGATGCAATTATTGAAAAGGATCCTAATGCACATGTAGCATGTGAAACATTAGTTACAACTGGTTTAGTTCATGTAGTTGGTGAAATTTCTACTAAATGTTATGTAGACATTCCACGCATTGTGCGTGATACAATACGTGAAATTGGCTATACTCGTGCTAAGTATGGATTTGACTGTGATACTTGTGGTGTATTAGTATCTATTGACGAACAATCTAGTGATATAGCTATGGGTGTTGATGAAGCATTAGAAGTTAAAACAGGTGAATCGGAACAATTTGATAAAATTGGTGCAGGGGACCAAGGTATGATGTTTGGTTATGCTACCAATGAAACACCTGAATTTATGCCAATGCCTATTTCGTTAGCCCATCGGTTATCAAGAAAATTATCGGAAGTACGTAAAGATGGAATTTTATCTTACTTGCGTCCAGATGGAAAAACACAGGTAACAGTTGAATATGTTGATGGAAAGCCTAAACGTATTGATACAATTGTTATTTCTACACAACATAGTCCAGAAGTGCCTAGAGAACAAATTGAAAAAGATTTGAAAAAATATGTCATTGAAGCGGCAATTCCTAGTGAATTGATGGATGAAAAGACTAAATTTTTCATTAATCCAACAGGTCGTTTTGTTATCGGTGGACCTCATGGTGATGCAGGTTTAACAGGTCGTAAAATTATTGTTGATACATATGGTGGTATGGCTCGTCATGGAGGCGGCGCATTTTCTGGGAAAGATCCTACAAAAGTTGACCGTTCTGCTGCCTATGCAGCTCGCTATGTGGCTAAGAATGTAGTAGCGGCAGGGTTAGCTGACAAATGTGAAGTTCAAATTGCCTATGCTATTGGGGTAGCACGTCCTGTATCTGTATTAGTAGAAACTTTTGGTACGTCTAAAGTTCCTGAAGAAGTTATTGAAAAATTGGTTAATACACATTTCGACTTACGTCCAGCAGGTATTATCGATATGCTTGATTTATTAAAACCGCATTATAGAAAAACTGCTGCTTATGGACACTTTGGCCGCAATGACGTTGATCTTCCTTGGGAACGTACGGATAAAGCTGATGTACTTCGTAAAGAAGCAGGTTTATAATTAACACATTAGTCAATCATAGTTGTATTTTGGTATGCAGCGATTGAAAGAAGATAGTAAGAAGCTGTTATAAGATATATGTTCTTATAACAGCTTTTTTATATACACTGAGATTTTTAAGCCTTATATGAGTTAAGTTTCTGTCATGCATGTATATTACAAATTTGTTACTATATGGGTAGAAGGCAATTTGTCTATGAAACATCATTTTATTTATCTATAAGAAAGAAATTCAATTTGTATTATACATAAAGAAGACGGTTTATATGTTTATGATTCACTATACAAAGTACGGTTCATCATAAATAGACAGCCTATATTTTCTATGAAGTGACAATGGATATCTTTATATTTTAGGAGATACTATATCTATCATTAATAGGCATATACGTATAGGTGGGAATCAGAGGCTTTTCATTAGTATAAAAAATGAGAAAATTTGTTACCTAGTAAGTATAAGATTGAATGATATAATGGGAAACTAAGTTTGGATGGATTCATTTATATAGCACTCGTTGCTTTATGAAAAAAATTAGGACTGTAGGTATGTATGCCTACAGTCCTAATTCTGTATAATTTAGAAATGATTAGATGTTAAGTATTTTAGATTAAAGAAGCTACTGCATCTTTTACAGCGTCGAAGTTTACTGGATTTGTTACCTCTGGCACATATTCAACATAAGAAACAGTGTTGTTTTTATCAATTACTACAACACCACGAGTCAATAAGCGAAGTTCTTCGATTAAGAACCCGTAAGCAGTACCGAAAGAAGCATCTTTGTGGTCAGATAGAGTTACCACACGATCAACACCTGCTGCACCACACCAACGTTTTTGAGCAAATGGTAGGTCCATAGAGATAGTTAATACAACTACATCGTCGGACAAATTAGTAACATCTTGGTTGAACCAACGAGTTTGGGCATCACAAACGCCTGTATCTAGTGATGGTACAACGCTAATTACTTTAATTTTATTAGCATAGTCGGCTAATGTTTTAGGTGCTAGGTCATTGTCTAATACAGTGAATTCTGGAGCTTTTTGACCAACTTTTACTTCAGGACCCACTAATGTCATAGGATTATTTACAAAAGTGATTACATTTTTTCTCTTTTCCATGATTATATTCCTCCAAAGTATGATTAATACTCACAAATAACTTACTATTTGTTTTTAGTATATCATGGAATAATTAATAAGTAAACTAAATTTTTCGATATAGAATTAAGATAGGAATCGATTATTCATAGATACATAGTATGTATAATATACAAAAGATAGCATATAATATAATATACAGGATAGAAGTATTTGTTTGATTAATACATATATTTATAGGACTGTTTGACATATGTATGAGTTAACACGTAAGGACATAAATGTCTGTACCATTCTATAGGACTGTTTGACATATGTATGTTCAGGATTTATATTTTTCGTGTATATTTTATATAGATAATCAAGTATTGCTAGTATGGGAGCTATAACATGAGTGCTGATGATTTATTTCTTAAGTTTTTTAAAGAAGAAGGAAGGACCTATCTATTGGGTGTTGCCTTATTAATTATTATTAATCTTATCTTTTTAGAAATGCCTAAATTAATTGGTGAAGCAGTAGACACATTATCTCATGGTAAAGAAGGATTAAGTGAATATATACTTCTTTTTGTGGCTATTATGATTGCGGTTACTCTTTTGAAAAGCATATCGAGACGGATGCTTCTGGGATCTATTCGTAAAATGGAATATGTATTTCGCAGTAATTTGTGCAATCATGCATTAGCCATACCCGTTAGCTATTATGAAGAACATGGACCTGGTAAGGTTATGACTTTGATGACGAGTGATGTTACATCATTGCGCGTATCTCTTGGGTTAGGTGTTATGATTGTTGTGGATGCTATTTTTTTTGGACTATGTTCTTTTTATCATTTAGTAGATAATGTATCTCTCCCCTTAGCATGTATCATTATGAGCCCCATGCCATTTATTATAATTGGTGTGTTACTAGTTGGGCAGACTATGCGAAAAAAACAACGACAAGCACAGTCAACTTATAGTCGACTTACTGAATTCTCTCAAGAAATTCTACTGGGGATTAACGTGATTCGTGCCTTTAATAAAGAGTATATGGGAGCATTGCGATTTTCTACTATTAATCAAGATAATTATGAAAAGAACTTAGAAGTGTCTTTTTTAGATGCTTTGTTAAAGCCCTTAACTTTCATTGCTCCTTTGAGTTGTTTAGGTATTAGCATATATGTGTGTGGCACTATGGTAGTTCATGAATCTATGACTGTAGGGAAATTTGTTAGTGTCAATGCATATATTATGCTGATGATTGGGCCGTTAATGGGGTTAGGGTCCTTAGCATCTGTTATGCAAAAAGGATTGGCTTCGTTTGATCGGATTAGTAAATTTTTATCTATTCCTAAGGAAGTTATTACAGGCCATGATAAACCATTGTTACCACTTGATACAGTACGTCTAGATAATCTTACATTTTCTTATGGACATAATACACATCCAGCACTTACTAATGTATCTATGGAAATACCAGCAGGTGCATTTATTGGAATTGTTGGAGGACCAGGGTCCGGAAAAACAACATTGTTTAAATTACTGACTCGTATTCAAGAACCTATGGAAGGACATATTTTTATCGGTAATCAAGACATTGTGGATATTCCATTAGCTGTGTTAAGGCGTAGCATTGCCTATGTGGAACAAGAAGGAAATGTTCTTGGTACAACGATTCGTGACAATATTGCGTTTGGAGAAGTCGGAAAAAATCACATATCGGTAGAAGAAGCAGCTCGTCGTGCCAGTTTATATAGGGATTTAGGGGAAAGGATTTCTAATCATAAGAAGGGCGCATTAAAGGAAAGAGGAAACAATTTATCTGGAGGACAGAAACAACGAGTGACCATAGCGAGAGGGCTATATAAAAATGCTCCTTATGTATTACTTGATGATAGTTTTTCTGCATTAGATACGATGAGCGCAGCTACTATTATAGAAACATTAAGGACTACACAACAACAAACAATTATATTTATTTCGCAACGGATAGAGGCGATTCGACAGGCAGATATGATTTATGTGATGGATGCAGGACAGATAGTAGAGCGTGGTACACATCAAGAATTAATGAATCAAAAAGGATTATATTATCAGTTATATGCTAAACAAGAAGAAAGTGAGGTGTATCATGCCTAGACCATCAGCGACGCAATTTGATGTCACTATAAGACGAATCAGTCAAAAAAATGATATGCTCCTTTTATCTTCTTTGCTTACATATATTAAGCCTCATATGGGCAAGCTAGCTATAGGTGTGATGGCCCTTATTATAACGCTAGGAGTAGAATTAATTCGTCCTATTATTATTCGATACGTTATTGATGAGGGGTTTGTTCATAAAGATTTTCACATTATATTATTATGTGCTATGGCGTATATCATATCAATTGCTTTAAGCTTTATCTTTATGTTTTTACAAAATTATTTATTAGAGCGATTTGGTCAAACGATTATTTTAGAGCTTAGAAATATTGTGTTTTCTAAAATTTTACATAAGCGCGTAAACGATTTTGAAAGTATTCCTACAGGGAATTGGGTGACACGGATAACGAATGATATTGAGTCATTACGGACATTATACACGGATGTTTTAATTAAGCTCGGCAGTAATATAGTGTTTATTTTTGGAATATTAGGCGCTATGTATTATTTGAACGTCTATCTAGCACTTGTAATGACGGCGATAGTACCAATTATGGGAGTCATTATTTTTGTATACCAAAAGTTTTCAAGAAAGGCATTTCGTGGTGTTCGCCTTGAACTTGCTGCCTCCAACTCATCGGTACAAGAAATTTTAAATTTTATTGTGACGATTAAAACATATGTGGCTGAAAATTATATTAGTCATTACTATGATGAAGTAAGTAAGCGATACTTACAAGCTGGATTACAAGAGGTTAAGACATTTGCCATTTTTCGACCTATTGTAGATGGATTGTTTTTTGTAGCAATTATTGCTGTATTTTCATTTACTAATTATTTCGATTCTGTTACAGATGCAGGCGTGGTATTTGCATTTATTCAATATATGGATAAATTTTTCCAGCCTTTAAAAGAAATAGCTGAAAAGTATAATTCCTTACAGAGTTCCTTAGCAGGCGGAGAACGATTAGTGCCATTATTACAAGAAACTAGTACCGGTCGAAACGATGTCATAGAAGTGCCTAAAGAGTTAGCGTCGGTTCATAGTATTGAATTAGAGCATGTATATTTCTCGTATGACGACTCTGAAAATTATGTACTAGAGGATATTTCCATGACAATTCAAGGCGGTGAGTTTATTGGTATTGTTGGCGTATCTGGAGCAGGAAAATCAACATTGCTTTCATTGCTGATGGGATTATATCAACCTACGAAAGGGCGTATTCTGATTAATCATATAGATATTAAGAATTATGATGGAGCGGTTCTTCGAGAAGTAATTGGCTATGTATTTCAAAGTGCTCATTTGTTTAAGGGAACGATTAGAGAAAACATATCTTTATATGACGATGCTATTACCGATGATAAGATTATAGCTGCTACAGATAAGGTGGGGCTACATTCGATGATAATAAAGTTGCCAGAAGGATATGATACACCAGTAGGATATTTGGGGTCATTGTTATCAAGCGGTGAAAAGCAATTGTTAGCTTTTGCAAGGACATTATTAAAAGAAAAGCCAGTTTTATTGCTGGATGAAGCTACATCAAATATCGATAGTCAAACGGAACAAAAGATTCAGGACTCTATCGCATCTATTCGTGGTGACAAGACGGTGATTAGCATTGCACATAGAATATCGACTATTAAAGATGCTGATTGTATATATGTGTTAGAAAAAGGTAAGCTCATTGAATCTGGTAGCTATCAATCCTTAATCCAACAAAAGGGAGTATTTTATGATTTGTGGGCACACAGATGATGAAAGTATAAGTAGTTGATGTAAGAATACGATAAATAATGTATACTGACTTGCTACGATGAGGAGTATACACGGTAAGAATATTGACGTGGTGACCATATTTTTTAGCGCTTAAATTACATTTGTCTTTATATGATGGACAATAATGTGTTATAATGGAATATATGTTAGTAATAGAAATATAGGGTGCAATATGGAAGTTATTAAATCAAAAGAAAATAATACAGTTAAGCATATTCGCTCTTTATATAAAAGAAAGTATAGAGAAAAATATGGAGAATATGTAGTAGAAGGCGTTAGAGCTGTTAGGGATTTGCTAAGAAAAAAGAAAATACATACTATTTGTATTGCCGTATCTCAAGTTTCATCTAGTGCCATTATAGAAATTATTGAATTGGCAAATGCACACTATTGTATAGTACATCTTATAGAAGATAGAATATTCTCAACAATCGAGCAGACTGTGCAAGGACAGGGTATATTAGCAATTGCTAATAAAGATGAATATGCATTACATACAGTTGTACCAGAGAAGGGAATATACTTGGTGTTAGATCGTATACAAGATCCTGGCAACTTAGGCACTATAATACGAACAGCTGTTTCTGCTGATGTAAAGGGCGTTATTTTAACTAAAGGAAGCGTTGATCCCTATAATGAAAAGTGCATTCGTAGTACTATGAGTGCCATTAGTGAAATTCCTATTTACGATAATATAGATGAACAAGAGGTAATTCAGTTTATACAGAAGTTTTCACTACATTCTTATGTAACAGCATTAGAACGAGCTGTAACATATGACTCACTGACATATACAGTGCCGGCGGTGTTAATTATGGGTAATGAAGCTAATGGTGTTTCACAGAAATTACAAGATGCATGTGATCATAGCATTGTGATTCCTATTATAGGTAATATTGAATCATTAAATTTAGCAGTTGCTACGGGTATATGTTTATATAAAATGAGGGAGTCTTTTTATCATGAATCGCCAAAAGAAAGCATCTAATGAATATATGGCTACGATTGACTGGAATCGTCAGGAACGTCAAGGCTTCCCAGAAGTGGTGTATTGTGAAGGAAAGACTGATGAACAATGTTGTTCTATTTTATCATCGTTAGCGAATACTTATGATGTGTGTATGGGTACTCGTGCGAGACCTAGTATATATAATCAGTTACTACCTTATATAAGTGATATACAGTATGATGAGTTAAGTCGTATAATCTATGTAAATCGAGTGCCTCTACATATCAATGGAGATCGAACCATTGCTGTAGTTACCGCAGGTACTAGTGATATTCCTGTAGCGGAAGAAGCAGCGCTAACGGCAGAATTAATGGGCAATCAAGTGAATCGTATTTATGATGTAGGTGTAGCTGGTATTCATCGCTTATTTTCTCGCCTTGATGAAATTCAAGAAGCTAATGTGGTCATTGCTGTAGCTGGCATGGAGGGCGCTTTAGTAAGTGTTTTAGGAGGTTTAATCAAAAAACCGTTGATTGCTGTGCCAACTTCAATTGGATACGGTGCTAATTTTCAAGGAGTGGCAGCGTTATTAGCAATGCTTAACTCATGTGCTGCAGGCGTAGGTGTGGTGAATATTGACAATGGCTTTGGCGCAGGTAGATTGGCACATATTATTAATAGTCAACGGTAGGTGAATATGGAAGAAACAATTGTTAAAGTAGAAACCAATATTGATGATATGAACCCTGAACAATATGAATATATTATTGATTTATTATTAAAAGCTGGTGCGAATGATGTGTGGTTAACACCTATTATTATGAAAAAAGGGAGACCAGCTATTTTAATCTCAGTTTTATGTAAAGATAGTTTACTTACTGCTGTTGCACATATTTTATTCACTCATACAACAACGATTGGTCTTCGATGTATAGATTATCACCGTATTATTTGTGAACGACAATATAGGGTTTTTTATTATGAAGGCATGCCTGTAGGCATAAAAGAGGCATATTATCAAGGACAGCGTGTTAATATTTCGTTGGAATATGAAGATATGAAACGCATTGCGCAGGTGAAGAAGGTTTCTATACAGGATATTGAACATAGTATATGGAAACAAATCAAGTTATAAGTAGTTCTTTTTTACTAGGTGCGATTTTATTGCTATTGTAGCATGTATTTGTTAAAATAACGTATATCTTTTTGGAAGAGATAATCAATAACTAATAATTTAATTAAAATGTAAAAGAAGGATTATATGATTAAACTGATTGTTAATGCGGATGATTTTGGTATTCATACATCTGTTAACAAGGGCATTGTGAAGGGGCATTGTGAGGGAATTATTACAAGCACCTCTTTGTTGGCTAATGGAAGCGAATTTGAATCTGCTGTGGACTTGGGGTTTACTTATCCTAATTTAGGGATTGGTATTCATACTTGTTTAGTGGGAGGATTGCCACCTGTGTGTAATCCTGATGAGGTATCATCATTATTAACGAGTGAAGGTGTATTGCCTACTACATATTTGGACTTTATCAAACGATGTATGATGAGAACGATTCGTTATGATGAGTTATATAAAGAATTAGCAGCGCAATTTAAAAAAATAATAGATACGGGACTTCCTATTACACATGTAGATGGACACCAACATATACATATATTGCCACAGGTGTTGCCGATTGTTGTGGATTTGATGAAACAATACGGTATTAAAAAAATTCGCATACCACGAGAATATAAGACCTTTGTTAATGGCGTGTACAATCCTATTCGCTTTTTAGGAAAGGTAGGCTTATCGACGGTAGCCGATATGGCAAAGCGAACAGTAGCACAAGAAGATATTAAGAGTCCCGATTATTTTTGGGGGATGATTAATGGGGGCCAGCTTATTGAACCAGCATTAGCGACAATTTTATCATCCATATCTAAGAAAGCAGGTGTTCATGAAATTATGACACACCCTGGTCTATCAGATAATGTGCTAAATCAAAAATTTGATTGGCATTATCATTGGGAAGAAGAATTAAAGAGTATGATGTCAATTTCTATCGGCGAATATATTCGTCGTCACAATATAGCATTGATTAATTATGGTGAGTTATAATGAATAAATTATTGAAGCGAGGCCTCATATTAGGAAGTGTGCTGATAGTAATTTCTTGTATCACAATATATTGCACAGTTGATATTAAGGCGCTTACAATGCTATCAACATTTAATATGGAATCGATTTTATTAGCGGTCATAGCCTTATCCATAGGTATGTATTTTGACGGACTTCGATTGCAGAGACTTGTCAGAATCGGTGGGTATCATTTACCCATTAAAGCGGTGTTGCGTGTTATTTTTGGCAATTATTTTATGGCCTTATTAACGCCTGGCGCTAGTGGTGGGGCAGTGGCACAAGTACTTATTTTGAAAAGCTATGGCGTGCCTATTGCAAAAGCAACACCCATAGTGCTTATTCGCACCATATTTTCTATTTTGTTTTTAATTATTATGATGCCATTTATTTTTTTACATGATACGATGACGATACCTTACATTTCTAAAGATGTGTTATGGAAATTATCATTGTTATTGGTTTTATGTGTATGTATGGGGATTTATTTTTTTAAAACAGAACTTTGCAAACGGTTAGTGTATCGTTTGGCACGATATATAAAAAAGGATAACCCTGATACATGGTTAATTAAATTAGAAGAAATAAACAGTGGATTCGCTTTGCTATATGAGCATCCTATACAATCATTCATTGTATTTATAGAATCAGGGATAAGTTTACTGTGTTTGTATTGCATTGCTCCTGCCTTGATGTGGGCTTTTTCCACTACTACATTATCAGTGGTGACGATTTTAGAAAGAATGATATTACTTAATTTGATATTATATTTTGCACCCACACCAGGAGGAACGGGTATAGCGGAAGGATTATTTGTATTTTTGTTAGCTAGTTTTGTGCCAGATGGAACAATTGGACTTATTGCCGTAGGTTGGCGAGTTATTGCAGAATATATACCTTTTTTTATCGGTATGTATGCAGTATTAACTTTATATGGAAAACAGTTTGTAGCGGGTACTGTTACAACATCGGATAAGTTGTAGATGGGAGGTTCTAGTGTGACTCAGTCAAAAAAAGATAAATTCTACCTTGTACAAGAAGATATTTTACCAGAAGCAATTAAGAAAACGATTAAGGTAAAAGAAATTTTAAAAATGGGTGAAGTTAAGACGATTAATGAAGCGGTGGAACGTATGAATCTAAGTCGCTCTGCGTACTATAAATATAAGGATTATGTATTCCCTTTTTTTGAAATTGCACAAGGGAAAATCGTATCTATTGCCGTATCGATGTCAAATGATCCTGGTATGTTGTCTAGCGTTTTAAAAGCGATTGCCAGTCATAATGGAAGTATCTTAACAATTAATCAAGACATTCCTCTACAAGGTATTGCTAATGCGAGTATTGCTTTTGAAACAAAAGACATGACCGGATCCTTGGAAGAATTATTGCAAGATATACGCAATATTAAAGGTATGATTAAGGTCGATATATTGGGACAAGCATAGTGTATGAAAACAGTGTGAATATAAAGAGAGTAGGTAACATATGAATTCTATAAAAATTGGTATATTGGGCTTTGGTACAGTCAGTCAAGGAACTTGTGAGCTATTAATTGATAATGCAGAATTAATTTCTAAACGAATTAATACAAATATCACTATTGCTAAAATATTTATGAGAAATCCTAAAAAATATGAACATATTAGTTTGCCAGATGATACTAAGGTAGTTAGTGATGCACAAGATATATTGCAAGATCCAGAAATTTCTATCGTTGTAGAGTTGATGGGAGGAACTGATTTTGCTCGTGAGTGTATTGAAAAAGCGTTAGAAAACGGTAAAAATGTAGTGACTGCTAATAAGGATTTAATGGCAGAAGCTGGACCATACTTGTTAGATTTGGCAAAACGTAATCATGTGGATTTACGATTTGAAGCAAGTGTGTTAGGCGGTATTCCTATTATTAGGACTCTATATGAATCGCTAGGAGGCAATAAAATAACTGAGTTAGTGGGAATTATGAATGGCACTACTAATTTTATCTTAACTAAGATGACTGAAGAAGGGACTAGTTATACTGAAACGCTAAAAGAAGCACAAAGCTTAGGTTATGCCGAAGCAGATCCTACTGCGGATGTTGAGGGGTATGATGCGGCACGTAAATTAGCAATTTTATCTTCTATTAGCTTTAATCGTAGAATTTTCTTTGAAGATGTTGAGGTAGAAGGCATTAGTCATATTGATACAGCGGATATTGAATTCGGCAAAGAATTTGGTTATAACATCAAGTTATTAGGCATTGCGAAAGAAACAAAAAAAGGATTATCTCTTAATGTATACCCTGCATTTATTCCACTCACCCATCCCTTGGCATCTGTAAGAGGATCGTATAATGCGATTTATGTGAAGGGGAATGGCATTGATGACGCTATGTTTTATGGTCGTGGTGCCGGTAGCTTACCTACAGGTAGTTCTGTAGTCAGCGATATTATGGAAATTGCTAAAAATATCAATTTTAATAGTACTGGCCGATTAGCACCATTTTACTTTGAAAAGAAATCAATATATGCACCAGGAAAAATTTCTTCATCCTATTATATTCGTTTAGTAGTAGAAAATAAGACGGGCGTATTAGCAAAAGTTACTACGAAATTAGCAGAGCAACGCATTTCTGTATTGTCGGTATTACAACGCAATGATGATCCAGAAAAAGCGGTAATTGCTATAGTTACTTCTTCTTGTCCACGATCTTATATTTTAAATGTTTTAGACGCCTTTAATAATTTACGAGTGGTGAAGAAAGTTAGTAGTGTTATTAGAATTATGGGTGAATAATCATGAAAACTATTACCGTACAAGTTCCAGCTACGAGTGCTAACTGTGGACCTGGGTTTGATTGTTTAGGATTGGCATTACAATTATATAATGTGTTTACTTTTGAATTGAATGAAGAAGCAACTAGTTATTCATATACATTTAAAGGTTTTGGTGCAGATATATTAGCTCATGAAGATACTAGTCGTAATTTAATTGGACGCGCTATGTATGAATTATTTTATGCTGTGGGAGAAAAACCAAAGTTTGGACACATTATATCCGATAGTAACATTCCTCCTTCACGTGGATTAGGTAGTAGTTCGACTGCGATTGTTGGAGGCTTATTGTTAGCCAATGCGTTAGTAGAAAAACCACTTTCAAAAAAAGAATTACTTACATTAGCCCATCGTATGGAAGGACATCCAGATAATGTAGCTCCTGCTATTTTTGGGAATTTATGTTGTGCTTTAGGCAATGATAGAGAAGTCGTTAATACAGTGATTACTGTGCCAGAAGAGTTGTCATTTGCCGTAGTGGTACCAGAAGTACTGGTATCGACTGAATATGCACGTACGGCTTTGCCATATACCATTGATTTTAAAGAAGCGGTTGCCAATATAGGTTATGTGTCATTGCTTATTTCATCTATGGTTACTAGGGATCTTACTAATCTGCAATGGGCCTTACAAGATAATCTACATGTGCCATATAGAAAAAAAATAATTCCTTGTTGTGATGAGGTGTTTTCTGTAGCAAGAGATAAAGGTGCTTATGGCGCTACTATTAGTGGATCTGGTTCTACGCTTATTGCGTATTGTCATCATGAAGTGGCTTTAGATGTAGCAAAGGCAATGGGCAATGTATTTTCTTCACAAGACATCAAAAAT
Organism: Veillonella montpellierensis DSM 17217; assembly: GCF_000426745.1. Taxonomy (GTDB): domain Bacteria; phylum Bacillota; class Negativicutes; order Veillonellales; family Veillonellaceae; genus Veillonella; species Veillonella montpellierensis. The sequence continues at coordinate 54,592 of NZ_AUFY01000012.1, forward strand.
ACAGCATATGTGTTAAAAGCGGATGTAATTGGTGCAAAAGTGATTTCACGTACATTATAAATAGTGTTTAATTAGCATGTAGAGTCTTAGAAACTTCGTGTTTAAGTATACAACATGTTACTATTGTATAGTAAAAATTCATTTATTTTAAATAACATCATGCTATAATATGTATATATTATAGTATGATTAACTATTATGATGGGAGGATGTATGAACAATATAAAAACAGCAGCATTAATGGCATTATTATCGGCTTTATTGATGGCTATTGGTCAATATGTAGGCGGCTTACATGGGTTAATGGTGATGTTTATTATTTCTATTGGAATGAATGTATTTAGTTATTGGAATAGTGATAAATTAGTGCTTAGAGCTTATAATGCGAGAGAAGTACAAATGTCATCAAATCCAGAATTGGTTTCTATTGTGAAACAATTAGCTATGAATGCACATCTTCCTATGCCGAAAGTATATATCATTGATTCTGAAATACCGAATGCTTTTGCTACTGGTCGTAATCCAGAACATGCGGCAGTAGCTGTTACTACAGGTATTATGAATTTATTAACCCATGATGAAATTGAAGGTGTATTAGCTCATGAGTTAACGCATGTACAACATAGAGATACTTTGATTAGTACGATTGCAGCTACGATGGCAGGGGCGATTGCGATGGTTGCCAATGTGTTACAATTTGCCGCTTTATTTGGTAGCCGTGACGATGATAGAGAGAGTAATCCTATTGCTCTATTAGGAATGATTATTTTGGCACCTATCGCAGCATCTTTAATACAAATGGCTATATCTCGCTCTAGAGAATATTTGGCTGATGAAGGTGGCGCTCGTATTAGTGGGAAACCATTATCATTAGCTTCTGCATTAGCTAAAATTGATCATTATGCTAAATATGGTGCTCTGCCTCATGCAAGTAATGCGACAGCGCATATGTTTATTGTTAATCCATTAAGTGGGGTTAAAGATTTTGCTAGTAATTTATTTAGTACGCATCCTAGTACAGAGGAACGTATTAAACGATTACGCATGTTAGCTTCGACTGTAAAATAGGAGTGGTTATTATGGAACAAACATTAGTGTTGATAAAACCAGATGGAGTGCGACGTAGATTGTGTGGAGAAATCCTAAATCGCTATGAACGTAAGGGGCTTAGTATTGTGGCGATGCAGTTGATGCAGGTGCCTAGGTCATTGGCAGAGGACCATTATGTAGAACATAAGAATAAACCATTCTTTGGTGAGTTAGTTGATTTTATTACCTCTGGACCTGTACTTGCGTTTGTATTATCTGGCGAGCATGCTATTGCTACAGTACGCACATTAAATGGAGCTACTAATCCACAGGATGCTGTACCTGGTTCTATTCGCGGTGATTATGCATTAACGATGGATGCTAATGTAGTACATGCTTCTGATTCAATAGAGGCTGCTACTAGAGAAATAGCACTTTGGTTTCCTAATATTACATTGTAATATGTATAGTATTAAATAAAGGAGATGGATTATATATGGCAAATGTATATACTAAAACAGGTGACAAAGGTACAACTGGTTTATATACAGGTGAGCGTATTAATAAAGCATCATTACGTGTAGAAGCATATGGTACAGTTGATGAAGTACAAGCTTTTTTGGGATTAGCAAGAGCGCATGGAACAAATGAAAGTGTCAAAGAGGCTTTGCTACAAGTTGAAAAAGAATTATGGATGCTTATGGCAGATATTGCTAGCTTACATAAAGAACCTACTATTACAGATGAGTATGTAGTAGAATTAGAAAAAATTATCGATGCTTTTGATGCACAATTATCTCCTCTTAGTGCATTTGTATTGCCAGGTGAAAGTCAATCATCAGCGTATTTGCATGTGGCCAGAACGATTGTACGTCGTGCAGAACGCGATTTGTGGGCTTTATTCGGAGAAGAAGGGGCACATGAATCAAATTTAAAATATTTAAATCGACTATCTGACTTATGTTTTATATTAGCGCGGGTTGAGGAAGAACTATAATTTTTAGATACGTGGCAAGCGTCATATAAAAAGCTATGTTGCTGGTATATAGGACAACATAGCTTTTTATATATTGTTATAGTGAGTAGTGTGATACAGTATGAATGTAAAACAACTAGTGAAATGCTTAGTGTGGTTTATTTAACATATCTTCAGGACTAGGGTAGAAAAAGAATACGTTGGGAATTTGATATTGGAATTTTTCTCTCAATAAGGCAGAAAATGTTGTTTCAAAACTAATAATTTCTGAAGAGGACAAGATCGAGTCTTCTACAAGTGCTAATAATTGTGCTTCTACTGAGGGCGCATTTTCAGGCAGTAGTTCTTTATCAAGAGGCAGATTTACGATGACACGCACGGTGGCGATATAATTAGTCTCAGGATCTTCTACCATAACTCTATATGTATTTTCCCATAAAGTGGCCATTAATTTGATTTTCATATTCATTATTTCCATAGCAATACTCCTTTATTTATTCTAGTTACATAATACTGAAATTTACATATATTGTATAGGTGATTTCTATGAATAGTCATATTATATTGTGTTCTGGCGGTGCTAGAAGTGGTAAAAGTGAATTTGCAGAATCTCTGGCACTTTCACAGAATGGTAGAAAAGGTTATATCGCAACAGGACAAGCCTTTGATGAAGAAATGAAGGATAGAATTTCTAAACATAAAGCTAGAAGAGGCACTTTATGGAACAATTACGAGATCCCTTTACATATTACAAAATATTGGGATACAGTGAGTGCTGATTGTGATATTATATTGATTGATTGCTTAACCATGTATACATCTAACTATATTTTTGACTATGGTTCCTTAGAAAATCAAGCTGCTTGCAATGAGGTGGAATCAATTATTATGAAAGAAGTTGATGCTTTATTGGGGCAGATTAGAAAAGATGGGAAGACAGCAATATTTGTTACAAACGAATTAGGCTTAGGTGTGGTACCAGAAAATAAATTAGCTCGGTATTTTCGTGATATTGCAGGACGTGTTAATCGGCAAGTGGCAACAGCAGCTGATCAGATGTATTTTACAATTAGTGGCATAACGATAGAATTAAAAGCACAGGAGGTTACAGTCCATGGCTAAAAAACTTATGTTTCAAGGAACGAGTTCTAATGTAGGAAAAAGTATTTTGTGTACGGCACTTTGTCGTATTTTTTATCGCAAGGGACTTAAGACAGTTCCTTTTAAAGCTCAAAATATGGCACTCAACTCATATGTAACTAAATGGGGCGATGAAATTGGTCGAGCACAAGTAGCACAAGCTGAAGCGGCTGGAATTGAACCTATTGTGCAAATGAATCCAGTTTTATTAAAGCCTACAGGCAATCAATCTTCACAAGTCGTATTAATGGGCAAGCCAGTTGGCGTATTTAGTGCTAAGGAATACCATACACAATACTCATTAACTGCACTTGATAAAGTTAAAGAAAGTTTAGCATTTTTAGATGCTAATTACGATATGATTGTCATTGAAGGAGCAGGTAGTCCTGCAGAAGTCAATTTGAAAGCAAATGATATTGTTAATATGCGTATTGCAAAAATTACACAGGCCCCTGTTATGCTTATTGCTGATATTGATCGTGGTGGTGCGATTGCTTCTATTGTAGGCACGTTAGAATTATTAGAGCCAGAAGAACGCGATTTAGTTAAGGGTATTATTATCAATAAATTCCGTGGAGATATTAATTTATTAAAGCCCGCTTTAGATTTTATTGAAACAAAAACAGGCAAAAAGGTAGTAGGTGTAATCCCTGCTATTGATAATTTGGATATTGATGAAGAAGATTCAGTAGCTTTAGAGAATAAAAAAGCAGTTGCTAATAATGACATTCAAATTGCTGTATTACAAACGCCAAAAATTTCTAATTTTACTGATTTTGATGCATTAAATTATGAACCAGATGTAACAGTTCGATATATTGGACATGGTGATATGATTGGACACCCAGATTTAATTATTCTACCAGGCTCTAAGAATACATTGGCAGATTTAGATTATTTGCGCACGACTGGATTAGCAGATGAAATTATTAATCTGGTGAAAGCTGGTACGCCTGTCATAGGGATTTGTGGCGGTAATCAGATGCTTGGTACTATGTTATATGATCCTGAGCATATGGAAAGTGATATTACTGAAATTGAGGGATTAGGATTATTGCCTACAGAAACTACTATGAAACACCATAAGACTACGCATCAAGTTAAGTTTGATGTGGATGCATTGACTTTTTTAGGCCATACATATCATGGAAAAGACTTAAAAGGTTATGAAATCCATATGGGTGATACAGTGATGACGAATGATAGTGCTACACGTTGCTTCTCTATTACATCGCGTAGTGATAAACCTGTAAATGTTATTGATGGGTTCATTAGCGGTGATGGCCATGTTATGGGAACTTATATACATGGGATATTTGATAATGATGGTATACGTAGATTTATTATTAATGCCTTACGTATACGGAAAAACCTCTTACCGTTAGATGAAGTATTTCACTATTGGGAACATAAAAATAATGCTTACAATCGGTTGGCGGATATAGTGGAAAGTCATATTGATATGGACTATATAGAATCATTATTGGAGAATGATTAATGGCATCTATAGGAGAATTTTTTACGAATATTACAGGGACTACAGCATTTTTATGGTATATGGAACATACCTATTGTTTTATACCAATGTGGGCATTGCTATTAGATGCACTGATAGGAGATCCTAATAGTAAATATCATCCTGTTGTGGGAATTGGAAAAGTTATTTCGTTTTATGAAAATTTACTATATATGAGATCTGATACACCTAAGAAAAAAGTAATGTATGGTGGTATTGCAGTATGTATGACATTGCTAACAGTAGTTATTATCGCAACTATCCTTATATATATTGCCAGTTTAATTGCAACGTGGGCCTCGTATATTGTTCAAGTTCTATTGGTGTATATATCGATCAGTCCTCGCTCTTTGGCGGAAGCTGGATATCGTATTGCTACATTACTTAAAAACAATGATATTGAACAAGCGCGGGTTCGTGTTGGATGGATTGTAGGACGTAGGACCGATGAACTTGATGAAAGTGAAATTACTCGCGCTACCATTGAGACAATTGCTGAGAATACTGTTGATGGGATCGTATCTCCTTTATTGTTCTTTGCTGTATTTGGACCTGTAGGCGCTATTTTTTATAGAGCGGCCAATACATTAGACTCTATGATCGGGTATAAAAATGAACGATATATTTTTTTCGGTCGTATAGCAGCAAAATTTGATGATTTCACTAATTATATTCCAGCACGAATATCTTTTATATTATTAGTGATAGCCGCATACATTTGTGGATTTGACTATAAACAAGCATGGAAGTTGGGATTAAGAGATGCTCATAAGCATCCAAGTCCTAATGGTGGTTATGCAGAAGCACCTGTTGCAGGGGCATTACATATTCGACTGGGTGGATATAATCAGTATTTTGATACAGTTACATTTAGAGAGTATATGGGTGAGGCACAAGAAATTATGCGTGGCATTCATATTTATCGTACTATACGATTAATGTACACGGCTTCAATATTAGCAGGTATACTTTCAATAATCATTGCATGTGGGGTGGTATCATTATGAATTCATTTTTTGTAGGACTACAATTTTTAACACGTCTAAAAATTGTGAATCAAACGAATTGGGAAATGCGTGATTTTGGTAAAAGTGTAGTATCTTTTCCATTAGTAGGCTGTATTATTGGTTTATTTACGTATCTTGTGTATGTTTTGTTATATAACTATATTCCTCATCAATTATTAATGGTCTTACTCGTCATTTTTGAGTTTCTTTTTACTGGCGGTCTTCATGCTGATGGGTTCATGGATACTTGCGACGGCTTGTTTTCCGGAAGAGATAGAGAACGAAAGCTAGAGATTATGAAAGACAGCCGTATTGGATCTAATGGGGTAGTAGGATTTGTTTTTTTAGTACTATTAAAATGGCAACTGTTGGTGTCTATACCTCACGAATGGATGCTATTAACTTTGATAAGTCTTCCTCTGTTAAGTCGTTATACTATGTGCTTCAGCATTACTGCGTATCCCTATGCACGTCCACAAGGTATGGGAAAGGCTTTTGCTGAATTTGCCCCTAAATACACATTGCTGTATACAACAGTAATGGCGTTTATGCCTGCGTTTTATTTTGGATTAGCTTATGGGATTATGTTTATTAGTGCTATTGCTATTAATATCATATTAAATCGTTATATAGTAAAACATTTAGGTGGCACGACAGGGGATACATATGGATTTGTAACAGAACTAACAGAATTACTGTTATTAGTTGTTGTTATTGCTAGTATGACTATAGGCTTATAACAACTTGATAGAATTAGTAGCTTATATTGTATGGATATACATGCTTGATAATACTGATATATTCTTTGATGAATCGAAAAGTATGAAATTCATGCCTTCAAACTATTAGCAATGTCTATGAAAACGGCTTATAAAGATAATGTGTAGTTATTTTAATTTCTAGTAATATTATGTATAGAAAAGGAGAGCTAATTGTGACCTACCATGTGCGGGCACCAGGAACCTGTGGAGAATTCATACAAGGTTCTATGCAAGGGCAATCCTTTTTGGTAACTTGTCCGATTAACAGATATTCATATGCTATGAGTGATGTGTCATATCCATTAAAACGTTCTATGTGTGCCTTACAACCTAAAGCGTATTTGGCCTATGAAAGAACGCTAGAGTATTTAGAGATACAGCCGGAACAGTTTTCTCCCATATATGTGCGGTCTGATATTATACAAGGAAAAGGAATGGCATCTAGTAGTGCAGATATCAGCGTTACAGCTATGGCGACAGCATTGGCATATGGTCGACGTTTATCTATGAAAGAATTGGAAAAGATATGTTTGTCTATTGAGCCTACAGATGCGTCCTTTTATCCTTCCATCATACAATTTGATTATCAATCAGGTCGGATCTCAAAGTCTTTAGGCGTGTGCCCACCTATGAAAATAGTTATTTTCGATGAAGGGGGTACGATAGATACCGTAGATTTTAATAAACGCACTGATTTATCTGCATTGATTCGAGAAAAAGAGCCTTTTATAGAAGAAGCCATTAACTATTTTATTCAAGGATTAGAATTACACGATATATCATTAATTGGGCAAGCAGCAACAATTAGTGCTTTCGCTAACCAGAGAATATTACATAAACCTCATTTATACATATTTCATGATATCGGAATTCGTTATAAGAGTGTTGGTACTATTATTGCACATAGTGGTACGATTATGGGACTACTATTTCCTAATGATTATAGTGGTATTGCTGATTGTATTTATGAAATTAAGCAGAATCTACCCACATTAACGTATATTGACACGGTAGAAACAACATGTGAGGGAATTACATTTGTAAAACGATAGATGTATTGACAGCGATTAGCTAGAGTTATTACAATAAAATTATTGCTAAGATGATAACGTAGTAGAATATGTGATTTTATTTATAGAAAGGAGTCCGATAGGAATATCGGACTATTATTGTATGACACAGAAAGTTCATGGCGGTAATATTTATCAATTTGCTAAGAATCATAACATTGCACCACAGGATGTTATTGATTTTAGTGCCAATATTAATCCTCTTGGGGCTAATAAAAAAGGCGTTGACATGATGAAGTCTCAGATTGATATGATTACCCATTATCCAGATCCAAATCATAAGGAATTACTAGATGTAGCAGCTCAGTATTATAAGATAGATCCTTCTATGATTGTAGCTGGCAATGGGGCAGCGGAAATTTTATCTGCTATTTGTCGATTGCCAAACTATACAGGAGTTATGGTGCCAGCACCAGGTTTTTCTGAATATGAATCTTCGGCTAGTATGGCTCATATGGAAGTAGCACCTATTTATTATAAGTGTAATGAAGATGAGAAAATTTTTGAGGTTCCCTATACGGCACTTAAGTCATTTGCCGCTAAACTACATGGACAAGACGGAAGAGTCATTCTTTTTTTAGGAAATCCGAATAATCCTGACGGTACTCTATTAGATATTGATCAAGTTGATGAGTTAGCTCGTATATATGATTATATTGATAGCTTGTTGGTTATTGATGAATCATTTATTGACTTTACAGATGGAAGCCACAGTGTACGGCAATTAGTGAGAAAGCATGATAACTTAATTGTTGTGCATTCGTTAACTAAATTTTTTGCTGTACCAGGGTTGCGAATAGGATTAGCTTTTGCAAATACTTCATTGACCAGACAAATACAATCATTAATTCCCACATGGTCCGTAAATTCATTAGCACAAGTATATGCTATTGAGGCATTACAAGATATATCTTATAGTCAAGCTACGAAGGAATATATTCGACAGGAAAAAGAACGGATGTATGACGCATATAACGCTCTGCCAGGTGTAGTGGCTTATAAGCCTTCTGTTAATTTTATGTTGATTCATTGGCAACACAAGAAGGTTACCGTAGAAGATTTAAAAACATTCTTAGAAGATCATCAAATATTGATACGTAGTTGTGATAATTTTTATGGATTAGGTAATGATTGGTTTAGAATTGCTATTAAATCAGTAGAGCTGAATAATAGATTGTTGATGACAATTAAGGAGTTTATGAATGAATACAATTTATTTGGTTAGACATGGGGAAACGGAGTGGAACTATACAGGAAAATATCAAGGACAAACTGATGTACCGTTAAATGAACGAGGTATTTTACAAGCACAACAATGTTCTTTGGCAATGAACGAAATTACATTTGATAAAGTGATTTGCAGCGATTTGAGTCGCGCATATATTACAGCTAAAATGATTGTTGGAAGTAGGAATGTAGACATCGTAAAAGATAAGCGGTTGCGAGAAATTAACTTCGGCGCATGGGAAGCGTTAACATATAAAGAGATTGATGCTAAATGGCCTGGAGCCATTGAAGAAATGTATCGTCATCCTGAAAGATTACGCATTCAAGGCGGAGAAAGCTTTCAAGATGTGCAAGAACGTGCATGGCAAGCATTAGAAGAAACCATTCATACCACTCAGGATGGAGATACTATATTAGTAGTGGCTCATGGAGGAACGAATCGCACTATTATTTGTAAATTACTAAACTTGCCGTTGGATTATTCTTGGAATTTAAGTCAAGGTAATACTGGTATTAGTCGATTATTTTATTATGGTATGGGTGCAGAGGATCATAATATTTTAAATATGTTAAATGATACTAAGCACATTGAAAATAAATTGTAGTAGAGAAAGCCTTATATGAGAATTGATAAATTTTTAGCGAACAAAGGATTAGGAAGTCGTAAAGACGTTCATAGACTATTAAAAAGTGGTGTGGTTAGAGTCAATGAAGTTGTAGTTACTAAAAAAGAATACTCTATTACTCCTGCAGTAGATCAAATTACTGTTAAGGGAGAAAAAATATCGAATACCTTACAATACTATATAAAATTTCATAAACCAAAAGGATATATAACAGCAGTAGAAGATAGCGATCCTGTAGTTATGGATATATTACCAAAGGAATTCAAAAAAATGGGTGTTTTCCCAGTAGGACGATTAGATAAAGATACAGAAGGATTATTGTTACTCACTAATGACGGGCAGTGGGGACATCGTGTGATTCATGGTAAGAAACATATACCTAAATGCTATTACTTTGAGTATGATGGGAAGTTAACAGATGTAGGCGTTCAGCGTATTCAAGAAGGAATTACATTGGGTGATGGTACACAATGTAAACCAGCAGACATTCGCTTATTGGTGCATCAGGCTGGATATATTACTATTGAAGAAGGTAAATATCATCAAGTAAAACGTATGATTAGTGCAGCAGGGGGGACTGTTTTATATCTTAAACGAGTATCAATAGGACCTATTGATTTAGCTGGTATTGAGACAGCCGGATCGTACCAAGTATTATCAAATGAGGAGATACATTGTTTTGATTAATCGATAGAATATCTATTCAAATATACTTTTTTATGGTATTATAAAGTGAACTTTGTTCAGATAGGAGTTATCACATGAATGGATTACAACGATTGCAATCATATCTAGTTCAGAAGGATTGCCATGCTATGCTGATTACTAGCCCTACTAATCTTCATTATTTTGCAGGGTTTACAGGAACAACAGCAGTAGCCTTTGTTACGCCAAACCAGGCTTTTTTATTTACTGATAGTAGGTATACAGAACAAGCAAATAAGCAGTGTCAAGGGTATGAAGTAATTCAATATACTAATTCCATATGGAGTTCTATATGTGATGTGATACGTACCAATGATATTCCTATTAGCCTATGTGGTATTGAAGGAAATCAGTTGCCAGTCAACACGTATGAAACAATTTGTGAATCGTTCGATGATAAAGTTACATTTACATCGATAGATCTTACTGCATTGCGGCAAGTTAAAACAGAGAAAGAGCTAATATATATGCGTAAGGCTGCAACTATTGCGGACGAAGCATTTACTGTGCTTTTACAGTCGTTACAAGTTGGTATGACTGAAAATGAGGCACGCATTATATTAGAAACAGAAATGTTGCAACGTGGTTCGCAGGAACCATCATTTGCTACCATAGTAGCTTCTGGTTATCGATCTAGTATGCCACATGGTGTTGCTAGTGACAAGGTCATTGAAATAGGCGACTTTGTTACTTTTGATTTTGGAGCAGTGTATGAAGGATATCATTCTGATATGACACGTACAATCGTGATGGGACAAGCATCATCATTGCAGAAACAATTATATGATGTGGTGTTACGGGCGCAAACAAAAGGTGTAGAGTCTGTTCATGTAGGGCAGACTGGTGCAGAATTGGATGCAGTTTGTAGAGAATCAATTAAAGCAGATGGATATGGGGAGTATTTTGGTCATGGTACAGGACATGGAGTAGGTCTTGACATTCATGAATTGCCAGTAGCATCGCCACGATCTGAATCTGTTTTTGAGGCAGGAATGATAGTCACCATTGAACCAGGTATATATTTGCCAGGTACTATTGGATTGAGAATAGAGGACAGTGTTATTGTTACGTCGCAAGGTTGTGAGGTGTTAACACATAGCCCTAAGAATTTAATAGAATTAGGTATTTAAATGGAGGTATTTTAATGATTTCTAGTAATGATTTTCGCCCAGGTACAACAATTGAAATTGACAATAATGTATGGCAAGTCGTAGACTTTCAACATGTTAAACCAGGTAAAGGCGCAGCGTTTGTACGGTGTAAATTAAAAAACTTACAAACTGGAGCTGTAGTAGAACGTACATTTAATGCAGGTGAAAAAGTTCCTAAAGCACATGTTGATCGTCGTCGTATGCAATATTTGTATGAAAGTGATAATACTTATACATTTATGGACAATGAAACCTATGATCAAGTTGAATTAACTCTTGAACAATTAGGAGATGCAAAAAACTTTTTATTAGAAAATATGGAAGTAAGTATTATGTTCTTCCAAGGTATTGTTATTGGTCTTGATTTACCAGTTGCAGTAGAACTTAAAGTAATCGAAACAGAACCAGGCATTAAAGGAGATACAGCGACTGGTGGTAATAAACCAGCTGTATTAGAAACTGGTTATACTGTTAAAGTTCCTATGTTCATTAATGTTGATGATGTTCTTCGAATTGATACAAGAACAGGACAATATATTGAACGTGCCTAACGCTGAAGTTTTCAGATATAGTATATAGGCAATCGCTCTTTACCAATGGATTTATATCCTATATATGTGTTATTATTAAAAGCATTTGTCTATTTGTTAGCATACTGTAGGCAAATGTTTTTTTTTAGAAAGGGGAGCGAAGTAATATGGCAGAACGAGCTATCTATTTAGAAGAAGGCAAAATAAAAATTAATGAAGATGTATACGCAACGATTATTACTAACAAAGCTTTGGAGACTAAAGGGGTAGCTGGGATGAGTGGTACTTTTAGTGATGAAGTAGCTAATTTGTTAGGACGAAAAAAAACGAATGAAGGCGTGAGTATATCTTTCGAAGAAGATGGTGCTCTATGTATTGATATGTATGTGATTGTAAATTATGGGTATCGTATTCCTGATGTGGCATTACGATTACAAGAACGAATTAAAACAGCTCTTGTTGATATGACTGAAGCTAAAGTAGAACACATTAATATTTTTGTGCAAGGATTAGTATTTAATGATTTGTCACAGACAATCATTAAGGAGCAGCAAGATGAAACAACAAAATAAGTCAATTATGTCAAAAATACATGTTACTGATAGGGAAATACTGGATGTAGCTACAAAAATAGTAACTAATATGGATGAAGTTCATTCATTAAGTACAAGGCTTATTGATGATGTTATGGATGGTATTGGTCAAAAATTTGGAAAGAAATCATTACCAGGATTAAATTTAAAGCATCGTAAAGAAGGATTAGAAATTAATTTATATTGCAAGGTTTTTTATGGGTATCAGTTAATTGATGTATCTAAACATATACAACGTAATATTCGAACAAAATTAAAAGAAACGTTGGGATTAGAAGATGTTAAAGTAGATGTTCACATTGAGGGCTTAGTAACAAAACAAGAGGAGTTTCATAATGAGTAATAGTAATAAACGAAATCGTAGGCAAGCAAGACAATATGTCTTTCAAACACTCTATGCTAATGAATTTCATAATACAATCGATGAGATGGTATTCCCTGAAGGATACAAAGATGGGAGTATGGATGCCACATATGTGAAGAATACGCTACAAGGTATAGTAGCACATATGCAGGATATTGATATGTGTATGCAATCGTTTTTAAATAAGCGTCGCGTAGAACATTTAGATAGGATTGATCGAGCAATTTTACGATTGGCTATTTATGAAATTAAATTTTCTGATGATAGATTAGCACCTTCTATTATTATTAATGAAGCGGTTCAGTTAGCACAGTCTTTTGCATCCACATCATCATATCGATTTATTAATGGCGTGTTAGATAGTATAGTGAAATCAAAATGAATCATTATTATTTAGGCATTGATACGAGTTGCTATACGACTTCTTGTGCTATTGTTGATCAAGAAGGTAATCTCATTGGCGAAGCACGTCGATTATTACAAGTTAAATCTGGTGCATGTGGATTACAGCAATCAGAAATGGTATTTCAACATACACGTGCATTACCAGATCTTATAGAATCACTAACCTTGGATGGATCTATTAGTGCTATAGGGGTTAGTGCGTTTCCTAGACGTGAGGATAATTCTTATATGCCAGCATTTTTAGTAGGGTTAGGACATGCTAGGACATTGGCTCATATATTAAAAATTCCGTTATATCGATTTTCACATCAAGAGAATCATATTTTAGCAGCACTACGTCAGATTAAATCTATTCCTATGGAACCATTTTATAGCTTACATGTATCAGGTGGAACTACAGAGTTATTATATTGTCAATATGATACATCAGGTTGCTTTCATACAGAATTAGTGGGAGGCAGTTTAGATTTACATGGAGGACAATTCGTTGATCGCGTAGGCGTGGCTTTGGGCTTTCATTTCCCTGCCGGTCCTATGATGGAGAAAGCAGCAAATAAGGCATTTACCTATGCTCCACTGCCTTCATCTGTAAAAAATGGACATATTAGTTTTAGTGGCCCTTATAGTGAAATGATGCGTCGCATACAACGATGCAAAGCGACAAATGAAATGGCACTTTCTGTATTTAAGTGTATTGCAAAGTCATTAGATAAAATGATTTCATATCATGTACAACAGAGGCCAGCTTTAACTCTAGTTGCTGTAGGAGGTGTTATGTCGAATCAATTTTTACGGCATCAATTAGAACGTACTACAGGAAAATTACATATGAAACTAGTTTTGGCAGATGCTAAATATAGCTGTGATAATGCTACGGGCAATGCATTTGGAGCTTCTTTACTCCATCAAGCATGTGGAGGATAATATATATGGAACATATATTTTCTATAACTAAATTAAATGCTTTTATCAAGCGTACATTAGACAAAGAATATGTACTTAAAAATGTGTATGTAGTAGGTACTATTGTAAATGCTAAACATCATAGCAATGGACATTTTTATTTCACTTTGAAAGATGAAGAATCAGCGATTGATGTGACACTGTGGAAGAGCACGGCCATACAAAAAGGCCTAGTTAAGCAAATTGAAAATGGCTTGCTAGTTACTATGAAAGCCTCTATTAATTTTTATAGTAAAACAGGACGATTACACTTGATTTGTCAGGATATGCAAGTGGGTGAAAAAAGTAGTATTCAACTCGAGTTTGAAGCACTGAAAAAAGAATTATCCGCACTTGGTTATTTTGATGATGATCATAAGAAAGCATTACCTACTATGTCTACTTGTATTGGCATTGTAACATCTCAATCTGGTGCAGTATTGCATGATATTTTGCATGTAAGTAAACAAAGAAATCCTCTGATTCCATTTAAGTTGTTTGCTGTACCAGTGCAAGGGGATAAGGCTGCTATTAGTATAGCAAAAGGAATTCAACGAGCCGATAAAGATAAGGACATAGAATTAATTATTGTTGGCCGTGGTGGTGGAACACCGGAGGATTTATGGTGTTTTAATGCTAGACAAGTTGTAGAAGCAATTTATGAATGTAAGACGCCCATTATTTCTGCAGTAGGCCATGAAACTGATTATACTCTTTGTGATTTTGCTGCTGATGTAAGGGCTGCTACACCAAGTCATGCGGCAGAAATGGCAGTGTACCCATTGCGTAGTTTACAAGAACAATTAGATGCAAAAGAGATGTATTTACACAATCATATAGGTAATGTATTGTCTGAAAAAAAACGACAATTAAGTGCTATATTTAATCGAAAACTTGGTATTCCTGCATTAACTTCTATTCATCAAGAACAAAAACGATTGCAAAATTATAAAAGTACATTGATACAATTAGTGACTACAGAAGTAGATAGTAAAAAAAATCAATTATTTACGATAGGCAAGCAATTAGAATTGCTTAACCCATTACATTTAATGTTGAAAGGATATAGTCGTGTTGAATCAAAAAATCATGTGATTACTTCCGTAGATACCATATCAGTAGGTGATTCTATCAACATTACCTTATGTGATGGGAGTGTACAGACACGCGTTGAGGATATAAAAAGATATGACAACAACAATTAAAAACTATGAAAAAAAGTATGCTGCATTAGAATCAATTGTACAAACATTAGATAGAGATGATTTATCAATTAATGAATTGTTAATAAATTATAAAAAGGGATTAGTACTAGTTAAAGAATGTACTAGCATACTAGAAAATGTAGAAGATGAAATTCAACAGATTATTGAAGAAGTAAAAATTACAGAATAGTGATATATAAAATTACTGTAATAATTGAAAGGACATTATGATAGCAAACTATTTAGCAAAGGGTAAGAAGTTTGTAGAAGCAGAATTAGCAACGTTGTTAGCATCAGAAATTCCAGAATATAGTCGATTATATGAATCTATGAATTATAGTTTATTACAAGGAGGAAAAAGAATTCGTCCTATTTTAACCATGGCGGTATTGGAATCGTTAGGCGAGGATTATAAAAAATATACAGAATTCTTATGTGCCTTGGAGTTAATACATACATATTCTCTAATTCATGATGATTTGCCAGCAATGGATAATGATGATTATCGTCGAGGACACTTAACCAATCATAAAGTGTTTGGCGAGGGAATGGCTATTTTGGCTGGCGATGGCTTATTGACATATGCTTTTGAGTTGTGTACAAAAAATAAAGTAGTATCTGCACAAATATGCAAGGAATGCATTGGAGTACTAGCTGCTGCAGCAGGGCCAAATGGTATGGTTGGTGGACAAGCATTTGATTTATTAAGTGAAGGTAAGCATATTCCTTTAGAAGAATTAAAGATTTTGCATAGAGGGAAAACAGGTGCTTTATTTTCTGCCGCTGTAGAACTAGGATTAATTTTGGGGCAAGCAGATGCATCTACCAAAGAAGAATATCGTATTTATGCAAATTGCTTAGGATTATTATTTCAAATTACTGATGATATATTAGATGTGGTAGGAACGGTAGAAGAACTTGGCAAGACGCCGGGGAGTGATGAACGACAAGATAAATCTACCTATGTATCATTGCTGGGACTAGAAAAAGCTAGAGCAGAAGCAATAGACGTAGCGAATATGGCTAGTCAGGCACTGGATAATACTACCCATGATACTAGGATATTAGAGGCGTTAGTAACGTATTTAGTAGGTAGGTCAAATTAATATGGATACGATAATAGTATTATTTCATAATTATGTAGCACAAAGTGCTTTTTGGGGATGGTTTGGGGCACAACTCCTTAAATTTTTTATTACATTAGTAAGATATAAAATATTTTCATGGGAACGGTTAGTTGGATCAGGTGGATTTCCTAGTTCTCATACATCCTTTGTTATTGCCACTACCACATCGATAGCTATTAAGAATGGTGTGGATTCTGATATTTTTATTTTAGGTGTTGTTTTATCCTGCATTGTTATGTATGATGCATCGGGGGTGCGCAGAGAGGCAGGAAAACAAGCACAAATTTTAAATCAATTAATTCATTATTTTAAAAATAAGCAGATTCCCGTACGACTAGATGGGGCTACATTAAAAGAATTATTGGGACATACACCATTTGAAGTATTCGGAGGCCTTATGTTAGGTATACTTATTGCATGTATTCAATATTTTGTAGTTTATGGTGGTGCTATATGAGTACGAAAGAACGATTAGATATAGTATTAGTGAATCGTGGTTTATTTGAAAGTAGAGAAAAAGCAAAAGCTGCGATTATGGCCGGTCAAATTTTTATGGACGAGTCCATACGAATTGATAAAGCGGGAACGAAGGTTCCTGTAGATGCTAATATTGTTATAAAAGGTAATACATTACCCTATGTTAGTAGGGGCGGTTTGAAGTTAGAAAAAGCGATACATTTATATGATATTGATTTAACAAATGCGGTTATGATAGATATCGGAGCTTCTACGGGTGGATTTACTGATTGTGCATTGCAAAATGGAGCGAGTAAAGTCTTTGCTATTGACGTAGGATATAATCAATTAGCTTGGAAACTACGACAAGATTCACGCGTTATTAACATGGAAAAACAAAATATTCGTTCTGTTACACCAGTCCAAATAGGCGAATTAGCAGATTTTATTTCTATTGATGTGGCGTTTATTTCATTGGACAAAGTATTACCAGTAGCCGTTCATTTATTAAAAGATACAGGCTCTATGGTGGCATTGATTAAGCCACAATTTGAAGCTGGAAAAGATAAAGTCGGTAAAGGTGGCATTGTTAGAAATCCGATGATTCATAAAGAGGTATTGTCGCGTATTTTATCAGTTGCTAGTCAATGCCATTTGTATTTACAAGGTCTTACATTCTCTCCCATCAAAGGCATGGAAGGAAATATCGAATTTTTAGGTTACTTTACAAAGAATGAAGTGGGTGCATTACCAATTACTGATGAACTAATTCAATCAGTAGTAGATAAAGCACATACATTATAGGAGAAAAAAATGCGAATTGGATTTTTTCCTAATATGGGAAAGCCTAATATTATAGAAATACTGAATACAGCATATAGAATTTGTAAGGATAATGATATCGAAGTGTATATTCCTGATGATATTGAGGAGTATAATTTAGTAAATCTCTTATCCATACCTACTTCTCATGTGCTAAGAAAACCAGATATTTTTAAACAATTGGATATGGCGTTTAGTTTTGGTGGAGATGGAACAATTATCCATTTAGCTCGTCAAATATACCCATATAATGTACCGGTTTGTGGTATTAATTTAGGGGAACTTGGATTTTTAAATCAAATTGAATTAGAACAAATGACATCGCATATTAAAAGAATCGCTAATGGAGAATATGTGATAGAAAATAGAGGCCATTTACATGCGAAAATTCAAGGACCAACAGGTACACAAGAATTAGTACCGATTATTAATGAATTGGTTGTTACACGATCTGAACCAGCAAAAATGGCACGTATTAACTTAGCTATTAATGGGGGCCATACGCAAATGTATCCTGCAGATGGCTTGATTGTTGCATCGGCTACGGGATCTACTGGTTATAATTTATCGGCAGGGGGGCCTATTATGGCACCGGATAATCGATCCATCATTGTGACACCCATAGCACCACATTTATTACAAAGTGTGTCAATGGTATTAAAAGAAAGTGCCCAGATTGATATCACTATGCCTAGCAGAGAGAAGCAGTTGCATATTTGTATTGACGGCACCTTTGAGTATAACTTTTCTAGAGAAGAGATATTGCATATAGAATCGAATCCAGTATATTGCCGATTTGTACGTTTTGAAGATCAGAAATTTTTCAGTACACTTTTTAAAAAGTTATCGGCAAGGCGGGATGAATTATTATGATTAATGTTAATCATGCTGTTCAATTTCAACATTGTATTTGGGATGAATGTATTGTTGATGCTCAGGTAGTTATTGATGCAACTTGTGGAAATGGGAATGATTTACTATATGTATGTGAAAAGGCATCTAGGCTAGATAATAGAAATTGTGAATTTATAGGAATAGATATTCAAAAAGTAGCAATTGAAACAGCAAAAGCCAAGCTCTCTATAGATCAACATAGTTGTAATCATAGGACTGACGCGAAGAAAGTGACACTGTTAGTAGGTTCCCATGATATTCTTATTGAACAGATTGGGCACAGAGGAAAACGATTTGATTTGGTTTTATTTAATTTAGGATATTTGCCTGGAGGAGATCATACAATTACCACTCAAATTGAGAGCACCTTAGCAGCTATTTCAAGTAGCATGAAATATTTATCTACGAATGGTTAT
The DNA here is from genome assembly GCF_000426745.1 of Veillonella montpellierensis DSM 17217. Taxonomy (GTDB): domain Bacteria; phylum Bacillota; class Negativicutes; order Veillonellales; family Veillonellaceae; genus Veillonella; species Veillonella montpellierensis. The sequence continues at coordinate 73,554 of NZ_AUFY01000012.1, forward strand.
GTGACAATTGTAGCTTATCCTGGTACGACATATGGGCAATCAGAACAAGAGGCGGTAGAAGATTTTTTATCACAACAGTGTCAGAAGCAATTTGATATTGCTATGTGGAAGCCAATCAATCAAATTAATCGGCCACCTCAACTATACATAATAAAAAGACGCTAATTTCATAGATAATACATAGAAATGTAGTTACCTATGTATACATAGAAATGTATAAAAAATCGTACTTTTATACATTTCTATGTGATATAATTAAAAATAATAGCATTGTGGTTAATATCATAAAAGGAGCCATTATGAAACGTTACCGATATAACAAAATTAAAGAAATCGTGCAATCTCATTCTATTGAAACACAAGAAGAATTGGCAGCCGCTTTATTGGCTGAAGGAATTGAGGTTACACAAGCAACTGTATCGAGAGACATTAAAGAATTAATGTTAATAAAAATTCCTACAGGTGATGGACATTATCGTTATGCTCTATCGCCGGAGGAAAATATTGTTTTATCTAGAAGTCGTATTAATCGTTTATTTCAAGACTCTATTATTAAGGTCGATAATAGTTTGAATATGATTGTACTTCATACAATTCCTGGATCGGCTCAATCAGTAGCATTTTCTATTGATCATGCAAAATGGTCAGAGATTATCGGTACCTTAGCGGGTGATGATACAATTTTATTGATTGCTAAAACAGTAGATGAAGTGCCAACAGTATTAAAACGTATTGCTGAATTAATGAAGGATTAATCTATGCTATTGCAAATGGGAATTCGAAACTTTGCTTTGATTGAGCAGATGAGAATCAACTTTCGTGAAGGAATTACTATTTTTACAGGAGAAACAGGCTCTGGAAAATCTATTTTGATGGATGCTTTTAGCATTTTATTGGGAGAACGAGCTAACAGTGAATTTATTCGCTATGAAAAGGATAGTTTTATTATTGAAGGTGTTTTTGATATTTCCCATAATAAAAGATTACTAGAGGTGTTGGATAGCAAGAATATTTTAGTAGAGGACGGACAACTTATTTTATCTCGTTCTTTCAATCGACAAGGAAAATCCACAATTCTTGCGAATGATCAACCTATCCCCTTAAAGGCGTTAAAGGAGATTGGACAGTATTTAGCGGATATTCATGGTCAATATAGCAATCAATTATTACTAGATCCAACTACGCATCATGAGTACCTGGATACCTATACGGAAGAAGCAAAGCAAGCTTATGAGAAGTATCAATCCTCCTATACAGTATATAAAAATGCTAAATGCAAGGCGGATCATTTGACAGAAACTATGGCTGAACGAGCTAGAGAGCTAGATATATTACGCTTTCAAATTGATGAAATAGAAGCGGCTGCTTTAGAGCCTGAAGAAGATATATCTATCAGGGATGAGTTAAAAAGGCTTGATAGTTTTGAATATATTAATAAGGTAGTATCATCGTGCTATCATGCATTTTATGAGGGAGAAACACCTTTGTTAGATGTTATAACAAGTATTCAAAGTGAAATACAAGGTGTCATAAAATATGATGATCAACTTGCTACTATATTAGAATTGATGAATTCTGCCTATGTTCAATTAGAAGAGGTAGCACAATCACTAGATCGATATGGTGATACGATTAGCTTTGATGAAGAGCGATATGTGTATTGTCAAGAACGGGACTCTTTGTTATATGCATTGAAGAAAAAATATGGGACAACCATTGAAGAAATACAAGCATATGAAGAGAAGGCACAATCTCGTTTAGAAGAGTTGGAAAAAGAAACGTATGCACAAGAGACTCTGGAAGAAGAGTTAGCATTGGCAAAACAACAGGCAGAGACTAATTTACTTGCCTTATGCGCTATCCGCCAGAAGAATGCTGACTCGATTGCAAAAGCATTACAAAAAGAATTGTCTATTCTAGGGATGGAAAAAGCACGATTAGAATTTTCTATCGACTGTGATCATAGCTTAACTGCGTTAGGAGCTAACTCGATTGAGTTATTATTCTCAGCAAATACAGGAGAGGTTTTATTGCCTTTGCATAAAGTTGCATCTGGTGGTGAATTGGCGCGGATTGCCTTAGCTTTTAAGTCTGTATTTAGTGATAATATGCATAAAACACTAGTTTTTGATGAAATTGATGTTGGTATCAGTGGTGATATTGCATTACGTGTGGCGGAACGAATACAAAATCTATCTAGCCATAATCAGATATTTTGTATTACCCATTTGCCGCAGACTGCAAGTATTACATTACATCATTATCATTTGTCGAAAATGGAAAAAAATGGACGTACGTATTCTACAGTGAAAGAACTTGATAAAGAGGAGCACTTACGGCAAATAGCATGCATGATGTCTGGTAAAAATATTTCTCATACAGCTATGGAGACAGCTAGAGAACTGATGGAACATTTTGCTATTTCTTCTAAATCTTGATTAGTATTTACATATGCAGGTGAGACAGAATAATTTTCTAATTATTCTAATAGGTGTATAAAATTATAGTCGGATAGTTGAGTATGCTTATATTTGACTTATATGAAAAATACACGTATACTAATTACATTAGAATATCATATACGGAGATAGAGGCGCGAGATGTAATAGTAATTTTGTGGAGTTTGGTAAGCAGAGAAGCATAATAAAAGGACTGATCGCCGAAGTGATAATTATACTAACGATTATTGCTGGTTATATACTTAATAGGTATGTGACTGTCATCATTTGATGGAGTGCTAACTCATTGTTCTTGCATTATTTTTATTCTCGTTATAGGAGAATAAGTAGTATATAGAAAGATCAGTGGATAACACCGCTGGTCTTTTTTTTAGGAGGCGTTATCATGATTAAAGTAATGGTGTCAGGTGCGGGCGGTAAAATGGGAAAAGAAGTAGTAAAAGCCGTACATGATGATAGTGAACTTACATTAATAGGGGGGATTGATCCAAAATTAGCTGGCCGTGATATCGGTTCAGTGGCAGGGATAGAACCTTTACACATTGTAACTTCCCCATCATTAAAAGACGCTTTATCTCATGAGAAACCAGATGTGATAGTGGATTTTACATCGCCAGCGGTTATTTTTGAAAATGCGAAACAGATTTTGTCTGCTGGTATACATTTGGTTATTGGTACTACAGGCCTTACAGAAGAAGAACGGACTGAACTTGATCGTATTGCTAGGAAAAATGGTGCCAATTGTCTTGTGGCTCCAAATTTTTCCTTAGGGGCAGTGATGATGATGAAGGTTTCATCTGAATTAGCACCATACTTCCCAAATGTAGAGATTATTGAATTACACCATAACCATAAATATGATGCGCCATCGGGTACATCTATTCTAACGGCTAAATTGATTAATGAAGCCAAAGTAGCAGCTCATGTTACTGCGGCAGAAGATTTAACAAAAGAAAGTTTACCTGGTGCAAGAGGTGCCAAAGTCGATGACATTACTATTCATAGCGTGAGGTTGCCTGGGTATGTAGCTCATCAAGAAGTTATTTTTGGCGGATTCGATGAAACATTGACCGTTCGTCATGATTCTTTGAGCCGTAAATCTTTTATGCCTGGTGTTGTATTAGCTTGCAAAAAAATAAGTTTATATCCAGGATTAACCTATGGATTAGAACATTATTTATAATTAATGCATTAGGACATTTATTATATCGGACGTATTATAGACGCTTGTTCTATATAGTAGTAGTAACGATATATTGAAATAGTAAGAACCATAGTTTATATAAGTAGGATATGTGGTAATTAAAAAAGAGGGATAGATATGAGGAAACCAAATGTTGCCATTTTAGGTGCTACCGGTGCTGTAGGGGCGGAATTTATTACATTAATTGAAGAACGCAAATTTCCATTTAATACATTAAAGTTATTAGCATCAGCTCGTTCAGCAGGGACTACACTTTTGGTTAATGATAAAAAGTATATAGTAGAAGAGGCAAAACCAGAATCGTTTGAAGATATTGATATTGCTTTATTTGCAGGTGGATCCATTTCTAAATCTTTAGCAACAGAAGCAGTAAAGCGTGGTGCCATTGTTATCGATAATTCTAGTGTATTCCGTATGGACCCAGAAGTACCATTGGTAGTGCCAGAAGTTAATCCAGAAGATATTGATAAGCATAAAGGAATTATTGCTAATCCTAATTGTTCTACGATTATTATGGCATTAGGGTTAAAGCCTTTGCATGATTTATCTCCTATTAAGCGTATTGTTGTTAGTACTTATCAAGCAGTATCTGGAGCGGGTAAAGAAGGGTTAGAAGAATTAGAAAAACAGGTAAGTGCATCTGTCAATCATGAGCCAGTAGTAGCGAATATATTGCCAACTACTTCTTGCCCTAAACATTATCCAATTGCGTTTAATGTGATTCCTCAAATTGATATATTTTTAGAAAATGACTATACAAAAGAAGAAATGAAAATGGTTTATGAAACACAAAAAATATTCCACGATGATACAATTCAAGTTGTACCAACTACTGTACGAGTTCCTGTGTACCGTTCTCATTCAGAATCTGTATTAGTCGAAACAGAATCATCTGTTAGTGTAGAGGATTTTAAAGCTGCTTGCCGTACATTCAAAGGTTTGCAGGTAAAAGATAATCCGATGGAACAGATATATCCTATGCCATTATATACATCTAATCAAAATGATTGTGAAATTGGACGTATTAGAAAAGATTTATATAATGAAAAAGGAATGAATTTTTGGATTGTAGGTGATCAAATCCGTAAAGGTGCCGCCTTAAATGCGTTGCAAATTGCAGAGTACCTTATTAAGAAACAAAGCTTTTAATAGATGAAGAGTCTATAGACTTAGGGAGGCTAAGGATGAAAACTTTTGGTCGTGTAATAACAGCTATGATTACACCGTTTTGTCAAGATGGAACAGTAGATTTTGAAGGAAGTGTACAGTTAGCCAATTATTTATTAGATCATGGATCAGATGGATTAGTAGTATGTGGTACAACTGGTGAAAGCCCTACAATTTCTGATGAAGATAAATTGCTATTATTTCAACGTATTGTAGAATCTTGTGGCAAGAAAGGTACTATTATTGCTAATACAGGCACTAATAGTACGCAACATAGTGTAGAATTTACGAAACGCGCTAGTGCTACTGGAGTAGATGCGCTTATGGCAGTTGTTCCATTTTATAATAAACCGAATCAAGAGGGTCAATATTTACATTTCAAAGCTATTGCAGAAGCTTCAAGTTTACCAATTATGATTTATAATGTACCAGGACGGGTAGGAACATCTATTACAGCTAATACGCTAGCACGTTTGCATAGAGAATATCCACATATATGTGCCATAAAAGAAGCTAGTGGTAATTTAAATCTTGCTTCTGAAATTAAATATTCTTTGCCAGATAGTTTTATGATGTATAGTGGTGATGATGGGTTAACATTACCTTTATTGTCTGTTGGTGCTTGTGGTGTTATTTCTGTTGTATCGCATATAGCAGGTACAAAGATGAGTAATATGATTCAAGCCTATGAAGAAAATAGAGGCCTAGATGCTGAACGCATTCATCGAGAACTAGTTCCTCTTTTTAAAGCCATGTTTATAACTACGAATCCAATTCCTATTAAATATGCGGTTCGAAAAATGGGATTACCAGCAGGTCCTTTTCGCTTGCCTATGTGTGAACCTAATGACGCAGAAGCGGCGGTTATTGAATCTGCTTTAGAACCATATAAATGAGTAGTATGACACTGGATATAGAATATTAGATTGTATGTATGGTATAGAGTTTTATTATATAGAGACTATGCATTATGATTCTTTATAAAAAGCGCATTACAGAAAAATTTTATTAAGTTCTATAGTTATGAACAGATACTATTAAGTTACTTTTTAGGAATGAGTTTGGTATTCTACTGAACTCATTCCTTTTAATTGTACGCCGAATAGGCATGATTAAACCCCCAGTTAAACTGGGGGTCAGTCAAATTTCTTAGAGAAAAGGAAAGAACCTCCTAGTGATAAAATGAAGTTGGTCTGGCAACCACAACATTTCAACATAGGAGGTTCAATGTCAATGAATGACGTAAAAAGCTTATCACATAGTAAATGGAGATGTAAATATCATATTGTTTTTGCTCCAAAGTATAGAAGGCAAATAATTTATGGTCGGATAAAAGTTGATGTAGGTAAAATTCTAAGAGATTTAAGTAAGAGAAAAAATGTAGAAATTATCGAGGCGGAATGCTGTCC
>NZ_AUFY01000013.1 GCF_000426745.1 Veillonella montpellierensis DSM 17217
ACTAGCATATGTATATGATCCGGACAGCATTCCGCCTCGATAATTTCTACATTTTTTCTCTTACTTAAATCTCTTAGAATTTTACCTACATCAACTTTTATCCGACCATAAATTATTTGCCTTCTATACTTTGGAGCAAAAACAATATGATATTTATATCTCCATTTACTATGTGATAAACTTTTTACATCATTCATTGACATTGAACCTCCTATGTTAAAATGTTGTGGTTACCAGACCAACTTCATTTTATCACTAGGAGGTCCTTTCCTTTTCTCTAAGAAATTTGACTGACCCCCAGTTTAACTGGGGGTTTAATCATGCCTATTCGGCGTACAATTATATAAGCCACACTGTAACATAGTGTGGCTTATTTACTATATACATATTATATACTATTTTTGAACAATTACCCCCCCCGATTATGAAATTTAGTTATGTAGTTATAAAAATTATTTATTACTAGGTAACTAATATTGCTTCATGTAAGCGTAAACTATATAAATACGTTTCTTTTACGGTATAGGCCGTCAATTGTGCTAGTGCTTTTTTATAGATAGACACTTGTATTCCATAGAGATCCATGAGATCTTGTGCGCTTTGCACCTTATCAGTTTTATAATCGATGAGCACCCAGCCATCATCTTCTAAGAAGGCTGTATCAATGACACCTTGTAAAAATATCTGTTCCCCCGATTCCAATTGAGGATAGATAGTAGTACCATCAACTAATAGGCTAAACGGCCATTCTTTTTCAATGCGCTTTGCTTGTACTAATCGTTGTCCTAACGGGGATGTAAAGAAACGACTAATCGCCTGATCAGAAATCAACTGCCGCTCTTTGTCTGTAAAGTACCCTTTATGCTGTAATTCATCGAGTGCATCATGTACACTATCTAGCGTATAGGGTGCCACCGGGAGCCATTGCATGGCTTCATGCATCAACGTTCCCCAACTAGCACCACTTGCTTTTGTAACCCGCGTATCTAAGAGCGCCGGTGTATGAGAAAATACATCATCCATCGCAATATGTTTATCTGTAGGGTACATATCCTTAGAAGTAGACTTGATATCCATAGGCGCTAAGGCACTCGTATCAGGAGAATTTTCATGTTGACCCTCTTTACTATGGCACGGAGGAACCGACTTTTCTTCACCAAACGAGTGATACTTTTCTTTCTGAGATGTGTCCATTCCTATGTTAGGAAGAAGCAATGTTTCTAGCTCCGCTTCCTGTTCTAAAAAGCGTCGTTTCATTTCGCTAACAGACAGTTTAGCCGCCGTTTTTGTGGCTACTTGCTGAGGATATACAAAATTAAATCGTTCTATTAATGATTCTGGTAATCTCGCACTAGATACACTATCCAATCGGCTTAATCCCTTAATAAGACCTTCTTGTTTATCCGATGATGTATCCAATTGACCATACTCGTTACCATCATGAATGGTCAAAGATATGTGACATTCCTTATCGGGTAAATCTAACCGTCCCACCTCTTGTGCTTGTGCTTCTACACGAATACGATTACCGCCCGCCCAATGGCGAGCCACACTCATGAGTATCCAATCTAGATAGGAGTTACTTTGCCGAATCACATCGTCTGGTAAAGCTGGCGTAGTCGTCATCAAGGCTGATTGCACCATATCCTTTTCACAATATTTTTTTACATTTTTCACAAAGCTTGTTAAATAAAGTTTATCTCTTGCCCTTGTCATGGCAACATATAACAATCTTTCTTCTTCCGCCTTGGCAGCGCGTAATAATTTTTCATGACAATACATCCATGGTATGGACTGATACATAATGCGGTACTCAGAATAGTAACCTTTCATACCTAATCCGGCCTCTTTATGCATAAGCATGGGCGATTGTAAATCTTTCACATTGAATCGTTTTTGTAAATTACTAACAAATACAACAGGAAATTCTAAGCCCTTACTTTTATGGATGGTCATAATGCGAACCACATCATCTGCTTCACTAACCGTTTTAGCCATTCCTAAGTCTTGATTAGCAGCTTGTAGGTTTTCAATGAATCGTAAAAATCTGAAAATACCTCTAAAGGAACCTGCTTCATATTCCTTAGCTCGTTGATACAAAGCGAGTACATTTGCACGACGAAGAAGCCCATTCGGCATGGCGCTTACATAGTTGACATAGTCTAGTGTTTCATAGATGTGCCATAATAAATCGCTGATACTATGATGCCGCGAATAGGTGCGCCACGTATGCATATAGTCCACAAATTGTAATAATCCTTCATGTTGCATTTCATTGGCAAAATCTGGTAATAAGGACCACAATGAACCAGTCCCACTCATACGTAATCGGCCAAGTTCATTTGCATCAAGGCCCACCACGCCCGAATGTAATACGGCGGCGATCGGTAAATCTTGCTCTGGATTATCAATAATTTGTAAGAGCGATACAATCAATTTTACTTCCAACGAATCAAAGTACCCACTTTTTTCATCAGCATAGGCGGGAATACTGGCAAGGCGAAACATTTCTACCATACGGGTTGCCACATAGGATGTGGATCGCAATAAGATTACTATGTCTTTCCACATAAGTGGTCGAAAATGTCCATCCCCCTCTTCCACTGTTGTCCCATTGGCTTTTAACTCTTTAATTTTTTCGATGATAAAAGATACTTCTTTTTCAAAATTGTCTAACTCTTGTGTGCTATTTTCATCATCTTCATCGGAAGAGGGAGATTCACTGTCACATTCAATGAGATGAATCTCTACATCCCCACCGCACCATGAATCTGGGGGATCATTGACAGTCCGCCCCGCATAGAGGGCTTCATCATCGCCATAGTCAAGTTCTGCCCCCGCCTCTGTCATAATCTGTCGAAAGATAAAGTTAGTCACCGCCAATATATTATCATGGGACCTAAAATTCTTGGATAAATCAATGCGACGCTCGATGGCATCTGTATGGCGAGAAAATGATGTATATTTTCCCATAAATAAACTGGGATCTGCCATACGGAACCGATATATGGATTGCTTTACATCCCCCACATAGAATCGATTATCTTTCTTGGATACGAGATTTACAATGGCTTCTTGCACGCTACTTGTATCTTGGTATTCGTCAACCATCACCTCTTTGAATTGCCCTTGTAGTTCTAACGCCACCTCTGATGGTTGTGGATTCTCTTCTGTACCAGGGAGCACTAAGAGTTGTAAAGCTTTATGTTCTAAATCTGTAAAATCTAGTAAGCCCTTGTTTTTCTTTGCTTCGCTAAAAGCTTTATAAAAAGCTAATGTAATGTCAACAATGCCTTCTACTATAGGCAATTGTAATGCCATTTGGTGGGACCACTCTTCATCACTAACCAGGATGCCCACTTGTCCAACTCGTTGCAAGTCATTTTTATTTTGATCCCTAAGCGCTTTTACTTTTGTTAGTATCTCCGCATCCACCAACGGTTTAAGACTACTCGTAGGGAACCTCTCAAATTTCATAGATTGCAAGCGACTAATCATATCCCGATAGTCCGACCACGTAGTGCATGTATGTGCCTGATGTACCATATCGATGATGGCCCCTTCTAGGGCATCAAATTTTTTCCAAGCTTCTACCTCAACTAACAGGGATCGTATTTCTTTATATCGCGCCTCTACGCGATCAACTATTTCTACCACATCCGACAAAATTTGCTGTCCCCAAATCGTCTCCTCTAAGGGTAATTTACTATTTCTCTGATACGTGTCTTTAATCGATGTGAGCCATCCTACGGGGTAGCTAAGCCCCATAGAAAATGTATATAATTGTAACACTAATTCTTGAATTGTTCGATCCGATTGCATGTCGCTAAACATATCGGCTAGTTCATACATATGGCATGACCCATCTTCATAGGTCTTTTGTAGTACCCGATCTAATACGTCGAGTTCTAATAACCTAAGTTCTCCTTCATTACCTACTCGAAAGGATGGATCCATGTCAATGCGATAAAAATAGCTGCGAATTAACCACGTACAAAAAGAATGTAATGTAGAAATATGTGCCGATGGCAGTAGGCGCAATTGTTCTTCCAAATGGTCGGCTAAGGCGCTATCCTTTCTATCATAGGCCTCTTGAATCGCTTCATTTAATTTACGAGCAATACGTGCACTCATTTCTGCGGCTGCCGCTTTCGTAAAGGTAACCACTAATAAATCTGTAACCGACAAGGGTTTGTCTAAATTTTTAAGCCGCGAAATAATTCGTTCTACTAATACGGCCGTCTTACCCGATCCAGCAGCTGCAGCGACTAATATAGTTTGTGAGTCAAGTCCTGATGCGATAGGTGGCGCATCAATGACTGACTGTTGTGCCTCAGTCCACTTCATATAATTCGTCCCCTTTCTTCATGGCCTCTAATGCTTCTTGTTCTTGCTTTTTATGAATATATCGATAAGAATTGCGAGTGCCATCAAAGCGGCAAAGCGACCGATACTCACAATAGGAACAAGGTATTTTCTTATCTAATTGGTAGGGGCTAATAGGAAATATACCTTTCGTAATATGTGTACCAATACTCGCCATCATACGGCTTGCATAGTTCGTTAAGGTGTGAAATTCTGATACAGTTTTTAATTTAGGTAAAGACGTACTATATACATTCCCCTTCGTAGTCAATTTAACTGGCACATACGATGATGGTGTAAGCCGATAGGTGTCATCAATCGTATCCAGTACATCTAAGTCATGGATAAAATACCCTGTATTATGTAACGATGTATCATCCTTTGCCACTTTTTTCGCCTCTTTTTCTGTTAAAAATGGCTTGGATAAGCGCGGATTTCTCACATACGTATACAAAACGGCAGCAGGTATCATGCTATGGCCTTTTTCTAATTGTTCTAAAGCTAATAAATACGTAACAAGCTGTAACTTCAAGCCGTAATAAATATCAGAAGCACTCACTGAAGCGCCACCCGTCTTATAGTCAATAATCATCCCATATGTAGTGTGTCCATCATTATATTCATCGATACGATCAATTTGACCTTCTAAACGAATCGACGTATGTTCTGATACGTCAATATAGAGAGGTTTCCAACTCTGATAGTTACTACCAAAGCTTTGTTCTAAGTATTTAGTATTAAATCGACTTTTTCGTGACCAATCACACAAACGTTGTACCGTTTTCTGTAACGTTTTCAATAATCGAATTTGTAAATTATTTTGATAGGCATCGCTTTCATCACGTTGAAATGCTGGGGTATTCGCAATATTTGTTACGATTTTTTCACAAATTTCTTCTTGTTCTTCATTACTCATATCACGCCACTGCTGCTGTCGCTCTAATAATTCCATCCCTAACATGCGCAAACATTCATGTAAAAATATACCAATTTCAGGGGCCCCGAATGATTTAATGGGGCGTTCCTGTAAACGTAAACCGTATTCTGCATAAAATTTAAATGGACACGTTTGATATTTCTCCAATCGAGTGACTGAACCGACCATATCTTGATGACCTACGTGCTCTTTCAAAAATAAAGCACGAACTACATCACCATGAATGAGTGGTACTGTGTTAGAGTCCATAAGGCCTCGCACAGCTTGTGCCAATAGAGGTCGCTGCGAACTAGTCCGCAACCACTCGTAGAGGCCCCACCAGATAGGTGCTATCTCACACCCTTTCAATACATTCCCAAATTGGGCAGATAACAAGGAGATGCTTTGTGGTATACGCCATATGTAATTTTCTATATGGTCATCATCAATTGCTAACGGTGCTGAAAGGATGGTTTGAACAAATCCTTTTTTCATCAATCGATCAATCGATAAGGATTTTTCTAATCCTACGCCTTCCTCATCTGTAGCTGCCAACGATAGGTATACATGTTCAGAAGCCCTCGTACAGGCTAAATAGAATAAGAAATTTTCATGATATGTTTTACCCAAGGCACCTGCTGCTAAAGTAATACCAATTTGTGCGAGCTCCTGTCGGTCCGCGTCACGCAATAATCCTTCATCGCCCATTCGTTGTGGGAATACCCCTTCATTTAATCCCATAACAAATACAATCGGTCTTGATAGATTATATCCACGTTCAACGGTAGTAATCACTACGTGATCCAACGTAGGTGGTACTATGGAGTAATTAACATCACGCAACCCTTCTTGCATCAATAATGCCATTTCATCAAGAGATAGTATATCATCGGTGGCTAACAACATAATCTCATCTATCATGTCCATAACTCGTTTATACATCTGTTCATGAGCCGCCACAGTTTTTGTATCGCCTTCCTCCTGTGCTAATTGACACCATTGACGTAACTGATCCGGTATATCCATATGTACCAATAACTGATAAAATTGTTCTCCCCACTCACGCCCCGTATGTGATGCATTAGCAAACTGATACCATGGTTCTAAGATTTCCATAATATATTGCCGGTGCATATTCACTCGCTTTAAACGGGCTTCTTCTTGTGCTAATATTTCCTCATTATGGCCATTACTTTGGCGCGTATACTGCCATCTGTCACACTGCCACATATGTTCGCGAATACCAAATTCTAAGCAATAATTCTCCAATTCATCTACCGCTTCCCGTGAAAGGGGAAATAAATCTGTTTTCAACATGCGAAACATAGCATCATGATTAAACGGATACTGCACAACTTCCAATACAGCAAGCAAGAGTTCCGACACAGGATGTGTATCCATGGGATGTTGGCGATCTATAAAATAAGGGATTTCATAGCGACGTAATGTTTTTTCCAATATATCGCCATATGTTTCTGATTCTCTTAGTATAATCATCATATCTCGCCAACGCCGTGATGATCTATTTCTATTCTTCGATGCATTCTCTACATCTTTTCTCGTTGACCTAGTTGCTTGTGTATCATTAGTAATTCCGTCATCACCGTAAATATAGGAAACTATCTTACGACATACTGCATCTACTTCACGTTCGCGATGGTATCCTTCTAGCACCTCAATCGTTTCATGACTTGTATTATTCTTGGCAGGGCTTTGAAAGAAATCCGCTTCTAACGACGCTAATACAGGGTTTTTATAGCGATACATCTTAGTAAAATTACGAATCGTAACATGTGTGCCATATCTCTGGCACAACGTATCAAACACTTCCCACGGTCTATTAAATAATGTTCCCCTTTGCCTATATTTTTCCCGTTCCTTTGGATTCGTAGGCAATGTAATCGTTATAATCGATTCCTTAGCTCGATCGAATAGATTATATAAGAGTTCATATTGCACCGGTGTAAACCAGTGGAATCCGTCTACCACTATATGTGCTTGTTTCAATAATGGTGTATCATCTAATAGGCCAATTAACTCCTCTATCGGATCTACATCCACTTGTCCCTGCACTGCTAACGCCGCCTCATAGGATTCCATGATTTTCGCCAATTCCTGTAATTTTCGACTCAATACAATATTAGTCGATTCTATCTGACGAGCTCCCGTCACCAACTCTTGCGATGATACTTTAAATGCCTGACATTCTGAAAATATACTCTGCAACACATCTGAAAAATGAGGTTGCTTAGCTGCCTGTTGTAATATATCAAGCGATGCCCCCTCTCGTTTCATAATAAGACGTAATAATAAGTTGCGTCCCACTTTTGAAATACTGCTATTACGCACTTTTCCAATAGATTGAAACACTTGATACGCCAAGCGCCTAAACCCCACTACGCGAACCGTAGTAAATCCCCCTTGTGGCATATGCTCTGCCAATTCTCGTTCAACTTGATACGTTGCTGGCTCGGGCACTAGCAAAATAATCTGTTCTCCTGGACAAGTATCTATGATGTCTTTAATCTTTTCATAACAAGCATAGGTCTTACCCGTTCCTGCTCGTCCCATATATATTGAAAGTCCCATACATCCTCCTCTTGTATATGTAGTCATTTCCATACATAATCTATTCAGCTAAGAGTACATTACTAATTCATAGCAGCTTACATAAGAAACTACTATACGGTTATCAACCGACTTCACTATCTGCAGCCACTGTAGAATAAGTAGTAAATACCTAATACATACCTATCATATACGCTTCTCTTTATATCAATCAAATAGTCAATACACTATTCCTTTTGCACTCCAGTGAGTATCCCCTAGTCATGCCAATTCCTATCCCGTTAAGAATATATACTCTTATTGTATGATGATATATGAGAACTAACAAGATAGGAATACATATTTTTATAGCATCTATTCATGGACTCCATGTGTCTACTCTTGTAAAGGTACGTGATACTAATTTTTATAAGCACCATAAAAACTATAGCAAATAAAAGATACCATTTTTAGTATATGAAATTATCCTATGCATAATAAAATCCTGCTCTACATGTTCCCCTATTCATAAAACAAAATAAGGAATTCTCCACATGGCTTACATGCAAAGAATCCCTTATGCTAATTAACAGTTGTAAAAATTTACAGTAAAATATTGTGTCTTTCTTCCACTACATTATAGACTACGTTTTAAAGAATTACGATGTTCCTGATACACACATCATACATCATTCTTTTATAATGCCAATGCGTCTAAAAAATGATGCATACGCCGCTGCTTTCTTAGAAAGGCTCATTGGATACGCTCGTGATGTAGATGGCAATCGTGTTAAGCATATATGACGTTTTTCATAATCAAACTCAACGGTTTCATTCGTTTTTGGTATCTTCATAGGTTGTGGTAATAGACCGAGTAATACCTCCGTCGCTTTACCACCAGTAGTGCCAATATATTGACACTTTGGTATTTGTGCTAATACATGTTGTAAGTTAACCGGTTCCACAACCCGCAAAAATTTATCGGATGCATTGCCTTTTTCACGGATTGCTTTCGCCACTGTGGGGCAAGAGGCAATGCCACGGTGCAATAAAAACTCACGTATTCTATCTGCATCAAAGGCCTTCTCTTCACCCTTTTTAAAATAATCGATATCATCAAAAAAAATTAATCCATATACGCGCCACATATCATTTTGAAAGTTTGGATAATGAAATTCCATGCATCGCTTATCTGCAGTAGGAGGAAAGGTTCCCATCATCATCACCGTTGCCTGTGCTGGTAGAACAGGAGGAAATGGCAATGTTTCAACTACTAGTTTTTCTGATTTTTCTCCCATCATATGTATCACCTTCTCTAGTTACGATACCCTATTTCTATCATAATTCAATGCGATGCACGCGTCCCATAAGCACCACGTACGCCAAAATTCCTGCCAATGCTACACAAGATACATAGGCTAAGGCTATATGAAAGCCACCACCAAATTCTAGAATACACCCAATCACCAATGGTGATGTGGCACTACCTAGATTAGCCACAAAGTTCAATAATCCACCAGCAATACCAATTGCTTCTTTAGGGGCTATATCAGATAATAGAGCACCACTAACAGCTGATGCCATGGCTTGGCCGAAAAAGGACACCGCCATACAAATAATCACGCCCGTTATAGACTCTATATAGTTGGCTCCCATGATTAGCATGGATAATAAAAAGCCTACGATGATGGGCAATTTACGAGCCACCGTTTTAGAGTGACCGCGGCGCAATAAATAATCTGACCAAACGCCACCCAATAGAGAACCTACGATGGCCATCATGAATGGCAACATAGAATAGACGCCAGTTTTTAAAATCGTCAATCCTCGTTCGGCAATTAAATAAGAGGGAAACCACGTTAAAAAGAAAAATAAAGTGGTCATAATGGAAAATTGACCAATGCACATCCCTAGTAGCAACCGCTTCTTACATAATGAAAGTGCTATCCTAACTGATTGTATCGATTCTGCATTAGTAGATCTTACAGCACCGCCCCAGCGGATATAACGCAATTCTTTTTCATTCGCCTGTGTATCTTCCCATGGTTCTCGGTAATAGCGATACCAAATAATGGCCACTACTAATCCCAATAATCCAGTGATGATAAAAATCATATGCCAACTAAAAGTTACTAATATCCAAGATAATACGGGTGCCAATAACCCCAATGCTAAATACTCTGTCGCCGTATACGCACCTACTGCTTTTGCTCGTTCTTTATCAGGAAACCACGATGCTACACATTTAATATTCGACGGTATAATGGGGGCTTCGAATATGCCCAATAAAATCCTAGCTCCCATCAATGTAGATAGTTTAGATAAAAAGCCCATCAATAATGTGGAAAAAGACCATCCAATAATCGCTATGGTCATCAAAATACGAGGGCCCACTTTGTCTAATATCATACCTGCCAGGGGCAAACAAAATGCATAGGACCAAGCAAATGCGGAAAACAATAGGCCCATCATAGCATGATTAATACCTAATGATGTTTGCATAACGGGAGCGGCTACTGCTAAATTTCCTCGATCTAAATAGTTAATGCCTATAACGAGACATAGTAGTAGCAACATGAACCATCGTCGTTTTGTTATTTTTCTCATTCTATTCATCTCATCATTCTATCCATACTAGTATTCTATAAGATTATACTTTCGCATATTTTAATCGTATTGCATTGCTCACTACGGTGACAGAACTAAATGCCATGGCAGTACCTGCTATCATAGGATTTAATATACCGAATGCCGCTAAAGGAATACCAATACAATTAAAAATCAGTGCCCAAAACAAGTTTTCTTTAATATTCTTCATTGTTTTACGACTAATCTGTATAGCTTGTTCTAGGGCATGTAAATCATTACGCACTAGTACAATATCAGCTGCTTCTAAAGCAATATCCGTACCACTACCAATAGCAAAGCCTATATTTGCAGTCGCTAAGGCCGGTGCATCATTAATACCATCGCCGACCATACCAACTCGTTTCCCCTCTGTTTGTAGTGCTAGCACTTTACTTGCCTTATCCTGTGGCAAGACTTCGGCCATAACATGAGAAATACCTGCTTGATCAGCAATATACTTGGCTGTACGTCGATTATCCCCCGTCAACATCCATACTTCAACACCTGATGCTTCCAATCGCTCTATAACCTCACGTGCCTCTGGTCGTAATACATCTTCTACTACCCACAAAGCAATCATCACACCATCTATCGCCATCAAAGAAACAGATGATCCTTGCTTTTCATAGTCATAGACTGTATTTTCTATGTTGTTTAATTGATAGCCTTGCTCCTTCATCCATCGCATATGACCGATTTGTACTCGTTGATTATCAATCACTCCTTCTACACCCTTACCTGGTACATCTATAAAATGATTGACCCTAATAGTAGTCCTATCAAGCCTATGCCCTCTTTCTTTTCCAAAACGCACCATAGCATTCGCAATAGGATGCGAGGTTTGACTTTCTAAGGCCATCATATATGCCATTGTATCTACTGATGTTGACGATAGGAGCTCATAGTCCGTAACTTGTAATGAACCTTGTGTTAATGTACCCGTTTTATCAAGTATCATCGCATCTAAGGTACCTGCTGTTTCAAGAAATTCGGCACTTTTAATTAAAATGCCATGGGTAGCGCCTAATCCAGTACCTACCATGATAGAAGTAGGAGTAGCTAATCCCAATGCACAAGGACAAGCTATAACGAGAACTGATACAGCCGCAATGAGAGCAGTATTCACCGAACTACCTACGCCATAATACCAAATCAATCCTACAACAACTGAAATGCTAATAACGGCGGGCACAAAATACGAGGCTACGATATCGGCGATTCGTTGCACCGAGGCCTTCGACGTTTGTGCTTCCTCCACAATCTTAATAATTTGCGATAACATCGTATCAAGCCCAATTTTATTGGCCTTCATCGTGAAAGCTCCGGTTACATTTATCGTACCACCAATAACAGTATGGTCCCTCTCTTTTTCTACAGGCATACTTTCACCAGTTAACATAGATTCATCCACTGTTGAACGCCCCTCTGTTATCATTCCATCAACTGGTATTTTTTCACCTGCTCGCACCTGCAAAGTATCGCCTACAACAACTTGATTTGTCGGAATATCTACCCATTGGTTGTCTCGCCACACATGTGCTATGGCAGGCTGTAGGGCTACTAATTTTTGCAAAGCTTCTGATGTACGGCCTTTGGCTATTTCTTCTAATAATTTACCCAACAAAATAAAAGTAATCAACCATGCTGTTGTTTCAAAATATAATTGAGGTATATGACATAACCAATTATAAATACTATAAAAATAAGCTACTGATGTACCTAATACGACAAGTACATCCATCGTTAAAGAACCACTTTTAATAGCACTCCAAGCACCTTTAAAAAAGACAGATCCTGATCCCCACAATGCAATACTTGCCAAAATCCATTCTACCCAAGCTGGTAACATAGACGTACGAAATAGCATGTGTAATACCATTGAGCCCATTAACAAACTAGCACAACATGCAGCCACAACCAATCGAATGATTTGTGATCGATAATTGGTGGGCGTAATGTTATAACTTGAACTATCCGATTCAGAGGCCTCAAATCCAATCGCAGTAATAGCATGAATAACATCCTCTGGTTGTGTCATCGTATCATCTGAAAAAGTAACCGTTCCTTTTTTTGTTAATAAATTAACTGTTACATCTTCTATTCCATCTAATCGGCTAACCACCGTTTCTACCCGTTTTACACAGGCAGCACAGTGCATACCTATAATATTGAATTCTCGTTTCATGATTATATCCTCTCTATATATCATATATCTACTAGCATTTCATATATCTATAATACACATGACGCTAACTATACTATTCAAATAAGATTTATTCACTATATAGTAATGAACACTTAGTTTTATATACCTAATCATGCCCACTATATTGTGAATGAAAATCAATTAATGTACTACTAGCATATACTCTCTAAAAATAGTTGTCAATTATCATACGATGTCTACAAATCTGCCCTAGTCTATATCATCAACAGTCACTATACATGGTATAATACATGTAGATAAACGAGGAGGATGATAGTGAAAGCCATGTCAGTACAACAAACTACACACACTAATCACAAAACACAAGCAACGGATTATATTTCCATTGCTCACGAATATCAATATGAATATACCATAGAAAAATCTAGATTTATTGCCACCTTGGTCCCTTGTCAAACAGAAAAAGATGCACAAGTGGCTATCAAAAGACTTGCTAAACACTATTGGGATGCTCGTCATAACTGTAGTGCCTATGCAATTGGACCCTGTCAAGAACAACAGCGGTCATCTGACGATGGAGAACCTTCTGGCACAGCAGGTAAACCTATGTTAGAGGTACTAAAAAAAACAGAAATCACCAATGTAGCCGTCGTAGTGACACGCTATTTTGGCGGTATTAAATTAGGTGCTGGCGGTTTAATTCGGGCCTATTCTCATACGGTAGCAGAAGCGATTCGCCAAGCGCCTAAAGAATTGCATACAAAACGAGAAAAAATAGAGGCTTCTATTACGTATACATACTTAGGAACTACAGAACGCTATTTACAAGATCATGATTATACATACCATAAAGATTTTACAGATACCGTACAACTAACCATATATATCGCTCCCCATGACTATGAGAAAGTCACTGATGATCTTATGAATATCACAAATGGCACCGTTACAATAACTCATCTAGGCAATACAGAGGCTATAGTACCTATTAAGGACTGATGCACCATTATGTATATCATAACCATCCTCGCATCACTATATCGTCATATGACTCTCATTCTACTCTAGCCATATGACAATATAACGAATTTCTCTTAGACCATACTTGCATCGATGTATATAATTTGCAGTAAATACAGCTAAAAAGCACAGTATGCTTTCATAGTTCATATAATGCACATAATTATATGAAGTGGAACATATAGTGTTCAAGAATCAACGGTTCCACCCCATCTTATAGTTCGACACTGTCCATTAATATAACTTATCCAATACATCATCACTTATAGCAAAGGTATGTTCCACACCAGGATATTGACCTGTTTCTACTTGTTTTTTATATTCGATAAACGCATCCACCATCCTATCGCCTATATGGTCAAAGTATTTTACAAATTTAGGCGTAAATTCCGTAAACATACCTAATAAATCTTGATATACCAAAACTTGCCCATCTGTATCCGCTCCGGCACCAATACCAATAGTCGGTATTGTCAGTACTTCTGTAATTCGTTTTGCTAATAGGGCTAGTACACATTCTAATACAATTGCAGCAGCTCCTGCTTGCTCAATTGCCTTTGCATCATCAATCATCTTTTGCGCTGCTTTTACTGTTTTTCCTTGTACTTTAAATCCGCCTAGCATATGAATCGATTGAGGTGTTAAACCAATATGACCTACTACTGGAATAGAGGCTTTTGTAATCGCTTCTATTTGAGGACACATATGAGATCCGCCCTCTAATTTCACTGCATCACAATGACCTTCTTTCATTAGACGGCCCGCATTAACTACTGCATCATATACAGAAGATTGATAGGACATAAATGGCATATCTGCTACAATAAAAGCACTAGTAACGCCTCTTGTAACCGCCCTCGTATGATGAATCATATCTTCCATAGTAACCGATAAGGTATCATCATAGCCTAGTATAACCATGCCCAGTGAGTCTCCTACCAATATGGTCTGAATACCCGCTTTATCAACTAATTGTGCCGTAGAATAGTCATAAGCTGTTAGCATAGTGATTTTTTTACCCTCTCTCTTTTGTTGTTGTAGTGTTTGTACTGTGTGTTTCATCAAGTATACTCCTTAATTGTGAATAATCTCGAGTGATATGTTTCTTCTCTGCTATGGCAATCAAAATCTTGGATAAGGATTGATACATAGACAAACTATCATAAGCATGTGCAGTTTTTAGTGTATTTCTGCTAACATCATTAGAATCTCGTTTCTCCATACAGTCCTTAGGAAGCAAATGCAACTGTTGATCATAATGTCGTAGTGCTTCTATATGAGAAAGAATCGTCTTACTGTCATTTCTTTCAATCGGCCCTGTCATGGCTTCTATAGATCCATATTCAGCTATCCGTTGTGCATTATCTATAAATAACTGATGTAATGCTTGTTGCGCTGTTTCGGAACTAAAATGACAGGCTTCTAACAACTGTGTAGATACATAATATAAACTATTGACTAAGTTACTTCCTATCGTAGCAGCTGCATGATATAAACTTTTATCTGCCCTATCTATCCATTGATACGGATTTCCTAGCGTTTGTAATAACTGATCAATTGCATATTTTTGACTTACATCTCCTTCTACTGTAAAAAATGCATTGTTCAATCCTTGCCACGATGTTGCTTTATCACTCATCGCATATAAAGGATGTATCGAATAGGTATAAGCACCATATAAATGAGCATTAAAAAAAGCGGTCGATGGCATCGAACCGCTACAGTGGCATATATATTTATTTTTTATCGGTACATGTTGCATCAAATCCCATACATCAATAATACTATCATCAGGTACAGTTAGTACAAGTAAATCACAAGCATTCACTATATCTGAAAGCGAAGAAAAATAGGCACTCTTTGTAAAAACAGCTGCCCATTGTGCAGAAATTATATGCTGACTATAATATCCTACTACTGTAAGACCTTTCTCAGTCATATATTTCCCCAAAGAACAACCAACTTTTCCAGCGCCAATAAATCCAATATTCATAGGCAAGCCCCCTTTGTAGGACTTGTATCATCTACCGATATCTTCTCATAGAAGTGTAAAATAAATCATATATGGTACAGTTTCATTTCGAATACTATCCACTTTCATTATACGTATTTAACAAAATATTACAACTAAAAATCTAGTCTAGCAATCATAGTCCTTTCATAACTGCTCATATCTAATCGTATATAATAAACCATCTTCATCACAAAGAACATAGTGACGCCGGAAACTTAGCGTGAGCATTCCCCAATACAAAAAGGATCCTACATCAAGTAAGATCCTTCGTTCTGGTGACCCAGGAGGGATTCGAACCCCCGGCCTTCTGATTCGTAGTCAGACGCTATATCCAGCTTAGCTACTGAGTCATATGTCATATTTGGTACTTTCCTATAATATCATATATTATACCCCTAATGCAAGTATTTTTTACTCTTATTTCATGAATTATAAAGTCACAGTCATAGAATCTACCATCTAAAACTATTCAGTATAAAAAGTTCTTAGTAGATTACACTACTAAGAACTTTTTATACTAATACAATTACAAAAGCATATAGTTATATTTTACTCTATCGAGATTGCATTTACTTCTCCAAATCAGTAATATTCGGATCCTATATACGAATATTACTCTTTATGAGATCTACGATATTCACTAGGTTTAACACCCATCACTTGTGCAAAAGCTACAGAAAATTTACTACCATTTTCATAGCCAACCTGTCGTGCTATTTCAACAATATTATCATTGCTTTTTATTAATAAACTAGCTGCTCGTTGCATACGGTTTTGCTTAATAAATTGATACATCGTAATACCGTATACACCTTTAAAGCATTTTTTTAACGATGTCGATGGTATATGATATCGTAAGGCTATATCATCAATGGTTTCTTTATTCGTAATATGTTGCATTAATTCTTCATGAACTTGTTTTACAATATCTACTTGTTGTTTATTATAACAGGAGCGAATAATATTAATTTCTGGTGCTGCACTATGTAATAAAACTAATAATTCTATTGCCTTAACACGATAATAGGAAGGAGCCAACTCTTTCGGTGCATCATAAAATGATGCAAAAGCTTGACTTAAATGCGATTCTAAGCGACTCACAACGCCATAATCACCTTCATGACAAAATCGATTACATAAGGCTCTTAAATCAAGCTTACCGGCTCCTAATATAGCATCAACAGCTGCTTGCGCCTTAGGCACATACACGGCTAACGAAACGCCTTGGTACTTAGATGATGGAAAATAGGAGCTATGTTGATACCCCTGTTGTCGTTTCCAACAGATAGTAATATCATTGGGATTTAAATATAAATATTTTCCATTCGTAAAGTCACATTCAATTCTACCATCATGACAATAATAAATTTCAAACAACCCTTCCATAGGTTGTGCATGATGGGTAATTTCTTCTAATGATACATCTTGAAAAGTTAATTCAATTCCCTCAAACAATTGATAACAAATTCGTTTAGCGTGACCTGTATCATTAACAAATTCATACATGCGACATGATTTATTAATGTCGTTAATAGTCACTTGACTATCTTGCATAATATCTTTAATACGTCTTGGTCCCATTGTTTTAGGATTTTCCAATTGATCGATAGTTTCTAGATGATTCATAACTAACTTCCTTTACAAGTATTATTAGTTATATACTACCAACAAATGATAACTAGTGTCAATTTTTACTTTTTACAATCGGTACCGTGTACGCACCATGAGGCATTAAAATAATAGGTGCATCACATCCCATCTTTTCATTTGCTCGATGTAAGGCTTCTTCCATAGAATGAACTGGAGAAAAAAAGGCTTCCTTAGCATACCTATCTGTCAGATTTGAAAGAAGTAAAAATTCAGCTTGTTTCATCAATCTAGTAACAGCATACGCTTTATGTCTTCCTATCTGAAAGTCTGCTCTCACAGAATCTTCAATGGCTTGAATAGAATGAAACCGCTGTATTGTTTCATCAAAAATAGCAGATCCAGACCCTTCTCGACACTCTGCCAATAAAATGATACACCCTCCAGGTTGTACAGCTTTTACAGCATTATCCATAGTCTTTTGTGTTTGATATATGTTAATATCCTTTGGATAGCCTCCTGTGCTAGCAATAACAATGGGGGCCCGTTCTTTAATAACCACACCATTTTGTGCATCTACAAATTCACACGCCCGCTTATGAGCCGTTATATAATGGCCTGCAAAAATGCCTGTGAACTCATTATGTTCATTTAACACCACATTTAACAAAAACGTCGGCGGATGGAATGCAACGCCTTCTAGCTGATCTTCATAGATAGGATTTCCCTCTAACTGTCCTATAACAGCATTTTCGTGCAACATCAAACTATGATTTTTTCGTATTGTTTCATAAGAAGATATGCCTGGTAGAATAGCTTTTCTACCACCACCAAAACCAGCAAAAAAGTGATGTACCACTGAACCAGTACAAATAATATGATCCGCTTCTACTGCACATCTATGTAAATGAACTGGTGTGCCAAAGGAAGTAGTCCCAACGTATACAAAATCACTAGTCTTAGTCGCATTAGAATTTACTAATCGAATTCGTTCACCTATCGTTTCACCAACTTCATGAATCATTTCTTCACGACTCATCTCTCGATGTGTGCCCAAGGCAAATAAAATTGTAATATGCTCATCAGAAATACCTATTTCATGTAAATATTGAATCAATAGGGGCATAAAAACATGTGTATTGGCCACGCGAGTTGCATCATTAGCAATAATTGTAACCGTCTCATCTGGTCGTATTAATTCTTGTAACGGTTTCGCATCAATAGGATGATTAAGAGCCTTCAAAATTTCTTCTTCTGGATTGGTAATCACTGGTTGTTTCGTCATTTCTAGTTCTGCTACTACACGACTTTCATCCAACGCAAAATCTACATATGTACTACCATACGGAAATGAATAAGTTTTCATACTAGTAAACTCCCTTAACAGGCTAATGCATCTACATATTTAATTCTATATAGTCCCACAGAAAATCTCATAGATACTACACACTATTCTACATAACTGGTTGATTAAAAATAGTTGTAATACCACTAAATCCAGTAGGCATAGGTGATACTAAGTATAAACATATAACGGCTAATACTGCTATGGCTATCGCCAAATAAGAAAATGTACCTCGTTTTGGAAATTCATAGAGTCCTATGATTCGAATTGTTAGCGCTGCACCAATAGCAGCAGCAAAAGCCGGTAAAGAGAATTGCCCTTCATCAGCATAGACATAGATAATGCCCACAAATGAAGCTACTACCGTAACCAATGGCATCATTGTATCCATTGCTTGTGGTATATAACGACGTAATGCCTTTGGATAACGCGATGCTTCTACGCCAAATACGCCAAATAGTATATGACCGATTGACCAAATATAGGTCCACCATGTCTGGCACATAGATCGATGTTTACTGCTATACCAAGCAAACCAAGTAATAAGTAGTATAGCCACGCCTACTAATCCAAAATATACTGTATCTGGAATATACCTCACTAAAACGACGCCAAGTAATGTAGTGATAGCAGCTAACACACTATGAATGATGACTTGACTCTTGTCTGGTTGTTCCTGTATAGGTAAACGTTTATATAGAGCACCACCTAATTCAACAATAAAATAAGCTACAAATAAAACGATAGACAAAGCAGGAGAGAAAAAGGCTATCCCAATCATAATAAGAATAGGAATAATAAGCGCCCACCCTTTAAAAAACAATAACTGTTTAAAATCAAGTCGTACGTCTTGTGTTTCTACGGTGAAATTATTATACAACACAAACAAAAACATAAATGACACGACTTCAATCGGTGTAGCACCCAAACATAATATAGTTGGCACCAATACCATCGACATGGCTACCCCCGATAGTTTTGACAATAGAGCTGCTCCAATGCCAGCCAAAAAAAATGGTAATAATAGAACAAGTAACTCCATACTACTAACTCCTAACTACATAGATTACTATTATCCATACATCTAGTCATGATCTTGTAAAATCATGATATTGTACTTATTATATCATATCGTCAGAAGTATAATAGGATCTCCTATAATGAAAGCATTAAGCATCATATACTGAAAGTATAATTATTCTATATGTAACATATCACTTCTATGGCTACCATGTAACAACATGTTTATATTCTATCTAACACCAGGCAATCTCCGACGTACACCTTCCCGTTGTAGTAAATTTTTAATAGTATTAGGGCAACATCCATACGATGTTGCCAATTCTTGCAACGTACTGCCTTCTTCTTTATATTGATATACAATATGTTTCTTATGCTCTTGCCATGCCCGTTTAGGTATAGTCGCGCCTAACGCTATCGCCCGTTGTTTAATAGCTGTATAAGAGCACCCAATCAATCGTGCTATTGTACACAAACTATTTCCTGCTGCTAATAAAGACAACAAGCGCGCCTCTTCTATTTGTATGTGATTACCACGAATTGGTACATGCGCTTCTTTCAATCGTGCTGTAATGGTACACGATTTAACTTGAAAAAATTTTGCTATTTCTAGGGTAGATAATTTATCTTGTTCATACATTTGTTTAATAACTGCTATATCTAATGGCACCTGTTTATGACTCTGCCGAATAGGTATTCCTTCTTGCCTTAATATTTCTAGTACTTTCCATCTAGAAATACCTAATGTACTAGCAATAAAAGTAGCACTATTTCCACTTTTATAGGCACGAAGAATATCTATGGTCTTTATCGATGTAGGTGTATTCCTTTTTACTGGTTTTAATAACCCCAAGTCCCGCAAGCGATTAGAAATTGTAGTGTGAGAACAGTTATATCGCTTTGCTAATGTATACACACTATAACACTTAGTTTTATATAGCGCTGCTAATTCGTGAAGCGGAATTACAACATTTCTCCCTCTCTTTATAATGCCATACATGGCTAATCGTCTATGAATAGTATCTGGACTGCACCCAAAATACTTTGCAATATAGGCAATTGTTTTTTGTTCATAACTATACAATTCTCTTAATCGGTTTTCATCAATACTAATTGTCATGTTTCCCATTGTACCACCCCTGCATCATATTCTCTTATACCTATCTCAACTTACTACTGCTATTACTTTTAGTATAATTCTTTCATGTCTAATCACAAGACCATGGGAAACCGCATAAGTAGTATCATAGAATTTCTTTTTTGGAAACTCTTCTACTAGAATGACTTGCATCCTTGACAAAAACGATTTTTATAACTGTAGTTTTACAATTTTCATATAGTTTAATCATAATTTTTTATATCTTTTTATAAAATAGCTCGTCTACCGCAACAGTTAAAAAACAATCATAAAAATACACACCTTACCAAGAATATGCTCTTACTAAGGTGTGTATATTTTGTAATGCCTATTTTTTATGATACTTACAAGAAAAACGAACTGTATTAGGTACTCTAATCCCATTCCATATTTGATAAATCACATGTGATTTTTATATTTCATTCTCTGAAAGTATAGTAAACCTTTTGGTCTTTCTAATACGGTAGACCACACAACGCCACGTTTAGCAGTTTTAAGAGAAATGTCATAAGGCGAATCATTGCTATGTACTGCGGTATGTTGTTTTGATCGTGATTGTACATGATGAACCGTTGTAACTGATTGCGTAACCTGTAACTTAGTAGTTGGTGTAACAGAAATCTTATAAGATGGTCGTACAGATGTATACGTATCTGACTGTGTAGAAGTTGCTACTTCCCGTTCCATTCTATGTATATCTACAGTAGAAGAGGATGTATTATTTTTCTCTTCAATAGGTTCCTCATGATAGCTAGCAGGTACCTCATCTATACGTGCCGGAGTGATTTCTGTAGCTTCACCTAATGATTCATCCTCTCGTTCAATATGAATGCCATACTTTGCTTCCATCTCTTCCCAAGTAAGCGGCTCATGATCAATTTGTTGTTGGTCACTAGGTGTGGATGATGTATTTCCTTTTTTAGTAAATACCAAGGTCCCTATTATCATAATGATAATGCCAATAATAATATCCATATATCACCTATTGTTTAGATTCTGGCGGTGTCGTCAAATCAATCTCTTCTGTTTGTCCAATCGCCTCTCTCATTTTAGTATCAGCTAATACATTATTCATAGTATAATAATCCATAACGCCTAACCGACCTTCACGTAAGGCTTGTGACAATGCTTGAGGTACTTCAGCTTGTGCTTCCACAACTTTTGCT
Organism: Veillonella montpellierensis DSM 17217; assembly: GCF_000426745.1. Taxonomy (GTDB): domain Bacteria; phylum Bacillota; class Negativicutes; order Veillonellales; family Veillonellaceae; genus Veillonella; species Veillonella montpellierensis. Next base: position 21,914 of record NZ_AUFY01000013.1, read on the forward strand.
TGCATTTCTTGTGTATATGCACGCATTTCTTGTTCTTTTGCTACCGCCATAGCACGACGTTCTTCTGCACGAGCTTGCGCAATGGTTTTATCTGCCTCCGCTTGATCCGTCATAAGTTGAGCTCCAATGTTACGCCCCACATCTACGTCAGCAATATCAATGGATAAAATTTCAAAAGCCGTACCTGAATCAAGGCCTTTACTCAACACTGTACGCGAAATATGATCTGGATTTTCCAACACATTACTATGTTCTTCCGAGGAACCTACAGTCGTAACAATCCCTTCTCCTACACGAGCAATAATAGTGGCTTCACCTGCACCACCTACTAAACGGTCAATATTCGCACGAACAGTCACTCTAGCACGTACTTTTAATTCAATACCATTTTTGGCCACTGCAGAAATACTAGGCGTTTCAATAACTTTTGGGTTAACACTCATTTGTACCGCTTCAAGTACATCACGACCAGCTAAATCAATTGCTGCGGATCGTTCAAAGGTTAATGGAATCGATGCTCGTTCTGCCGCAATTAAAGCATCTACTACACGGTCTACATCACCACCTGCTAAATAATGAGCCTCTAGTTGATTAACATTAACATTTAGTCCTGCTTTATTAGCTTTTACTAAAGGTAACACAATTTGCGATGGATTAACGCGACGTAACCGCATTCCTACAAGTGTAAAAATACCTACATTAACCCCTGCTGCCAATGCGGAAATCCATAAACCTAATGGCACGAAATGCAAAAATAATGATATTGCTATAATAGCAAGAAAAATAATAAATACAAATCCAAATTCTACAAACATACATACCCTCCTTAATAACAATTCTCTATGCACTAATCTTCTCAATACGATTTACTTCAGCAACTTATATACGCACCTATTATCTATGAACATTTGTATCCATTCTAACAATAATTCTACTTCCTGACACTTTATATACTACAATAGGCGTCCCGGCGGAAATAAAATCTCCTTCTGTTACTACGTCAACTAACATATCATCAATACGAGCTGTGCCAGAAGGGCGAAGCACTGTATGGGCTACTCCTTTTTTACCAACTAAATCAAACATTCTTTCATTGGATGTATACCCTGTATCCGAAGTAAATCGTAAATTAAGTGTAAAATGCCGACCAAACCATGTTTGAGGAAAGTAATTAACTACTATCAATAGTACTATACTTAACACTAAAGATATACCTAGTAATATAAGTACTGTTTCCATCGTATGACCAAGTAAATCATAGAGTCCCCACATAATACATAAATATCCAATGATACCTAAGATGCCACCTGGTACAAATAGTTCTAAGGTCAATAAACAAATTCCCACTATAAAATAATATAAAATATCCACTCATTCACCTCCCTAGATACTGCACTCATAGATAATAACTTTCATAATACTATTATAACATACTACAATTCTTATCGTCACATAGTGACGTGTAGACAAACTCTAACCTTTATTTTCCTATGTACATGTATACCTCATTATATCTAAGTACATTAATTATTATCGGATATTCTTACATACTAACATAGTGGATGCTCTTATAATTCAAATCACATCCTAATCAAGATTCGTAGAATTGCGTTCCATATGCCTATAGTGCGACGTATGTATCTTTCTATTAACTATTTTAACTAATTCTATCCACCCTACATAGTCCATGATGAATTATTTCGAATTGTCCCAAAATCTCAACGCCTCAAAGATATAAAAAAACTAGTAGGCATTGTCATCCTACTAGTTTTGTAATTACTATTTCACAACAGAGCGTCTACCTCTATCATAATTATTTATAAAAATCCTTACCTAAGTTCACTGTTGCCGATTCCAGTTTTTTTCAATATAACAAATACTAAACTAATCACCATAGCCACTACGGTAGCTAATCCCATTCCCCGTAGGGTAACAGGGCCTAGTGTAACACTGGCACCACTAACACCGACAATTAATGTAACTGCAGTTAGCATTAAATTTGTTGATTTTGTATAATCTACCTTTCTTTCTACCAACATGCGAAGTCCAGAAGAGGCAATAATACCAAATAATAAAATGCTAACACCACCCATAACTGGTACTGGAATCGCATGGATTAACGCAGAAATCTTACCTACGAAAGATACCAAAATGGCTAAAATGGCGGCCCCAGCAATTACATATACACTGTATACACGAGTAATTGCCATAACTCCAATATTTTCACCGTATGTTGTATTAGGCGTAGCCCCAAAGCAACCAGATAAAATATTAGCCAGCCCATCACCTAATAATGAGCGTTGCAAGCCGGGATCTTTCATTAAATCGCGACCCACAATATTACTAGTTACGACCAAATGTCCTACATGTTCAGCAAATACGACGAATAATGCAGGCATAATCATAGCAATGGCATTAATATTGAATACAGGCATTTCATAAAATGTAGGAAGAGCAATCCAAGGAGCCGTAGCAATACTGTTTACATCTACTACACCCATAAAGGCGGCTAGTATATAACCTGCTATAACCCCGATTAATACAGGAATCACAACCATAAATCCTCTGAATACAACTGTTCCTAATAAGGTTACAATCAAGCTAAACATAGATAAGGTCAACGCTTGTGCCTGTGTCATGCCAAGATTTTCCCAAGAATGCCCTGTAATAGCTGCCATATCCATCGCTACTGGTGCTAATTCTAATCCAATAACAGCGATAATGGCGCCCATAGCTGCTGGTGGAAATAGAACATCAATCCACTTTACACCTATATAGCGAACTAAAATTGATAAAATGACAAAAGATGCCCCAAATACAATGAATGCACCTTTCGCTGCTCCATACCCTAGTCCACTAGCCAATACGGCGCTAACTGGTGCAATAAAAGCGAAACTAGACCCTAAATAAGCGGGGATTTTTCCTTTACAAATTAACAAATAGAGTAAGGTACCAATGCCATTCATAAACAATGCTGTAGATGGATCTACTTTCAATAAAAATGGTACCAATACAGTTGATCCAAACATAGCAAATAAATGTTGTAAACTCAATGGCAACATACGACCTAGTGCTGGTCTTTCTGATACATCAATAAAATTATTCATGTGACTCTCCCTTACTAGAATGAATTTTAAAACGACTTTGTGTTTCTTCGCGCAATGACGGCATCGCAGCATGTGTCCCTATTGATTTTACACCTGCTTCATTACGTCTAGCAATATTCGCTAATATACCAACAGCCACTAGATTTAATAGCATAGACGATCCGCCATAGCTAATAAATGGTAATGGAACACCTGTAACAGGAAGACATCCACATACCATAAACATGTTGAACACTGCTTGAAATCCTATCAACAACGTAATGCCTGTCGCCAACAATGATCCAAAATAATCCCGTGATTGTTTGGCAATATGAAATCCAATCCGAAAGAACATATACACACAGAAAACAACCACCAATGACCCTATAAATCCAGTTTCTTGTGCCCATACAGCAAAAGCAAAATCCGTATGTGCTTCAGGCAAGTAAAAATATTGTGAAGTCCCATGAGTAAAGCCTTGCCCCCATAGTCCCCCTGAACCAATAGCCAATAAACCTTGAACCGTTTGATAACCACCTTCCTGTGCATACGACCAAGGATCAAATAGTGATCGCAGACGATCAAGACGATACGGTTGTATAATCGCTAGTAGAAAAGCACCTACTGCCCCCATACCAAATAAGGAAAGGGTAACGGTTCGATTAAGTCCTGCTATAACAATCAGCACGAAAGGGAAAAATAAAATTAATACTGCCGTACCCATATCTGGTTGCAATAATGTGGCTACAAAAAACACCATCGGCACCGACATTAAGGGAGCTAAGTAGGTGACTGTATGCCATATATATTGGAATAGTCGCTGAATACCATTCCCCATACTAGGGCTACGCCTACCTGTAACGGTTCTTTTCTTTCGTACTGGTAAATCCTTCCATTTATACTTTAATAATCCTGTGGCAGTCCAAATAATAGCACCAAGTTTTGCAAATTCTGATGGTTGTATAGACATATACATAGACCTAATCGAAATCCATCGCCTAGCTCCATTAACAACGTCACCTATAAGGAATACGGCTACCAGCAAAAACAATATAATCCCCATGACTATATAGTTAAACCGTTGACTTTGAAGCCGACGGTAATCTATATGATAGGCCCCAATACCTGCTAATCCACAAGCGATTAAGATTCCTAGATGCTTACCGAAAAATCCTCCCATGGAACTACCCGATAGAGTCGCTTCTACAAAAGTAGCACTATACACATTAATACTGCCAATAATAATTAATAGCACTATAAAAGTAAGCATTCCTTGTGCATCATTTTTAAAAATACTACGCCACCATACGTTATGTCGTCGTTTTTTGCGTTTCATACATTAAACCTCCTTTGGTTTAATGGCCTCTAATCTGAAAATAGGTTGTCCTTTTCCACTAAATTTTTCTTCATACTCAGTTCGTATATTAGGCATATCAGTAGCATGCAAATCATAAGTAACATTCTTCAGTGTCCAACCACAGGTCTTAAATTCTTCAAGAGAAAACATAAACAACCCTTCATTATCAGTTTTAAAATGAATTTCTCCATCATCCTTTAACAAACGAGCATATCGTTCTAAAAAAGTATGATACGTTAATCGTCGTTTAGCATGCTTTGCCTTTGGCCAAGGATCACAAAAGTTAATATAAAATCGATCCACTTCATTAGGTGCTACAACATCCTCAATACCGGCAATATCAAATAATGAAACTTTAGCATTGTCGATATGTTGTTCAAATAATTTTTGAGCCGCATAATACATAACACCTAATTGCACTTCAAAACCAATAAAGTTAGATTCCGAGTGTGCCTGTGCCATGCCCGCAATAAATCGTCCCTTGCCAGTACCCAACTCCATATACAAAGGTTTTGATGGATCCTTAAATAAATCACGCCAATGCCCCTTATGTATTTCATGGTTTTCCATAATGGTATACGGTGCATATTCCAAAATAGCCTCATCAATCCAAGGTTTTCTTCGTAATCTCATATACTCTCCTAATCTATATTATATAATAACTCATCTTATCTATTATAAGAAGATTATCTACGACCGTCAATCATAAGAGATTGAGTCACTGTAATTCTCTAACTAGTTACAGAATATACATAGCTATTACAGTCACTCATAACTATGATGTATCAATACGGATAAACCTATCCAAATAATGAGCATCGTCTTGTCCTATAACTCATAAACTGCCGATAGAGCTAAGTATTTCCTAGTTCCATCGGTATTCAAAATAACAGGTTTTGTCCTATACCTCCAAAAGAGGAAAATAATCGCATGTTTCTTTAACTCTATTAATGTAGCGAAAGAACCCAGTAACCATGGTAGTTACTGGGCTCTTGATTTGTAATTAATTATTCAGCTGTAAATGGCAATAAAGCGATTGCTCTTGCACGTTTGATAGCTAATGTTAATTTGCGTTGATGTTTTGCGCAAGTACCAGAAATACGACGTGGAAGAATTTTGCCGCGTTCAGTCGTAAACCGACGAAGTTTAGCTACATCTTTATAGTCGATTTGGTCCAAATGATCTGCGCAGAAATTGCAAACTTTTCTTCTTGGCTTTCTGCCTCTATCTCTTCTCATTGCGAAACCTCCTTTTAGAATTAGTAGGAGTCTTGACTCTCACTATTAGAATGGGATATTTTCATCCCCACTCGGTGTACTGAAACTATCGAAATTAGAGCTTCCTTCAAAGGAACCTGCATTCGCATCTAATGCTTGACCAACAAAGTTAGCCACTACTTCAGTTACATAGCGTTTTTGACCATCCTGAGTTTCATAAGAACGAGTTTGCAAGCGGCCTTCTACAAAGCAACGACTGCCTTTGCGAAGATTGCCTGCTGCTTCACCCAATTTACCCCAAGCAACGCAATTAATAAAAGCAGTTTGTTCTTTCACTTCATTTGTATTGGAGTCAACATATGTGTTAGTAGCTGCTACTGTAAATGTAGCAACGGCTCTACCATTTTTAGTAAAGCGAACTTCAGGATCACGAGCTAAATTACCTAGGATTTGTACAGAATTCATAATCTTTACCTCCTGGTTGAGTGATTAAGCTTCGCGCTTAACGATCAAATGTTTCAAGATCTCATCGTTGATTTTTATAACACGATCAATTTCTTTAATTTCAGCAGGATCTGCTTCAAAATTAATCAATACATAAAAACCATCAGTGAATTTTTTCACTGCATATGCAAGACGACGCTTGCCCCAACGATCAACCTTTTCTACTGTGCCGCCTACACGAGCGATTAAAGCCTCAACTTTTTCAACTGTTACATTGATAACTTCTTCTTCGGCTGGTTTCACAATAAACATGACTTCGTATTTATTCATACAAAATCACCTCCTCTTTCGGACTAATGCCCCTATCTTTCATAGGGGTAGGAAGTGCTTACCATCAATAAGCTTTTTAATTATACAGCATTTACCCCTTATCGTCAAGAAAAAGCCTATTAGTAGCTAGTTATCTATCTGTAGTCGTCAATCATTTCTAATAAGACCACGCTAAACAATACGTATAAAACAACTAGTCATTCCACAGTAATAAACAAGACATTTTCAAGCGTTCTCTCATGTTATAGCATTTCTTAGGAGAATGCTAAAATAGGCGATATAATTAGTAAAATACCCGTAGCAATAATTAAATATAAGGATACACCTTTTAATTCCTGTAAAATAGGTACGCGATATACTAAATACGCGGGAATCAAACATCCTACCAATCCAAAAATAGGACTACAAATTGAGGTAAAGCTTAATACTGGTGCATTCAAAATGATAGCGCCCCAGGACATTAATACAGAAAACACAAGAATACCAAAAGATACAATCCGTGTAGATATTTTATCTTCTGCAATCACTCGCTTTAATGCATTCATAGCCAATCCTTGGCATGCTTCACGGAACCCTAAAAATACGCCAAAGAATGCTGTAACTACTGCAAATATATTTAAAATTAAGCTCATAATCTTAACAGATTCGCCAGGAATCCCCTTTGCAGCTAATGCCAAAGCAGATATATTGTTTTCATACGCCATAACCGCTTGATCATGCCCCATCGCTAGGGTAAAAGATATAGCATAAAAGAATACGACAACAAACAAAATACCAAATGCAATATTCATAGCTCGCAACGCCTTATGACGGGCTACTTCGATTGACTTATTATGAGATCGATACGATATTACCATAGGGCTAAGACTTTGTAAAAACAAAATCGAAGTCAATGTGAATGGCAACATAATAATTGTTTCACGAATCAAATAGGAAATATCCGGTAAAGCGCTAATATTTGAAAAGTCCCAATGTTGAATCATTAAAAATCCCAATACAGCCACAACACCCAACTTGGTCAATACCATAAACGTTGATATCTTAAAAAGTGCTTTTTCACCGCTTGATGCTAAGGCTACCAATAGACAAATAATAACTAATCCATATAAAGGATTATGTGCTAGTGACTGTTGTGTAATACCAAAGGTTACTAAAAATGATGCACTATCATTATTAATCGCTGTGGAATACACAAAAATCCAAATGATTAACATTAAGAAATATAGTATACCTAAGAAAAATCCCCAATTTTTACCTAAGTAATTTCCAATCACACTTGGATAGTCCTCACATCGTGGCGACTTAGCCAAAGTGTTGATAAATAATCGTTGAAACAAATATATGGCTGGATATCCAATAATAGACGATAGCAAAAACACCCACATACCAGCTAACCCCACTTTCACTGGTAAAAATACAATGCCTGCACCAATTGCCATACCAATACTGAGAATAACCCATCCCCAGTCCATACCGTCAAAAGCAATCGCTTTCTTCCATTCAGCCTCTGACATACCTGCCTTTTCCCAAGGCAACTCCTTCTGTTTTGTTCTTAACCTACTTAGTGTTTCCATCTCTTTTTTCTCCTTCCAATTAATAAACATATATTTGATTGGTATGTCTATCATATCATTATTACTTTCATTTATAGAAGAAAAATATACAAAAGAACTATATATAATACGCATATATATCATACAAAAATTATATAGATTAAAAATTTTACTTTGATAAAAATTCTGATGCTTCTGTTTTTATCTTGTAGTCCCTCCAAGTCCATAGTATAATGTTATCGATTATACAGTAATTACTTATAATAATAGATACAAAGGAGTTTTATTATGGCATATGTAAATGAAAATTATCTAAATTTGCAAGGGTCTTATTTATTTGCAAATATTGCTCGCAAAGTAAGCGACTATAGCGAAAAACATCCTGATGCGGATATTATTCGACTTGGCATTGGAGATGTGACACTACCTCTAGTTCCTGCTGTGATTCAAGCCATGCATAAAGCTGTTGATGAAATGGCTAATGCCGATACATTCCGTGGTTATGGCCCAGAACAAGGTTATGAGTTTTTACGCCAAGCCATCGTAAATGGTGATTATGCACCATTAGGATTAGATATTTCCATAGATGAAATATTTGTGTCCGATGGGGCTAAAACAGATGTAGGAAATATTCAAGAACTATTTAGTGAAGACAATATTATCGCTATCACTGACCCCGTATATCCTGTCTACTTAGATTCTAATGTAATGGCTGGTCGTACTGGCAAAGCTGTAGATGGTATTTTTGAAAACGTTGTGTATTTACCAACACATGCAGAGAATAATTTTTCTCCTGACTTTCCTACCTCCCATGTAGATATCGTCTACTTATGTTCTCCTAATAATCCAACTGGCACAGTATTATCTCGCCAACGATTAGCTGAATGGATTGCTTACTGTAAAGAGAATGATACAATTTTAATGTTTGATTCTGCTTATGAAGCATTTATTAGCACCGAAGATACAGTGAAATCCATTTACGAAATTCCTGGTGCTAAGGATGTAGCTATTGAATTTCGTTCATTCTCTAAAACAGCTGGTTTTACAGGAACTCGTTGTGCCTATGCAGTAGTACCTAAAGAAGTAACAGCACGCACAAAAGATGGTAAACGCCAAGCATTACAACCTCTATGGAATCGTCGTCAATGTACTAAATTCAATGGCGTTCCTTATATTATTCAACGCGGCGCCGAAGCAGTGTATACACCAGAAGGTCAAAAACAAACACGTGCTAATATCGCCTACTACAAAGAAAATGCCCGTATTATCAAAGAAGGCTTGGAATCGATTGGCTTAACTGTATATGGTGGTGTTGATGCTCCATATATTTGGTTAAAAACACCAGGTACCATGACTAGTTGGGAATTATTTGATGTATTATTAGAAAAAGTGCATATCGTATCTACTCCAGGATCTGGTTTCGGTCCATGTGGTGAAGGATATTTACGATTAACAGCTTTCGGCAGCCGTGAAAATACTGTTCGTGCCGTCGAACGTATTAAAACATTGCGATTTTAATATTGATTACTCCCCCTATAACACCAAATAAAAAATAAGTTACAACTTTTAACAATGTAATCCCTTACCGACAAAGTACTTTCCTAATACAATGTATAGCATTACTAGGAAAGTACTTTGTCATATCTACCTTTCCTAACTATATCCTTCATATACTTCTTTCCAGTAATTTTGTATAATAAAAGTATTCACTAAGCATTGAAGACTAAAGGAGTGATATTATGAGTATTAAGATTGGTATTGTCGGATATGGCAATTTAGCACGCGGCGTTGAAACTTCACTACATTTACAGAAAGATATGGAGTTAGTCGCTATTTTCTCCCGTCGTAGTGGTATTACAAGTGTGAGTGGCGTACCTGTTTATGGTATGGATGAGCTACTTACTTTCAAAGGGAAAATTGATGTAATGATACTATGCGGTGGTTCAGCAACTGATTTAATGGAACAAACACCAATGGTTGCAAAACATTTTAACTGTATCGATAGTTTTGATACACATGCTAAGATTCCTGAACATTTTGCAAACGTTGACAAAGTAGCAAAAGCTAATGGCCATACAGCCATCATTTCCTGTGGATGGGATCCAGGTATGTTCTCTCTAAACCGCGTATATGCAGAAAGTATTTTACCGCAAGGAACGTCTTATACATTTTGGGGACGTGGTGTAAGTCAAGGCCACTCTGATGCGATTCGTCGTATAGATGGTGTGCTTGATGCCCGTCAATATACTTGTCCAAAAGAAAATTTATTAGATGAAATTCGTCATGGACAAACACCAACTGTTGACGCGTATACAGGGCACACTCGTGAATGTTATGTAGTTGCCGCAGATGGTGCTGATAAACAGAAAATTGAACAATCTATCAAAACAATGAAAAATTATTTTGTTGGCTATGAAACAACTGTGCACTTTATTTCACAAGAAGAGTTAGATACCCATCACAAAGGAATTCCTCATGGTGGCTTCGTCCTTCGTTCAGGGGAAACAAAAAAAGGTACTCGTCACGTAATTGAATACTCGTTAACATTAGACTCAAATCCAGAATTTACTGGTGCTGTACTCGTTGCTTATAGTCGTGGTTTATATCGTTTAGCTAACCATGGCGGAAAAGGAGCTTACACTGTATTTGATATTGCTCCTGCTTGGCTATCACCACATAGTGCTGAGGAATTGCGAGCTCACTCCTTATAAACAATGAATGATTCATCTAGTGAGGTACTGTCCTATGATAGTGCCTCACTATTATTGTATATACTAAGTCCCAATCGATTCATTTTTTCTTACAATGATTCATACCATGAATATCCATGTAGTCATTTCTTAAAATCGCTATGCTACAGTATATAAGCATTACCAATTGTAGTTTATTAAAACATCGATGTCTACCGCTTTCTAATGGTTTCATCTTGTTCATGTCCTGATAAAATTCTTTGACATACTAGCTAGCATACATACAATAATCATAGTAACGCCACAACACTACAAGCAATGTTTAGTATATCTATATATCATTAAAACACCATCTGTACATGCTTAAAAACACTAACTCACAGACTCTATCTAAATAATCACGATAAAGATATATATTTACACACAATATATGATATAATATATGTTCGTAAACAAATCTAATAAACAAATACTAATTTATTCTTTCATAATACTAGTCACTCTAGTCATTTACAATAACAAAGGTGGTAAAACATGAGTACAAATCTTGAAGTAGGTATTGTAGGTCTTCCTAATGTCGGTAAAAGTACATTATTCAATGCCATTACAAAAGCTGGTGCAGAAGCAGCTAATTATCCTTTCTGTACTATTGAGCCTAATGTAGGTGTAGTTGATGTGCCCGATGCACGATTACAAGTATTAGCCACTATGTACGCATCCAAAAAAATCATTCCTGCTGCCATGCGTTTTGTTGATATAGCAGGTCTTGTAGCTGGTGCTTCTAAAGGCGAAGGACTCGGTAATAAATTTTTAAGCCATATCCGTCAAGTTGATGCCATTGCCCAAGTCATTCGTTGTTTTGATGACCCTAACATTACCCATGTAGCTGGTTCTATTGATCCATTACGAGATATTGAAATCATTAACATTGAACTATGCTTAGCCGATTTAGATACTGTAGAAAAACGTAAACAACGCATTGAAAAAATTGCTAAATCTGGCGACAAAAATGCGCGCGCTGAAATGCCTGTCCTAGAACGTGTTATAGATAATTTAACAAACTCTACTCCAGTTCGTGCCATAGGCCTTACTGAAGAAGAACTAGATATGCTAAAAGAATTAAATCTATTAACAGCTAAGCCTTCTTTATTCGTGGCTAATGTAGCTGAAGACGAAGTAGCTGATTACTCGCAAAACGACTATGTAAAACGCGTACAAGACTATGCTGCTAAAGAAGGCTCTACTTGTGTTGTCGTGTCTGCTCGCATTGAAGCTGAAATTGCAGAATTGTCCGATGAAGAAGCGGCTATGTTCTTAGAAGAAATTGGCCTCACTGAAAGCGGACTCGATAAATTAATCAAAGCTAGCTATTCCCTACTTGGACTCATCAACTATTTCACTGCAGGGCCTCAGGAAACCCATGCTTGGACAATTGTAAAGGGCACTAAAGCACCACAAGCTGCTGGTAAAATTCATTCCGATATTGAAAAGGGATTTATTCGTGCTGAAATCGTTTCTTTCGACGAATTAGCCGCTTGTGGCAGTGAAAAAGTAGCTAAAGAAAAAGGTCTTGCTCGCCTAGAAGGCAAAGAGTATATCATGCAAGATGGTGATGTAACCTACTTTAGATTTAATGTGTAATAACTACATCTCCTCTTACGTAAACGAAACTGTAATAAAATAGCACAAAATAACCAGAGGCAAGTTGATGAAAAAATATCAACTTGCCTCTGGTTTTATAGTTTAATAGAAAAAATTCCGCAAGAATCTTTTCATTAATATGTGATTATAAACAAAGCTACTTCCCATATATTAATAGCGAATTGGCAGAATCTCGCCAACTAGTTTTACTATTGAAATATCATTTTGTGCAAAGAAACAATCTCTTCTCGTTCCATCCTTTATTAACTATCTTTTTCTAATATACCATATCCATAAGATACGCTAACTACGGTGACATAAGATAGCTTTCATTAAGCACTAATTTTGCTAGCAAACTATAGCAGCATCATCAAAACTATCTCTTGTCGTATCAACTGTTACGCCATATCTGTAACACCGTGTATAGACATCATGTCAATCCTACATGCCTCATGTTGTATTCACAAATAAGAACTGATATCTACACTCTTATTACATACTCCGCCTATATAATGCAAGTACATCACTAGTAATAAAAGATAGTGTCATCCTAAGGGAGCCCCTATAGGGAATCATTGTTAATGCACATGAAAAATCACTGGCATATAGATCTATGGAACTATACCTTATAAATTAGCTTACTTTCACCACCATAAAGGTAATAGCAATTTCTATGCGATGACACAACTAGAAAATGATAAGCCTTAAATTTTAATTTTAGTAGCCAACCAAGCAGCGATAATACATTTCACAATATCTGTAGGAATAAATGGCGCAGACACAAGAAGGAATGCTGCCCATAGCTGATGAAGTCCCATGCCAGTGAATAACATATATCCTGCAATACCACCAATATGTACTAAAGGAATCGTAATGACAATCGAACGCCATGTGTATTGCCAGAAACTAGAAGTATGTCCCTTTAACAAGCTCAATACAGTATAGGCAATAGGCCAACTCAAAATATAGCCACCAGTAGGTCCAAAAATATTAGCAATACGACCACCCACATAGACAGGCACAAACGAGGCTAATATAACATACCCGGCTAATACAATAAATGCTTGTTTAGGTTGTAACATAAAACCTACTAAGCACATAATCAACGTTAACAATGTTGTCATCATGCCTGGTGTCAACGGATTCGGAAATGATAAAAATGCAGAAATACACATTAATGCTAATAATAATGCCATTTTCGTTAATGTTCGTACATCGATCATAGTTACCTCTTTCTATTAGGCATGTCATTCACATACCCTTCATCACAGTAATAAAAGTAATTAATTTGTCTCTCTTACCTATAGGATTATAACGATTATGATGTATAATCTATCGCTACAATTTTTCTAGGCCCCACACTGCCAATCATAGACGATGCGCGCCCTCTAATCAGAAACGGTTCTCCTGCACATAACGCATGATAAAAGCGCAACTTCCAGCGTCTAACCGTCGGTAATGCTTTATGTAAACGCTCTAATATAAGACAGCCTGGCACAATATACGGCACTTGTCGATGAATGGGATTAGTATCACCTACATCATGAACGAAATCAATAATTTCATCTTTGGTGATTACCATTTGCTTCTCTATGAAAGTCTCCATTCTATGAGTATCATCAGTCACCTTACGAACGTATTCTTTCCTATTCAGTTGACTTGTTTGACTTTGATGCTTCATCATTTGCACGATTAGCGTACCTTCATGATTAACAAGTTGAACTGAAATGAGTCTAGATGACTGTTGTAATATATCCCTTTGCAATTCATTGGAATCATGAAGAGATGTCCACTCTAATCTCGTAATTACAATAGGATTATAAAAAGGTACCTCACATGTGGTTAATGCTTTAAACAAGGCACGCATGATATCACCTCTCTGTATGATTATAAATGACATGAATTATATAGTCAACTAATTTCCCATTCATTTCGTTAACAATAGGCTCCACGCATTCTCTATGTCTGCACTATAGGGTATATCAAAAAAGAGAGCTATGTGAGCACCCCTATGAACTCGATGAATCATTAGCAATAGTCTAGTATACCTACAATGAAAGTTTACCAAGAGTCCTCTTCATTTACGCCTATGATGTAACAGATATAACTAGTGCCTGACTGCTGTATAGCAGTCAGGCACTAGTAATGAAAGTATTCTAAATAACAATTCTATGGTTTCTATACACTTTCATTCATACATTGAAACCTATTTCTATCTACTATCAATCATGCTAACATGACAGAATTAAAAAGCACTTTATCCTTGAAAAATTAGTGCTTATAATCGCCAACTTACATTGGTAGCATTCATCGCCTTATCACGAAGTGTTTCTAAACGATTTAATGCACTATATAAGGTAGCATCTTCCTTAGCGAAATGGAACCGTACTAAGTGATGTACATCTTCATGAAAGAAACTAGAACCAGGTACAGTAGCAACGCCAACTTCTTGTGTCATCCACTCGGCAAAAGCCACATCGTCTGTAACGCCATATTCAGATACGTCCATCATGACATAATATGCACCTTGTGGCTCTGTATATTTCATACCAAGATTGTGTAGACCTCCTACGAATACATCTTTCATATGAGTATAATGATTTTGTAATTCTTCATAATAATCATCTTTAAAGTTAAGGCCTACTACAGCTGCCTCCATCAATGGTGCTGCAGCACCTACCGTTAAGAAATCATGTACTTTTTTAACGCGATCTATAATTTCTGGAGAAGCGATTACGTACCCTAGGCGCCAACCAGTAATCGAATATGTTTTTGACAAGGAGTTACAAATAATAGTACGTTCCCGCATACCTGGCAATGTGGACATATATACATGTGTATTAGGTTTATATAAAATATGTTCATACACTTCATCAGTAATTACATAGGCATCATATTTAATGGATAATTCAGCAATTACTTGTAATTCTTCAGCGGTAAATACTTTACCACACGGATTTGAAGGATTGCATAACACAAGCGCCTTAGCACCATCTTTAAATGCTTGTTCTAATAAATCCGCATCAAAATGAAAGCTCGGTGGTACTAAAGGAATATAAATTGGTTCTGCCCCAGATAAAATAGTATCAGCCCCATAATTTTCATAAAATGGAGAAAAAACAACTACTTTATCCCCTGGATTAGCAATCGTCATCATCGCTGCCATCATCGCTTCCGTACTACCACAAGTGACTACTATTTCACGATTAGGGTCAACCGTCATCCCCGAAAAATGAGCATGTTTTTTCGCTAATGCTTCTCTAAAATTTTGAGCGCCCCAGGTAATTGCATATTGGTGCGGACCTTCTAGGGCGACTTCTGCCAATCGATTGGTAATTTCTTTAGGTGGATCAAAATCTGGAAACCCTTGGGATAAATTAACAGCTCCATATTGATTAGCAATTCTTGTCATGCGACGAATAACTGAATCGGTAAAAGTGGCTGTACGTCTACTTAATTCTTTCATAATATCTCTTCTTTCTCTTTATTTATAACATGATATGATAAGAATACAATAATAATCACTATGCTATTCATAGATAAACAATATAGTATTATACACCATCACATACTAAAAGTGAATCCTATCGACATTAACTATACTCGAAATAACCACTCTTTTTATATATGTAACACTTCATGCCAAATATGTAGATATCTGAAGCTGGTAAAGCAATATCATCAATGTATCCATAGCCCATTACAATCTAACCTACCCATTAAAAATAGAGATTAGCTAATTATGTATAATCAACTAATCTCTATATTGTATTATGAAAAGAACTGTAGTTTCCTCGCCGTATATAATTTGCCTATAGAATTATATACGATAAGGCCTACTAGAAAGGTACCAAACATAACAATTCATATTACCATGACATGTAGCATCATAATGAAATATAGTTATCACTGTAAGAGCTTTACACATCCACATCAATGTCATTCATAAAAACTAACATTTTCTCATAAATTCTTAGAAATCATTATCATCTATGACTATTTTAATTAGATTCATTCAATGACTAACCATATAGCGCTGTATACATTATTCAATATTACAAATTTCTCTATCACAATCTTCGCATTGAATGGCCTCTTTTAAATAGGATAAATTTTTAATAAAAATTAAATGGCCTCGATACTCAATCACATCTTGTTTTCTAAGTTCCGTAAGCATGCGATTCGTGCTTTCACGAGCGGTAGCCGAATAGTTTGCCAACTCTTGATTCGTTAACGGTACAGAAATCAAAATCCCCCCTGCTTCTTGCTTTCCATAGCTATTCGCCAATCGAATTAAGGTTGAATATAAAGCTCCCTTTTTACCATATAATAATAAATCCCTAAATTTAGAATGTTGTTTTCTCATATGCTTACTAAAAATTTTTAATAACGCAATCGCTAACTTAGGATGTTTTTCCAAATGACGTTCTAAACAAGCAATTTCAATGGCATATACTTCTGATGGGCTTTGCGCTACACCATTAAACAAATATCCACCTGTACCGTCATATAATTTTAATTCTCCAACAATACTGCCAGCTTGTGCTAACCGTAGTGACAATGTTCTACCGGTACCTGAGTTTTTAGTAATAAAAATCTGCCCAGACCGAACGATATAAAAATAGCGTGCTTCTTCACCTTCTGTAAACAAATATTCATTTGTATGTAATTTGATAATTCTCCCAGGCAATTCATATAATTGTCGAACTAATGAATCCATACCTACCTCCTTACCTTATAGTATTATCATATCATAAAAGCTAATGTTCTGTATGTACCATTCTTGTTATTTATATAGAATTAATAGTAATGTGATATTTATTACATTGAATTGGACTAGAGTACTATATAATATTCCTAGAGCCATTCATAGATATAACATATAAAATCACGGTAATATGTATATAGTAAATAAGTAGGAGGAGTTGCTATGAGTGATACAAATGTAATGAATATATTAGGGAGTCACCCTACACGAAAGGAAATATTAGCGCATTGGGAACCGGAAAACCCTGAGTTTTGGGAAAAATTTGGCAAAAAAATTGCTACACAAAATCTATGGACATCCACTTGGTCCTTATTAATTGCCTTCGTTGCATGGACGTTATGGGCCACCATTGCCGCCAATCTCAATAAGGTAGGTTTTCATTTTACCGATGCAGAAATTTTTTCATTAGCTGCCTTACCTGGTTTAGTAGGTGCTACATTTCGTTTTGTCTATACCTATATGCCTGGATTATTAGGCGGTAAAACATGGACATTTATCTCAACAGCTATCCTATTAATTCCTGTCATCTGGCTTGGTCAAGCTTTGGGCGATACTAGCACATCCTATGACACATTCTTTTACATTGTATCTCTATTAGGTTTAGCTGGTGCCAACTTTGCTTCTTCTATGGCCAATATTGGATTCTTCTTTCCGAAAGCAAAAAAAGGCACTGCCGCTGGTATTAATGGTGGTCTTGGTAATTTAGGTGTCTCAGTCATCTTCTTAGCCAGTCCTATCGTAACTGGTTTAAGCTTTGGTGGATTATTAGGTAATGGTCTCGTAACTACCAATGGCAATATTTTATATTTGCAAAATCTTTCCTATTTTGGTGTAGCATCTATTATCATCACATTATTATTAATTGCTCTATTTATGGATGATCTTCCTACACCAAAACCAAATCCAAAAGCGATTCTTTCTATTATAAGCAACAAGCACACTTGGCTATTAACCTGGTTATATACTTGTGGTTTTGGTTCTTTCATCGGTTACTCTGCCGCATTAGCTATCTTAGTAGCCAAAGAATTTCCAGAAGTATCCTTTAGCTTTGCCGCCTTCTTGGGACCATTTATCGGCGCTAGTCTTCGATCTGTTGGCGGTTGGCTTGCTGATAAAGTGAATAGTGGCGCCTCTGTTACATTCTGGAGTCTATTACTATTATTAGTAACAGCCATTGGTGTATTAACAGGTATTCAAGTTCATAACTTTATCTTGTTCTTTATATCGTTTATGATACTATTTTTATCCACTGGATTTGCCAATGGTGCTATTTTCCGCATGATTCCCTTTGTATTCCCTGATAATCTACAAGCATCGTTAGTTACTGGATTCACTGCTTCTGTAGCAGCCTATGGAGCATTCTTTATTCCTAAATTATTCGGCATTGCTTATAGTAATTTTGGAGAAGTAGCACCTGCATTCTATGTATTAATCGCCTTTACGCTTATTTCAACTATCATCACTTGGATATATTATGCTCGTAAAGGTGCTAGCATCAAAGCCTAATACCCATAACTTTATAGTAATAGTTACTACCTATTTGATATAGAAAAGCATACAAGGCTATGACATAATTGTCATAGCCTTGTATGCTTTTCTTAGATTTTCTATTGCTATAATCTATCAAATTCTTATGTAAGATATGTTTTATAGGTCCATATTAAATTTTCTAGTAGGATATACCCTACACTATCATGTTATCTCTACAATACCGTCCCGTCGTCGTTACTATTTATTTTTCCTGTATACGATAGGACTACGACGTAAATAGGTAAAAGGAAAACTCAAACAATGGACTAAACGAGTAAAAGGAAACACAATCGCTAACAATTGCCACGATACCATGTGAATCTTAAATATCATAGGAATATGTTCCATCAGTTCTATATCTGGTGATAACATCCA
This sequence comes from Veillonella montpellierensis DSM 17217, assembly GCF_000426745.1. Taxonomy (GTDB): domain Bacteria; phylum Bacillota; class Negativicutes; order Veillonellales; family Veillonellaceae; genus Veillonella; species Veillonella montpellierensis. The sequence continues at coordinate 40,905 of NZ_AUFY01000013.1, forward strand.
CAACGATCTAAACCATGGAGAAATAAATTGACGATAATCAAAATGATTAACCGTATTGTACAAGGTAGAACTACAACCGGTAAGTAATGTAATTCCTAATAGAATATATAATACTATATCCATGCGACTCGTATTTGCTCGAAGATAGGGATTGGTAAATCTCCGTTTCATGAGTAATATATAGCCAATAATAATCAATATTGCCGCTGGTAATCCTCCTGCTAACGATACGAAATGATACACCTCATTAGTCATACCTATCGATAACGTCCAACTTTCAGGAATACATAATCCGATTACATGACCACCAAAAGCCATAATAAGCCCGGCATGAAAAATATTATTTGAATAGCGAATATCTGATTTAGATAAGAATTCACTGGACTTGGTCGTCCAATTTCTTTCAAAGTATACATAGCGAAGAATAGTACCTGCCAAAAATACTGTTAGAGCAATATATGGTAATATGCCATAGATAAATAGTTTCATCTTACTGTTCCTCCAATCGCGTCATAACAGTTAATACGACATCTAGCAAAAATACATGCGGTAATTTAGCTTTGATTAATCGATTGCGCAATAACTCAATTTTCTGCTTTGCAAATGCTAATACAGTAAAAGCTTCACGTCTATCTAATGTACTGGCTAATTCTAGAATAGCAGGTAAATAATCTGGTAGTTCATTGGTAATATCAAATCCATGATCCAAAAACATTTGTTTAAATACAACCATTTCATTCGCTTGCTTTCCAAAATCAGTACGATCATGCATAGTTAAATATAAGTTAGTATTTTGTGAAAAATCAAAACTCCGTACATATTCTTCTTCATATGCAGCAAATCCTTGTTCTTCTACATAATCAAAAAACTCTGCCAATGCATCGCGATTTTGAGGGACACTAACCTCACCAAGCATCTGACGATAAAGAGAAAACTCCTCACGCCACTCTGCATCTGGATATTCTAATAAATACGAAATTATCTGTAACGTTTTGCTATGGTCTATCATACTTAGCACCCCCCTGGGCAATGATAGCCACAACTACCTTGCAATTCTTTCAATTTTTCCTGTGATTGTTCATGCATACCAGCTGGAATATGAAAACGATCCTTATATTTAGCAATTGCCATTAATCGATACATAGCTTCATAAGTAGCCTCATCATATTCTAACTGAGCTGGTAATGCTTCATGCACCTCTTTAGCACGCATAACGGCACGCATATCCAATAACCGTTGTAATGTATTCGCCACTACTTCTACATTGCCAGCACTAAATAGCTCTGCTAAATAGGCTAATGGAATCCGCATCTCTTTTGAGTCTGGCAAGTATACATTTGACTCTACAGCACGCGTAATAGGACTCAATGGTGGCACATACCATACCATTGGTAATGTACGATATTCGGGATGCAATGGTAATGATACTTTCCATTCCTTAATCAGTTTATACACTGGCGAATTTTGTGCTGCTTCTATCCACGCTACTGGAATACCTTCTTGCCGAGCCGCTTCAATAATTATTGGATCATGAGGATCTAAAATAACGTCTAATAAATGATCGTAAATATCTTGTGGATTAGTGACGGATGCTGCCGCTTCTACTTTGTCCATATCGTAGAGTAGTACCCCTTGATAACGAATACGCCCTACGCAGGTATCTGCACAAATAGACGACAATCCATTTTCCAAGCGAGGAAAACAGAATGTGCATTTCTCCGCTTTATTAGTTTTCCAATTATAATATACTTTTTTATACGGGCATGCCGGCACACAATGGCGCCACCCACGACATACATCTTGCGATACAAGAACAACCCCATCTTCATCGCGCTTATAAATAGCCCCTGATGGACACGCCGCTACGCAAGCTGGATTCAAGCAATGATTACAATTACGCGGTAAATATTTCATGAATAGATCTTTGAATTCCATCGTAATAGACTCGGCAAGGTTCTTTAAATTCACATCTTGTCGTGCTGTTTCTCCATTAGCCAAATCGTCTTCCCAGTTAGGACCCCAGTTAATTTCCATACGTTCCTGTGTAATAAGCGAGCGAGGACGCGCAATGGGTTGATGATTTTTTCGTTTAGAATGAATCAATGTTTCATAGTCATAGGTCCACGGTTCATAATAATCATGTAATTCTGGTTGTTCTGGATGAAAGAAAAGTTTAGCTAATCGCAATCCTTTAGAGCCAGATTTTAATGCTAATTTTCCATCCTTTAATTCCCAGCCACCTTTCCATTGCTCTTGGTCTTCCCAATTTTTAGGATATCCAATACCTGGTTTTGTTTCTACATTATTAAAATACATGTATTCCGCACCTTCGCGGTTAGTCCATACATTCTTACAAGTAATGGAGCAAGTATGACAACCGATACACTTGTCAAGATTCATTACCATGGACACTTGTGCCTTAATCTTCAAGCCAATCAACCTCCTCCATTTTACGAGCAATTACATACATATCACGCTGATTTCCTGTAGGTCCATAATAGTTAAATCCATAGCTTAATTGACCATAACCACCAATCATATGTGTCGGTTTCATATGAATACGAGTTGGTGAATTATGCGTACCACCACGAGTACCGGATAGTTGAGAGCCAGGCACATTAATATGGCGATCCTGTGCATGGTGCATAAATACAACGCCTTCTGGAATACGAGGAGACACCGCCACTCGTGATGTGACAACACCATTATGATTGTACAATTCTACCCAATCGTTATCTTTAATATCAATTTTAGCGGCATCGATTTCACTCATCCATACAGTTTGACCACCACGGAATAATGTCAATAATTGTTGACTATCAAAGTACATACTATGCGTACTCCACTTATTATGCGGTGTTAAATATTTCAATGTAATTTCTTTAGTGCCACCAATAGCATGTTTCATAGGTGCATAATCTAAAATTGGTCGGAAAACTGCTTGTGCTTCTCCATATTCACGCATCATTTCATGATCTAAATAGAAACACTGACGACCAGTAATTGTGCGGAACGGAATCAATTCTTCGACATTATTTGTAAACGGTGTATAGCGACGATTCTGATTACTTCCAGTAAAAATAGCAGACGTAATTGTTTCTCTCGGTTGTACGGCCACCATTTCAAAGGTAAACCGCTCACTTTCACGGTCAGCAGAAAGTCGTGTTAAATTAGAAAGGCCTGTATGTTTTTCCATTTCACGCCATTGTTTAACGGCTACCTTACCATTCGTCGTACTGGATACTCCCATCACAGCATCCGCCGCCTGTTTCGCAGTGAAAATAGATGGACATCCATACGATACATAGTCCTTATTATCAATATATCCATTACGTCGTCCTACTTCTTCGTAGAATTCTTGAGAATCCCACGTCATCGTTTCAAAACTCATCTGCTTAGAAATATTGGGTCCCAAACCAATCCATTTTTCGTAAATCTGTTTAAAATCACGTTCTACTGTTACTAGTTTAGGCATTGTTTTTCCTGGAATCGGTTCACAATCACCTTTACTCCAATCTTTAACTTGACCATTCGGTTGTGCAATTTCTCCTTCACTATCATGACCTAATGGCACTGCTACTACATCTTTGTAAACTGGTAAATCCGATTCTTTTGCCACCTTAGAAACAGCTTGTGCTAAGGTTTTGAAAATTTCCCAATCTGTTTTCGACTCCCATAAAGGATCCACTGCGGCCTGGAAAGGATGTACAAACGGATGCATATCGGTGGAAGACAAATCATCTTTTTCATACCAAGTTGCCGTTGGCAAAACTACATCAGAATATAACGCTGTACTAGCCATACGAAAATCTAAATCAATTAATAAATCAAGTTTACCTTCACCAGCGCCACCAGGTACATTAATTTCTTCTTCACTACGCCACTTAATTTCTTTCGGTTTCACTCGGCTTTCTTCTTCTGCAAAAGCACCATGTTTAGTACCTAACAAATATTTCATAAAGAATTCATTCCCCTTAGAGGACGAACCTACTAAATTAGATCGCCAAACAAATAAATTGCGTGGGAAGTTTTCTGGCGCATCAGGATCTTCTACTGAAAATTGCAACGTTTTATCCTGTAAACTCTTGACAATATAGTCAGCTACACTCATATTCTGAGACATGGCTTCATCAGTTAATTGTTGACCGCCCTTATTGAAAGTCGGATACGATGGCAACCAACCTAATCGTGCGGCCAACACATTATAGTCACCAGGGTTTCTATAGCGTAAGGAGTTGCTTTCTACAGGAGATACTAAATCTTGCATATCCATTTCATCATTACGCCATTGTCCTGTAGCAAAGTAATAGAATGATGTGGAGTTTTGTAACCGCGGTGGTTTTTGCCAATCTCCAGCTTTCATAATGGCGCCCCAACCTTCTTGAGGGCGAAGTTTTTCTTGCCCTACATAGTGAGCCCATCCACCACCGTTACGGCCTTCGCAACCGCAAAATAGTAATAAGTTTAAGATGGTTCTATAAATAACATCTGCATGGAACCAATGATTGATACCTGCGCCCATAATAACCATGGTACGTCCATTAGTCTTAATCGCATTATCAGCAAATTCACGAGCTGTATGAATCACAGTTTCTGCTGGCACACCAGTATATTTTTCCTGCCAAGATGGTGTATATGGTATATCATCTTCATAGCTGCGAGCTACATCACCGCCAATGCCACGGTCCACTGCATAATTAGCCATAGTTAAGTCAAACACAGTGGTAACTAACCGTTCTCCATTAACTGTTTGAATTCGTTTTACTGGTACAGGCCGTTGCAATACGCGGCTTTCACGTTCATTACCAAAGTAGGGTAAATTAATCGTCACTACTGCATCCCGATGGTCTAAGATAGATAACAATGGTTTAATCGCTTCGCCTGTATCGGAATTTTCTTCACGAAGATTCCATTTTTCTTTACGGTCCCAACGATCGCCCATGGTGCCATTAGGAATTACTAATTCTTCAGTCAACTCATCTATTACATAATACTTAAATTCTGCATTTTTATCGTCACGGCCTAAATCATTAGCATTTAAGAAACGACCTGGTTTAAAATAATCTCCATCTACATCGAGTTGTACTAAAAATGGAAAATCTGTAAAGTTGCGAGTATAGGTAGTGAAAAATTCACTTGGTTGTCCCCAATAATATTCATTTAATATAACATGACCCATAGCCATGGCCATGGCACCGTCACTGCCCACATTGAGTGGTATCCATGTATCCGCAACAGTAGTAGATTCTGCATAATCCGGCGCAATGGATACTATTTTAGTCCCTTTATAACGAGCTTCTACTAAAAAATGTGCATCCGGTGTCCGTGTAAGTGGTACATTTGATCCCCAAGTAATAATATATCCTGCATTAAACCAATCTGATGATTCTGGTACATCTGTTTGATCGCCCCATACCTGTGGGCTTGCTGGTGGCAAATCCGCATACCAATCGTAGAATGATAAACCAACACCGCCCATTAATTGTAGGAATCGAAGTCCTCCAGCATAACTTAACATAGATTTAGCAGGAATAACGGAAAATCCAAAATTACGATCTGGCCCATAGGTGATTGCTGTATGCAATAACGAGCAGGCTACTAACTCAGACACTTCATCCCATGTAGAACGAACAAATCCCCCCATACCACGAGCTTGCTTATACTTTTTCTTTTTACCTGGATCGTTAGCAATACTTTGCCAAGCCGCAAGTGCCGTACTATGATTTTTTTTAGCCTCACGCCACAACTCAGCCAGTTCTCCTCTTAAATAAGGGTATTTAATACGATGCGGACTATATAAATACCAGGAAAACGACGCCCCTCTTGGGCATCCACGAGGTTCAAAATCAGGCATAGATTCATCTGTTTCTGGATAATCATGAATTTGATTTTCCCAAGCCACTAATCCATTTTTAACATAAATATTCCACGCACACGATCCTGTACAATTAACACCATGCGTAGAATGAACAACTTTATCAAATGACCAACGATCACGATACATTTGTTCCCAATCACGACCACCTTCATGTAATTGTTGATGCCCATCTTTGGATGTATGAATTGGTACTAAATACTTAAACTTTTGAAAAAGATTACTCATATATATACCCTCCTACTTACTTTTAGTGTACTGAAAATCTCTGATTATGAATGTAACAAATCTCACAAGTATAATATATATCACATTCCATTTAGTAATATCTGCTACTAGTATCGTTACTAATATGCATACATCCTATAGGTCTTGTATTGATTCTCTCGTACAATCTATAACGGGGAAAAATTAGTGATATATGTCACTATCTAACTATACGTAATGTGTATGATGATTCTACTATTGATAGCAACGGTTATTATCTCTATTCTCCCCATATGTATATGACCTACACAAAATAGTAGTAATAAAGCTAAAGAAATCACTAAATTTACATGTATCTATCCCCATCATAGTCTATCCTATTTACTGTGTAATATCATCATGGAGCCACACTACATAACCTAGCTGCACTCCCTAAAAATATCTAAGAAACAAAAATGTAGCCTATATATTCTATACGGATACACATAAGATGCGTATCTAGCTAAGAAATATATAAGCTACATACTGTAGTAACTGTTTTCTATTTAAGTAATACTAATTATTGTACAGGACCTCGATCAGCCTATATACGGTAAAATAAACCGAATCCAAGGAATCCCTACAATGATAAAAATTGCTAAGTAAATAAATCCAAAAATAAATCCAAGTTTCCAAAATTCAGGACCCTTGATAAAGCCACTGGCAAACCAAACTGGACTATGACCAGTACCATAAGGAGTTAATACACCCATTATCCCCATTGGTAATAATAATATGGTCATTACTTCTGTAGCATTAACACCAGGAATTTCTAGTACTAATGCAACAAATAAACCTACCATAGCCGTTACATAGGCGGTTGCTGATGCAAAGAAATACCGCAATACACAAAAGGCAATTAACAAACCTAACATAGCTATTGTCGGATCTAATGATACAAGTGTCCCTCCAGCCATATGGGCTAACCAATTTAAAAATCCCACATTTTTTAAACCACTTGCCATCGGTACCAATGTAGCAAACCAAGTCAAAACATTCCAAGCTGGTTTGTTAGCTAAAAAATCTTGCCATGTAATAATTTTTGTAAGAACCATCAAAATGATAACAATTAATGCAGTAGTGGTTGAATTAATACCAAAATAACTAGAACCAATCCACAATACCAACGCTAATACAGAAATACATGCCATGGCTATTTCGCCAAAACTCATAGCTCCTAATGTACGAAACTCCGTACGAGCCCATTTCGCAATTTCTGAAGAACCTTTGACTTCAGGCTTACATAAAATATAGGCTAATAATGGTGTAATAACAAATAAAATAATACTTACTGGCAATAGAGCCAAGAACCAAGACGTCCAACTCATAGTGACAACACCCGATTTAGCTGCTAATTCGACAGCTAATGGATTAGGTGCTTGCCCTGTTAAAAATATAGAACTAGATACACACGTAGTAGCCAAACTAACCCAGGTCAAATAAGACCCTATTTTTCTAGGATTTTTATCTGGATAACTATCAAACATAGGACAGATACTACTAACAACAGGGTAAATTGTGCCACCACTACGAGCCGCATTACTCGGTATAAATGGGGCTAATATCAAATCCGTTAAAGCGATGGCATATCCTAATCCCAATGAAGATGTTCCTAATTTTTGTACTAAAAACAATGCAATACGACGGCCTAATCCACTATTTTGATAGCCGATGCCAATCATAAATGCTGCAAAAATTAACCACACAATAGTGTTGGAAAAGCCGCTAAGTCCCCAACTAATAGCCGCCGCACTAGTAATAGGAAATGCATTTCCTGTTAATGCATCAATTTTTACCGCTGGCCCTACTCTAAATAATATAGATACGGTGATAGCAATAAGACCTACAAATGCTGGTGGCATTGGTTCTAAAATAAGACCTACTACTAACCCTGCAAAAATGCTAACATACAGCCACGCACCTGCGCCAAGACCTGTAGGAGCACCAATTAGCCAAACAATAACAGCTACCACAACTGGTGCTAACAATTTCCAAAGTGGTACAACTTTCTTTTCACTCATATTTCATATCTCCTTAGAAAAACAGTACTTTCCTAGTATATCAAACTATGAATTGAAAACAAGTTAATTATAATGATAGACTTAACAAAATAATTGCTATCAGTTAGTAATCACATGAATACTTATCGATATTTATTAAATAAAAATAAAGAAATGATAATTAATGCACCACCAATAAAAAATCCCCTATTAGGGAATTCGCCTAACAATGCCCAGCTCATACCAGTAACAATAACAGGTGATAAAAACATAAAACATGTTACATCTGCTGTTTTTTCTGCTAATTCCAATGCATATGCCCATGTAATAAATGCTACAGCACTAGATAAAGCTCCTAAAAAGAAAATCATACCGCCCTCAATCATCGTCACATGCGCTAACTCTTCTATCATAGATGGTATCCATGGTATCCCCATAAAAGAAGCTACAACCATACCCCAAGTAGCAATTGTCAATGGTGTGTATCCTTTCATTGATAATTCACGGCTTAGTATAGTGTAGCCAGCAAAGAGTAACATGCCTAATAAGGTCCATATAGCACCCATTTGTATATATAACATGCCGTCCCATAACAATACAATCCCCACTCCTATGAAAGCTGTTATAATACATAGCCAGCCCATAATATGTAATCGTTCTTTGTAAATACCATAGGCCATACTGGCTACAGTAAGTGGTGTTAAAGCCATAATAATACTAGAAGTAGCTGCTGGAATGGATAGTATGCCGAGACTAAAGACAATTTGATAACCAATATTACCAGCTATCGCTATTCCAATAAATAGTATCCAGTCCTTTCGCCTAGGAAACGACAGGCCTTGTTTACTAGTAACTAGCAATAATACAAGAGCGCCAATAATCATGCGCGCTTCTGCAAGCGAAGTAGCACTTACACTATATATAACATATTTTGTAAAAGGAAATGCTGATGCCCAGAATAAAATTGTTATAAATGCCCATAGTACTACTTGTACTCGTTTTCCCATAATTTTCTCCTTTTTCTATCACACATGTTCATTGCACATCATATCTTATTTAGTTTCTGACGAAGTATGACCATGATTTTTATCTAGTATAATAGCTTCTACACCATTTTTAGAAACAGCACTACCATGTGTATATCCAACTACATTAAAATCTTCTGCTAATCGATGAGCAATGGCCTCGTAATTTTCATTTTTACCACGTGTACATGTCGATAAATGAACAACGTCTACCCCTTTTTTGAGCAATGTGGCAATTTTCTTTTCTAAATCACCACCACTATGCGTCATCGACACCAATTGAATTGGTTCATCCCCATATCGTGCAAAAGCATCTTTTTTATCAAATAATGCGCCTAAACATCCACCACATGAACAACGTTGCATAGTTTCTTCATTGACTAAAATTGCTACTTTTTTCATATAACCTCCTTAATATAACCTGCACGTCTAACAACAGTCTTCCTAGTAACTAGTAATTCCTCTATTCATCACTAGCATCTATATAACAATATAAAAGTACCACATAGTCCTATAGTGTATAGATCAGTACTGTCCTTTTCATTTGTATATTCCAATGTAAATCACATCTAGTAACAAAGGCTCACCATAAACACTCATCTTTCTAACATATAATACAATATAAATACCTCTAATATATATACATTAGGTGATATATTATCAAATCCTTATCTTTTTCGCATAGAAAGTAGTGTATAGTCTTCTATCAATAAAATGTCTCACTCTAACAGTATATAACAATCATAACCACCCGTAGAACGGGTGGTTTGCTCTGACCCTATAAGGGTCTTTCTCTAGTGGTAGCCCTCTAAAGAGGGCATTGAATGATCTGACAACCACTCTATTACCACTGGCTGCCCCCTACTCGGGGGCTTTTCTTTTGCCTATTTTACTGGCTCACCCGTAAACGGGTCGGTATACTCTTTAAAGTTTAATGTATCTTGTGCTATATCTTCTTGTAGTTGATTGCGAATATACTCTTTTATTGCTCCTTCATATCGTCCTACCGTATCCACATAATATCCTCTACACCAGAAATGTCTATTTCCATACTTATATTTTAAAT
>NZ_AUFY01000014.1 GCF_000426745.1 Veillonella montpellierensis DSM 17217
TGTTGTCCCCCATTGTAGGGCAGGTTGATTACGCGTTACTCACCCGTTCGCCACTAAGATTCATAGGAGCAAGCTCCCATGTCTCTTCGTTCGACTTGCATGTGTTAAGCACGCCGCCAGCGTTCGTCCTGAGCCAGGATCAAACTCTCCAAGATATCTTGAAGCTATTTGCTAGCTCATTTGTTTTTGTTACTTACGTAACTTGAATTTTTTGGTTGGTTTCTTACGAAACCCGCACTCTGGCATATGTACATTACTAAGTAATGTTTACCTTATATTGTTCAGTTTTCAAAAATCTGTATAACCATCATTTTCTGATGACTTTGTTTATTATAATCGATTGTTAGTTGTTTGTCAATGATTTTTATTTAAAAAAATAACAAATCTAATCTCTCAATTACTTGCTACCGTCTTTAAAATATTTCCTCTAAAGACTTTTTAAATTATACAGTTTCACTACCTCTATGTCAACAAAAATTTGCCATTTTTTCTTTCCCTTTTTCATTCTTTTTTTTCTACATCTATATATAGTATATATGAGTGTTCCATCATACTATATCAACTGATTTCACGAGCCTTCAAATTCTAACTTATATAGTCTGCATGGAGCAATAAAATTCGAACATCATTATTTCTAGTGGATACCTACCAGTATACGCATGTACAATGTGTATTTCCCCTTACACTATATACGATTGCTACATATTTTTTCTTTCTTCGTTTTATTAATATTTCTTATGTTCTATGCAATTTCTCTCTTACATCGTAACGTATCGTATTAAAATAATGTTCTTCCCTGTATGCAATTCTCTACTTTCAAAAATCTTTTCTATACTCATCTCATGCATGTAGTAAAGTAGTCGATTACTACTATCAGTTCTTCTCCATCATGCAAAAGATAGTGCTCATCAAAATCGATGTACATGTATGATGATACGGCTATTTACTATCGATGGCAGTAACACTTTACTTTAACACCTACGCAGATATGAAATAGGCGGGCTACAAATATATAGGCAGCTAACTTATCGCAACATTCACACGATAGAAAACAAATAGTGAAGTGAAAAGATTTACAAATTCTACCGTTTCAATGCCCACACAATATATAGCAGTAACGCCAGCTTCATTTAAGGTTGGGAGAACTGTTTCAACGCCCACGCAATATAGCAATTATGTCCATTGCTATGCTCATTACTTTCTAGTATGACACGTTATAGTATAGGCAACGCCACTAAAATAACACATTACTTACCATCATTTTCTACATTTTTATACTATCATCTTATTACACGCCTATAACATCACATCTACATGGTAAAGACCTATTTTTCTATATTGTTATAGATCCATGTTGCTACATTCTTAGCGTATCATGTAAGCTAATACATAACTTTCACAACAAATATCTCATGTGCGCATCCACTACTATGCATAGTCGTAAGGTATAAAAAATGACATGATACAATCGTTAGATTCTATCATGTCATCAACTTTCAATCATTCTAATATGATATCTTACGCATTAAAAGGCAAAATATACTAAGTATAAATAGATATGCGCCATCAATACGCTAAGAATCATTAGTGGGAAGCCTAATTTTATATATTCAATAAAGGTAAATCGCAATCCATGTAAGGAACCAATATTAGCTACTACCAAATTTGGTGTCGCCCCAATCATAGTGCCGTTACCGCCAAAACAAGCCCCCATGGCCAAGGCCCACCAAACAGATTCCATCGGCATACCTGTCATATGCCCCATTTCCTGTAACATAGGAATCATAGTTGCCACGAAAGGAATATTATCAACAAACGCTGACGCAATCGCCGAGAGCCACAATACTAAGAAAACGGTCTGTTCTAAATCACCACCAGTAACAGCAATTACTTTTTCAGCTAAATAGGCCATAACTCCAGTTTGTTCCAAACCGCCAACTACGACAAATAATCCTAGAAAGAAGAAGATTGTCGGCCACTCTACCAAATGCAGTACTTCACGAGGTTTAATATCAGCAATTACCATGAGTAAAACGGCGCCGCCCATAGCAATGGTTGCAGTTTCTAATCCTAACACATGATGTAACACAAATCCACCGATGGTAAGGGCTAAGACAAATAAAGATTTTTTTAGTAATGTCCCATCTTCAATAGCATCTTTATAGGATATTTTCATGATAGCCGCCTTAGTTTCTGGATGTGGTTGTAAATCTTTTCTATACAAGAAAATAAGAATAGGAATAACCACCAAGACAATCACTGTACAGACGGGCGCTAAGGCAAAGAAAAAATCGTTAAACGTAAGTCCTGTAGCACTACCTATCATAACATTAGGAGGATTACCAACAAGCAACGCGGTACCGCCAATATTGGACACCAAAATTTCAGTCATTAAAAATGGAAACGCATTCACTTTTAATCGGTCTGCCAAAGTCAACGTAACAGGAGCAATCAATAACACCGCTGTTACGCAATCAAATAAAGCTGACCCTACTGCAGTAATAACTGACAGCAAAAACAAAAGCTTAGAAGGACTTCCTTTTGTAACGTGAGCTGCCCACAAGGCGCCTGCCTGAAATAAACCAGACTTACTAGTAATCGCAATAATCAACATCATGCCCACTAGTAATCCCAGTGTATTAAAGTCGATTGCTTCTTTGATAGCCGTAGATTGAGAGATAAATCCGCAACCAATCATAATAATTGCGCCGCCTAATGACACAATCATTCGTGGGTATTTATCCCAAACAATGAGTGCATACGTCAGTATAAATATAACAATTGATGCGCAAAATGCAATTTCAGAATTCATAACTATACTCCTCTATCAAATTGCAAAGTTAACCGTTATTCAATTAACTTTTATATCATTGAAAAGATTTGCAATGAAACCCTGTACTCATCATAGCATATTTTTAGGTAAAATTAAAAATCTCTTATATCTATAATAGAAAAATTCATCTTCTTCTGTCCCCTAAGAGAAGGTATAAGACCAAACGCGCTATACATCCAATCCCTGGGTTATAGGACAAAACATGTTGCAAATTTAATCCCATGAATTATTAAAAGGAGCATCATACTATACAAATCATGCCATACAAGATGATGTGTAAGTTGCAGATTAAAACCGCCACAATCTAGATATACGAAAAAAGCGATGAAATTACTTCCATCGCTTATATTTGGTGGCTCACCCGAGATTCGAACTCGGGACACCCTGATTAAAAGTCAGGTGCTCTGCCAACTGAGCTAGTGAACCGTATGTGGCAGGGGTGGCTGGGATCGAACCAGCGCATAACGGAGTCAAAGTCCGTTGCCTTACCACTTGGCGACACCCCTACAATGATTGCCTACACGTTAGGTATTGGGGTGAGTAGTGGGGATCGAACCCACGCGTAACGGAGCCACAATCCGCCGTGTTAACCGCTTCACCATACCCACCACCTAGTAGGTTTATTGCTAAGCTCAATGTTTAGCAACAATAAAAATTATACTCTGATTCAACCTAACTGTCAACACTATTTTTTACTATATTTTCAAATATTTTTTCACGAAATTAGGTAACGCAAATACGGCCTTTTGAATATCGTAGTTGTAATACTGCATGTCCATGTCTAATGGGCGATTCGGTTTCCATACTAATGGATCATAGGTTTTAGACCCCATCGTAAAGCAATGCATACCTGATGGATAAATAGGAATATACGACATGAATAACCGCGTAATTGGGAAATGTCTGCCCACATACGAGAACACATCTGCCACTAAAGATTGATGTAAAAATGGAGATTCTGTTTGTTGCACAAATAGGCCATCCTCTTTTAATGCTTTCATTGTATTAGCATAAAACTCTTCCGTAAATAATCCTTTGCCTGGCCCAATCGGATCCGAGCAATCAACAATGATGACATCATAATAGTTTTCTGCTTTCGCCATAAATGCGATGCCGTCACCTATAGTCACTGTCAATTTAGGATGTTGTTCCTTCATAGCACGGGATATAGTAGGTAAATATTGTTTTGCCAATTCAACAACCTTACCATCAATCTCTACCATCGTTACTTCTTCAACGCAGCTATGACGCACACATTCTTTGGCTACACCGCCATCTCCGCCGCCAATAATCAATACCCGTTTAGGATTAGGGTGTAAAAATAGTGGTACATGGGCAATGATTTCATGATAAAAATATTCTTCTCGTTCCGATGTTTGAAATACGCCATCCAAAGCCAGCATATTTCCATACTCTTTCGAATGTACTACTTCAATTTTTTGAAATTCAGAGTTACCAGAATATAATACTTTATCAATTTCTGCACTTAACCGTAAATGAGGTGTTTGTTCCTCTGTAATCCATTCAGACATACGTTTCTCCTTACTTTCATAATCAATACGCATATACAAAGCCGCCACCTAATAGGGTATCTTGCAACCAATTCGACAAAGAAAATTCACGTTGTTCTCCTTCATCAAAAATATGGCACCGTATATCGCCGTCCACTTCGCCTATACCTACTAGTAACACCCAATGCCATGTCCATAGCGATGATTCCCGTCCTTTATGGCGATTCAAAAATGCTACTGGTACGTCACTCACTAAAGCATGACTGATAAACTCTTGTACTACATCAACACTAGGGCGTCGGGAAAGAAATGGCGATATACTTATCATCTCGGTCTGATTTGGTAACTGATGATCCTCCATATACCGCTTTACGCCACTTGCTAGCCAGCTCGCTTTATATAAGCCTCCTCCAAACCGAGGTGTAACATAGTCCCAAACTTCATTCATGCGCCCTAAGGCCTGCATTTTATTAGACGCTGTTTCTATCGGCAACCGTCCTTCTTTCAGAGCCATATAACTCACCATCATAGTCGCCACTGTTGGTCCGCAACCTGCTAGTCGTCGCCATTCATCATTAAACCATTCTTGATTATAACCATAGGAAATTCTATCGTCATCTACGATTTCTAACCATGCCAAGTGTTGTAATGTTATATCTATCATGTATGGCCTTTCCTATACAGAGAGGCATGTGTACACACGCCTTTCTACGACAATCAGTCTTCTACTACTTCTACATGTTCCATATGTTCGCCTTGGCGAATGGCATCGACAATATCCATCCCATCGACTACCTTGCCAAAAACAGTATGTACTCCATCTAAATGTGGTTGTGGTTCATACACGATAAAGAACTGGCTACCACCTGTATTAGGACCTCTATGAGCCATAGATAGTGCACCTCGTTCATGTTTATGAGGATTGCCAATTAATTCATCATCAATTGTATAGCCTGGTCCCCCTGTGCCATTGCCATTAGGGCAACCGCCTTGTGCAACGAATCCAGGAATAACACGATGAAATGTTAGTCCATCATAAAACCCTTCTTTGATTAATTTTGTAAAATTGGCTACTGTATTCGGTGCTTCCTTATCAAATAATTCAATAGTAATATCACCCTTAGCCATATGAATAATTGCTTTTTTCATGGTCTGGTACCTCCAAAAATTCTCGAACCACATATCCTGCTAGCATTAGCCCTGCCACCGATGGCACAAACGCACACGACGCTGGACTTTTTGTCCCCTCTTCACGGTATACAGGCTTAATCGGTGGTTCTGTGGAAAATAAAACTGTTTGCTTCGTGATGCCTCGTTTTCTTAATTCTTTGCGCATCACCTTCGCTAATGGACACATATAGGTCTTACTAATATCTGTTATTTCTAGTTGTTCTGGATGAAGCCGATTGCCTCCTCCCATGCAAGAGATAACAGGAACACCCAATCGTTGACACGTTTCTACGATATGAATCTTAGACGAAACCATATCAATGGCATCGATCACATAATCGACCTGTAAGGTTTCAATAAAATCAGGATATTCATGTGCTGTATATATTATATCATGAACTTCAATAATTACATCTGGATTAATCGCTAAAGCTCGTTCTTTCGCCAAATCAGTTTTTCTTCGGCCAATGGTTTGTGAGGTGGCTATAATTTGTCGATTCACATTACTTGCCGTTACTCCATCGCCATCAATCACCACAATGCGTCCTATTCCCGATCGCACCAAGGCTTCTAAGGCAAATCCCCCTACACCACCACAGCCAAATAATGCTACTGAGGCTCGACGCAATCGATCAATACCCTCTGTTCCCACCATCCATTCTAGGCGAGTCAGCATATGTTCTGCCATTAGTATCTATCTCCCGGTAAAATCTCAGTCCAATATCCATCGGGATCCGCTATAAAATAAATCCCCATCTCTTTATTTTCATAGACGATGATGCCCATCGTTTCATGTAGGGCATGCAACTCGTCAAAATCATCTACGGTGAACGCCAAATGAAACTCATTGTCTCCTAAATTATACGGTGTGGTGCGATCTCTGAGCCAAGTTAATTCCAACTCATGGGCCGTATAGGGACTTTTTAAATATACCAATATAAACGATCCATCTTGTGCTTCAAGGCGTCGCACTTCTTCTAAGTGTAGGGCCTTTTTATAAAAGTCTACACTGGATTCTAAATTTTTTACATTAATATTATTATGTGCAAAAGAAATCTTCATGCTAGTTCCTCTCTTTTCAATGATTAGTGATAGTATCGTATCACATTTATACGTCTGAATCAATACGATGAACTAGGGTCGCTGTTCCTATAACAACGGCTGTATTACTAACTAACTCGAAATTGAGCCGTACTGCCTTGTGCTAATCGAGTGATGATCAAGTGAGCTGGGATGCGTTCTTTCAATTCTGCCACATGAGAAATGACGCCGATCAAACGACCACTGGCTTGCAAAGAAACTAATGTATCCAAAGCAATTTCCAACGTTTCCGCATCAAGCGTCCCAAAGCCTTCATCAATAAACATAGTATCCATATGTATGCCCCCTGCGTAACTTTGAATCACATCAGCTAAGCCCAAGGCCAAGGATAAGGAGGCCAAAAACATTTCACCGCCCGATAGCGTATTAGCAGGACGTGGCATGCCTGTATATGTATCGAGAACGACTAAATCAAGGCCTCGACCGCCACGACCACCTATAGACGTGTCACGTTGTAACTCATAGCGACCACGACTGACGTTACGAAGCCGTTCATTGGCCGCATACATCACTTCATCTAAAATAGCTCCTAACACATAGCGTTCAAAGGTGACGCCACGCAAACCAGACACACCTCCGTTGGCCAATTCATGTAATCGTGTAATAAATGCTAATTGTTCTGTTTGAAGATGATGTGACGCTTGTAAGGTCTGTAGTTCATGAACCACTTTTTCTAACCGTTCGCACTCAATGCGATGCGTAGTAATAGCTCCATAGGCCGCATCTCGTTCTTCTTGTAACGCCTTATATACATCATCGTCTATCATTGTTTCTGGAAGTTCTACACGGGTTAATCGCTCCTTAGCACTATGGATTAATGCTTGATTCTCATGAGCACTTTTTTCATAGGTCTGAATTGTCTCTTGCCACGATGATACCAACTCCATTTCCGACCTATAAAGAACAATCGCTTCTTCAGAAATACCAAGATGTTTCAACGCTTCTAAATAGGTTTTCTTATGGTCTTCTATGGTTTCTGATATAGCCCTGACTTGTTCATCAATCGTTGCTTGCTCCGTATCATTTTTAGTCATAGATGAAATGATACGCTCTTGTTCTTTCCTAATAGCTACACCTTCTCGTTCATGAGCGTCGATTGTTCTTTTCAATTCATCCACAATAGTTTCATAGGCATCATCACCAGTCAACCCTAATTGCTGATACCGTTCTTCCAACTCTTTTTGCATAGTAGTCACTTGTGTGGCTAGTCGTTCTATGTCTATCAAGCATTGATGTATTGCCACTTGATACGCGTCTTTCTCTTGCCCATGTGCCTCCCGCTCTTTCCTATACAAGTCGCGTTGTGCTTCTTGCACTTTCCACTCTTCATTACTCCTAGCTAGCGTATCTAGCATCGCTTCACAACTGCGCAAGGATTCATCTGCTATAGCAACAGAAGATATGTCTAAATCCTCTAAGCAAGATTCTATCTGCCTCTCAACATCTTGTTGTCGTCGCCCTAGGGCCTCACATTTCGCCCGTTCTGTACATATGCGTGCTTGCAACGTTTGTACATCTGTATATGCCTTATCCACTTCTACTTTTGTAGGTGTTGCCTCTGGTTTCACTGCCAATCGTGGATGATGCACGGCACCACACACCATACAAGGCTCACCTTCCGCTAGTGTCGTCGATAATTGGTAGGCTTGCGCCAATTGAAATGCTTGCTGTAAAAGTGCTGCTTCATGCTTTGTTTGTAGCAGTGTTTCTTCCATGGCGGATAACTCATGCGTTACAATATTATATTCCGCTATTGCTTTTTCTTTCTCTTTTTTCCACTGTATCAATTCTGTAAGCCTATGATGTCGCTGTTTTTCTTGTTCCCACAACTTAGCATCATCTCTATGTGCCAATAACCACGCATCCACCTTATCTAATGCAGCTTGTTCTTTCTCGATGGTTTCTGTCACAGCCACTTGTAATTCTTTTTTCTTTGAAAGCTTTTTTTCTACTGCAATTCGTTCGTTTTCTTTCTCTTCTACAAGTGTTTCTAATCGTTTTAGATGTGCTACGCCACTATCTTTATCTTGTAATTGCCCCAACCGTAACGTTGCCTTTTGACATGCTGATTGCTGTTCTTGCCAAGCCTGTTCACGGGTCAACACGTCTTTTTCTATGATCTTCAATTCTTCTTTTTCATCAAATAATTGTCGCTTTCGTTCTTTCCACGCCTCGCATTGTTTTTCCTCTTCTAAAGTGCGTTCCATCACCTCTATAATCGGTTTTAATTGCGTCAGTACACGTAATTTATTTTTAAGAGCCTCTATCGTGTTCTCTTCACGCATCAATTTCTGATGCATTTCTTCATAGCCTTCTAACTCTTTTTGAATTTTTGTATACTCCATCCAACTAGTGCGGTTACAAGTTGCCTTTTGTAATAATGCATCGGCTTGCTTCAACGTTTGTAACAAACTTGTTTCACTATTTTTATAATTCGTAACATGCGTTTCTAACTCACCCAGTGTTCCCACACCTTCTTGTTGTAAGAGTCGTTCTTCTTCATGTACCAATTCACTAGCCTCTTCATAGGCCGCATCAAATCGTTCTTTCAACACATGTTGTAATCGGGTGTAAATTTCCGTTTTAAATAAATTGTGAAGCAACTCTTCTCGTTCAGTCGTAGACGCTACTAGCAATTTACGAAATTCGCCTTGTGGTAATAGAACAACTTGTAAAAACTGATCTGCGCGAAATCCGATAATTTCTTGCACCCGTTCTTTTAATACTTGACTACTAGAGGTAATCATATGCCAGTCATGTTCATTTTCTTTCCACCTATATAAACTAGCACTGGCACTTTGTTCTTTCAATCCAGGACCGCGTTTCCTTTTTACCATTTGCTTAGGACTTCGATCTATTTTATACTTCGTCTGCCCTATAGAAAAAGTAAACGATACATACGTGGCCGTATCTATATCCGAAAAGTCGCTTCGCATGTCGGCGCCGTCACGTAGAGAGCCACTCGTTTGCCCATACAAGGCATATACCATAGCATCTAAAATTGAAGTTTTTCCTGCCCCCGTTGGTCCAGTTATTAAAAATAAAGTATGGTCCTCTAAGGAGGAAAAATCTAGTTCAACTCTATCTTTATACGGTCCAAAGGCTTGTATGACCAGTCGTATCGGTTTCATGAACGTTCCTCCTTAACAATCAAGTCCCATATTTGATTTATATAGATTTCTTGTTCTCTAGTTAACGGCTCTTTCCAAACGGTTTCTGCAAATTGTGCAAACAGTTGTCGTTCATCAAGTTTTCCATAGATAGTATCAGTGTCAACGGCCTCATCTTTTGCCATACGCCCCGTTAATTCCATCGCCATCACATGAGGCAACACGTTACGAAGCCGTGCCATGCCATCAATAACAGGGGCTTCATTCAGTAATTGCACCAACAAATAATCATTCTCATGCTGCGCATGTAGCGCTCTATCTTGTAAAATTGCATCTAAATAACCTTCTACCACGACCACATCATGTTTAGGTTCAATGGGAATCAGTGATACAGTAACTTCTCCATGCTCATCCATATCAATAATAGAAAAACTTTTCTCTTGTTGATATTCATCAAAGGAATATTTTAATAAAGACCCGCTATAACGGATACGATGACTACCAACGGTCTGCGGTCCGTGCAAATGGCCTAGTGCCGTATACTGGTAGGCGTCAAAGAGGTGATTGTTAATATTTTCTGTGCCACCCACAGCTAACGTTCTTTCAGAACCACCAAGAACACCACCTGTTACAAAGGCATGGGCAATCGCCACGCGTCTTTGTGATGCGGGAATCGCTTGCAAATAGTTTTGAATCCACAATGCATATAACTCGTTATAGTCCATAGTGCACGCTGCACTGTTTTCTCTACTCAACACATCGCGTATTACAGCCGGTTCCACATAGGGCATAGGGCAAAAAGATATATCTCCCCACGCATCCGATATAACGATAGGTTTCCCCTTCTCTTCTGGTGATCCTACAATGTGTAATCCCATAGATGCTAGTACATGACGCCCCACTTCCAAACGCTCTACCCCATCATGGTTTCCTGCAATCACAATAGTAGGTACCCTATATTCAACGGCTAATTTAGTGATGACTAAATCCCACAGTTGTACCGCTTCTACGGGAGGTACCGAGCGATCAAACACATCGCCTGCAATGATCACCACATCAATCTTTTCTTCTTTTATAATCTGAAAGAATTGATGTTCTAACACATAGGCCTGGTCATCCGTTAAATGATGGGCATAAAAAATGCGTCCTAAATGCCAATCGGCTGTGTGTAATATGCGCATAGTAACACTTCTTTTCCTTCCTATGTTTTCATCCTATCTACTACTAGATTTTAAATGTTCTACCATAAGCTTTACATACTATGTATACCTATCAATTACTTTCCATATACGTCTTCATAGATACGGCGTAACAAAGCAATCTCTTCTGCATAACCGCTCAATTCATTCGGTGTTTCCAAATAGAATGGAACGCCTTGTAATCTAGGATGGGTAATGATGTGGCTAATCGCCTCTAATCCAATATGTCCTTCCCCAATTTTTTCATGCCGATCCTTATGAGCCCCTCTTGGATTCTTAGAATCATTCAGATGTATGGCTTGCAATCGCTCCAAGCCTATCAATCTATCAAACTGATCCAAAACGCCATCAAAATCATCAATCACATCATATCCACCTTCATGAATATGACATGTATCAACGCATACGCCAATATAGTCTTTCAAAGCGACCCCATCAATAATGCGGGCAATTTCTTCAAAGGTCGATCCAATTTCCGTTCCTTTTCCCGCCATCACTTCTAATAGAACCGTTGTCTTCATACCTGGAAATAATACATTATTTAACATATCTACAATATACTCAATGCCGATATCTACGCCTTGTTTAACATGACTGCCTGGATGAAAGTTATATAGCTGATGTGGCACGTATTCTAACCGTTCTAAATCTTCTCGCATAGAGGTTAATGCAAAATTACGCAATCCTTCATCCTTAGCACAGGCATTCATCGTGTACGGAGCATGACCGAGTATTTTCCCAAAGTCGTGTTCTTTCATATACGCCACCAACGCTTTCATATCTGCTTCGTCGAAAGCGCGCGCCTTGCCACCACGAGGGTTACGTGTAAAATATTGAAATGTATTAGCCCCGATGGATGTAGCCTCTTGGGCCATATGCAAATACCCTTTGCTAATTGATAAGTGACAACCGATTGTAAACATATTGACTCCTTTTATTTGTATCCTACTAAATACGATGTACTGTATGATGTACTTTTTCTTATCGCCCCTAGTATGTATAGTACGATATGATGTGCCACTATACCTTACTACTATAAAACTCATAGCGATAAGAACATTTCTGATTCTATTGTACCAAAATTCTACCTTGGTATATATGGTTGTACCATATATTTGCGACAAATCACAGTAACAACATGGTTAGTGTAAAAAACACTCTATCGTTATAGCCTGTAAAAGAATAAATAAGCGTCTTATGGATGACGCCATACATCCATAAAACGCTTATCAATCTGTCTATTAATTATCATAGAAGAGAGCAACTAAAGTTACTAAAAAGTACGCTCCATTTAGTGACTACTCTTCTTAAGGCACATAGGGCAAACACCTTCAAATGATATTTGTTGTCCCGTTACCGTATATTCACTCGTTGTTTCTACCATCTCTGACACTTCATGCATATTAATCCCCTCTAAGTCTTCTACCTTATTGCATACAGTGCAGCGAATATGAGGATGGTTATTCGTATCCCAATCATAACGACTACAATCATCGCCTACATCTAATACTTTAACAAGTCCAATTTTTTCAAAAATTTCCATAGTTTTATAGACCGTAGCCAAACTCATAGTAGGATGGGCAACGCGCAAACTTTGGTAAATCATTTCAGCGGTAGGGTGGTTTTTACTCTCTATTAATGTTTGATAAATGGCTATCCGCTGCGGTGTTACTTTAAAACCCTTTCCTCGTAGAACTTGAGCAATATCCATAATACATCCTTTCTTCCACTTAGAATACATACATTTCTCTTCTTAGGAACCTAACATTATCAATCAATAATTATTATTTATTATATCACTGACGTATTCATCATGCAATACAAATAAAAATAAGTCATTCCATGTCAACGATTGATCATGAGTAAACTCCCTATACTACTAGTATGACAATAAGAAATGCACATCACTCGACCACCACAATTAATACATTACGGCAGGCATCGAATCATGTGCATTCATCATGGTTCATCACCAATCTAGCTAAGCATTCACACTGATGTGTTAATTTTTAAAGTATGGTTTAAATGTACTCTGTTTACGTTCTCCTTGGCGGTCACGGTCTCTATAATCACGTCGTTCTCCACTGCGATTTCTATCATGATTACGGCGATCTCCATGGCGGCGATCTCGACGATCTCCACTATCACGGCGACGATCACGAGAACGGCTATCGCGTCGACGATCTCCATCACGGCGACGACTTCTACGCACACGGAGTGGAGCTTCTTCTGTAATCGACACTGGTGTTTGATCTGGTTCTTTTGTAAGTAGTTTGATGGCCGCCGCTACTAAACTTACAGAATCAATATCATTTAACAGTTCTTCTGCACTTGCTCTGAATGGTGCCAACACTTCATTTTCATCGGCTAGAGAAATTAAGCTTTGAATCGCTAATTTCTGCTGTCCTTCTAATACTTCGCCTAGTGAAGGCGCACGGCGACGAGCAATTTTGCGTTTTGTTAAGCGTTCAATAGCACGCAAATGTTCCATTTCACGAGGAATCACAAAGGTACTAGCAATACCAGCTTTGCCAGCACGACCGGTACGACCTACACGATGCACATAACTTTCAGGGTCTTGTGGCAAATCATAGTTATATACATGCGTAACCCCACTAATATCAAGACCGCGAGCCGCTACATCGGTGGCAATCAAAATATCAATGGTTCCTTCTCGGAATTGACGAATGACGGTATCTCGTTTTTGTTGCGACAAATCGCCATGAATTCCTTCTGCCATGTAGCCACGTTTTTTAAGTCCTTCCGTAACTTCATCAACGCGACGTTTTGTACGTGTAAACACAATGGCTAAATCAGGCGCTTGCATATCAAAAAGACGACATAGTACGTCAAATTTTTGGCGATCCTGTACTTCGATATAATACTGTTCAATTAAATCCATCGTTACTTGCGTGGATTTCATTTTAACCAGTGTTGGTTCCGTCAAATAGGTTTCTGCTAATGTTTGAATGGCTTTCGGCATAGTGGCAGAGAACAATAAAGTTTGATGATCTTTCGGAACGGATCCTAAAATTTTATTGATATCATCCACAAATCCCATGTTAAGCATTTCATCCGCTTCATCTAATACGACTGCTTTCACGTGATCAAATTTAATCGATCCCCGATCCATGTGATCCATCAAGCGGCCCGGCGTAGCTACAATAATTTGAGGGCGTTTTTTTAATCCTCTGAATTGACGATTAATATCCTGCCCCCCATAAATTGGCAATGCTTGTATTTGTGTATACTGTGCCATTTTATTGATCTCTTCTGCTACTTGAATCGCTAATTCACGAGTAGGGGATAAAATTAATGCCTGCACTTCTCGCGCTGTTTCATCCACTCTATGTAAAATGGGTAATCCAAAGGCCGCCGTTTTACCAGTACCCGTTTGTGCTTGACCAATCATATCAGCACCACTCATGGCAACTGGAATTGCTTCCTCCTGAATCGGTGTAGGTTCTTCAAATCCCATATCATTGAGAGCTCGTAACATAGGCTCACTAATTTGTAATTCTTTAAATTTTTCTAACATATAATAGTTATTTCCTCCTCTAGTGCCAAAATAAAGCACGTTTATACATTATATCATAAAACTATAAATTTCCCTATGACCATACATATTTTTTTGCGCATCCTTGCTAGAACTAGTATATATGCTGCTATCCGTCTATCAAAATAGTAGGTTCACTAACGCCATTTATGCCTTTTTCTTAGCCGCTTCTAATTCGCGCATCGACAATCCTATACGATTGCGTTTTACATCCACCGATATAATAACCGCTTCCACAATATCCCCTACCGCTAATACATCTGATGGATGTTGTTGGCGTTTACAAAATTCACTGCGATGTAAGAGTCCATTTATTTTGATACCAAAGTCAATGAATGCACCAAAATCAACGACATTATGAACGGTCCCTGTTACAACCGTCCCTACTTGTACTTCCTCTAAGCTCATCACATGTTTTCTCGTTAATGGAGCAGGTAAATCTTCTCGTGGATCACGGCCTGGTTTTGCCAATGCCTCTAGAATATCGCGCACAGTAGGCACGCCAGCATTCAATGTGTGAGCCATCTGTTCTACATCAACTAAAGGTAGACGAATTTGTAGGTTTTGTAACGCTTCTTTGTCGTGCAAATCCTCTACAGTAAATCCCAATTCGTCTACGATTCGCTCTGCTAAGGCATACGACTCTGGATGCACCGATGTAGCATCTAATGCATTCGTTGCTGATTGTATGCGTAAAAATCCTGCACATTGTGTAAATGCTGCAGGCCCTAATCGTGCCACCTTTAATAATTCTTTACGACTGGTAAATGTACCATGTTCTTGGCGATAGGCAACAATATTATTGGCTACCGTTCCACTAATACCTGCCACATGTTGCAAAATCGCCGGCGAAGCGGTATTTAGTTCTACCCCCACATGATTAACTACTGTTTCTACCACTTGATCTAATGTATGAGAAAGTTGTTTTTGATTCACATCATGCTGATATTGTCCTACCCCAATCGACTTAGGGTCAATTTTAACCGATTCTGCCAAAGGGTCTTGCACGCGCCGAGCCAATGATACAGCGCCGCGTATAGTCACGTCTAAATCAGGCATTTCTTGTTGTGCTAATTTCGAAGCAGAATACACAGACGCGCCCGCTTCATTCGTAATGATATAATGACAATCTAACTGTTCCTCTTCAATCATAGTAGAAACAAACTGTTCCGTTTCATAGGAGGCCGTTCCATTACCAATCGATACTAGAGTGACTTGATATTTTTTTATTAAGTGAGCTAATTTCTTTTGTGCCTCCATCCGTTGCCGTTCAGAATGGGTTACATAGTATGCACCATAATCGAGCACATTTCCTTGTGTATCAATAATTGCCATTTTACAACCTGTCCGATAGCCAGGATCAAGCCCCATGATGACATGACCCGACAATGGTGGTTGCAACAATAAATTTTTCAAATTAACGGCAAACACTTTAATCGCTTGCTCGTCGGCATTCGTGGTCAAATCGTGACGAATTTCTCGTTCTAATGCAGGAAACACCAACCGTTTGTACGCATCTTCAACGGCAAGTCGCTTATAAGGAAAGAAAATCGATTGTTCATTCTTCGTCACTTGTTCAATCATATACGTAA
Organism: Veillonella montpellierensis DSM 17217; assembly: GCF_000426745.1. Lineage (GTDB taxonomy): Bacteria > Bacillota > Negativicutes > Veillonellales > Veillonellaceae > Veillonella > Veillonella montpellierensis. The sequence goes on from NZ_AUFY01000014.1 coordinate 16,073, forward strand.
TATATATATCGTCTGGCACAGTGATAGTAATTTTTAAAGCGCCTAATTTTTCGCCCCGATTCATAGCTAAAATGCGATGTGACGGTATATGATGAATCGGTTCCGTATAGTCTGCATATTGCAAAAATCGTTCTTGGTTCGTTTCATCTTTTGTCAATGATGATACAATATGACCTTCCTGCCACATCCGTTTTCGTAAATATGCACGAAAATCAGCTCTATCACTGATAGTTTCCGCCACAATGTCGCTAGCTCCTTGCAAGGCTTCTTCTTCAGTCAACACCGCTTCGGATAGATACTCTTTCGCCAATACCAATGGGTCACCCGTTATCACCGAATCATCTAACATCAACGCCGCCAATGGCTCTAACCCTCGTTCGCGCGCTATGGATGCCCGTGTTCGTTTCTTTTGCTTATACGGCAAATATAAATCTTCCAATTCTTGTAATTTCACCGCTTTTTCTATAAGCGCCAACAACACATCGGTCATCTTACCTTGTTCGGTAATCGAATTAATAATTTCACGGCGTCTGGTTTCTACATTTCGCAAATAGCTACTACGCGTTTCAATGATGCGTAACTGTTCATCCGTTAATTCTCCCGTTACCTCTTTTCGATAACGAGCAATAAAAGGTACTGTATTGCCAGCATCCATTAATTCTATGGCGGCTTCTACTTGTTTTTTTGTCACTTGCAACTCTTTTGCAATGATAGTAAACATGGTTTCACACATAATTAACGAGCCTTTCTTTCATAGGTGACAAATGTATGAGGATAGATATTTTTTTCATCAACGATACCTTCCGTAGTCGACACTTTTTCAAAAATGTCCGTATCGATAGCTGGAAAATAGGCATCTCCTTCAAATTCATGATCAATTTCTGTTATATAGAGTCGATCCGCATAGGGCATACACGCCTGATAAATCATAGCGCCCCCAATAATGTACACATCTGTATCTAGTTTACGTGCTGCTTCTATCACGTCTTCTACAGAGTGAAAGATACGGACCTTCTCATGGTCAACGATGATCCCATTTTGTTTCGTAAGCACCCAATGTTCACGATGCGGTAATAGAAAAGGCAAGCTTTCAAATGTATTACGGCCCATGATAATAACATGATTGGTAGTCATTTTTTTAAAAAACTGTAAATCATTGGGTAAATGCCAAATCAGTGCATTATCCTTGCCAATGACATGATGCTTAGCCATGGCTACAATTATATTAATCATCTATACAGCAACCTCCATCGATAGCTTACCTAAATGTTCATACCCTTCTAACCGAATATCGTCAGCCGTAAAATCATAAAAATTATGAATGTCTGGATTTACCCAAATAGAAGGTGCTGGCAATGCTTTATCACGCCGCTTTAATTGTTCTTCTAATACGTCCACATGATTATCATAAATATGAGCATTATTAATAACATGCGTAAATAAGCCTGGCTGTAACCCAGTAACTTGAGCAATCATGTGTACCAGTGCCGCATATTGTGCTGTATTAAACGGAACCCCAAGTCCCATATCACCACTGCGTTGTATGAGCATACAGTTTAATTTTCCTTCTCCCACATCCCACAATGTTTCATATGCACAAGGTTGCAAAGCCATATCAGATAAATCATCAATATTCCATAATGTGACAATCATACGTCGACTAGTAGGATCATGTTGTATCATGTCTAATAAATGGTCTAGTTGTTTGTATTTAGCAATTTGGTAACCATAGGCCTTACCAATCGTTCCATCTTCTCGCATCCATTCATTCCAAACTTTAACGCCCATATTTTGCAAGAGGCGTACGTCATTACTCTGTTTTTGCCAAATCCATAACAATTCTTTCACCGCTGTTTTAAAAGCAACAAATTTAGTCGTTAAAATAGGAAATTCCTGACTCAAATCGAATTGCATAATTTGATGGGGTAATTTATACGCCCCGATTCCCGTACGATTATCACCATGCACACCATTGGTCAAAATACGGTCTATTATATCTAAATATTGTTGATCTGCTATACTCATGGTCATGTGTTAGGTAATCCTACATGGATTACCTATGCTCCTTTCTAGTAACTACAAACCTTGCTCTACGTAACGCTCTAGTCAGCATACAAGCGACAAACCTATTATATGGATCCCCCATAAAAAGTCTTATTTAATTTGTTAGATATCTATTATAACAAAAGGATATCTCCTTTTCTATTCCATTACGATCGTATAGAGCAAGTTTTCCTTGGGCAATGAACTGTTCTCGCTCAATCACTACTATTTGTCATCTCTATGTTCATATAGTTCGCTATTGATTAGCCTATACCTCTAAAAAATCCAACTTACTACTCACACGCACTGACTCTACGATTGTTTATTCGTATATTCACTAATCGCTTGCAAAAATAGGGTACCATATTTTTTTAATTTAGCCTCTCCTACACCTTTAATGGCAAAAAATTCTGCTAAGGTGGTCGGCTTTTTAGCCGTTACATCAATGAGTACCGTATCGGGAAAAATTAAATACGGTGGTATACCTGCCTGTTGTGCCAACTGTTGCCGAAATCTACGAAGATGTTCAAACAATCCCGCACTGGATCGCTTTTTCTGTCCGTAGTAAATGCTACTCATTCTACCGTTTTTACCCTGCAACGGTGCCGTAACTTGTTGTTGTACTTCTTCAACTTCTCTATGACCACATAGCACGTCTTCTGCCGCCGCCGTTACACTTAAAATAGGATATTTCCCTACAGAACTACGAATATACCCTGATGCTATAAACTGTCTAATCAGCGCCAAAACATCTTTACTATCCATGGTTCGTAACGTGCCAAAAGCGGGCAATCGATCAAATCCTGCACGCCTAATCCGATCGTTTCTAACACCACACACAATATTCGCAATCATCGTCGCCCCAAAGCGTTCTTCCGTAGCCACGATGGCATGAAAGATTGCTTTCGCCTCAGTGGTTAAATTTTTCGTACCATGCTTAGACCTACAACTACTGCAATTATCACAGCGATTCCAAACCACTTGTTCCCCAAAGTATTGCAACATGTATTTCCGCAAACAAGTACTAGAAAAACAATAATCAATCATAGCTTGCAAGCGCTTCAACTCAATATGCTGTCTCTGTGTATCTTGAATTGACTGATCAATCAAATACCGATGAATCATTACATCACGGCCACTATACAACAACACGCATTCTGCTGGTGCTCCATCTCGTCCTGCACGGCCAGCCTCTTGATAATAACTTTCCATGTTGCGTGGCATTTGGTAATGTAACACATATCGCACGTTACTTTTATCAATGCCCATGCCAAATGCATTCGTCGCCACCATGACTTGAATTTTTTCATACGCATACTTATCCTGTTGTTCCTTGCGCACTTCATCCGATAGGCCACCATGATAATACCCTGCAGATATGCCTTGCTTTACCAAACTTTCATACACCTGTTCCACATCCTTGCGGGTAGAACAATAAATGATACCTGATTCTTGGTCATGGCATGTCACATAGTCAAGAATATAGTTCATCCGCTGATTTGTATGCACCACGTGAAAGGATAAATTAGGCCGATCAAAACCAGTGACATACACATTCGCTGTTTCTAGCCCCAAAGAGGTCTTAATATCCATTTCTACTTCTTTTGTGGCCGTCGCTGTGAAAGCCCCCACCACAGGCCTTTGTGCTAAGGTCTTTAAAAAAGCACCAATCGCTCGGTAAGCGGGACGAAAGTCATGTCCCCACTGCGATACACAATGTGCTTCATCCACAATTACTTGAGAAATCGGTAAGGTACGCAAAATCTGACAGAAGGTATCCGATCCTAAACGCTCTGGCGCCAAGTACACAAGCTTAGTATGACCTCTGCGTATATCATACATACAGCGATTAAACGCTTCCCGTGTTAAAGTGCTATTAATAAATGCTGCTGGCACTTGCTGTTCCCGCAAGCCATCCACCTGATCTTGCATCAATGATATAAGTGGCGAAAAGACGAGTGTTAATCCTTCTTTAACCATTGCTGGTACTTGAAAGCAAATAGACTTGCCTGCACCGGTGGGCATAATGGCCAGGCAATCTTGTCCTTCTAACAATGACGTAACTGGTGCTTCTTGCGCCGCTCGAAACGAAGGATAGCCAAAGTAGGTTTTCAATATTTGTATCGCCTCTTGTCGCATGCATGACCAACCTTTCTATCTAACCTATCCATCCACAAAGATGATGGCAAACCGTATCAAACGTAGGAGTGCACCTATGTCCTACAATAATTATATTGTATCATAAAACAAAATAATTGCGGCAGGGAATATTATTTTTCATAATTCAGTATTAGTATTTATTCCATTTATGGTAAAATATAAGAATACGTTGTATAAGGAGGGTTCTATATTTTATGGATAACAATATATTAGTGATTATAGCCTTTGCCATCTATTTAGGCCTAATGATGGGGATTGGCGTGTTCTATTATCGGCGCTCCCAAGGGTTGGGCGATTATATTCTTGGTGGTCGCCAACTAGGTCCCTGGATCACTTCTATGAGTGCAGAAGCGTCCGACATGAGTGGATGGATGCTCATGGGCTTACCAGGCTTTGCCTATGCTACAGGATTATCTGGTATCTGGATTGCCTTAGGTCTAGCCGGAGGCACATGGCTTAACTGGGCCTTTGTATCAAAGCGATTGCGCAATCATACAGAAGCTGCTAACAACAGTCTAACCATGCCTGATTATTTTAAAAATCGATTTCATGATACGTCGAATATACTTCCCATCGTGTCAGCTTTATTCATTTTAATATTTTTCTTAATCTATACTTCCTCTGGATTTGTAGCGGGGGGCAAATTATTTACCACTATTTTTGGCTTGGATTATACCTCGTCACTACTTATCACTGCAGGTGTCGTTGTATTCTATACATTCTTAGGCGGATTTCTAGCCGTATCATGCACCGACTTTATCCAAGGTATGATGATGTTCTTTGCCATTCTGTTAGTGCCTATCACTGCAACTATCGCTATGGGTGGTCCCGTTGATACAGCCCACCTCATTGCCACCGAATTTCCCGAAGGTCTTAGTATACTAGGTCCTCACACTGATACGCTTCCCCTCTGTATCACCATTCTTTCATCTTTGGCCTGGGGACTAGGCTATTTTGGACAACCTCATATTCTAGTACGATTTATGGCCATTTCCGATGCTAAAGAATTAAAAAAAGCAACCCACATTGCTATGACTTGGGTCATCATTTCACTCACTGCAGCCGTGCTAGTCGGTTTAGTCGGTCATGTCTATTTACCACACGCCCTTAGTGGCGCCCAATCGGAAACGGTATTTCTCGTAATGACGAGAAATTTATTTTCTCCTTTCGTAGGTGGTTTAATTTTATCCGCCGTCTTAGCCGCTATCATGAGTACATCCTCGGCACAACTATTGGTTACATCGTCTGCTATTTCTCACGATTTATATCGCAATTTAATTCACAAATCTGCCTCTGAAAGAGAGTTACTACTAGTAAGTCGTATTAGCGTATTGCTCATCGCTCTTATCGCCTTATACCTTGCCTTAAATCCTAATAGCTATATTTTAACCATGGTTGCCTATGCGTGGGCAGGTTTTGGTGCCGCCTTTGGCCCTAGTATTCTAATTTCATTATTTTGGCGTCGCATGACTCGTCTAGGTTGTATTGCTGGCATCATCGTAGGTGGCGTAACCGTATTGATTTGGAAACAGTTCGAATTATTTGGACTCTATGAAATCGTTCCTGGTTTTATTTTCTCATCCATCGCAATTTATATCGTCAGCCTCTTAGATACACCACCATCTACAGCCATTACTAATGATTTTGACAAAGCCCAAGAAATGCATATACTATAATCACATTTTTGATACCAATCGCGATGCATCACGCAGCAATCGTCCACGTGTTCCAAGAAGGACAAATCTTTATACAAATCACAATGCATCACAACACTCTAATCAAAACACTGCTATCATCACATACCTTAGCCCTACTATTCTCATCCATAGTCTAAAGAAAACTCGTCATGCTAGTAATACTGTAACTTTTACTAGAGCCTATCCGTTTAAACTGAGCAACGTATATGAATGTACTATCATGCTCTACATACATCTACGTTGATGAATAGCCATCACTACTGTTAAACATTTTAAATTCTATCCATACTGCCAATAAAAGTGCTACTACGATGCCGTAACATCTATCTTCTTAGTCCCTGGCATCACTGAAAAGTGCCTAAGGACTCCCTTTCCCTATACGACTTTGAACGCTACAAATTCATCAGTAAAACATAAATAAACGACCAAGGCTTTCCCTCTTCACAAGATGACAAACCTTGGTCGTTTTCATATAAAATAGCTATGTCATAATAACGATATGGTCAATACTATTACTCCTAGCATCATAGTAACGCGTATAACTAAAAAGGCTGTAATACAATGTACACATACATTATATTACAGCCTTTTCTTATGCTTGTATAACGATACAATTACACAGCCGCCTGTATATCATTTGAATAGGGTGTCAAAATAGAGGATAATAGAGTTTTCGTATATTCATGTTCAGGATGGTCAAATACTTCATCTGCCGTTCCACTTTCCACAATGTGACCATTATACATAACAATCACGCGATCACTAATATAGCGAACGATAGATAAATCATGCGCGATGAACAACATGGAAAAATGGCGTTTTTTCTGTAAATCTAACAACAAATTAATAATTTGTGCTTGAATAGAAACATCTAAGGATGCAATTGGCTCATCGGCAATTAACAATTTAGGCTCACATGCTAAAGCCCGTGCAATCGCCACACGTTGTCGTTGACCTCCTGACAATTCGCCAGGATACATATCTTTATGACGCGCTTCTAAACCTACATCAGCTAACAATTCATCTAACAATCTATCGTGTTCATTGGTATCGCGATTGCTTAATGAAAGTCCTTCCCGCAAACATTCTTCAACGGTCATCCGCGGATTTAATGCCCCGTCGGAATCTTGGAAAATCAAATGGATATCTTGACGCAACTCTTGGCTTCGTTCATTCGGCGATACTGAATGGTGATTAAAATACACATCGCCACTCGTCCATGGCAATACACCAGCAATCATACGAGCTAGCGTAGATTTACCACAACCCGATTCACCAATAATACCTACTATTTCATCTTTTTCAACGAAAAAAGAAACGTCATCTACAGCTTGGACCTGTCGACCTGATAGCAAATGATATGTTTTTGTTATATGTTCTACTTCTAACAAAGGACCTTTCGTCGGATCATCGCAACTGCAGTCCCACGTAACTTCCACTTTCTTCTCATCAGATACACCAGTATCGGTATGGTCATCAGATGTTTTTGCAGTTTCTCCTAGTGTAGGGATATAAGAAGGTTTTTCTATCTTTGGTGCTCGTTCATCTAACAACCAAGTTGCCGCTTTATGTGTATCAGAAACTGAGAACATAGGCGGTTCTTCTTTATAATCAATCCCTAAGGCATACTCATTTCTATCAGCAAACGCATCCCCTACTATAGGCAATGATAAATCTGGTGGCATGCCTGGTATAGACACAAGTCGATTTTGTTTATGATCCACCGATGGTAAGGCCCCTAGTAATCCCCATGTATATGGATGCTCTGGGCGATAGAAAATATCTTCTACTGTACCAGTTTCTATAATGCGCCCTGCATACATAATGCCAATGCGATCAGCAATACGTGCAGCCACACCTAGGTCATGCGTTACTAAAAGAATAGCCAACTTTTCTGTTTTCGCTAATTTTTTTAACAAATCTAATAAATGTAATTGTACGGTTACATCAAGTGCCGTAGTCGGTTCATCAGCCAATAGAATAGATGGTTTCGTTGCTAATGCAATCGCTAAGGTAATTCGCTGTTGTTGTCCTCCAGAAAAAGTACTAGGCATCATAGGCAACCGTTCCTGCCCATTACTAATACCTACTAATTCCAATAAATCTGCTGCTCGCTTATTAAGTTCTTCTTCTGACTCAGTAGGATACATGCGTTCTAACGCTTCTCTCATCTGCTTTCCTACAGATAAAACGGGATTTAATGTACTCAAAGGATTTTGGAATACCATGCCCACATCAACCATTCTAATATCACGCATTTGCGCATCAGTAAATGGTACCACATCCTTTCCTTTTACATAAATAGCCCCTTTAGTAATCGACGCATATTCTGGCAATAACTTAACTACCGATCGACACAATGTGGATTTACCACAGCCCGATTCGCCAACTAGCGCCATAATTTCACCTGCCTGTAAGGATAATGATACATCTCTTACAGCATGCACTTCGCCTTGTTCAGTATGAAATGTCAGCGATAATGATTGTATATCTAACACCGTTTCCATTGATTAACTCCACTCTATCTATGCCACTTATCACATATATCCATAATAGAGTGCGGATACCAACATGAGCTATTTTAAGACTAGCTCTATTGCTGATATCCGCCACTCGCTAAATGCTATAAATCACACATATTTATATACTATTATTTAATATCCCAGTCTTCAATATTCCAGAACACACCTGCTGCATGGTGACCAAGTATTGTATCTGTTGTTGGACCAGTAATTTTGTTGGTTCCTACATAGTTACCATGTAAGTATGCTAACATGATGAAAGCTGGATCTTCGTTCCAAGCTTTTTGGAATTCATTGTAAGCTTCTTTACGTACATTAACATCATATGTGCCACGAGCTTTAGCCAATGCTGCATCAACAGCAGGGTTGCTATAAGCAGTGTAGTTAGCACTTGCTTTTGTTACGAAGAAGTCGTATGTACCTTGGTCTGGATCAAATGGAGCTGCTTGACCAATTACTAAGGATTGCAATTCTTTCCATTTAAATTTAGGTACAATGTCAACTTTCATATCTACACCCAATTTTTTGAATTGAGCAGATACTAATTTAGCCATATCAACACGTTCAACTTCGAAATCACGAGCTTCTACAGAGAAGGATAATTTTTCGCCATTCTTTTCGTAGATGCCATCAGAACCAAGAGTCCATCCTAATTCTGCCATTTTTTGTTTGAATAATTCAGGATTATATTCGCGTTTATCTACAGATTCTAAGTTATATTCTTTATTCATTTGTAATGGACTATAAGCAGGTGTACCTTCACCTTCAAGTACGCTGTCTACAATCGCTTGTTTATCAATTGCGTACCCTAACACTGGCAATAATGCTTTATGATCTGGATTTTGCCAGAATGGGTTTTTATAGCTAACACCGATAGCACGGAAGTCGGCTGTTTTGAAATCAAATACGGTAAAGTCTTTATTATCGCGGAATGCTTTTGCATCTTTAGCATTTAATAAAGCGAAATCAATGCCGCCAGATTTTAACTGAGCTGCTTTAGCGTTTTCATTTGGAATAATTTTGCAAACAATTTTTTCGATATTAGGTTTTTTACCATAATAAGCATCGTTTCTTGTTAATACAATGGATTGACCTTTATCCCAGCTTACAAATTTGTAACGACCAGTACCTACAGGATTTTGGTTGAATCCATCATTCATAATATCTTTACCAGCTAATAGATGTTCTGGCAAGATACCAATTGCCAAGTTGTCTAACATAGCTGCATTTGGTTTGCTCAATACAATTTTAACTGTATGATCATCTACTACAACTACATCTTTAATATCTTTATAACTATCTGTTGTTTCAGATTCTAGATCTTTATTATTGCGTAATTGATCCAATGTGAATTTTACATCTTTCGCAGTGAATGGTTTTCCATCATGCCAAGTTACATTATCACGTAAATGGAATGTGTATGTTAATGTGGCTTCATCAAATTCATATTTCGATGCTAAGTCACATACTGCATTACCTTTTCCATCATGTTTCATAAGTCCTGAGAAAATTAATGATGGTAATTCATCATGCGTATTTAAAATCGCATTCAATGTTTTGTAATCGGAACTAGCAAATGTTAGTGTTTTTTCTGCACTACCACTTTTTTCTGTTCCACAACCAGTGACAGCTACCAAACAGGCTAATGCCATCACAACCGCCATAGCATAGACTAAAAAGTGTTTTAATCTCTTCATGACAACCTCCTATACTTACTATAAATACATGCATCAAAAAATCTATAAATAACTGCTTCCACGATTAATTTCGCGGCGCAAACGATGCCCAATGTTGGTAATACAAACTAGTGTAACCACTAGAAATACACCAGGTACTAAAATAACCCACCAAGAATTTGTCAACAATGCTCTCGATGCTAGCGATAACATAGTACCTAACGATACTATTTCTGTAGGTAATCCTAATCCTAAGAAACTCAATGTAGCTTCCATCGTCATAGAAACACCTATGGAAGAAACAATCACAAATAAAATAGGGGATAAAAAGTTGGGTAACAAATGATACCATAAGACATGGAAAAATCTAGCCCCCATCATAGTCGCAGATAGTACATAATCACTATTGCGAATTTGTCGTACTTCAGTTCTAACAAACCTAGATAAATTCATCCAATTAGTAACGCCAATAATAATTGATAAAGAGATAATGCCTGTACCATTTACCATTCCCAACAATAATAGTTGTAACAATAAGCATGGAATACTGCACAAGATTTCTGCTAATCGCATAAAGAATGCATCAAATTTAGCAGGTGCTAAACCACTGATACAACCATATACAATGCCGATAATAGTTGATACAGCAGCAGCTAACAAACCGATGATAATGGATATTCTGCCACCATACCATAATACAGAGTAAATATCACGCCCCATGCTATCTGTACCAAAATAAAATTCTCCATCAGGCGGTTGATTTAAATTCGATGAATAAAATTCTGTAGGATTATGATTTGCCAGTAAAGGAGCAAAAATACAACCTAAAATAATCAACAGTAACAAAAAACTGGAAATTTTTGGAATTTTATTGAAAGCTCTGCGCCAGGTGGGAACCAATGTTACAGTCGGTTTTGGGCGATGTCCACTACCTACAATGGTGAATAAATCATCCTGAGGTGTACTCATTGTCCAACCTCCTCTCGATCCTTCATCCGATAATCTACTTGTTCACTAATGCCTTGTGCTATATAGCTAGAGCCAATAACCACAGCACCAGTAATTAATACAATAATCATTAATAAGTTGTAATCATGCAGCTTAGCACTTTCCACGGCTAAGTTGCCTAAGCCAGGATATGCAAAAACGGCTTCTACTACATAGGACCCACCAATGATATGGTTCGTACCGATTGCCATAACGCTAAAAATGGTAGGTGCTATATTTCTAAGACAGTGCTTTACTAAAATAGCAAACGAGCTAAGGCCTTTCATTTTAGCTAACAATACATAATCTTTTCTGGTTTCGTCTAATAGTTTATTGCGTATCATATACGCATAGTACCACACATGAGCGATTAACATAACAATAACCGGCAACACTATATGTCGTAGTCGATCAACCCAATCATTCGCATTACCAGGCTCATAAGCACCACTACCAGGCAACCATCCTAAGTTAACATTAAACACAAGGATGAGTAATAAAGCGACCCAGAATGTAGGCAAATAAAATACCAACGTACCTACTTGAGAAATCAATTTATCAATCCAGCGATCTTCATAGTACACACAGATAACCGCCAACAGAATGGCCAAAGTAAATGTGAGCACATACGAAATGACACCTAATATAACCGTATTAATAAAAAAGCCACCTAACACAGCACTGACAGGCGTTCTATATTTTAAAGAAAATCCCATATCCCCATGGAATAATCGATTCATCCATTCTACATACTGTGTTACTAATGAGCCGTCTAATCCCAATTGATGTCTTGCTGCAATCATTTGAGCTTCTGTCATATGATCAAATCGTTCACCATAATAGGCTTGCAATGGATCCCCTGGTGAGTACGATACAGCCCAAAATACAACGACCGATAACACAAAAAGTGATAGAAGATACACTAAAAAATTTTTACTTATTCTTTTATATGACAAATGCATGATTCTGCTCCTTGTTCATAATCTATACTATATAGATAGATTATACTTTATTTTCTTGATTGTCAATAATGATATTCATTTTCATGTATGTTCATATGTTTACTTGATATCATAAAAATTTTTCATATATATTATAATTTTTATTAACTATTCAGCTAATATATGGTTTAATCGTATTCTCTCGCTCATTTAAAATACATAATATATATTTATAATTTAGTATATTATAACCACGACTCTCATTACAAATGAAATTTTTTTTATACTTATAAGTACTTTATATATTAACTTTATAAATCATGTACAGATAACATACACTATATTACTGTTTCTAATTCACTCATACTGCGATCCACTTGTGGCGATATAAATAGATGGCGAAACCCTACTACTATTCAGTATAGTAGCCTACAATGACAAACTTTCTTTTCATTCGTAATGAGTAACCAGGTACTTCTTATCACTTCACCTATCATATCACTAATTGTACATTCTTATATCATCATTTTCATACAGTCTTAGAGCATCACTTCTCCTACTCAGCCTATATAAGAACAAATAATTAATTTTATCAATAAAACTAAATACTGTATAAATAATTCTTGCTATGATTTATTTTACTAACCTATAGTAAGCTAATAGTGTGCTCAGCTACTAGATTTATCAATTTCTCTATACGCAGAAATACATCTTAAATTTAATATATCCACACAAGTAGAGTATTTTATCTCCTTACTATCTATAATACTCAGTAAAATTCTAATTATATCTATACCCTCTTTTTATAGGATATTTATACTAAAAAACAAAATTATCTATACAACAAAAATACCAAGATAATCTAGAATTTATCTACACTATCTTGGTATCAATGCACTGCATACACTATATAATTATTTAAAAGACTAGAACCCTATGCCTTAACAACTACAGAAACACCATCTGGGACAACCGCAATACTAGCATATTCCCCTTTTAATTGAAATGCTCTTTTTAGTGCTTCATCAAACGTATCAGCTTGTTGTAAATGCATATCTATCAACATTTGAGGATCACAATCAGCAGTTACTACAATAACAGTAAATTGATTTAAGATACGTGCTAAAATTTGTATTTCCCATTGATCTGGAATCGTTTCATTTCTTGGTGTTTTAGCAATACGATCTAACAATTCTTTAGGAGTTTTTGCATTTTTTAAATTTTCGTATAAGGATTCACCTCCATGCCCATCATTACATGCAGCAAGCATGATAATGACGCCATTTTTTTTACAAGTTGCTTCTGCTGCAGTCATCCCCTTTACAGCTTGATATATATTTTGATCTAAGGGGTATCCACCATTACTAGTAATAACAATATCAGCTGGAGTAGATTTTACACTCGCCAATTGCGATACAAATTCGCATCCTTTTTCATGGGCTTTTTCCATATCTCCGGCAAAAGCATTAATAATTTTTTTGTCTCCATCAATTACAACATTTAAAATAAATGCTAATTTGGCTGTATGTGCAGCATAAATCATATCATTATGAATCGGATTATTTTTAATAATTCCTGTGCGTGCATTGTTACTATTAATAAACTCTGAACAATGATTCGCCATAACTGTAACTTCTGAGGCGATTCCTGGTAGTATACTTTTTCTACCTCCAGAAAAACCTGCAAAAAAATGTGGCTCAATAAATCCTTCCGAAATCAATAATTCTGTTTCTACAGCCAATTTATTGATAATACAATCCCCACCAGAAGGTAAGACTCCGATTTTTATCATTTGATTTGCATCACTAGATATATGATTTATAATTTTTTCATTAGCAACAATCTCGCTTCCAAATTTATCAACCATTTCATCATGCGTAGTAGGTCTATGAAAGCCAGTAGCCAACAGTATTGTAATATCAATACTCGGATTTACTTCACGAATTCTTCTCAATAATATAGGCATTGTAATTTTACTTGGTACTGGACGTGTATGATCACTAGTAATAATAACCATATTAGACTTTCCTGCTACCAATTCTTCTAATCGAGATGTGCCAATCGGATTATCCAATGCTCGCTCTACTAATTGTTCTTCTTCTAACGACGGATGATACGAATGTGCTTTAGATTCTAAAACGCCTACAATATTATCCTCAGGAACATCAATCTTCATAAATCCATTTCCATAAGGCATGTCAAAAGTTTTCATAGAATCACTCCTTAATACAACATATTCATCTATTACAATTTTCTATCACTTATATAATAATATATAATATAGTGATTACACAAATCAATTAGAAAATTAGCTATCATCTCTCCACACTATAACTATATTACAAATTTTCTTTTCTAATGCATCATGTATAAAGATATAACCATGCAATAATACGAATAACTCCTTATCTTTCATAGAAATCAGACATCTCTATATATTTTGTTATAGAAATCATCTGTATATACCATATTTTTACTTAATTCATACTGATAGTTATCGAGGTTCTAAATCTAAAACTATATCATCAAATATTTTTTTAAAATAGTTTATAATAGATTCCCTGTAGGCAATAATCATGGTCATTTGATGTTCCGGAACTTGAATCTTAGCCACATTTCCTTGTAGCCTAACTCGAAAATCAATAAAGCCTAAAGAAAAGAGATACGATTCAGCTAACTCTAGGTCTACAAGCCTATTTCTAGTAATTGTTTCTCCCTCTTGAAATCTTGTAGCCAAGCAAGCATATGATGGTTTATTCCATGTAAAAAGATTTGCCTTCTGAGATAAAGTTCTAATATCCGATTTTTTTAAACCATAGTCACGTAATGGAGAAACAACAGATAATTCCCTAATAGCCCTTATTCCAGGTCTATCATCAATATTGTCACTTGCATTTGTCCCGTCAGCTATGATCGTGAAACCATCTCTTTTGGCTTCTTTACAAAGTAATGAAAATACATGGTGCTTACAATAATAACATCTATTACTAGAGTTATTAACTATATCATCACAATCAAGAACATTAATATCGAGTATTTCATGTGGCACATTAAGAAATTTTGCTATATGTATGGCATCATCTAGTTCAAAGAGAGGAATAAATTGAGATTTAACTGTATACGCTTTACATCGTACACCAGCTTTCTTCACAGCATATAAAAGATATGATGAGTCAACCCCACCAGATAGAGCAACTGCTAAATCATTATAATTTTGTAAATATGTTATAAAATCCATATATAATATCCTTTTTATTGAGCCAAATAATGTAACCTCTACCATTGTAAATGTATTGCATGACTGTACAAATTTAGACTATTAAAATTATATGTAATTTCATTATATCGCAACTCTAATTTATATAATCGCACAATTAAATTTATAATGACTTATAGAACAATATTCTTAGTCATTAAATTTTAATCATGTATTATATATCCATTAGCATTGTACAATCTTTTATCAATAACTAGTATTTGAACTTTCTCTTTCATTTATACATAAAAATCTTTTTATTATTATACACCATCTTTATTTCTATAGGAAATTTTATATTCACTAGCTATTACTATATGAGTTATGAAATATAACATTGATAATATAGATTATATGATTAACAAAACATAAGTATCATTTATTATAATTCTATACAAACTATATTACTGTTTCTAATTCACTCATACTGCGGTCCACTTGTGGCGATATAAATAGATGGCGAAACCCTGCTACTATCCAGTATAGTAGCCTACAACGACAGATTTTCTCTGTTATTAGCAATACGTAGTTATGTATTTTTGAAAATGAATGTAATTCATAGTAACTACAATTACAAAATATCGTTAATAATTGCCAATTATATCCACGTAAGAAAATAGAGAGTAATCATCGTAACTTACTTCTATTTTATATGGTTATGTTAATTCTTCTTCGTATAGGATATGACAAATACCCCATTATCAAATTGATTGTATTCTCCATCAAACGCAACATATTTCATTAACTTCATAGGTAGAATCCTTTCCTATGAGCGTACTCACCGTAAGTAATGAAATCGGTACATCTTTTCATCATGAAAGCATGCTTACATAATGCCTTACAACGAAGTATGTATTCCCGTAACAAAACAATAATGCGGACTGTAGATATATCTACAGTCCGCATTATTATATTTCAAAGATTATATACTCATAACCTCTGAGTTACCTAATCGGTAAGATTATTTAATGTTTTCAAAACCTTCTTGTAAACGAACATAGCTCAAGCGACGTTCTTTAGCATCACGTTCAGTTTTAGCAAATAATTCTTCTGCTACTTCTGGTGCTGCTTTCTTTAAGGATGCATAACGTACTTCACCCATCAAGAAGTCTTGGAAGCTTTCTTTTGGTTCCTTAGAATCTAAGCTGAATGGATTCATACCTTTTTCTTTCAATACAGGATTGAAACGATATAGATCCCAATAACCTGCTGCTACAGCACGGCGTTGTTCTTCTTGTGCTTTACCCATACCAGCTTTGATACCATGGTTAATACATGGTGCATAAGCGATAATCAAGGATGGTCCTGGATATGCTTCCGCTTCAGTGATTGCTTTCATCAATTGGTTTTTATCAGCACCCATAGCAACTTGTGCTACGTATACATAACCATAGGACATAGCCATCATACCTAAGTCTTTTTTCTTAGTACGTTTACCAGCTGCTGCGAATTGAGCTACTGCTGCGATGTTAGTGGATTTAGAAGATTGTCCGCCTGTATTAGAGTACACTTCTGTATCGAATACGAATACGTTAATGTCTTCTCCAGATGCTAATACATGGTCTAAGCCACCAAATCCGATATCATATGCCCAGCCGTCGCCACCGAAGATCCAGTGAGAACGTTTTACTAAGTAGTGTTTTTTATCCAAGAATTCTTGAACTTCTGGAGTTTTATCCGCAGCTTCTAAAGCGGCTACCAAACGAGCTGCACGGTCACGAGAACCAGCACCTACATTAACTTGATCCAACCAGCCTTGTAATGCTTCTTTTAATTCGCCAGTAGCGGATTCAACCATAACACCAGCTTTTCTAGCTAAGTCTTCACGGATTTGTTTTACGCCGATATACATACCATAGCCATATTCAGCATTGTCTTCGAATAAGGAGTTACCCCATGCTGGACCTTGTCCTTTTTGGTTAACAGTATAGGAAGATGCAGGCATGGATGCACCCCAAATGGAGGAACAGCCAGTAGCATTGGCAATTTGCATGCGATCACCAAATAATTGTGTTAATAAACGAGCATATGGTGTTTCACCACAACCGGAGCAAGCGCCAGAGAATTCAAGTAAAGGTGTTTCAAATTGAGAACCTTTTACTGTTGCTGTATTCATGAAGTTTTTCTTCTTAGGAATAGAAACTGAATAGTCCCAAGCATTTGCTAAATGTAATTCTTCATCAATGGATGTCATAACAAGTGCTTTTCCTTTTGGAGCTGGACAGATATCAGCACAGTTACCGCAACCCAAGCAATCCAATGGAGATACAGCAATACGGAATTGTAAACCATCTTTAGAACCTAGTGCAGGAATTGCTTCAAAGCCTTCTGGACCATTTGCAACTTCTGTTTCAGTAGCTAATACTGGACGAATAGTAGCATGTGGACATACAAAGGCACATTGGTTACATTGGATACAATTTTCTTTAATCCAGTGTGGAACAAATAGTGCTGGACCACGTTTTTCGTATGCTGCAGTACCATTTGGTAATGTACCGTCTTCATAACCTACAAATGTTGATACTGGAAGGTCGTAACCAGCTTGTGCATTAATTGGTTGGCAAATATTAGTAACAAATTTTTCACGGTCTGCACAACCAGCGCAACCTGTTTGACGAAGTTTTTTACCTTCTTCAGTGTCTGCTGTCGCATTTTTCCAAGAAGCTGGAACTTCAACTTTTACAAGAGCACCAACGCCTTGATCAATAGCAGCATTGTTCATATCAACAATGTTTTGACCTTTTTTACCGTAGGAAGTAACAACAGCGTCTTTCAAATATTTGATTGCATCATCAACAGGGATGATTTCAGTCAATTTAAAGAATGCTGCTTGACATACCATGTTAATACGTCCGCCTAAACCGATTTCAGAAGCGATTTTAGCTGCATTGATAATGTAGAAATTCAATTCTTTTTCTGCGATTTGACGACGTAATTTTGCTGGTAACTTTTCTTCTAATTCTTCAGGGCTCCATGTACAGTTCAATAAGAATGTACCACCTTTACGGATACCACGAATTAAGTCGTATTCATGTACATAGGATTGACGATGACATGCAACGAATTGTGGTTCAGTTACCAAGTAAGGTTGATTAATTGGGTTTTTACCAAAACGCAAGTGGGACATAGTTACGCCACCAGATTTTTTGGAGTCATAGTCGAAGTATGCTTGTGCATACATATCAGTGTGGTCACCGATGATTTTAATAGCAGATTTATTAGCGCCTACAGTACCATCAGAACCAAAGCCCCAGAACTTACATTCTGTTAAGCCGTCTACACTAATATCAACATTTTCAGCACGATCTAATGACAAGAATGTTACATCATCAGTAATACCTAATGTGAAATGTTTTTTGCCATCTTCTTTAGCCAAGTTATCAAATACTGCTACAATATCTGCAGGAATAACGTCTTTAGAGCTTAAGCCATAGCGACCAGCGATTACTTTTACATTTAACCCAGCAGATACAACAGCTGCTTGTACGTCTAAGAATAAAGGTTCACCAAAGGAGCCTGGTTCTTTTGTACGGTCAAGAACAGCAATACGTTTTACTGTTTTTGGTAAGGCATTGATAAAACGATCGATAGCAAATGGGCGGAACAAATGAACTGTAACGAAACCAGTTTTACGACCCATTTTATTTAAATATTCAACAGTAGATTCTACAACTTGTGCACTAGAGCCCATTGTAATAACTACATCAGTTGCATCTTCCGCACCATAGTAGTTAAACAATTGGTAATTTTTACCAGTTAGTTTATTGATTTCTTGCATGTAGTTTTCTACAACATCAGGCACATTCAAATAGAATTTATTAGCTGCTTCACGATGTTGGAAATACACGTCAGGATTTTCTGCTGTACCACGAGTTACAGGAGTATCAGGGTTTAAAGAACGTTGTCTAAATTCTTTTACCGCTTCCATATCAACCAATGGTTTTAAGTCTTCATAATCCCATACTTCAATTTTTTGGATTTCATGAGATGTTCTAAATCCATCGAAGAAGTTAATGAAAGGAACACGTGTTTTAATAGCTGTTAAATGAGCAACAGCACTCAAGTCCATAACTTCTTGTACAGAGGATTCAGCAAGCATAGCACAGCCAGCGGCACGTGCAGCCATAACATCTTGATGGTCGCCGAAAATAGCTAATGCATGTGCAGCTAATGCACGAGCAGCTACTTGGAATACACCAGGTAATAATTCACCAGCTACTTTGTATAAGTTAGGCAACATTAATAATAACCCTTGAGAAGATGTAAATGTAGTACTTAACGCACCAGATTGTAAAGAACCGTGGAATGCTGCTGCAGCACCAGCTTCAGATTGCATTTCTACTACCTTAACAGTGTTACCAAAAATGTTCTTACGACCAGATGCCGCCCATTCATCAACGTGTTCTGGCATTGGAGAAGATGGTGTGATTGGATAAATCGCTGCCACTTCTGTAAAACCGTAAGAAACATGAGCAGCCGCTTGGTTGCCGTCCATAGTTTTAAATTTACGACCCATGTGTAAATAGCCTCCTTAAGCATAAGTAAAAAATAGTACACTTGTTCAATCTAATATTCCCTTCAAGAATTAGATCTCACATCTCACAATATATGCATACATTTTCATGTATTTTCCACTAGAAATGTATCGATTACAAAAGAAATCCCTTAATTTCTTTTACTAAATATTGCTAATATCGCTAAATAATGTAATAATATATTATTGCTACACGATTTAGATGATATATCTAATCCTAAAAGTAATAAGTTGATATAGCTCTCTATTGCTAATTATACATGGCAGTAATAAACCTTGCAATACCTATGAACTCTATCATTTTGCCAATTATGAGATTGACTCTTTACATTTTTTCATAGTACAATTACTATAAGTAATAATCAATCTCAAAATTATATTTTATTGCTATCACTTTTTTCAACTGTTTTGTTAGGGAGGGTCTTATGGATTTTCATCATTTAAAGTATTTTGTAGAAGTAGCTGACCAAAAAAGCTTTAGTAAGGCAGCCCGTAATCTCCACATCTCACAATCAGCCATTAGTCGCACTATAAAAGCATTGGAAGATGAATTAGGTGTTGTTTTATTTATGCGTAATGCAAAATCTGTGGAGTTAACAGATGGGGGCACAATCTTTTTAACCCATGCGAAACGTGTGGTATTTATGTTCGAACATTTAAAAACTGATTTTGAAAATGAGTTTAGATTAGAACAAGGTTCTATTCGTATTGGTATTCCTCCTATTACTGATGCACCAATTTTTGCACAGCTACTAGGAGAGTTTAAAAAAGTATATCCTCAAATTGAATTAGAGTTATATGAACATGGTTCTAAAAAAATTGAAATCAGTGTACAAGAAGGATTAATCGATATTGGGATTATCTGTACAAAACCAAATCCTAAAGAATTTGAATCATTTTATCTCACTAGCGACCCATTAGCTGTAATTTTACCTAAAAACAATCCGCTTGCTAATGCAAAGGAAGTGTCCTTAGACCAATTATCGGAAGAATCATTTGTCCTTCACAAAGATGATTTCAACTTGCATGACGAAATTGTAAAATCCTGTAAGCATGCTGGATTCCAGCCACATATTGTATTTGAAACTAGTCAACGCGATTTAATGTTGCAAACCGTAGGCGCTAATTTAGCCATTGCCTTATTGCCAAGTCGCCTATGTCCTAACAAAGATGAAAATACAGATGTCGGTGCTAATGTAGTGGTCCATCCATTAAAACCGGAAATCACACATACCTTATATGTTATTTGGAAGAAAGGACATTATTTATCCCATGCGTCACGTTTATGGTTAGATTTTGTCAATTCGAAACTTCCTTTATTACCTGAACATGTGTCTGAGGATTAATGATTTATGCGTTTTACCCCGTTATGGACCTTACTAAAACGATATGTGTATCGTAAAACGTATTGGTTTACCTTTGCCTTACTCATTCTAACTGGCGTTATTATATATCAACAATTTCTAATTGCCGATTTATCAAATCAAATCTACCAAATGTATGATTCCAGTAATATGTTAGGATTTCATTCACGGATAGACAATCTAGAAGGTCGTTCAAATCGTGATAGTGCACGACTTGATACCATTGAAGACGAATTATACCAACACAATCGACTCTTTACAAATCTAGATTGGCGTGTGAAGCAACTCGAATGGGTTCATCCCGACGTATCTGTGAATAATGCACCACCAAAAGCACCCACACGTCCAACAGGACTGTTTGAAAGGCCAGAAACATTCAATGCCAATCCAAAGCAGGTGCCCGATGTAGATCGGCAATTGTTGCCTATGTCTACCGAAGGCACATCGCCATTTCAGATGAAACAATACTAGTAGGTATAACTTCATCTCAATCGTATATGAAACAAGTGTTAGCAAACTTACTATACAAACACAAATAGCCACCGCTATAGAGTTGTCACAACGAAAACTCTATAGCAGTGGCTATTTATGTATATTCCACTAGATACGCCTATACGCACAATCAATCACAACTATTTAACATAGGGAACTTCCCCTGGTTTTACCAAACCTAGCTCATCACGAGCCACACCTTCTACATTCTTAGGGTCCGATAATTTATTTTTCTCCGCCTCTAAGGCATCATTTTTTGTTTGTAATTCTTCTATTTGTTTTTCCAGCCGTACTTTTTCATTATGCAATTGCACTAAATCCAAAATTTGCATACCAATGACAATAGAAAAAACAATTGTAATGATAATAACGATCCATCGAGTATATATATTTTGTTGTCTCCGTGACACGCGTTTAGCCCGCTCTGCTCGTTTCTGTTCCATTCGCCCTAGCTCCTACTTATTTTCCTCTTTTGTGCTATTATAACACACCTGGCGTAAAATTCGAATGAATCTATTACTCATGTCATCCTACAGGCATCGCTTACAACCTAACAATGAGTTACATACTATCATCATCCGCCTAGCATCGCGTGGCATGGTTCAAAATCAACATAGCGTTTCTAATCTATATCAGATAAACCTCTATCACATCCACAATGACTAATAACCATATTGCTAGCCATATGCGCCTGGCTATTGATTCTACCTATCGTCAACGAAGATTTCATATATGGGGCATTACGCTAGATACATACCTATAGCACTTTGTAATGTGCTATACTATACTACAGACAGCAAAAAGAGGAGGAATTATTATGTCTATAAAATTACGAAAAATTGGTATCATTGGTGCTGGTCACGTAGGTTCTCATGTAGCCTTATCCTTAGCCACACAAGGAGAAGTTGATCAGTTATATATAGCAGATGTCAATCAAGAAAAAGCGATTTCCCAAGTAGAAGATCTCAAAGACTCTGTAAGCTATTTGCCGCATCATGTAAGTGCCTATGCTACAGACATTGAATCCTTAGGTGATTGCGACATCATCATCAATGCCTCTGGTCTTCAGCCTGTAAGAGATCAAGACCGCCTAGATATGTTAGCTGATACAATTAGAATTTGTAAGGATATTATTCCCCGCATTAAAAAGTCTGGCTTTAATGGCATTATCATCAGCATTTCCAATCCTGCCGATGTAATAGCAGCTTATTTGCAAAAGCACTTGGACTATCCAGCGCACAAAATTATTTCTTCCGGGACTGCCCTCGACTCAGCCCGTTTACAAATGTTGTTATCTGAAAAATTTAACATCTCCCGTCGCTCTCTTCAAGCCTATGCGATGGGTGAACATGGTTACAGTGCTATGGTGCCTTATTCTCACATCATGATTGGTGGCAAAACTCTATATGAATTGCAAAAAGACATGCCTCATCGTTTCCCTAGCTTTGACGAAGAGGAGATGACAAAAGCAGTTACCTATCAAGGTTATGTCGTATTAAATGGTAAAGGGTCAACAGAATTTGGTATTGCTACCTCTACTGTTGAATTAGTCCGTTGTATTTTACATGATGAAAAGAAAATTTTACCTTGTTCCGTAGCACTCAACGGCCACTATGGTCAATATAATGTGTATGCATCTACGCCTATTATTCTAGGAAAAGACGGTGTAGAAGAAATCATCGAAGTCCCTATGACCGACAAGGAACAAGAACTATTTAACAAGTCCTGTGATATTATTAGAAATTATATGGAAAAAGCTGAAGCTGTAGAATAAACCACCTTTCTATTCATAGAACAATGCACTTCTAATCCCGTTCATCGAGGATTGCATAGGTCGACTGCTAACTAGCACGCGTATCTGTGAATCATAACCACCCGTAGAACGGGTGGTTTGCTCTGACCCTATAAGGGTCTTTCTCTAGTGGTAGCCCTCTAAAGAGGGCATTGAATGATCTGACAACCACTCTATTACCACTGACTGCCCCCTACTCGGGGGCTTTTCTTTTGCCTATTTTACTGGCTCACCCGTAAACGGGTCGGTATACTCTTTAAAGTTTAATGTATCTTGTGCTATATCTTCTTGTAGTTGATTGCGAATATACTCTTTTATTGCTCCTTCATATCGTCCTACCGTATCCACATAATATCCTCT
>NZ_AUFY01000015.1 GCF_000426745.1 Veillonella montpellierensis DSM 17217
AACTAAGTTTGAAGGTACCGACGATAATATCGGTGTTATCTCCAATGGCACTGATACATTAACCGTATCCTTGTCGAAGAATGTTAAAAACCTCGATAGCATTGGTAGTAAGAAAGTGGTTATCGGCGACCCAGATAAAGGTGGCAAAGGTAAAGGCAAAGTGACTACTTTAAGTACTGACGATGAAGGCAAGTTAGTCTTACAAAAAGGTACTGATGAAAATGCACCAAAAGAAGCTATTTTGACAGCCACTAGAGAAGAGGTAGATAATGGCGATGGCACTAAGACACCTACTGATATCATTAAGCTTGGCGAAGGTCCAACTACACCAAATGGTACAGATGGCGTTAATGGCACTATCGGTGTTAATGGTAAAGATGGTACATCTAAGGTTGGTATCGACGGTCAAAAAGGTGTGACTGTCACTGGTACTAATGGTAAAGATGGCAAGGACGGTAAAAATGGTACTGTAGGTATTAATGGTGCCGACGGCATCACAGTAACAGGCCATACAAATGGTGAAGCTGGTAAAAAAGGCAAAGATGGCACAATCGGTATCAATGGTACTGATGGCATATCTATGACCGGCGAAGCTGCTCAAAATGGCGTTTCCATCAAAGGCGAAGACGGTAAAACACAAGTGGCTGGCTTGAACGGTAAGGATGGCATTGGTCATTTAGAATTAGCTGGTAAAGGCGGTACACCAAGCATCGACATGACCGCGATTACAGGTGATACTGATGTCGATGGTGATTCGACTAAAGAGGCAGATAAAATTACCCGTTTGAACTATAAAGATAAAGCTGGTAAGGATCATCAAGTAGCAACCTTAGATGACGGTATGAAATATGCTGGCGATAACGCTAAGGCTGATGGCACTAACGTATTAAAGAAGAAATTAAATAACCAAGTAGACATCGTTGGTGATATTAAAGACAAAGATGTAAACCATTTCATATCAGGTAATATTGGTGTCTTCGCCTATGATGGCAAATTGCATGTGAAATTAGCGAAAGATATTACTGGATTAGACAGTGTAACAAGCGGTATAGTTAATGCAACTAATAAAATTGTTGTGGGCGATCCTGATAAAAATGGCAAAGGTCAAGGCAAAGTAGCTACCTTGACAACTAGCGATGATGGCAAGTTAATGTTACAAAATGCTGGTGTTGATACGCCAAGAGAAGTCTTAACAGTCACCGAGAAGAATAATACAACGACCATTATCCTTGGTGAAGCTGGTGAAAATGGCAAAGATGGTAAAAATGGTCATATCGGTGTAAATGGTAAAGATGGAAAACCAGGCGTAGGCATTGACGGTAAAGATGGTATCACCTTAGAAGGCGAAGCTGGTAAAAACGGACTTTCCATCAAGGGCGAACCTGGTAAACCGGGTGACCCAGCACCTACAATAGCCGGTTTAAACGGTAAAGATGGCATTGGTCATTTAGGTTTAACTGGCGCTAAAGGTGATGATGGTAAAACACCAAGCATGGACATGACCGTGATTGCCGGTAATACTGATGTCAATGGTGATCCAGATAACGACAAGATGACTCGCTTGAACTATAAAGATGAAGCTGGTAATGATCATCAAGTAGCCACCTTAACTGACGGTTTGAAATTTGCAGGCAATAATAAAACTGTAAGTAAACAAACCTTAAATAGTACTGTCCAAATCGTAGGTCAAGGCTTAAAAGCTAGTGATGATGCTGATGGTGAAGCCACATTATCCGATGGTAAAACTAAGTTTGTTGGCACTAACGATAATATTGGTGTTATCTCAGATGGTAATGGTAAGTTAACCGTAGCGTTACATAAAGATGTAAAAGTTGAGACAGTTACTGCAACAGACGGTATTACCGTAGGTAAAGGTGAAGGCGCAGTAGCACTTAAAGGTAAAGATGGTAAATTAGTTCTCGAAGTTAAGGATAAAGAGGGCAATACTACTGACACTAAGGAAGTTTTGACAACCGGATCCTCTTCTATTACAGTTGGAGAAAAAGCGGAAAAACCATCTGCTGGTAAGGCAGGTAAGGAAGGTCAAAATGGTACAATCGGCGTCAATGGTAAAGATGGTTCGGCAGTAGTTCTTAATGGTAAAGATGGTTCCATCGGTTTGAATGGTGAAAACGGTAAAGATGGTATCAGTATTCGTGGTGAAGCTGGCAAAAATATTGATGGTAAAGATGGCAAAGATGGCATCAATGGCAAGACAGGTATTGACGGCACTGATGTAACTCGCATTGTGTACACTGAAAAGGATCCAGATGGCAAAGATAAAAAAGATGCTGATGGTAAACCGATTACACACCAAGTGGCAAACTTAGATGACGGCATGAAATATGCTGGTGATAATGCTGACACTAAAGTATTGGCTAAGAAATTAAATAACCAAGTAGACATCGTTGGTGATATTAAAGACAAGAAAGAAAAAGATTTCACAGAAGGTAATATTGGTGTCTTTGCTAATACTGATGATGGTAAATTACATGTGAAATTAGCAAAAACGCTTGAGAAATTAGATAAGGTGTCTACAAAGAAAGTGGTTATCGGCGACCCAGATAAAGGCAATGTCACTACTTTAAGTACTGATGATACAGGTAGGTTAGTCTTACAAAAAGGCACTGATGAAAAAGAACCAAAAGAAACAATTTTGACAGCCACTCAAGTTACCGATCCTACTGGTAAGGTTGTGGGTGATGAATTGCATCTTGGTATCGGTAAAGATGGCATTAATGGCAAAATCGCTGTTGATGGTAAAGATGGTAAATCTAAAGTAGGTATTGATGGTACTGATGGAATCACTATAACTGGACATACAGATGCTAAAGATGGTCAACCAGCTAAGGATGGTACGATCGGTATTAATGGTACTAATGGTATTACTATGACTGGTAAGGCTGCTGAGGCGGGTATTCAAATTGAAAATGGACCAGTCCTAAATGCTAAAGGCCTTGATATGAAGGACAAAGGCATTACAGGATTGGGGGCTATTTCTGCTAAGACGATCAACGCTACTGATGATAAAGGAAATACAACCGTATCTATGAATGGCAAGAACGGTACACTTTCTTTTGCTGGCACTACAGGTGCTGATGGTAAAGCAATTCCTGGCGTTACATTGGGCACTAATAATGGACGACTTGTCGTTTTGGATGACAATAATAAGCCTAAAGACACAGTCGCTCTAGTTAGCGATTTACAAGATGTTGTTAATAAGACAGATACTGCTATCATGAAGATTGATAGAAATGTTAGAAATGTCGGTGCCAATGCAGCAGCTATGGCGATGCTTAAACCATTACAATATGATCCATTGGAACCAACACAAATTATGGCAGCAATTGGATCTTATCGAGGCACACAAGCGGCAGCCATTGGTTTGTCCCATTATACAAATGAAAGCACTATGTTCAATGTCGGTGTATCCGTTGGTGCTGGCAATAATATGATGGGTGTTGGTGTTACACGTAAATTTGGTTCTTCTGCTGATGAACGAGCTGTTCCAGACCGTTATAAAGCAGGTCCAATTAGTTCTGTTTATGTAATGCAAGATGAAGTAACTGCATTGAAAGCAGAAAATAGACAAATCAAAGCAAGCTATTATAAAGTACTTCAAGATAATGAAGAAATGAAAGCTAAATTAGATGCGTTGATGAAAAAATTGGGACTATAATGATATGTGTAGACCGATTATATGATTAGTATAGGATGCAATAGACCGATTGCCCACTACGTAGAGTGTATCGTGTATGTGAACGATACGCATCTACGGGGCTAAGGTATATGGTATCGTAAGCTCTTCATTAGACAATAAGGGACTGTTGTGAAATGATGATTTCTTTCACAACAGTCCCTTTTGTATCGATTCTTACATTATTCATTTGATACCAATCGGTATAATAAATGGGACTCTTATATGAAGAAATGATTGGTATATAAAATACTTACTGGAAAGAATTGATTGATAGATAATCATTACTTATGGAAATGTTACAACTATATAAGTCTTAGTATACGTGATAGGTAATGATGTATAGAGATAGCCATCGATATGGATTGTTTAGTTTTACGTACGCTATAGGTAGAGATATTGATCACAAGTGAATAGGGCGTAGACATCATAATATAAGAAGAACCAAGTATAGCTCGTCTATGGTATAGACAAGCGTGTACTTGGTTCTTTTGGTATACGAAACGTATGAAATTAGAGAGGCACTACATTATTTTTTATTAATAGAGGGATTTATATTTAACCCAATTTGTTTTCGCGAGATCAATCAACTCTGTACCACGACCATCAAGCATGGCTTTTACTAAGAAACGACCAAATCCAGCGGCCTGTTTCATATCAATTTTAGGTGGCATAGCCAATTCTTGATCATTCACCGCTACGTCGATGATAACGGGTCCATCATGTTGAAAGGCTTCTTTTAATTTTGCATCTACATCGGTTACAGAGCTATCAATATGAACACCTTTGATGCCGATGGCTTCTGCCATGTCGGCAAAATTTGGATTATCTAATTTGGTAGCATAGTCAAGATAGCCAGAGGCACGCATTTCTAAGGCGATAAAGTTTAAATCGCCGTTATTAAAGACCACTACTTTTACAGGTAAGTTGAGTTGTTTTAAGGATAATACGTCGCCCATCATCATGGTAAATCCGCCATCTCCAGATAAACTGATAACTTGGCGATTAGGACAAGCTGATTGGGCCCCAATAGCATGCATCATAGCATTGGCCATGGAACCGTGATTAAAGGAGCCGAGCAAGCGACGTTTGCCATTCATGTGCAGATGACGAGCGGACCATATGACGGGAGTGCCTACGTCAAAGGTGAAAATGGCATCTTCATCAGCTAAGGCGTTAATGCGATTGACCACATATTGTGGATGATGGGCATCGCCACTTTTAGCAGGTACAGCATAGCTATCTAAATCACTCCTAAATTTTTTGAAAGTTTTCTTAACGCGATCAGAAAATTCAGTAGATTCTTTTTGTTTGATTTTTGGTAGAAGTAGCTGTAACGTATCTTTTACATCACCAATAATGCCTTGGGTTAATAGAGCACGACGGCCTAAGGCACTTGGATCATGATCAATTTGAATTACTTTTGCATTGCTTGGATAGAATGGTCGATAAGGAAAATCGGTGCCCAACATGAGTAATAGATCACAATTATCTACTGCTTCATATCCAGATGTGTAGCCGAGAAGACCGGTCATACCTGCATTATAGGGATTATCCCATTCCACCCATTCTTTACCCCTAAAGGCGTGAACTACAGGGGCGTGTAATAAAGAGGCTAATTTTACTACTTCATCATGAGCCCCAGCACAGCCAGCACCGCAGAACAAGGTTACTTTCTCAGCGGTTTGTAAATGGTTAGCTAAGGTGTTTATTTCTTCTTCTTGCGGGATGATGTGAGGCGCTACTGGTGGTTTCCATAAGGCAGTATCAGGCGCTTTCATTTCCATAATGGATACATCTCCAGGAAGAACGATAACGGCTACACCCTTTTTACCAATCGCCGTGTTCATAGCACGGTATAAAATTTCTGGCATTTGTTTAGGATTCGTCACTAATTCCACAAATTCACTACATTCTTTGAATAATTCTTGAGGATGTGTTTCTTGGAAATAGTGGAGTCCAATTTCCGTAGAAGGAATGTGGGTAGCAATGGCTAAGACTGGCACACGATTACGTTGACAATCAAATAAACCATTAATCAAATGTAAGTTGCCAGGCCCACAACTGGCAGCGCAGACGGCTAATTTTCCAGTGATTGCCGCTTCGGCTCCTGCTGCAAAGGCAGCGGTTTCTTCGTGACGGATATGTTGAAATTGGATACGTCCGTCGCGACGTAAGCTATCATTGATGGCATTGAAACTATCACCAGTTAATCCATAAATGCGTTCTACTCCAGCAGTGGCTAATACATCAACTAATACATCAGCAATAATTTTTTTTGGCATACGGTTCATCCTTTCCTTGGTTACTTTATAGAAATACTTTATGTTGGTTGAAGATTCATAGTTATTCTTTCAATATTGAAATCTATCAATCTATTATATGATTCTTTTTATGAACTACATGTGAAATCATACTATATGTATATGATAACATATTAATAGTATTTATCAATATATGTTTTCTAGGTGATTTATAGGCGATAGGATATATCGTTTATATGGTGGGGACGGATTGTAATAGGCCATCATTCAAGAAATTGTTTTGCCAGGCACGTACTATGGGTATCGATTTGTTATCGATGTAGGAGATGGGGATTCATTTGTAGAAACCACATGTATGTATAAGGATTGGAAACGGCGTACCAATTGATGTTGATGTATGTATGATGATAGGGGGGCGATTATGGGGATTGGATGGTCGATGTATTGGTTATTTTCTTATTACCTTAGATAGTGTAGAATGGAATTAAGATACTATGTGATAGGTCTATTCTTAGTAGAAATGAGGTTAGTGTATGAAAGTATTAGTATTTGGTGTCGGTGGCGTGGGAGGATTTGTAGGAGCTGCATTGGCACGATCTTACAAAGATACCTATTTGTATGCACGAAATGAAGCAAAACGAGTGATTCAAACACAGGGATTGCGATTAGATTCTAAAAAATTGGGGAATATGGTGGTACATCCTACATTGGTGAGTGATGATGCACATGAATTGGGCAAGATGGATGTCATCATATTGGCTTGTAAAGGCAATCGACTAGAGGAGGTATGTCATAGTATAGCACCCATGATTACGCCGTCTACGGTAGTGATTCCCTTATTAAATGGCGTATTACTATCTGATGTATTAGAAAAGTATCTTCCCCCTTGTATTGTGGCGGACGGTACAATTCGTATTTTTAGTCATATCGTATCTCCTGGGCATATTATACAAGAGGCAGGACTATGTGATATTTATTTCGGCATGAAAGATGGGCGTAGGGTGCCAATCTTTTATGATATTGCTCGTATTCTACAGGAAGCGGGTATACGAACTACTGTAGTCGATGATATTGTATTACAGAGTTGGAAAAAGTTTGCTATTACGGGTACGATGGGCGCTATTTTTTGCTACTATAAGGGGGATACAGCATTTGTTCGGAGCCAAGTGGGGTATGAAACTGTAGTTGAAAAGGCTCATCAAGAGGTAGTTGATGTAGCTAAGGTCTATGGGGTTACTATACCACCAGAATTTATTGCCACATTAATTCAAACCTTTCATACTATGCCAGGCACAACGATTACTTCCTTGTATCGTGATTTACTGGACGGAAAGGACCCTCGTGATACGGAATTAGATATTTTACTAGGTGATTTGGTGCGTAAAGGCAAGAGTGTAGGAGTCGACACCCCTATTTTTGAAAAGGCGTATAATAATTTTCGTCACCAATCGTCTGAGAAACGATAGGACTGTGTTACAATGAGTATAGTATTTTGCCTATAGTTGGTTATATATGGTATAGTAGAGAATATGCAAGTGGCATGATGATAGTACCTACTAGGGAACAGGTCTACGATTTTCATGTGGTTAGTACTATTGCTATAGGTGGAAACGATTAGCCATATCTCTAGGAGCGTGTCATCTATGTGCATCTATCCTATATAAGTAGCATTTTTGGTAAAGGAGTTTGTTTTGGAAGCGTTATTATCGATTGATCATCAGTTATTATGGTGGATTCATTATCATCTTGTGAATCCTTTAGTAACGAATTTTGTGGTTTTATTTACAAAGCTAATTAATAGTGTCCTATTCTGGGGAATTTTGATTCTGGTAGGACTCGTATGTAAGCGTACGCGCATGGCGACCATTGTTATATTATTGGCTGCTGCCGTAGCGTTAGCTGTAGGTGATGGCATACTTAAACATATTGCCCAACGGACACGACCAATTTTTACTGGTGCAGATGTGGCACCCATCGTACCATTACCGAAAGCTACTAGTTTTTCCTTTCCTTCAGGCCATTCCATTGTGACCGCTGCCATGGCTGCAGTGGCCTATATGTATCATCGTAAATGGGGCATTCTTGCTGGTATATTTGCACTGGTGGTAGGATTTTCTCGCGTCTATGCGTTCGTTCACTACCCATCAGATGTAGTAGTAGGATTATTACTGGGCGCTATTATGGGTGTTATCGTATATCGTTTGTTTAGACGCTATGAATCATGGTCAGTGATTCAAAAGATTGAACATCTTACTCTACTTCCATTTTCTAAGAAGAAAAAAGAGCAGTAGGTATAGACGATATGTTAGATGTACTATAGTTAAGTAAGGACCATAATACAATATACTCATCATAGAATAGAGGAAAGTTGATTGGATTTTTTGATTTGCCACTACACATGGAATACCATGTGACTAAGCAGTTCCTGTCAATGTTCCTCTATTTTTATCGTATTTATTGTATTGTTAGCTTAGGTATGTTGTTCTACCGGCTATTGTAATGGTAGTAGTATGGTAGCCATTTTATAGTTCTCGTAGGACTGTATAGGGAGTTTGACATGTAGCGGTGTAGCAGTTATTATATAGTGCTCGTAGATGGTATTGTTAGTTTGATATGATAGAGGTATAGCAAATTTTGTCATGTTAGTAGATGTCTATAAGTATGTTGTCATAGAGTGTATGTACATTTGATGGCTAAGTCTTATGTGGAACGCACAACAAATAAACCACCCGTTAGACGGGTGGTTTATTTGTTATAATGGTTATTTTTTATTACGCCTGCCTAGTCGAATCAACTAGGCATCAGTGATGTAGTAATCGTATTGCCTATAACTAGAAAGTTTTAATTTCAGTTTCTTTAATGGAAGTAGCGATTGTATCAGCTAGTTCTTCAAATGCTGGCAATTGTGCTTCGTGTAAGGCACTTTTAATAT
This sequence comes from Veillonella montpellierensis DSM 17217, assembly GCF_000426745.1. Lineage (GTDB taxonomy): Bacteria > Bacillota > Negativicutes > Veillonellales > Veillonellaceae > Veillonella > Veillonella montpellierensis. Next base: position 8,894 of record NZ_AUFY01000015.1, read on the forward strand.
CGAGTGGTTCGCCGACGATTTCCATGTTTTTAAAAGTATCTGTGAATAGAGCTGTCATACGCTTCATAGCAGCAGAGGCCCAAGTGTGATTTCCCACAATGGATACTTTATGATTGGAGAAGTTAAGGGCTGCTAATTCATGTAAAAACGCATCCATAGCAAGATATAAACCTAGATTATAGGTAGGGGATAAGCATACTAGATGAGAATATTTCCACGCATCAGAAATAATATACGAAGCATGTGTTTTGGATACATCATACATTTTAATATCTGTAATACCACGTGAGGATAGTAGTCTTGCTAATTGTTGTGCCATATCAGCAGTATGTCCATACATGGAGGCGAAAGCGATTACGACGCCTTGTTTTTCTGCAGAATAGGTACTCCAGTATTGGTATTTTTCAATGATATAGTTAATGGTTTCTGGAGTGCGATATAAAGGCCCATGAAGTGGAGCGATCATATTAATTGGTAATTTGCTGAGTTTGCGTAGTGCATTTTGCACTTGTGGCCCATATTTACCAACAATATTCACGTAGTAACGACGAGCTTCATCTTCATAGCTCAAACTATAGTCAACTTGATCGGCAAAGATGTTACCATTAACCGTGCCGAATGTACCAAAGGCATCAGCAGAGAATAAGGTGCCTGTCGTAGATTCATAGGTAGCGGTTACTTCTGGCCAGTGAACCATTGGCATGGTGTAGGTGGTTAATTTGTGAGTACCAAGGTCGAGTACATCACCTTCTTTTACCAAATGGTAATTATCGGGACATGGTGTGCCATAGAATTGTTCAAACATTTTGAAAGTAGTCGCATTACCAACTAGTGTGACATGGGGGTATTCTTTTACTAAATCCAATAATACCGCACAATGATCAGGTTCCATGTGATTGATTACGATATAATCAAGTTGACGACCATTTAATAAATGATGTACGTTGTTTAAAAATTCATCACGAATCATTTTATCAACAGTGTCAATGACGCAGGTCTTTTCATCGTCAATAAAATAGGAGTTATAGCTGACTCCATGGGGAATAGGAAATAGATTTTCAAAACGAGGTGTTGTCCAGTCGTTGCTACCAATCCAAAAAATGTTATCAGAAATTTTTTGTGCACAATGCATTATAATAATCCTCTCTTTGTTAAGTGGTAGAGTGTGCTAAATAGTTAGATTTAGAAAGAGTCACTCATACCTTATACAACACATAATACTCCTAATTATGTAACATTCTATGTTATTTATGATACTAACATTCTCGAAAAATTTCAATATTAATTTTGGTGAAATTATGACGGTTACATACTATATAGATAACTACGAATTATGTAACGGTAGAGAAAGAACCGCAGTATAGGACAATTTTTTTATTCATCACACAAAAGGCAAAAGAAAAGTCTTTACATTGCAAATACCATAGCAAACAAAACGATACGAGAGTGGTGAAGGGAGATGAAATCCTCTCCCTTCGCGTTCAGTATACAAGAAAGTACAATACATGACAGAAATCAGATAATAACTATAGTCATTATAGTATGGATATTTTCATCCTAGTAGATAGTCAGGAGTTTTATTTGAAATAGGATACACCAGAACTGAAGAGTGGCATCACTAGATTGCCGGGAATATTTTTGTGAACACCATAGCCATAGCGCTCTACATGAGCCATTTTGCCAAATACTTTGCCATCGGGACTTAAAAGGCCTTCAATAGCAGCTACGGATTGATTTGGATTATATTGTGCATCCATAGATGCGATACCCGTCATATCCACATATTGAGTGGCGATTTGACCTGTGCGATTAAATTCGACAATTTGCTTAGGAGAAGCAATGAAACGGCCTTCGCCATGGGAGATTGGTACGGTGTAAATATCTCCTGCTTTCATTTGGCACATCCAAGGTGATTGGGTAGAAATTATTTTAGTATGTACCATGCGCGATATGTGACGGCCAATTGTATTATACGTAAGGGTTGGGCTGTCTGCGGTTAATGGATGTATATGACCTGTTGGCAATAAACCTAATTTGATTAATGCTTGAAAGCCATTGCAAATACCGAGTACTAAACCATCTCGTTTATAGAGCAAGTTTTCTAGGGATTCACTCAAGTATTGGTTGCGGAATAGAGTGGCCATAAATTTACCGGCTCCATCAGGTTCATCACCAGCACTAAAGCCACCAGGGAACATGAGTATTTGACTTGTGTCTAGTTGTTTTTTTAGTACTTGAATGGATTCTTCTAATTGAGCGATAGTATGGTTGCGTATTATTACCGTATGTACGTGAGCACCTGCTTGTTCAAAGGCGCGAGCAGAGTCATATTCGCAATTGGTACCAGGAAATACGGGGATTAGTACATGCGGTTTACCGATACTAGGGGTAGCCAGTTTTTTACTATGACGATCGTGAATATAGGCGACTGCTTCACCTGAGCCATTAGGCGCATGAATTGGGAAAATCGATGATAATGGCTTTTCATACGCTTGTTGGATTTCATCGAGGGTAACTATGTTATCCTTCCATTCAATATGTGGTTTGTCGATAGTGGTACCGATAATTTTCACTTCATCGATTTCTAGTAAATGATTGATGGCGGTAATATCTACTTCATACAAGAATGATCCTAAGGATGGTTGGAATAAGTAGCCTTCCGCATACTGGTCAAATTTAACGCCAATACGATTGCCTAAGGCCATTTTACTAACCGCTTCAGGAATACCACCTTCGTCTACCACGTAGGCACTGTATACGCGGCCATGATCAATTTCTTTTTGCAAGATTTGACAATTCTTTTTAAAAGCCTCCCAATCAGGCGTATCATCAAAGGTGCGAGGAACTTGTAATAAAATTAAACGGTGATTTACATCTTTTAAATCGGGCGATATAATTCGATCTACTGGCGCTGTAGTTACGGCGAAGGATACTAATGTAGGTGGCACGGTCATATCCATGAAGGTGCCACTCATAGAATCTTTACCACCAATCGCAGCAATGGACAAACTCTTTTGCGCTTGGTAGGCCCCTAACAAGGCACTAACTGGTTTACCCCATGATTGTGGATTGTCATTGAGTCGTTCAAAATATTCTTGCAATGTTAAGTATGCATCTTCACGATGGCCCCCTAAGGCTACTAATTTAGCTACAGAGAGTAAGACGGCGTATTGTGCACCATGGAAAGGACTCCAATTGGCTAAGGCTGGCACAAAGCCGTGGGTCATGATACTAGCGGTTGTCGTTTCACCGTGCAGAACGGGTAATTTGGCAGCCATGCCTTGTACGGGTGTTTTTTGATACTTTCCGCTATATGGCATAAGCACCGTATTGGCACCGATGGTACTGTCAAAACATTCTTGTAATCCTTGTTGAGAAGCTACGGATAGAGTAGACACTGCATCAATCCATTGATCATGAAAATTTTGGACTTTAGCTAGGCCTGTTTTGAAATAGGTCCCTGTAGGAGCGGTAATTGTAGCATTTTGCGTTTGCTTAGCTCCATTGGTAGATAGAAAATCACGACTAATATCGACAATAGGAACACCTTGCCAAGTCATAACTAATCGGTTGGTATCAGTTACGGCGGCAACTACAGTAGCCTCTATATTTTCTTCTTCACAGTACTGGATGAACGCTGGTACATCGTCAGGAGCAATGACTACAGCCATGCGTTCTTGTGATTCTGAAATCGCTAATTCAGTGCCATTTAAGCCATCATATTTTTTAGGTACTGCATCTAAATTGATAGTGACTCCGTCGGTTAATTCGCCAATGGCTACGGAAACACCGCCTGCACCGAAATCATTACAACGTTTGATTAAGGTGGACACTTCAGAGCGGCGGAATAGACGCTGCAAGTTGCGTTCCGTTAACGGGTTGCCTTTTTGTACTTCTGCACCACAGGTGTCGAGCGATGTTAGGGTATGCTCTTTAGAGGATCCCGTAGCACCACCACAACCATCACGGCCTGTTTTTCCTCCGATGAGTAGGATTACGTCGCCTGGTACAGGACTTTCACGGCGTACATTAGCCCGTGGTACAGCACCAATAACGGCACCTATTTCCATGTGTTTTGCCACAAATCCATCATGATAATACTCTTTGACTTCGCCCGTAGCTAAACCGATTTGATTGCCGTAGGATGCATATCCACGCGCTGCCTCTTGTGTGATTTTTCGTTGTGGCAACTTTCCACGTAGTGTTTGTGATAGTGGTGTTCGTGGATCTCCAGAACCCGTAACACGCATAGCTTGATATACATAGGCACGTCCACTTAATGGGTCACGAATACAACCGCCAAGGCAAGTGGCAGCACCACCAAATGGCTCAATTTCAGTAGGATGATTATGTGTTTCGTTTTTAAATAGTAAGAGCCATTCTTCCTCTTCTCCATTCACATCTACGGGAACAACAATTGTGCAAGCGTTAATTTCTTCCGATTCATCAAGTGCTTGTAACGCTCCTTGATGGCGTAATTCTTTCATAGCAAGGGTAGCCATGTCCATTAAGGATCTAGGTTTCGATGTTTCTGTATAGATAGATGATCTACCTGCCATATATTCATCAAAGGTTTGCTGAATAGGATAGGTAAAGCGCTTCTGTTCGATGTCGATAGAGGTTAATTCTGTCATAAATGTAGTATGACGACAGTGATCAGACCAATAGGTATCTAAAACGCGAATTTCAGCGATAGAAGGATCTCGTTGTTCTTCTTCTTTGAAATATTCTTGAATGACCTCTAGATCACGTATTGTCATAGCTAATTGTAAGTTATCGTGCATACTAGATAACTCTTTATGACTATAGTTGATAAAATTATGTAGCACTTCTACAGATTTTGGCGCCAGTTCTTGCCATTCTAATGAAGTAGGTATGTCTAACGAGGCTTGACGAGTATCAATAGGATTGATTAGGTAGTTCTGAATTGTAGTTTCTTCGTCTGGCGTAAACGTACCACCAATTACGAAAACGCGTGCAGTACGGACTGTGTGACCTGTCTGTAATGTGAGCATATTGATACATTGCTCCGCAGAATCAGCTCGTTGGTCATATTGTCCTGGTACATATTCCGTAGCGAGAACAAAGGATGGCGTTGGTATTGGTAACTCGTGAAATACTTCATCTACAGGTGGTTCCGAGAAAATGAGTTGTGTAGCACGATCCATATCATCCGCAGTTACACCTTCTATATCATAGCGTTCGTAGATAGTAACAGATGTAGCGGGTAGGGATAATTCATTTGTTAGTGTTTCTAATAGATGCTTTGCTTCATGGGCAAAGGCGGATCGTTTGGTAACAAATAAACGATAGATAGACATAGTACCTCCTAAGTGTGCTTTTGGATAATGAAGTATGAAGATACAGGCATTGTATAGGTAGTGATATGCATATATTGGTTCTACTCACAATTATAGCCTGTACAATTGACAATTTTAGTATAAACGGTTTAGACTTATAAGTAAAGGTAATACAAGTTAATTGAAGGATTAGAAATAATAATAAAAGAGACTTATGAGTCATAGGAGGATATAATGTATGACCCTATGATGATGGTTTGTCTACATCGGGTATCGCTAGGTTTAGATGGTTATTGTATGACAGATACGATAAACCTACTAGTAGGCAAGTTGTGTTATAGGTATGCTAGTATATGTGCTAGCATATAATTTTACTAGTTTTTTTTTGTTAACGTGTATAGATAGAGTGCAGCATGAATTGATGTAAGGGAGGTATTATGGCTATATCTACTGATTTGTATCGCACATTTTTTAGTGTCGGTATGTATTTATCGTTTTCCATGGCGGCTAAAGAAATCGGAGTATCGCAATCGGCTATTAGTCAAAGTATTAAACAGTTGGAAAGCGAATTAGAGATGAAATTGTTTGTGAGAACCACCAAGTCGGTGTCATTTACACCTGAGGGAAAAGAATTATTTGATGCGGTGGCACAGGCATTTGCCATATTAGATAATGGTATCGTTCAATTACGTGAACGCATTCATAATCAATATGAAAGTTTGCAGCTAGCGGTGCCAGATACATTATGTCGCCATTTTTTATTACCCTATTTACAACGATGGAAAATGGCAAGCCCTAAAAGTGGGTTGCATATTACAAATCGTCCATCTCCAGATTGTGTGGACATGGTGTTACAACAAGAAGCTCAATTGGCGATTGTGAATCATTATGATGCACTTCTTACTAATCCACAATTAGAAGTAATTCCCTTATTGACGGTGCAAGATTGTTTTGTAGGCGGCAGTACATATCGTGATGTGGGGACTTTGGATTTACAGGCATTACTAGAAGAACCTCTCTTGTTATTATCAAAAGGGGCTGCTAGCCGTACTTTTTTTGATGACTTAACGAATGGTGCATGTCATAAGCCGGCTTTTGAACTAGGAAGCTTAGATGTTATATTGGATTTGGTTGAAATCAATATGGGCATTGCTTTATTGCCGTTAATGATGGTAGAAGAAAAAATTAATAATGGTAGTGTAGTCATGATCGATACTACTGTATCCCTACCAACACGTCAGATTGTGTTAGTCCGTTCACGGCGAACACCGCTATCACAAGGGGCAGAAGACTTTATTAATTTGTTAACAAAGGTATAATGTATATGATATAATACTATCTATGATGTAGAAGGATATAGAAATTAATAGTCTATAGATGTATTAATCTATGATGGTAATACATCTATTTTTATATATCCTATAGCGACTCACATAAAGAATACTGGAGGATTTATTTAATGGAAATACTAAAACAGAGGATTAATGAAGAAGGGCGCGTACTAGATAATCGTGTGTTAAAAGTAGATAGCTTTTTAAATCACCAAATTGATCCTGCTTTATTTCAAGCCATTGGCAAAGAAATTGCGAAACGGTTTGAAGGAAAACAGATTGATCGTATTGTTACCATCGAAGCATCAGGCATTGCGTTAGCACTCATGGCGGCCATTGAAATGAATGTGCCATTGGTGTTTGCTCGTAAGAAAAAATCGATTCTTATGACTGATGAAGTGTATCACTCTGTAGTATATTCGTATACAAAAGAAGAAAATTATGATGTAACTGTGTCGAAACGGTTTTTGCCAGCCGGTGAACATGTGTTAATCATTGATGATTTTTTGGCAAGTGGGGAAGCGGCTATGGGTCTTGCTAAATTGGTAGAATCTGCTGGTGATACGGTAGAAGGAATTGCCATTGTTATCGAAAAGTCCTTTCAGCCTGGTCGTGAACGATTAGAACGAGCTGGTTATCATGTAGAATCGTTGATTCGTATTGAACGATTTGAAGATAATCGATGCATATTTGTAGAAGATTAATTACTAGTAAATAAAGGGGATAGTAGTCATGAATGATAAAGCAAAAGCCTTTGAATCGTATTTAAAACAAGAACATATTCATTGTTTTCTTAAAGAGGAACGAAATGATAAATTACATACTGTTCTTTATAAAACCTATATTGATTGTGAAGACCAGAAATTGCCAGTATTCGTGGTATTAGACGATAGTGCCTTTTCCTATATTCGCATCGCTGTAACTGAAACGCCTGTTGCTAAAACTCGTCAAAAAGAGGTTTTAGTGAAACTTAATAAATTAAATGATGGCTATAAAGTATCTAAATACTATATTAGTAGTTATGATGATATTTTATATATGGATATGAGTGTGCCTTGCTTGCCAAAAACGTTTGATAGTAGTTTAGTGCTTCATTTAATTAGTGGCATTGCGATTCCTCATTTAGAAGAAATGTATCGTTCTATTATGAGTATAGTAATGACGAAAGCACAAGCGGCGAAGGCTAAGGCGCAAAGAGATGCCGTAAAATCGCAGGTGGCAACAAGTACAGCGCAAGGTGGAAAACCTAAAGCGAAGGGACGTAAACCGAGAAAATAGTTGCTAGATGAGGAGTCAGTATGAATCAAAAAAGTCAAGCTTTTGAAGAATTTTTGAAATCAGAGCAAGTCGATTGTTTTGAACGTAAGGACTTTAAAGATGAAGATGGTACCGTAGTGTACCGTTCGTATATTCAAAGTCCTATTGGCAATATGCCGTTATTTGTTATTTTGGATTCCACCATTTATGGTGTCCTTCGTGTCGTGTTAGGACCGGAAATCGTGACAGCCGATAATTTGGAGGACATTAATCGCTTGTTAAATCGAGAAAATGCTTGTTACAAAAATTTCAAACTATATGTAGATATAGACGATCATAGTGTATATTTGGATACGGTGTATATGAGTACAGCTGATGTTTTTGAACCAGGTTTGTTGTATGCATTAATGGCGCAAGTGGTTGATTATATTCCTCATGTGGTGGGAGAATTAAAAGAAGCATTTCATTTAGACGGTCGCTTTGTGAGTCCCTTAGAACAGCATGCACAAGAACATTTTCAAGAGCGAGTGGCAGAAGTAAAAGCGGAAATGGCAACGCATAAAAAGAACTAGTTCTATTTGTATAGTTTGTATACGATCATTGACATGACTAGCATATTGCTAGTGATACTATGTATGATAGATGACCATATACATAGAGCGATGCTATTATTAAGAACTGAATTATGACTATTTTGTGCAATGACTATGATTGTCGTAGCATAATGCATTGATAGTACTACAACAGATGATATGGGAATGGAATAGTCCCATGTTGTCTGTTTTTTTAGGAGAAGTTTTGATCACTGTAGCTGGATATCATTGATGCTTTCTATTAGCATGTAGGGTGTATGTTGTAATTGTATAACCCTTGCTACAGATTAAAAAGTTCGTAATAATAGATAAATAATGTAAAAATATTGATGTTAAAAGTTTTAATGTTCGGAATATAACGAATTATATTGAAAATAAAAAATAAAATATTCAAATAAAAGATTGACGGATATAGCGTGGTTTGGTACAATTTTACTATGATAAAAAAGAGAGGTGATATCCGTGAAATCTATAGTGTACCTAAGCGTATATAACTATATGTGTTTACAGGATATGTCTGCATATATGACCCGGTTAAAGAAATTTGCTGGGTCTTTTTATCGTTTCTGAGATAGCATGTCGTTATCAGGGTAAGTTGCGACGATAGGCATCATATTAATGATGGGTTAGTTACTATGAAAGTCTAAGATTTGAGGAGGCTATTATGAAAATTGGTATTGTCATGGGCAGTAAATCAGATGTGGATAGTATGAAACGAGCAGCCGCTATATTAGATGATTTTGGAATTTCCTATGAGATGGTCATTGCATCAGCCCATAGAACGCCAGCGGCGGTACAGGCATTTGTAACACGCTTAGAACAGGAAAGGGCTGTTGCCTTTATAGCTGGTGCTGGCGCAGCGGCTCATTTACCAGGTGTCATTGCTAGTTATACTACGTTGCCAGTTATTGGCATCCCCTTAAATGCAACAGGTATGCAAGGATTAGATTCTTTGTTGGCCATTGTACAAATGCCTTCTGGTATGCCGGTGGCAACGATGGCGATTGATGGAAGTAAAAATGCAGCCTTATTGGCGGTACAAATTTGTAGTCTTCTCGATGAACGCATCCGTGAGGCTTATAAGGAATATCGCACGCATATGGCAGAAGCTGTATGTGCAGATAATGACGCATTGCAAATGGAACTAGCCTCGCATCGTAGTAAATAATCAGACCTGGTACGATACAATGGTATATTTGTGTATCTACCTATGATACAATCACGTATATGGCATGTGATGATTTATGATGGCGATGGTAAGGAGATACTATGCATTACGATGCAGTGTTTGATAAATGGCATGAAGAGTGCGGAGTGTTTGGTATATATGATCGAACATTAGAGGCGGGAAAATATATATATTGGGGATTATTTGCGTTGCAACATCGAGGACAAGAAAGTGCAGGCATTGCTATTTCGAATGGTAGAGAGATGGCATTACACAAGCAGATGGGATTGTTGACGGAAGCCATTAAGACTGTGCCAACCTTAGATGGTGCCTACATGGGTGTTGGACATGTACGGTATTCTACGACAGGGTCGAATCATCCGAAAAATATACAACCTTTAGTGATTCACTATCAATGTGGTGAGTTGGCGGTTGCTCATAATGGGAATTTAACGAACGCCTTAGAGATTCGTCGAGAACTGGAAAATTCAGGATCCTTATTTCAAACGTCGATGGACTCGGAAGTGATTGTGAACTTAATTGCTCGTTCACGAAAAAATACAGTAGAAGAAAGAATTATAGAAGCGGTCAACCGCATTACAGGGGCGTTCTCTATCGTGATGCAGACGAATCAATCTTTAATTGGCATACGTGATCCTCATGGATTTAGACCACTTTGTTTAGGAAAAACGAAACAGGGATATGTGTTAGCTTCGGAAACGTGTGCGTTAGATGCGATTAAGGCAGAATTTATTCGTCATTTAGACCCGGGAGAAATGGTAATCATTGATGAAACAGGTGTGCGGAGCCGATTGATTACCGATTCTTCATCGATACAAAAACAATTATGTGTTTTTGAGTATATTTATTTTGCTCGTTCGGACAGCCAAATTGATGGACAAAGCGTGTATGAAGCTCGATTGAATATGGGGCGTGAATTGGCGAGAGAAACGAGATATGAAGCAGATATCGTTATGTCTGTCCCCGATTCTGGTACAACTGCGGCACTTGGTTATGCTCGTGAATCAGGAATTCCTTTTGCAGAAGGGTTGATTAAAAATCGCTATAGTGGACGCACTTTTATTAAGCCGAATCAAGATGAACGAGATCTAGCGGTGCGGATGAAATTAAATGCTGTGCCAGAAGTGGTGAAAGGAAAACGCATTGTATTGATTGATGATTCGATTGTTCGTGGTACTACGAGTGCCATTATTGTTAAGATGCTTAAAGAAGCAGGTGCGAAAGAAATCTATATGTGTGTTAGCAGTCCTACCATATTGTATCCATGTCATTATGGCATTGACACATCGGTACGCAAGGAGTTAATCGCGGCTACTCATTCGGTAGAAGAAATTCGTCAATATATTAAGGCCGATCGATTGTATTATTTAAGTCATGAAGGATTATGTCGTGCTATTTCTAATTTAGAAGAACATGAATTATGTTTCGCTTGTTTTGATGGAACCTATTCTGTTCCCGTTCCTATGGATCAAGAGGGAGGCGTTAAATATGTGCTTGAATAAGGGGTTAACGTACCGTGATGCGGGTGTCGACATTGATGCAGGTAATCAAGCGGTAGAATTAATGAAACATGCAGTGCAGAAAACCTATACAAAAGGGGTAGTAGGCGATATTGGTGGATTTGGTGGACTCTTTTCCTTAGCCCCTTATCCCTGTCAAGATCCTGTGTTAGTATCTGGTACGGATGGTGTAGGTACTAAATTACGATTGGCTATTATGATGGATAAACATGATACGATTGGACAAGATTGTGTGGCCATGAGCGTAAACGATATTCTTGTGCAAGGAGCGAAACCGTTATTCTTTTTAGATTATATTGCAGTAGGCACATTATCGCCTACACAAGTAGCCACTATTGTGCAAGGTGTTGCACGAGCTTGTGAAGAATCAGGATGCGCCTTGTTAGGCGGTGAAACAGCTGAAATGGCTGGATTCTACGATACAGGTGATTATGATGTGGCTGGCTTTGCCGTAGGACTAGTAGATCGATCGAAATTAATTACGGGAGAATCGATTCGCGTAGGAGATGTAATATTGGGATTGCCATCATCAGGTGTGCATTCTAATGGATTTTCTTTAGTGCGCAAGATTGTTTTTGATGTACAACATATGAAGCTAGACGATTATGTAGAAGCGTTTGGTTGTACACTGGGTGAGGAATTGTTAAGACCTACATGCTTATATCCGCGCTTAGTATTGCCGGCAATTCAAAAGGATTTACTGCTAGGACTCGTCCATATTACGGGTGGTGGATTTTATGATAATATTCCACGCATTCTTCCAAAAGGACTTACTGCACGCATTGATGTGGATGCATGGCCTCGATTACCTGTGTTTTCTAAACTCCAAGAATGGGGACAAGTAGATTGGCGTGAAATGTATCGTACTTTTAATATGGGAATTGGCATGATTTTGGTAGTACATCAAGAAGATGTGGACAGAACGAAAGCGACGATTGCTGAATCAGGTGGAGTAGCTTATACAATTGGCACAATTGAAGCAGGCGAAGAGTCTGTTGTACTAGAGTGCGACGTATTTACTCGTCGTGGCAACTAGTGATTATGTATAGGACGGTATGTGAGAGGGGGCTTAGGTGTGAAGCGATTGGCTATTTTTGCTAGTGGACGCGGATCTAATGCACAAGCATTATATGAGGCTATGAAGCGAGGAGATATTAAAGGCACACTAGATGTTGTTGTTAGTGACCATGAAGATGCACCAGTACTTCATAAAGCAGCGACGTGGCATGTACCAACGATAGCAGTGGTTCGAAACCGATATGAATCTAAAGAAGCTTTTGAAAGAGCACTGTTAGAGGCTATTAAACCCTATCAAGTAGATGGTGTTGTATTGGCTGGATATATGCGCCTATTAGGCCCTACATTTATTGAGGCGTATGAACATCGTATTCTTAATATTCATCCCGCATTATTGCCTTCTTTTCCAGGACTTCATGCACAACGACAAGCGATAGAAGCAGGCGTTAAAATAAGTGGGTGTACGGTACATTTTGTTGATAGTGGTATGGATTCAGGGCCTATTATTATGCAGAATACAGTACCTGTGTTACCTACTGATACGGAAGATACATTGGCAGCACGATTATTGCCTATAGAGCATAGAACATATCAAGAGGCGTTAGCTTTGTTCTGTGAGGATAAATTAGTCATTAAAGATCATGTGGTTCATTATAGTACTTAACTAAGGCTTATAAAATGAAGTCACACTATGTAAGAAAGTTTGATGTATAGTTAAAGTGGTCTAAGATTGATATGGTAATGTGAAGGCCTAGTAAGACGGCCATAGTTTTGTACGCGCTAAGGCGTTATGTTAGTGTTGATTATTTTATGGATAGCATGCCTTTAGCTAGTGTATAGGGTAGTTTTACTAGTCATAGGATGATTCATTGAGGAGGATCTATGATAAAAAATGCACTTATCAGTGTATCTGATAAAACAGGAGTTGTTGATTTTGCTAAAGCACTAGTGAAATTGGGTGTTACCATTTATTCTACAGGTGGTACTTTAGAGGTGATTCGAAATGCAGGAATCATGGTTCATGGTGTAGAAGAGCTAACTCATTTTCCTGAAATGATGAATGGCCGCGTGAAGACCTTACATCCCATGGTGCATGGCGGTATTTTAGCAGTCCGTGATAATATGGAACATAAAAAAGCTATGAAAGACCATGGCATAGAAGCCATTAATCTAGTAGTTGTCAATTTATATCCTTTTCGAGAAACGATTGCTAAGGAACATGTTACCTTAGAAGAAGCTATTGAAAATATTGATATTGGTGGTCCTACTATGGTTCGGTCGGCTGCTAAAAATCATGCGTATGTGGGTATTGTCGTTAACCCTAATCGGTATGATGAAATTATTCATATCCTACAAGAGCATGGAGAAATACCAGCATCGATTAGACTTCGATTAGCAAAAGAAGCATTCTCTCATACTGCGGCGTATGATGTAGCCATTGCCAATTATATGGCAAAACAAGTAGGCGAACAGCCACTGCCGCAAGAATTTTTAGGAGCCTATGAAAAGGTTAGTGATTTGCGGTATGGTGAAAATCCTCATCAAAAAGCAGCTTTTTATAGAGACTTTGGTAAGCCTAGTGGAATGGGCGGCATGCACCAATTACATGGTAAAGAATTATCTTATAATAATATTGTAGATATGGAAGCTGCATGGAATATGGTATGGGAATTTTCTGAACCTGCTGCGTGTATTATTAAACATACAAACCCTTGTGGTGCTGCTATAGGTGCAGACGTACATGAAGCGTATGTGCGATCGTATGAAGCCGATTCAACATCTGCTTTTGGTGGCATTGTCGCTGTAAATCGTCCAGTGGATATAGATACGGCCAAAGAAATGAGTAAGATTTTTCTAGAGGTTATTATGGCACCAAGTTTTGATGAACCGGCCTTATCGTTATTGGAAAAGAAGAAAAATATTAGGCTCATTGTGTTAGATAAACCAGATACGCATCAGATGGTACTAAAAAAAGTATCTGGTGGATTATTAGTACAGGAAGAAGATAGCATAGTAGAAGATGAATCTACTTACGAAGTAGTTACGAAGGTAGAGCCTACTAAAGAACAATGGGAGGCTTTGCGCTTCGCTTGGAAATTAGTAAAACATGTTAAATCAAATGCTATAGTAGTAGCATCATCGCATCAGACATTAGGCGTAGGAGCAGGACAGATGAATCGAGTAGGCTCTGCGCATATTGCCTTAACACAGGCGGGGGAAGCGGCGAAAGGGGCTGTATTAGCATCGGATGCATTTTTCCCATTTGGCGATACGGTAGAAACTGCTGCTGCACATGGTATTCGTGCTATTATTCAACCAGGTGGATCGATTCGCGATGAAGAATCAATTAAAGCGGCAGATGAAGCAGGTATTGCCATGGTATTCACACATATTCGTCATTTTAAACATTAACATGTAGGTATTAGTATATACTTTTATAGGCACTTTATAGAGTGTCATGATGGATGCATGGTGATTATGCCAATAGTTTACAAGCCGTATCAGTAAGTAGCGGAATGGATAGACCTATGATAATAGATAGAATTACAATGCATAGTACAGGAGGATGTCATGAATGTTTGCGTAATTGGTACGGGTGGTAGAGAGCATACCATTGTTTGGAAATTAGCACAAAGTGCCAGTGTAGAGTCTATTTATGCTATTCCAGGTAATGATGCAATGGCAAACATTGCTACGGTAGTCCCTATGGATTGGCATGATAGTGAGGAATTAATCAGTTTTTTGAAAGCTCACCAAGTTGATCTCGTAGTCGTAGGTCCTGAAGCACCGTTAGTAGAAGGGTTAGTTGATATACTAGAAAGAGAAGGCATTGCTGTATTTGGACCATCGAAACGGGCGGCACAGTTAGAAGGCTCAAAGGTTTTCGCTAAGAAAATGATGGAACGGTATCATATTCCTACTGCTAAGTACGAAGTCTTTCATGATGTACAAAGCGCTAAGGCGTGTATTGATGCATATGGTATTCCAGTTGTTATTAAAGCGGATGGCTTGGCAGCTGGTAAAGGTGTCGTCGTGGCGATGACTAAAGAAGAAGCGTATGAAGCAATCGATGACATGCTGTCAGATAATCGCTTTGGTAAGGCGGGAAGTACAGTAGTTGTTGAAGAATTTATGGAGGGAGAAGAAGTTAGTTTACTCGCCTTTGTAGATGGCAAAGTGGTAGTGCCTATGGTGGCGGCACAAGATCATAAGCGGATTTTTGATGGCGATCAAGGACCTAATACGGGTGGCATGGGAGCGTATGCACCAGCCCCTATATTGACGAAATCTTTAGAACAAGAGGCGATGAAGAAAATTTTATTACCGATTGTACAAGCGATGGCACAAGAAGGTATGCCCTTTAAGGGGTGTCTTTATGCAGGTCTTATGATTACTAACAGTGGACCTAAGGTAGTAGAATTTAATGCTAGATTTGGTGATCCAGAAACACAAGTCATTCTTCCTTTACTAGCGAGTGATCTGGGCGCTATTATGTGGGCTTGTGCGACGGGAACGTTGCAAGAGGATATGGTTAGTTGGCACGATAGAAGTGCAGCGTGTGTAGTGTTGGCCTCTAAGGGGTATCCTATTAGATCTCATCGGGGCGATGTGATTAGAGGAAATCTTACAGATGAAGAGAATACGCTGATTTTCCATGCAGGTACTAAGAAAGACAAGGGGGAATTTGTTACTGATGGGGGACGTGTGTTAGGCGTTGTCGGTATAGCACCTCGGTTAGAACAGGCGCTACAAGGCGCGTATCATCGCATAGAAAAGATTCGTTTTTCTGGCATGCAATATCGTAAGGATATTGGGCGTAAAGCTTTTAGATAGAATGACTATATAAGATGATATGAGCCGATGATGGTCGGAAATGAGTTACATACATGCATTGATAGTTTGTAACAATATCATACAATGCATATGTGGTATGTGGGAAAAAGGACATACAGTACGGTATCGTGCTCGCAACTATTGGAGATACAGTATCATGGATGGCACTTAGTATGGCATATCATAGATAGTGAGGGTAGAAATATATCCTATACTGTGCTCATAGGTGCAGTGTAGGGAATACATTGACAATAGTAAGAACTAAGAATTAATGGAATGACCTCTTTTAATTGTATCAGTGCTTGTTTTTTTTAACGATTTAATAAATATGATACATGATTAGTGTAATTAACGTTCATAATATTAGAAAAACAAAATTTTTAGGAATCATATATAGTTAGTTGTGTGCTGTAATCTTTCATCATAGGAGGGAGATGCCAATACATGATGTAACAATCGTAGTATCTAAAGAAGAAAGAGCGCTATTACATAAAAAATAAAGAGTGCTATTACTTAAAGAAGAAAGAGCGGACTTGATGGATTGTTTTTATTTCAAAGTAATGCTTGGTATAATACAATTATAGTAGATAGGAGGGTGGGTATGAATTGTGAAGAAAAGCGACAATTAGAATTAACTACGATGGAAAAAATTATACATTTATATTGTCACGCCAAACATGGTACACCATTGGGTTCGTTGTGTACAGAATGTCAAGCAGTGAGGGATTATGCCGCTCAACGTATTAGGAAATGCCCACATATGGCAACAAAAACATTTTGCTCTCGTTGTAAGACCCATTGTTATGAACCAATATATCGTCAAAAGATTCAAAGAATGATGCGTTGGGGCGGACCACGATTGTTATTTGATTCACCTATACTCGTGTTGCGCCACATGGGATTGGAATGGATTGATCGATTGCTTGGTCAGAGAAAGGGCCATTAATGATATGGTGTAGATTCTTAGGTTTTGCATTTGTCGTAAGAAATGATAAAATAAATTGTTAATAAAAAATATGTAATAGCAATACAAGGTGAAATAGATGTATAAAAAACAATTTATGCGATTAGAGAATCCATTCTCTTTTTGGCATGCTTTTCCTGATACAGAACGCATCTATTGGTGTGATACACAACATGATAGAATTATTATAGGTGCGAAACGACTTGCCGCACTGTCATCAGAACAAGAAATAGGACGCTATCCCTATGTGTTTTATGGACGGACTTTTTTTGATATAACGCGTCCTTCTCATTGGAACCATATGGGCAATGAATTAATTGCGTTCACCTATTATTATGTAGTTGATGGTGATGAATCCTATTGTTTATATGCGGATACGTTACCGATTATTGATGATAAGGTAAGTGAATTCGTGCATCATGACGTTTATGAAAGCAGTCATGACTATGAGCAATGGGCATCTTTGTTTCATACCATTCAAAGGGCGATTCATGAAGGAGCTGTATCAAAAGTAGTAGCCTCTCGTGAAGTTGAGTTTACTTCGCCGCAGGGATTTCATGTGGAAAGCATACTACATAATTTAGTAACTAGGAATTCTGGTTGCTTTATTTTTGCGTATCAGAAAGAAGGTAACACATTTTTAGGTGCATCTCCAGAAGTGTTAGTGGAAAAGAAACAATCTCATGTTATGAGCTATGCCTTAGCTGGCACTTGTGCAAGAGAGGGCTGTGATGACCAGAGAAAAGAAGCTTTACTAGAAGATCCTAAGAATGTGTATGAACACTCCTTAGTACGAGATATGATTATTCATACTATGAAAGGCATTACTTCTCAGGTGACAGTGGCACCTATGGATATTATGACATTACCTAATTTATATCATTTGCGAACAATCATAGAAGCCTATGATGCGTCAACGTCTATTATTGATTGGTGTCATGCGTTGCATCCTACGCCAGCCATGGGAGGGACACCTTCAGATGTGGCACTAGATATGATTAAACGGTATGAATCCCATGAAAGAGGTATGTATGCATCGCCACTAGGAATGATTGAGGGCAATGGTGATGGACTTTGTGTAGTAGGCATTCGATCTGCCCTTATTGTAGATACTCATTTATATGCCTACGTAGGATGTGGTATTGTAGCAGATTCAGATTGCGTAGAAGAATATAAAGAGTCTAATAGTAAATTGCGTACTATATTAGAAAGTTTGTAAGAGATGATAGGCCCATAGTCAAAATAAAGGAGGACAATTTATGAATGAATACTTAGCTCCTTTAGTGGACGAATTATATAGATTAGGTGTACGACATGTTGTATGTAGTCCAGGATCTCGTTCTACTGCATTAGCGCTGTTATTTAAGTATTATGGATCCTTTACAACCTATATGAATATTGATGAACGAAGTGCCGCCTTTTTTGCCTTAGGAATTGCCAAGAAAATCGGTGAAGTAGTCGTACTGGTGTGCACCTCTGGATCTGCGATAGGTCATTATATGCCAGCTGTTATGGAAGCGTATTATACAGGCATCCCCCTACTTATTCTTTCCGCGGATCGACCAGCAACATTACAGAAAGTAGGAGCACCACAAACGGTAGATCAAGAAAAAATATTGGGATCTATGGTTCGTTATTATGAAGAATTATCACAACCTAGTGGGGTAGACTTTTACCAATATCCAAGAACTATAGCACAAAAAGCTTATATGAATGCAATGCATGGCGTGATGGGTCCAGTTCATATTAATGTGCCTTTATGCGATCCATTAATACCAGAATTGGATAAAAAACATTTTGAAATGGGTAGAAGTAGGGAACCATTTCGCTTTTTAAAAGGTGATGTTCATGTATCTTCTCAGTTGAGTGAAATAGAAGAATGGCAGAATCGGCGTATAGTGATAGTGGTGGGACCAAACCACAGATTGAAAGATATGTCACCGATTATTACCTTGGCAGAGCGACTATACGCCCCTATTTTAGCAGATCCTTTGTCGAATATGCGAAGGAGCGATAGTCCGTTCATAATCGATGCGTACGATGTGTTTTTAAAATCTTCTACTATGATAGAGCGATTGCAGCCAGATTATATTATTCAATTTGGACAAATGAGTATATCGAAACGGTTGCAACAGTATATTGCCTTTCATAGAGAGGCAACTTATATACAGGTGGATGCTACAGGATTGTATCGCAATTCAGCGGCTACGACCACTACATATATTGAGGCTGATATAGGAGAATTTTGTAAAGCCATCGATGTTCAATCCTATGATGATACGTATGTACGTGAGTGGATCGAGACGAATCGGAAGGGACGAGAGCAGTTAGAACGGGTGAGAGAAGAAAAATCTCTATTTGAAGGGCGCTGTGTGCAAATTCTAGAAGATGTTATATCCGATGAGGCTCAGTTGGTAGTGGCTAATAGTATGTCAATTCGCAATATAGATTATTTTTGGAAAGCAGGAAAATCACAGGCGTGTATATATGGTAATCGCGGAACAAATGGCATTGATGGCACTATTTCTACAGCCTTTGGATTGGCTAGTACAGGGACTCCTACGGTGTTAGTGACAGGGGACTTGTCTATGTTCCACGATAGCAATGGCTTGCTACTAGGGAAATTATATGATATACCGCTTACGATTATTTTATTTAATAATGATGGGGGTGGTATTTTCCATTGCTTGCCACAGAAAGATGTTCCCTATTTTGATGAGCTATTTTCTACACCGCATGGTATCGATTTTTCTGGATTACAAATTTTGTATGGTCTTTCTTATAGTCGCGTTACATCCTATGAAGAGTACCAACGGTTGCTAGAAGTTGCAATGGCGACAAAGCAAGTTCATATTATTGAAGTGCCAACAGATAAAGAGACAAGTGCTGCCTTATATGGAAAGTATACGGTGATATCATGAGAATCGTAGTGGATGATATTTCTTACTATATACATGTAATAGGACAAGGAAAACCGCTTGTGTGTTTTCATGGCTTTTCAGAGTCAGGAAATACATGGGATGGGATAGAGATTCCTGGCTATGCTATGTATCGATTAGATTTTATTGGCCATGGGCAATCAGATAAGCCACTAGACACACAGATATATCAATTGCCACAGTTGTTACGTCAATTACATATTGTGATTCAGGCAGCAGTAGGTGCATCGTATAGTTTGATGGGCTATTCGATGGGGGCGCGCATTGCTTTGTTATATGCTTTGCAATATCAACATGATATTGAAGCATTAATCTTAGAAAGTGGATCGGTGGGTATTCAAGACCCATCGGCACGAAAACTTAGGTTTTTACAAGATGAAGCATTAGCTAAAAAAATAGTTCGTAATGGGCGTGCATGGTTTAGAGATACATGGTCGGCACTCCCTATTTTTAAGACGCAACAAACATTACCCTTATCCGTACAAGATAGTATTCGTCGGCGGCGCTTTCATAATGAACCGTATGCCTTACATCATACATTGATGGGATCAGGGCAAGGGTGTATGCCCTATGTGGGCCATCGCCTTGATGAAATCATGTGCCCTAGTTTATATATTAGTGGTGCATTAGATGAAAAATATAGTTCCTTAGGCGAAGAAGTGTTTAAAAAGGAGCACTCGTTTTCGACGGCCTTAATTCAAAATGTGGGTCACAATACGCATTTGGAGCGACCTAGAGAGTTTGAACGCATAGTTGCTCAATTTTTGCATGCTACGACAGGTCCATCTAATGGCTCATAGAGACATGATGAGTTAGAAGATGATTGAGTATACATGATATACTATAATCGATTAGTGTTTGATGTACACAATCGAGTATGGTTAGTATGAGATTATTTAGATACTATGAGTAAGATAAGGAGAAGATTATGGCTACTACATTTAATTGGCAAGTATTGGATCGTAATTATGAAGATGTTATTTATGAAACCTATGAAGGGATTGCTAAAATTACCATTAATCGTCCAGAAGTGCGTAATGCGTTCCGTCCCAAAACGGTTATGGAATTGATTGACGCTTTTTCCGTGGCTCGTGATGATGCAGAAATTGGTGTTATTATATTGACTGGCGCCAATCATGGACAAGGCGAAGACAAAGAAGCATTTTGCTCTGGTGGAGATCAACGTGTTCGTGGTAATGGTGGTTATGTAGGTGAGGATAATATACCTCGTCTTAACGTATTAGACTTACAACATTTGATTCGTATTACACCAAAGCCAGTCATTGCTATGGTTAATGGCTATGCTATTGGTGGTGGTCATGTGTTACATGTGGTTTGTGATTTAACAATTGCTTCTGAAAATGCTAAATTCGGTCAAACAGGTCCTCGCGTAGGTTCTTTTGATGCTGGTTACGGGGCTGGATTTTTAGCACGTATGATTGGTCATAAGAGGGCTCGCGAAGTTTGGTTCTTATGCCGTCAATATACGGCACAACAAGCCTATGAAATGGGTATGGTAAACACGGTAGTTCCTTTTGATCAATTGGAAGCGGAAACTGTTTCTTGGTGTAAGGAAATTCTTCAATTATCTCCTATGGCACTTCGCATGTTGAAAGCATCATTTAATGCAGATACAGATGGATTGGCTGGATTACAACAATTTGCTGGGGATGCAACATTAATGTATTATACAACCGATGAAGCAAAAGAAGGCCGTGATGCTTTTAAGGAAAAACGTAAACCGGATTTTAAACAATTTCCTAAATTTCCTTAATGAAAGGGTAACAGCGTAGGTATGAAGTGGCTAGCAGATCAATACAAAAAGAATCCAAATCAGTTATATATGAATGAATTAACATTTGGTGATGTATACGAGAAGGTAGAAAATGTAGCAAGGCGATTATCGGATTTGTTGCAACAAGAAACCCGAGTCGCTCTAGTATCCGATAACTCAACCGATATGGTCATCGTCTTGTTTGCCCTATTGTTGCTACGTAAAGAAGTATTACTACTCAATGTGCGCTTAACGCAGAAAGAAATGATGGAACAAATAAGCGGGCTTGATATTTCCTATGTGTTGGCTTCTGACCGACGAAGTGAGAATGTATTAGAATCTATGCAGTTGGATTTCTTAGAGGACGCAACAGTTGTAGATACATCTAAGAAGCCGCGTAGTGCGCCTACGCCCCCTGGAATGTTACAATATCCCATAATGGAAACTACTCATCATAGACCTCGATTGGATGGAGCGATATCATGGCCATGCCAAGTATTGCCATTCTCAGCCATTTCAGCATTACCTAGTAATCCATCAATTCTACTTGATTGGTCTATGGATCCAAAACAAATTGCTGTTATCATGAATACCAGTGCCACTACGGGAAAATTTAAGTCGGTGCCTATTCGCTGGCGACAGATAGAGGCACATGTTAAGGCGTCTATGCAGCGGTTAGGTGTATGTGAAGATGATAATTGGCTCATTGTATTGCCAATTTTTCATGTCAGTGGTTTATCCATTGTTATGAGAAGTTTGTATAATGGGACGCGCATCACTATTCTCCCTAAATATGACAGAGATGAAGTTGTACGATTGATTACTAACAATACAATCACGATGGTTTCTCTTGTGCCAACCATATTGAAAGAATTAGTGCCTTTTATTGAACGGCATCGGTTACGCATGATTTTGTTAGGCGGTGAGTTTATTCCACAGCCATTGATACGTAGTTGTGTTCAAAAAGGTCTACCTATTTTTAAGACCTACGGTATGACAGAAACTTTTAGTCAAAATGTGACATTTTCTGTATTGGAACATTTAGATAAGGCGGATTCTGTAGGACAACCATTACCTTTTATGAAGGTGCACATTGTCAATCCTGATGAAGAGGGCATAGGAGAAATTCATGTATCTGGCCCTATGCTAATGGAGGGGTATCTTGGGAAAGAGCCTATTGGTGAGAGCTTTAATACGGATGATATCGGTTATGTAGATGAAGATGGATATTTGTATATTCTAAATCGACGGAAGGATATCATTATTTCCGGAGGAGAAAATATTTATCCGAAAGAGATAGAAGATGTATTGTATCGGTTAGAGGAAGTTGTTGAATGTGCGGTTGTACCTGTACTCAATGAGGTATGGGGGCAAGTACCCGCTCTGTTTATTGTTACATCTTTAGACGAAGAACAGCTTCGTACATATATGGAGGGGCGACTAGCTAAGTATAAAGTGCCTACGTATATTGTAAAGCGAAATCGCCTACCAAGAAATGCATCAGGTAAGATTTTGCGCAATCAGCTTCACTTATAGGTGCATCTTACTAGTTAGTCATGAATAGGCGTTTATGATTTGTAGTGCCCTTGACATATAAGCGTATCATAGCAAACATGATATGGCTTGTGCGGATCATAAAGAAAAGCGTTGTAGAGAAAGAGGTCGTATATGTTTATACAATCGATTACATTATATCAAGTGGGAATGCCGATGAAATTTCCTTTTAAAACAGCACAAGGTCTTGTAGACTATCGTCACACCATTGTGATTTGCGCTGAAGATGAACAGGGAAATCGTGGATATGGTGAATCAGTTGCTTTTCCGACACCTTTTTATACAAATGAAACATTTGATGTGTCATGGGAAAAGCTAACAAAAGAGTATGCACCAGCAGTGGTAGGTCAGGAACTTGATAGTGGCTTTGAAGTGCATTTAATTATCAGTCGCTTGTCTGATGGACATGTAGAGGCACCTATGGCTGTAGCAGGACTAGAAAATGCATTGCTTAATTTGGCAGCTGAACGTAATGGTTATAATACGGTATCACATGTTATGGGACAACCATTGGCAGATACAATTCCTATGGGCGTTGTTGCTGGCGATATGCCTTTACATGAATTGCTGGAATTTGTGAACACCCAAGTGGAACAGCAATGTAGACGAATTAAAATTAAGATTAACCCACGTGATGGGTATGAAAAAGTGGCTGCTGTACGTGATGCATATCCTGCACTAGCTTTATCAGTCGATGCGAATCGCAGCTTTTCGCCTACTGATGTAGATGAAGTGGCACGTTTTGATGAATTGGGATTATTGTGTATGGAAGAACCATTTCAGGTAACTTCTATTGAAGACTATTTCGATCTGAAATACAATCATTACTGGCCGATTACTACGCCGCTTTGTTTTGATGAAACGGTGTCAACCTTGGCAGAGTTGGAGTTTGGCGTAGAACATGACATTATTGAAGTGATGAATATTAAAATTGGTCGTTTAGGTGGGCTATACCCTGCTAAGCAAATGATTGACTATTGTCGGCGCCATAATGTGTACTACTGGATTGGCAGCATGGTAGAGAGTAGTATTTCTAAAATGCTTCATGTACAGTTGGCTGCATTAGGCGATTCGTATATGCCTGGAGATTTATCAGATTCTAGTAGATATTTTTATGATGATCTTACAACGCCAGCACTGGTATTTAATGATGGTATAATGAAAGTTCCCAATGGTGTAGGATTGGGTGTGTCGATTCATCAATCTATATTGATGGAGCAAGCACAAGCTATAGTGACGATTGAAGCATAGTCATGTAGTGGCAAATATAATGTATATGAGGAATGGATCATGAATTTATTAGAAGGATTAGATATTCAATATGCTCGTCTAGAAGATGATGCGTTTGAAAGTTGTATGAAATTAGGAAGCTTTCATGCCCAACCATTTGGCTATTTAAATGGTGGTGCTACGTTAGCATTTGCTGAAATTGTAGGAGGCATGATGTCGACTGCTTATTTAGAGCAACATAGACCCGATGAAAAATTAATGGCTGTAGGACAAACAGTAACGGCACAGCATGTAAATCCTAAACAATCAACTGGCTATCTCTATGCTTATGGTGAATTGATTAAACACGGTAAACGGACACATGTTTGGTCTATTCGTATGGTGGATGAGAACGATCAATTAATTTCCTATATTACTGCGGTTAATGCTATTATTCCTCGTAAGGGATAGTACTATAGCACGAGATAACCTATATGTAGAAAGTATACAGTTAATAGGTGTTATAGGGACTAGATAAAATAAATATCGATGTGTTTTACTAACCTTAGCATAGGATACTGATTATTAGAAAGGGTGATGACCATGGCAGTAGAATCTGAGTTGCAAGACGTGGCTAAAGTAAGTTTACGAGAATATTTAACTAATAGTTGTATACCTCAAGAATTATGGGATACGATTGAAGGCTGGTTAGCAGATACAGGCCTTCATAGTGTATATTTAGACCCAGAGGAAGCAATCGGTGCGTGGTGGGGAAGCCATGAAGCGGATACTATGGGATTTGTTATTAACTTCCCTAAGTGTGGCATCTTACCTTCTGAATGGTGTCCTAAAGGGACAGATTGGGATGTGGCCAAAGTAGAAGCTAAATATCGATTCGTTGCATCCTGTCAACAACTACTTGACAACCAGGCTTTGGAACCTGCACATAAAGAAGATATGTAATGCCTTTATAAACGGGTGGAATGGAGCATCATTTACTTTTATGAGATATGGTGAAGTACATAAGTAGGATGACTAGTGCTTGATGATTAGATTCATTTCTCTGTAGTATTAGGATGCTTTTTTATTAATAAAAGAGGATAGGTTTATAGAGAAATCATTTTTATTGAAGCGGTTATGAATAGAAGGAACACTATTATATAGTGGAATCTATAGCCGTGTTATGTTCCGTATGCCTTAGATGTAAGAAAACTCACTGATGATATAACCTAGTTATGGAACATGTAATTTACATTGGCCCATTAAAATATAGGTACAATTAGTAATTATGTGATTTAGTACATGATTTTTATTGCGTGATATGCAAATATGACAGTATATAGTTGGTAGTAAATTAGATAGATGACTGTATTGAAAGTATAAAGATCACTTAACTTGTATCGTGATTGGTATATAACGTATGACATATGTGCTGAAGAAATGAGCTATACTATAAAATGTATGTTTATACTACATAGTTTCAGCTAGTAGTATCAATTGTAAGTTAGTTAGTAGTGAATGCCATGATTATGTTACTATTTCGTATCATACATATATGAGCGGGTGTATGACGTAGCATGGCTCATAGAAGCGGTGCAATCTATTATTTGTGAGGTTATTTCATTGCGATATTAGAAATAATAGTTTCTATAAGAAAAAGGATATGAACGCAATGATTAGAAACCAGTATGATATATAGACTGCGCAAGATATATAGAGGAATGGTTTATGACTATACTAACTAGATGATTAGTGTATTGCATGAATTTATAATTTTTTTGTAAAAAAATGTAAAAGGCACTTGCAATTATCTCTGACCTTTGGTATACTAGCAAAGTAGTCAACGAGAGTTGTTATGCGGCCCCGTGGTGTAGCGGTTAACATGTCGCCCTGTCACGGCGAAGATCGTCAGTTCAAATCTGATCGGGGTCGCCATTTTTTTTTACTTAAATATGCCTCGGTAGCTCAGTCGGTAGAGCAACGGACTGAAAATCCGTGTGTCGACAGTTCGATTCTGTCCTGAGGCACCATTTACTTGAGACACTCGTCTTGGCGACTTTAATCATATAGAATATGCGGTCATGGTGGAATGGCAGACACGCCATCTTGAGGGGGTGGTGAGCTAACGCTCGTGCGGGTTCAAGTCCCGCTGACCGCACCAGCTAATTAAATAAGGGTTTACAGATAATTCTGTAAACCCTTATTTTTGTTTGATACCATACAGTCTTGCGTAGCTATAAAGTATTTTGACATCAAAATACTTTATAGATATAAGCTGCCATATCAGCTTCCGTTTTATGTATTACATATGAGTAGATATCCATTATTCTAAAATGAAGCATGTCTATAGCAACGCTCGATAAGCGAACATCGTCGACTTGCCGTCAACATGATAACAATATATATTCTGTTGCAGATGCTGAAGTGGGAACGAATGTTCCACCACTACATCCGCGATGTAGATTCACAATAGCTGGTGCGTTAGATAAGAAAGCGACTAGCGGTTATCGTATTGGTAAAATTGAAAAAGCTAATAAGAGCGAACCTATGCGATATGAGAAAGTGCCTCGCAATATGGACTATGACGATTGGAAAGCGGTGTATGTAGATACATCTAAAACGTTTGATGAGTGGAAACAAGGCGCAAGAATAGAAAAAATATTAAAACATGATGCAAGATATTATGATGGCATCAATATAGTAGATAATCATAAATCATTAAGTAAAATAGAATTAATGAGATTAAATTATATTCCGCCATCGGCTGATTTTATAAAAATATTGGCAAAAGAAAGGGGTATGGGGTATATTATATCTAGAGACTCTTATCATTCTGATGATGGAAAACCTATTTGGACACCTAATGATGGCGGTGTTGGAACACCTAAAATCATCAACTTGCCAGTGGGAACAAAAATTGATAGAATTGGGAAAGAATCTGGTCGATATACTTTCCCTGTTGGAATTTCGTATACAAAAAGATCTATGGATGATTTGTACACTAAATTACCTATAGAATATCATGTATATAAAGTTATTAAACCTATCAAGGTGAGTAAGTCATTAATCTCGCCGTGGTTTTCTAAAAGAGGTAAAGGAGTTCAATATAAGTTAGAGATGTCTATTTGGGAGTTAATCAAGGAAAGTTATATAGAGGAGATGTATGTAGATGAAGATTGGCGACCTACGAAAGGTTTTAGATAACCTTAACATAGATAAGTATGAATATTTTATTTTGGACCATGGAAAAGGACCTTGGGCAGAAGTATATGTGTCTATAGCTTTTAATGGGAAACAATTTGAAGTTTCTGTAATAGAGCGTGGTATTCCTGTTAAATTTGATGTGTTTACCCACGAAGAGGATGCTTGTGATAAATTCTTGGAGTTTATGCAGTATAATAAAAAAATAAATCAATATTTAATGAATAATAAAATTATTAATTAAGCACTCTGCATAGGGTGCTTTTTTAATACCCAAAAGGAGGTGGAATATGGCAAATGTGAAGTATATAAGTTATGAAGAGGCGGTACAGTGTATTGCAGATACAGCTAAACGAATGTTGTTTATGCTTGATATGACCATGGACGAAAAGGACCTAGAGCTTATTTCTTTCTTTGCTGAAAAGTTTGTACTGGATTGCCTGGACTATTTCCATAGAACAGACTTCCCTTGTTCGTTGGTGTATACTGGTGCTGAACTAGCTGTAAAGTATAGGAAGGACACATTAAACTCATCACAAGGATCGTTAAAGTCATTAAAAGAAAGTTATAAAAAGCTATTGAAGAGTTAGAAGAGCTTGGGTATACTTTAGGTAAAGATAAGGAAAAAAGATGGTTTTCCGACCCGGATTCAAACGAGAAAGAGTTTCCTCTCTATCCTACTAATGGCGGTGCAATTGGTAAAACTTGGACTGAAGTTTTGTTGGTAGGAACTAAAATAACTCGATATGGTAGAACTAGAGAAAAATATACTGCACCAGCAGGAACACCGTTTGTAAATAGAACTGTGCCTTATACTGAAGCAGAATATACTGATAATGAACATCAGTGTATAGTTGTTAAGCCACTACCAGTACAAACTAGCGTTATTACACCAGCATTTAATAAAGTTGGTGGAGGGATTCAGTATAAAACCAAAGAAAGTATTCAGTATTATTTAGATGAAGGCTATTTAAAGGAGATTGATTAGTATGACAATTAAAGAAATTAAAGCATTATTGCCTAAAATCAGCGTACCTAAAAGCTCATATAATATTGATAACAGTCCTACGCCTATTGTGCCAGGTACAATAATTCTTGAAAGAATTCCTAAAGGGTTTTCGGTATATTGGACTGAAAGAAATGAAGTCTTTGAACAGCGAGATATAGCAGATGAAGAAGAAGCGGTTAATTATTTCTTGCATTTGCTAGAGGGTAGTTCTAAAACTCATAGAAAATATATTGTGAATCATGTTGTGTGAGCACCCAAACCAAAAGGGTGCTTTTTTAATATCCAAAAGGAGGTGAGGTATGGCAAATGTGAAGTATATAAGTTATGAAGAGGCGGTGCAGTGTATTGCAGATACAGCTAAACGAATGTTGTTTATGCTTGATATGACCATGGATAAAAAGAGCCTAGAGCTTATTTCTTCCTTTGCTGAAAAGTTTGTACTGGATTGCATGGACTATTGCCATAGAACAGACTTCCCTCGTTCATTGGTGTATACTGGTGCTGAACTAGCTGTAAAGTATAGCAAGGACACATTAAGCCAATCACAAGGACCTTTAAAGTCATTAAAAGAAAATGATGTTGAGTTTACATGGGTAGTCTCGGATATGTCGCCGATTGGGTATCTTAGTGAACAAGATTTCAATTCTATCAAGCCTAAACTAAATTTATATCGTAAGATGGTATGGTTTAATGGGGAATACATACGAAGCGTATAATAAATGAATAGAACAGGGAATTAGAGTTAGTAAATCAGAACTTTAAAAGCAACAAAGGTTCGTCAGCGATAACACAAAACGGATTCATAAAAGCAGAAACATACTTAAATGAGAAAAAAAGAATTATACGAGCGAATAGAGAATGTAGAAATAGTAAACTACTTACTATTTTATTAGGTGAACGGTCATATATTTGGCTGTAAAGAATTAGTTGTAATAAAAGAGCCTACTAGCATAGAGTGAAAACTATGTTAGTAGGCTTATTTTTTGCAAATATAATATATGTGTAAGGCGGTGATGATGATGGACATAATAAAAGAGCTAACAAGTTTGATAAATGGCTTAACGCTACTAGCACTAGCAATAGCAATTTTGAAACTTGTTAGCAAAGACTAAAAAGCGGGCGGGTGAAAGCCCCGCCACCTTTTCAATATTATTATAAATCAACGAGGTGGATTATGCAATATTTAGAATGGATGATTAATATAGCAACTATTATTGTTTTAATATTAGCAATTAAACGTTTAGTTAGAAGGTGATAAATTTGAAATTTGAAATAGAAGATATTATGACAACACAAGAAGCAGGAGAACAGTGGAATCTATCAGCTAGTACAGTAAAGGGATTATGTACTGGTGTTCAAGGACGCCCACCACGATTAGAAATAGATGTAGAATGTCGAAAGTCAGGTAAAATGTGGCTAGTGACACGGCAAGGTATGGAACGATTATATGGTAAACTAGAAAAATAATGATTCCAATGAGGACTATCGAATATGATAGTCCTTTTTGTAAGGACATTTTACATTGTGTTCGATAAATTATAAATAATAATTTGTCCCTTATCTGCCCCTTTTCTTATGTAGAGGTTAAATGATATAGCAATAGTGCTAAATTTATAGTGTAAACACTCAATCCGCACCAAGTTGATTAAATAGGGGTTACAGATAATTCTGTAACCCCTTATTTTTATTGATACCATACAGTCTTGCGTGGCTATAAAGTATTTTGACATCAAAATACTTTATAGCTACGCACTGCGATGTTATTTTCCGTCTTATGTGTCACAAATGTTTGATTACTACAGAGACGACTACCAAAAATAATTAAAAATCCTCTTGCAATTTATAGTGCAATAGGATACAATACTAATACAGTTCAGGTATGAGCTGTTTTAATTTGCTTGTCTAGGGCGTATGTACTAGATGAGCGAGAAAATCATAAAAAGTTGTTGACAAGACATCTTGAAAATGATAAGATAATCAAGTCGTCGGTTGAAGAAATAGCGACAACAGATTTTTGAAAACTGAACAATATAAGGTAAACATTACTTAGTAATGTACATATGCCAGAGTGCGGGTTTCGTAAGAAACCAACCAAAAAATTCAAGTTACGTAAGTAACAAAAACAAATGAGCTAGCAAATAGCTTCAAGATATCTTGGAGAGTTTGATCCTGGCTCAGGACGAACGCTGGCGGC
>NZ_AUFY01000016.1:0-4148 GCF_000426745.1 Veillonella montpellierensis DSM 17217
ATTGTAATACCGCGTTCACGTTCTTCTGGAGCTTTATCGATCATGCTGTAGTCTTGGAAATCAGCTTGACCTTTTTCAGCCAATACTTTAGTAATAGCTGCTGTTAATGTTGTTTTACCATGGTCAACGTGACCGATAGTACCAATGTTAACATGCGGTTTTGTACGTTCGAATTTTTCTTTTGCCATTTTAAGTAAATAGCCTCCTTCATCATAACAAAATAATGGTGTATATATCCATTATAGTATAAAGCAAGATAAATATAAAGTATCTACCCAAAATTTACATATAAAAAAAGCCTTCCCAAGGAAGGTATTGGTGGCGGCACACGGATTTGAACCGCGGACACATCGGGTATGAACCGATTGCTCTAGCCAACTGAGCTATGCCGCCGTATATGGAGCTAGTGACCGGGATTGAACCGGTGACCTTATCCTTACCAAGGATACGCTCTGCCGACTGAGCTACACCAGCATAATAGAAATTATACTGTTGCTATAATTATGGTTGCGGGGACAGGACTTGAACCTGCGACCTTCGGGTTATGAGCCCGACGAGCTACCAACTGCTCCACCCCGCTATGAAAAAATGGTGGAGGGAGAAGGATTCGAACCTTCGAAGTCGAAGACGGCAGATTTACAGTCTGCTCCCTTTGGCCGCTCGGGAATCCCTCCATATGGAGCTGGCGATAGGAATTGAACCCACAACCTGCTGATTACAAGTCAGCTGCTCTACCAGTTGAGCTACGCCAGCATTTCATAACAAGATATATTATAGCACTCAGGCAATAAGCTTGTCAATAATTTTTTATTGCTTAGTTTCCAAATACCATGCAACCAAAGCCTCTCAATTATTGCCACTCCTTAGTGCTTAACTAATATACCACATCTAGATTATCTTATGCAAGTGCTTTTTTTATTTTTTTAACTTTCAAATCATTCACACTATATCTAATAACTATCCGCTTACTTTCTAATAGGTAGTACTAATCGTCGTTTTAATAATTGTACTAGTAAGCATCCTACCACAGCAGGAATAACTTGCCCCACCGACAGATTACAAATCAACACGGTATAAGGGATATGCAATACATATGCTAGCCATGCCGATACGCACACAGCAGGAACAATCACAATAGGTAAGAGTGACCACCATAGATTCATTTGACGCCGTTTTAGACCTACAATAATCATGGTTGTAATGATGCCCACACCAAAGCCGCCAAGGCAATCGAGCCAACCTAAACCGCCAAATAAAAAGTTGGCAATCAAATTAGCAATCCCCATGGGAATAATGAGAAAAGGAAAGATATAAGCAAGTGCATATAAAGATGTGGCAATTCTAATTTGATAAGGGCCAAAAGACATACCTTGTGTAATATATAAAACAACAATATAAATAGCTATTACCATAGAAGAGATAGTTAATCGTCTAATAGAATTAATCTTCATCACACTCACCTCCTTTTACATAAAAAAAGAGTATGGTTAACCATACTCGTATTGCTTAGCTTATGTCTTCCTAGTTTTGTTTATAGACAGGATGGTTACGAACTGTCTTATGTAATTGTAAAATGGAGCTGGCGATAGGAATTGAACCCACAACCTGCTGATTACAAGTCAGCTGCTCTACCAGTTGAGCTACGCCAGCACCTTAGTACTTTGTTATAGTATCATATCAGATTTATTTTTGGCAAGTCTTTTTTTGTATAAACATAAAAAATTTTTAATAAAATGTATATGATACATAGTAATGTGCTTATTTGATAGCAGGATCCTTAAGCCCATTAGCGGCAAATGCCTGTGCTCTATCAATACAGGTACCACAATGACCACAAGGTGTTGCTCCACCTTCATAGCAACTCCATGTTAATTCATAGGGAACCCCTAATCGTATGCCTTCTTTAATAACATCTGCTTTAGAAGCAGTAATAAAAGGAGCTTCTAAAGTCAATAGCTTGCCACTACCTTCATAGATGGCCGCGCCCATAGCATTATAGAAAGCATTGCTACAATCAGGATATGCATTGCCTGCTGCATCATCACTGTGAGCCCCATAATATACATGACTAGCCTCTAATGAAAGTGCTAATGACGCAGCCGCTGATAAAAACAAGCCATTGCGAAAAGGCACATACGTGCTCACTACATCGCTACCGCTATTTGCTTGCTGTGTTGCATAGGATCCTTCAGGGATTGATTCTGTAGATTGTTGCAACAAAGAACAATTACTAAAAGCAAATATTTTTGTTACATCCAATGATTGTCCTTGCATATGGTAATAATTTAATATAGCATGCACCGCTTCTAATTCTTTACTATGTTTTTGTCCGTATAAAATAGACAACGGTATAACACAATCTTTTCCAAATCGTTCAATAGCCAAGGCTAAACAAGTAGTACTATCAACACCGCCACTCAATAAAACAACGGCACGTTCATTTCTTTCATTCATCATAGTATGCTTCCATCAATTCTTACAATACTAAAAAAGCATGTATGGTCTTGCTAATATATGCTTTTCCATCTACCATTTCATTTATAACTTAATATCCAATTCTACTGGGCAATGATCACTACCAAAAATATGTTGATGAATCTTCGCATCTTCAATTTTATCAACTATATCATTGGATGTAATAAAATAATCGATTCTCCACCCCGTATTTTTCTCACGTGCTTTACCCATATAAGACCACCAACTATATTCTTCTATCGCATCTGGATACTTATATCTAAAAGTATCCGTAAATCCTGCTTCTAGCAATTCGGTCATCTTGTTTCTTTCTTCATCCGTAAAGCCTGCATTACGACGATTTGTTTTAGGATTTTTTAAATCAATTTCTTGATGAGCTACATTTAAATCGCCACAAACGATAACTGGTTTTTTCTCATTCAATCCCAATAGATATGTACGGAAGGCATCTTCCCACTCCATACGATACTCAAGACGTAATAACTCTCGTTTACTATTCGGTGTATAACAAGTTACTAAATAAAAGTTATCAAACTCTGCAGTGATAACTCGTCCTTCTTGATCATGTTCTTCAATGCCTAAGCCGTTTATCACAGAGAGCGGTTTAACCCTCGTAAATAGAGCCGTCCCACTATAGCCTTTTTTTACCGCGCTATTCCAATATTGTTCATAACCAGGTAACACCATTTCAATTTGTTCTGGCTGTAACTTTGTCTCTTGTAAACAAAACATATCTGCATCTAATTCATGAAAGGCATCCATAAATCCTTTCGTAACAGCTGCTCGTAAACCATTTACATTCCATGATACTAACTTCATACTATCTCCTATAACTTTTACCTATGTAATCTATTTATTATCTTCCTTTTCGACCTGCCCATCTATATCGATTGTTTCTTGTTCACTCTTCTTAAACTGTGCTTCTTCACAATCACGACGATATTGATCATCTAAGGCTTTTTTCTTCTTCGCTGCCCACTTTTCTAACCAAGATGAGGCCGCCAATACAACTAATGCCCCTACATTAATCAACTGTATACCATTTTGATATATATGCCAAACAATTGCCATTAATGCCACAATTAATAATATACGGTTTAAACTTCTCATACATAACTCCTTATATATACAGGAAATACGTTCATATCGATAACTTTCTATAAAGATAGTATATCATAAATGGATAAGAAACATAAGTATCTTTCTATATTACTTAATTAACGGAATCTGTAGTAGTCAAACATTTGTGACACAGACTCCTAATGATGTACGTAAAAAGTACTCTGTTATATATTCATTAGGTGATTTAAATCCCAATACTTTTTGTGCTATGTTATTATATCTACTTGCATACCGTCGATATGCTTTTAAGAAAGCATCAAGACTTGTAAATTTTCTTCTGTAAATCGTTCTCCATCGCCCTTATAACTTCGTTCTACTTTCCCATTTTTACCATGGTGAAAATAGACATATCTGCTTATGTTTTATATTTAATTTCCGTAATACTCTATCGAATAAACATTCTCGTTCCTTAATTCCATAATTAGTAAACTCTTGTTCATTATCGGTCTGTACTGTCTGTATTTTAAAGCCCATTCGAGCTTCTAAGTCTAGTAAAAATTTGCTTGTGTTAGTTACACTCTTCTCGTCTACAATAGACAATACACGTTTTC
>NZ_AUFY01000016.1:4158-40037 GCF_000426745.1 Veillonella montpellierensis DSM 17217
TCAAGTAAAGAGATTAAAACATGGTCTGTCTTATCTTTTGTTCCACGGACGGTATCTAATTCCCAATGTCCGAATTCCTCGCGCGTTTCAATATTAGAATCGCGAAGTTCTATGGATTTACCAAGTTCTCTCTTATGTTTTCTAGAAATAGATTTTCGTTGGGAACGCCGTACTACCAATGGTAAATCAATTGCTTTTATACCTAATACACCTTTGTGAAGATAGTTATATAAAGTTTTAGTACAAACCATTTCATTACGCATAAATAAACCCTTATGTTTAGCATATCCAACAGCAGCATCAAATGACCAACGATCAGCTAGAGTCTTGCTTTCAATCCAATTTATAAAAGATTCTATAGCACCAATTCTCATGGTATTAAAGGAGCCAACACGTTGTCTTTCATATGTTGCTTGTCCAGAATCAGCTAAATATACAAGTTGAGATTTACCATGTCGAATTTGAATTACAGTACCACGCTTTAATTCTGTATAAATAGTTGTTCTAGAACGGCCCAATGCACGTGAAATTGCAGCAATACTATCTCCTAGAGCGATTCTCTTTTCTAAATAAAATCGTTCTTCGAAGTTTAAGTGTTTATTTGTGCGTAATGTCGTGTTATGATTATTGTAATCCATAGTGATTACCTCGGTTATATTTTGATTAGGTACCTAAATCATAACACAAGGTTCACTATGGATTTTTTATGTGTTCAATTTCATTTTATAATTAAGCAATAAGAATAAATTGATGCATAATAAACAATTAATAGCAATCTCTAATTTAACATATATTTAATGTTACTTATTAAATTTTACAAAATTTTAGTAAAATTATAGTTAGGCAATTTCAAATATAGTATAGAATAAATATTAAATTATCTCTCAATTTCCTTCCTTCTGTAGTAGTCAAACATTTGTGACACAGACTCCTAATGATGTACGTAAAAAGTACTCTCTTAATATTCATTAGGTGATGTAAACCCCAATACTTTTTGTACTATGTTATTATATCTACTTGCATACCGTTGATGCGCTTTTAAAAAAGCATCAAGACTGGTAAACTTTCTTCTGTAAAATCGTTCTCCATCAACCTTATGACTTCGTTTTACTTTTCCATTTTGCCATGGTGAAAATGGGCGTGTCAGTTTATGTTTTATACCTAATTCTCGTAATACTCTATCGAATAAACATTATCGTTCCTTAATTCCATAATTAGTAAACTCTCGTTCATTATCTGTCTGTATTTTAAAGCCCATTCGAGCTTCTAAGTCTAGTAAAAATTTGCTTGTGTTAGTTACACTCTTCTCATCTACAATAGACAATACACGTTTTCTGGAATATTCATCGATAGCCGTAATTTGGTAATAGTGAACACCATTTGTGGGAAATAATAAACATTCATTCGGTACATATTTTATATCAATCTGTACTTTTTCTCCTGGATATGTCATTATATCAGGTTTCCAAAGCGTGCTGAGAAAAAACAAGGTGTCATTAGCAAGCTAAAGATATTCTTTGAGAAATATTTCGGAATTGGTGGTTCTGGATCTTTCACAGAAGAATCGAAATCAGTTACCTATGATACAGCATCGGAAACGACCTTGCTGGTAGCAGAAGACAGAGCCCCTGTGAAAAGCGAGAATCATTGAATTCATGATAACGAAAATGACCACGCTAGAGGAATCCATACTCTAGTGTGGTCATTTTCGTTTGCGTTCTGTTTGAAGGCTTCTTTTAGCAAGTAATCGTTGGTTTCTGTAATCCTTAATTGGACTCACAAAAGGGATATCTCTTTTGGTTAGTAAAAATCTTATTGTTATATACATTATAGATGTGCATATAAAAAGTGATAGATACAGTGCATCGTTGTGACGATGCTAAGCGTATGGTGATAGACGTAGAGTAAGATATTGTTTAGTAGTAAGCGTAATGGATAGGTTATTGGAAAGTAGATAGCTTTCTTATTTGTAATACTTTTTTATATAATGGATGAACATTTGTGCTTCTTTATGGATTTCTATGTAAGGTTGATAGGCGAGAATCGTTTTGCGAGTAATCGGTTGTTCATTGCGAATTGCAATTGGTGTAGCATGTAGCGTGCTACAGTGAATTAAGTAGATTTCAGGAATAATCGTCCATCCTAAATTGTATTTCACCATTTCAATAGCTGCTTCGATAGAGTTTAGCAACATTGTTTTCGGTGTATGGTGTGTAAAATAACTATTCCACCATTGGCGAAGTTGTAAATCCGTTTTCGTAATATAGGATGATTGATAGCAAATCCAGGTACTTTTTAATAAATTTTCTAATTGAATTGGTGAATTGGAAATTAAATAGTACGGTTCTTCTTTTAACAGAATTTGAGGTCCTTCCCAAGTTAGATTGCCTCGGACAATGGCTATATCAATTTCTTTTGTATACAGCAATTTAGGTAGTTCTAGTGTACTAGAACCTGTATATAAGAGTGGTTTAAATTCTTTGTGCATGTGGGTGTACTGTTGAAATAGGCGCGGAAATTTTAGTTTTGATATAACCGTTGATAGACCTATTTTTAACGGTGTTGATGAAGAGGTGCTAGTCAGTACAAATTCTTTTTTTAGGTGCATCCAATCTTGTAATGTTTTTTGCGCAAAGTGGGCTAGTAAGAGCCCATTTTCAGAAAACACAACACCCTTAGGCTGTCGCGTCATAATTGAAATACCTAAGTCTTTTTCTAATTTTTGAAGGTGATAGGTTAAGGTAGGCTGAGAAATAAATAAGTTGTTAGCCGCTTTGGTAATATTTTTTGTTTCATAGATTTCTTTAATAATTGTTAAATCTTTAAAATCCATACTAACTCCTACGTTACAGTATCTAAAAAGACAAAATACTACATACTCTTGAGACAATTGTGTTACTACATATATACTCTGTGTACTAATGAGGAGAATTAGCATTGGTGCGAGAGATTACTCAGGATAGAATGTAGTTTTTATTATTATAATCGATAAATCCTTCTAACTCTAGCTTTATTTTTTTAAAATTTTTCATGGTTACATTACTATTGGATATAGAAAAAATAAATAGTATCGCATTAAGTATTTCTATTTTATTTTATCTAGTTAGAGCATTAATATGATAAGTAATAGGAATAGTTAGAGAGTAGTAATATAGGAGACTAGGGAGGAATATCATGGATAATGACAAGCTATTAAATGAAATTGAAAGTCTTCGGGGTGAAATGAAAGCGTTCGCTGATTACTTGTTTGATCATCCAGAACTAGGCAATGAGGAGTTTGAGGCACATAAACGAATTACAGCACGGTTAGAGAAAGAAGGATTTTCGGTAGAACGAGAAGTTAGTGGATTGAAAACCGCCTTTAAAGCGGTAGCACATATTCAAGGTGGTGGGCCTAAGATTGGTCTTTTGTGTGAATATGATGCATTGGAAGGATTAGGCCACGCATGTGGTCATCATATGCAGTCGCCGTCTATTATGGCTACGGCTATTGCATTAAAACGAACATTAGACGTACCAGCTACGTTGATTGTGTTAGGTACACCTGCAGAAGAAACGGCAAGTGGCAAATTAGTCATGGCGAAAGATGGTGTATTTGATGATTTAGATGTGGCGTTTATGATGCATGGCAGTGATTCTACCACGGTTGATGGTAAGTCACTGGCACTGAATTTAATTAATTTTAAATTTCACGGCAAAGCATCACATGCGGCGATTGCTCCAGAAAAAGGTATTAGCGCCTTAGATGCGGTATTGTTATTCTTTAATGGTATGGAATATTTACGAGAACATGTGCCAACAGATGTAAGAATGCATGGCATTATTACAGATGGCGGTAAGGCGGCTAATATTGTACCAGATTATGCCTGTACGCAATGGTATATTCGCTCCTCCAGTCGTATTCGACTCAATGAAGTACTAGAAAAAGTGTATAAAGTTGCAGAAGGGGCAGCGTTACAAGTGGGGGCCACCTTAACGATTGATGAGGTAAAAGCCTATGATAACAAGGTGAATGTGCAACGCCTCAATGATATGTTGCTAAAGCATGCAGCAGAGATTGGTATTCCTGATATTTCTGAACCGCGTAAAGTCACAGGATCTACTGATTTTTCAAGTGTCACTTTCCGTGTGCCAGGTGCGTGTTTACGGGTAAAATATGTTAATCGTGGAGTAAGTAGTCACTCTAAAGAGTGGTTGGATAGGGGAAAAACACAATTTGCAGAAGATGTAATTATGAATGGTGCCAAGGGGATTGCATTAACTGTAGTGGAACTGTTAGAACATCCAGAAATATTAGAACAAATTAAAGTTGATTTTAAAGAAAGTAAAGAAAACTTTTAATAGGGGGTCCTAAACAATGAATATATTGATAGCACTTATTGTGATTATAATTGTAGGTTATTTGGTGATTAAAAAATTTAAACCGCAATCGGTACTATTAGCAGGTGGTCTTGTTATGATGCTAATTTCCTTTTGCTTGGGGTATACGACACAATTTGTAGATGCAAAGCAACAAACTGGCAATATTATATTTGACGCTTTTCAGTACATCGTCGTATTAGCAGGTAAAGATGTGGCAGGTCTTGGCCTTATGATTATGACCTGTACGGGTTTTGCGAAATATATGGATCATATCGGTGCTAGTGCTCGTTTGGTTACGGTGGCGGTGAAACCGTTGAAAAAAATGAAAGCCCCCTATTTAGTGTTGGCGATTACGTTCATTATCAATATGTTCATGTCTTTGGTCATTCCTAGTGCCTCTGGTTTGGCAATGCTAATGATGGTAACGATTTTCCCCATTTTAGTTCGTTTAGGCGTGAGTCCTGTAGGTGCGGCAGCAGCTGTTGCCACTGGTCATTTACTTGATATTGGACCCGCTTCAGCTACTACCTTGTTAGTGGCTAAAACGGCAAATATTCCAGTCCATGCATATTTTGTTGATTATCAGTTGAAAGTATATGTTATTTGTGGACTTATGGCTGCGATTAGTCATTATGTTTGGCAACAATATTGTGATAAGCGCTCAGGTCATGTAGTGACTACAGCGGTAGAGCAAGAAGAAAATGTAGAACATACAGAATTAGTTGTAGGACCTATGATCTATATGTTTTTGCCATTATTGCCACTCATTTTTATTTTAGGATTTAGTCCATATGCCATAGGCAGCATTAAAATGAATGTTAACTTAGCCATGTTTTTAAGCTTGTTTATTGCCATGACGTGTGAGTTAATTCGGTTAGGTAGTTTACGAAAAGTAGCAGATAGTATTACCGTATTTTTTAAAGGCATGGGCAATCAATTATCGAATACAGTAACTTTGATCGTTGCAGGGGAAACATTTGCCTTTGGCTTAACATCCTTAGGCGTCGTTAATTCTTTTGTAGAAGGCATTAAAGGGATGGCGTTGCCTTTCGACTTTATTCTCGTTGGCATTGCAGGATTGATTGTCGTATTGAGTGTTGTTATGGGATCTGGTGTTGCTTCCATGTTTGCGTTTTCACCATTAGTGCCGGGATTTGCCAAAGAATTAGGGGCGGAAGCGACTCCTATGTTACTGGCTATGCAAAATTCTGCGAGTGTAGGTCGTTTGTTATCTCCGATTAGTGCAGTTATTATTGCCGTATCAGGCATGGCAAACATTTCTAGTGTAGACTTAGTGAAACGGGCTTCTGTGCCAGCTATTGTCACATTCATTACATCTGTTATCTGTATTATCCTGTTCTATTAATGGAGTAGATGATATGGAGGTGGTGAAAATGAATAGGCCTGCTATGGGCAGTATATTTTCTTTACAACGCCTATTGGTAATGCATCTATCTATTGAGGTAGTGTAACTATGACGATTCTGTGGTGTAGGCATATTTTCTTTCTAATAGGTAGTGGCGTGGGAAATTTTAAAGGTTTTGCTATATGAGTGGGAATATATATGGTATGGAAAACATATCCACCTAAACGCACTCTGCCTCTAGTTA
Organism: Veillonella montpellierensis DSM 17217; assembly: GCF_000426745.1. Taxonomy (GTDB): domain Bacteria; phylum Bacillota; class Negativicutes; order Veillonellales; family Veillonellaceae; genus Veillonella; species Veillonella montpellierensis. The sequence goes on from NZ_AUFY01000016.1 coordinate 10,131, forward strand.
GTGTATCCTATACACAATAAATTTGATGGAAACAGGAAAAGATTCTTATGGAATCATTTTGAAAGTACTATATATTGTTAAATTTTGGAGATAGCACTTAGTCGTACAGATGATGTTGACTAAGTGCTATTATTACATATGGTATCTATGTGAAGCCGATTAGCATGGATTCTTAGATTGGTAGATTTCTAGTGGCTATATATACTCAATTATCCGCTAGGACCTAGAGCTTTGCTATAGAAAATGTATCTACGATCACATGATATCCTATTAAAAATGTATATTATACTCAAAAGAATGGTATTTATTAATGCAATATAGTAGATAATGATATATACTATACATAGTTATCATTTAATAAATCAGTATGTATTGAGAAAGAGAAAAATGAGGGATACTATGAAAGAATTTATTACATTATTACAACATGAAATTGTACCGGCTTTTGGCTGTACAGAACCGATTGCCTTAGCCTTTGCGGTGGCAAAATCGGTAGAAGTATTAGGTGCATTCCCCGATAGAATCCATGCTTTGTGCAGTGGCAATATCATCAAGAATGCTAAGAGTGTTACCATACCTAATGCAGAAGGCAGACGAGGTATTTACTATAGCTTAGTGCTAGGTGCGATTGTCGGTAATGCGGACCGTAAACTAGAAGTACTGGAATCATTATCGCCAAGTGATTTAGTGAAAGCAGATCAACTAGTGGACTCTGAATTTTGTACCGTTGAATTAGCAGAAAATGTAGAAAATTTATATATCGAAGTGTTTGCGTATCATGGTGATGATGTGGTGCGGGTGATTGTAGAACACGCCCATACAAATCTTGTACGGATTGAAAAAAATGGCACCGTACTACTAGATAATCCTGTAGTTGATACAGCCACCGTACCAGTAGAACTGGATTTTAATAAGTGCTATGATTTTGCCGATCATGGAGACATCTCCGAAGTTTATGATGTAATTAAGCAACAATTAGAGTATAACATGGCGATTGCCGAAGAAGGACTAGCCAATGACTATGGTGCTAATATCGGAAAATTGATTATTCGTGAAAGTGATTCTATAGAGGAACGGGCACGTGCCTATGCGGCAGCAGGGTCGGATGCACGTATGAGTGGATGTAGTTTGCCAGTTATGATTAATTGTGGCAGTGGGAATCAAGGTATTACATTATCAGTGCCAATTCTAATTTATGCGAAGGAGTACCATATTTTAGAAGAACGGACAGTACGCGCCCTCGTATTAGCCAATATGTTAGCATTATATATTAAATCTGGCATAGGCCGCTTGAGTGCCTATTGTGGCGTGGTTAGTTCGTCCTCCGCTACGGTGGCGGCCATTGCCTTTTTGTTAGGTGAAAGTCGAGAGGTAGTAGCACAAACTTTGTCGAATGCATTAGCAGGCACATCGGGGGTAATTTGTGATGGGGCAAAAGCCTCCTGTGCTATGAAAATCGCACTGGCTTTGAATAATGCATTTTTAGGGCATCGACAAGCTAAGACGGGCAATAGCTTTCATACAGGGGATGGCATTGTAAAAGGCGACATTGATACGACGGTAGATACGATTGCCAAAATCGCTCGTGAAGGAATGCGTAGTACGGATGTGGTCATTTTAGAATCTATGTTAGAAAAATAGATATATTATCTTGCTTTATGTAAACGAAGATTTGTAGTATAGAGAAAGGGATAGGACCATTATTATGTCACACATGGAAATGGATAGAAGACCATTAGAGGTTGCCATATTAACAGTCTCTGATACACGGACTTGGGAAACTGATAAAGGGGGACAAACAGTGGCTCAGTTTGTGAAAGAGGCACATCATCATGTGGCAGCACAGGAGATTGTGCCGGACGACTATGACCAAATTCAGTCGCAAATTCGTGAATGGTTAAGAGCGATACAACCGGATTGCATCATTACGACTGGTGGAACAGGCATTGCCAAGCGGGATGTAACAATTGAAGCGGTTACCGATTTGTTAGATAAGGAAATTCCTGGATTTGGCGAAATTTTTAGATATATAAGTTATGTAGACGATATTGGTACACGGGCTATGGCATCGAGAGCTGTAGCAGGTGTCAGTGAGAAAACGGTCATTTTTTCACTTCCTGGTTCTGTGGGAGCCGTTTCACTAGGTATGGAGCGACTTATTATTCCTGAAATGGCGCACGCTGTGTATGAAGTTAATAAATAGTATGACAAAACTGTTATCGTATACAATAGTAGAAAACGATAGAGATATGATATGAGCAGGCGCCAATTGGCACTATATTGTAAAATTTTATAGACCACTTATACCTACATGAGGAGCATAGCTTTGTAAGCTATGCTCCTCATGCTAGTTGTTATAGGTATGACTGTGGTCATCAATAGGATGTATTATATATAGGTATACGTTGGTGCATATATATTGTGTGATGTAACAGGAGTTGTAACATGTAGTATCTATTACTCAGGGTCATAATCTAGTAAAGGATGATAAAAAAGTCTCAGCACACCACCGTATAGATATGTATTATTCAGTAATGATTAGTTATGATGAAATTGCATAGTGAAAATTAATAATATCTATTACTCTCATGATTACATTTTATAAAAACATAGGATGTAGAGAATTATTATATGGTATAATTTAGGTGTACTAGGGTATACTTTTATATGCTAGATGCGTATATTTTTCACAGGAGGATCTATGGCTTTTAAACTAAAAGGAAAAGAGGAAAAGTTTTTTAGCATTTTAAACGAGCATGCTGAATTATGTCATGAAGCATCCTTATTGATGGTAAAAGCATTGAAAGGAGAAATATCGAAAGAAACTGCATTAGGTGATATTGATCGAAAAGAGAAAGAAGCTGATGAGTTAGTTAATGAAACGGTAGAGCGGTTACGTAAAACATTTATTACTCCTATGGATCGTGAAGATATTCAAGAATTGATTGATGAACTAGATACAACTATTGATAGCATTAAAGACATTATGGATAAAATGTGTATGTATCAGGCGGGTGATCCGGTAGAAGGATCTATTCGATTAGCAGAAATTGCAGCGAAATGCATGAAACATATTACAAAATCTATTTCTTATATGGGGAGTTTAAAGAAAAACTATATTAAAGTAGAAGGTCGCGCATTAGAAGTATTACGATTAGAATCGGAAGCAGATGATGTATATCATGAAGCGATGGCCAAATTATTTACAGAATGTAAGGATCCTATTGAAATTATTAAGTGGAAGGAAATTCTTAACTCCATGGAAGACACAATTGATGGATGCGAGCGTTTGGTAGGAACATTCCGCCGGGTAGTATTGAAATATGCTTGATCACTATTTAATATGGCTCGTAGTACTGTTGGCAGTCGGATTTGACTATATTAATGGATTCCATGATACGGCTAATGCTATTGCCACATCCGTATCAACAAGGGCTATATCCCCTAGAAATGCTATTATTATGGCAGCCTGTTTAAACTTTATTGGCGCATTAGTTAGTACGGGCGTTGCTAAGACTATTGGTGGCAATTTAGTATTATCGCCAGATTTAATTAATAGTGGTGTGATTGCGGCTGCTTTATTTGGCGCTATCGTATGGAATTTATTAACGTGGTGGATTGGTATTCCTAGTTCATCTTCCCATGCATTAATTGGTGGTGTTATCGGTGCTGTTGGTGTATCCGTAGGCTTTGATGCATTAAATGTGGAAGGGATTGGCAAAATATTTATATCCCTGATTGCATCTCCTATAGTAGCTATGATTGGTGGCTATATTATTATGCACATCTTGGCGGCTATATTTGGCAGATTTTCTCCCATTCTTTTAAATGATGGGTTTAAACGTATGCAATTAGTATCGGCTGCGTTAATGGCATTTTCCCATGGATCAAATGATGCTCAAAAGGCGATGGGGATTATTACATTAACTTTGGTGAGCGGAGGCTATATTGATACACTGGATGTGCCTGTTTGGGTTAAACTTATGTGTGCCACAGCAATGGCACTAGGAACAGCAGCAGGTGGTTGGAAAATTATTTCCACGATGGGTACAAAAATATTTAAATTGGAAACGATTAATGGTTTCGCTGCGGATTTAAATTCTGCATTAACCATTTTTACGGCTACATTTTTACACTTGCCTGTTAGTACTACTCATGTGGTAAGTGGTTCCATTATGGGCGTTGGCTCAGCTAAACGCGTAAAAGCGGTTAACTGGGGTGTTGCACGATCGATGGTAATGGCATGGTTCGTGACCATTCCTTTGAGTGCGATCGTATCAGCCATTGTATATGGAGTGGTTTCTTTTGTCTTAGGATAATACAATTATATAGAGTGTTATATAGTATGCTGGAGGACTAGAATGATAGTTTGTCTCCAGCATTTTTGTATACGTAGGGGATAGTCTTGCCCTATGTGGTATGGTAATGGATAGCATTATAACGCATTATCATAGACCTATAGGTCTATGATAATGCGTATATATGACTATATTTCATATCTGACGTAGGGGGAAGACTATAAAAAAAGCTTGAAAAAATAATCAATATATAATACACTCAAGATAAGAGTTCAGGATGTGTAATTTTTTTTATACATAATGTACACTTTCAGAGTATAGTTTAATCAGAGTGAAAATAGAATGGGGGTGGACTATGAAATTTAATCAAGCAACTGATTATGCATTTCGTATGATTGTGCATATGTCTATGCTGCCAGTGGGTACTAAGAAAACTGGCGGAGAGCTAGCTCGTGCTGAATGTATCCCAGAACGGTTTTTATTAAAAATTATGCGCAGCTTGATACATGCTAAGATTATGAAATCCTATCGCGGTGTTGAAGGTGGTTTTGCTTTACAAAGAGAACCAAAAGATATTACATTGCTCGATGTAGTTGTGGCCGTTGAAGGTGATGCATATTTACAGAAATGCTTATATGATGTAGACAGTTGCTCTCGAGGCTGTCAAGGTCATTGTGCACTCCATGAATGTATCGGTGCGATTCAAACAAAACTTATAGAGATGTTAGAATCGGAAAATTTTGCAACGTTAGCAATGCGAGAAAAGAAGATTCGAAGCGAGTTGCATATATGTGGTGATTCTACACAGTATGCAGCAGAACAAGTGGTATAGAGTACATTAATTTAAATTAGGTAATCATTATGAGGAGGACGGTAAAATTATGGATGCAGTGGATTTAGCCAGATTACAGTTTGCATTGACATCAATCTACCACTGGTTGTTTGTACCATTTACATTAGGTATGACGATCTTAGTGGCAGTTATGGAATGGACCTATGTAAACACTAAACAAGAAGTGTACAAAAAAATGGCGAAATTTTGGGGAAAATTATTCCTTATTAATTTTGCAATGGGGGTTGTAACAGGGATCGTTCAAGAGTTCCATTTTGGTATGAACTGGTCTGAATATTCTCGCTTTATGGGTGATATTTTTGGTGCTCCATTAGCGTTGGAAGCATTAACGGCATTTTTCTTGGAATCAACATTCATGGGTGTATGGATCTTTGGCTGGGACAGACTTTCTTCTAAAGCGCATGCAGTTGTAGCAACCTTAACAGCGATTGGTACTAATCTATCGGCTTTTTGGATTTTAGTAGCTAGCTCGTTTATGCAACATCCAGTAGGGTATGTAGTTCGCAATGGCCGTGCAGAAATGGATAATTTCTTAGCGATTCTTTCAAATGGATATGTACCAGGCCAGTATTTCCATATTGTACTTAATGGTTTAATGACTGCTGCTGTTGTTATTGCAGCTATCAGTGCATGGCATTTAATTAGAAAAGCCCATATTGATTTTTATAAAAAATCTGTTAAATGGGGCTTGGTAGTGACATTAGTAGCTGGGTTAGCAGCTGCAGGTGTAGGCCATCATCAAGGTCAATACATTGCAGAAGTACAACCTATGAAAATGGCAGCTATTGAAGCACTTTGGGATACACAAGATCCAGCACCATTTTCTATTATTGCTAGCATTGATGAACAAGGTCAAAAAAATGATTTTGCGATTCAAATTCCAGGGGGCTTATCTTTCTTAACACAAAACAGCTTTACATCTGGTAAGGTAATGGGTATTAAAGATTTACAAGCACAAGCAGAAGCACAATACGGACCAGGTAATTATATTCCTGATGTAACAGCTATTTTCTGGACATTCCGTGTTATGTGTCTAGCCTTTGGCATTATGATTATTGTAGCGTTAATTGGTGTATGTAAAGTTAACAAAGAAAATTTTGTACAAGGAACAACATATTTGAAATGGTTATTCTGGATGTTGCCACTTACATATATTGCCAATGCTACTGGCTGGTTTACCGCAGAAGCTGGCCGTCAACCATGGCTTGTATATGGTCTACAAACTACAACAGCAGGTGCGTCTACTAATGTAACAGCTCCTGAAATCGTTACAACTATTGTAGGTTTTACTGCTATTTACGTAATTGTAGCAATTGCTGCCGTATATTTAGCATGTGAACATATTAAAAAAGGACCTGATGGTAATTCATCACACGATGTAGCTGAAAAAGAGGAGGCAAGATTATGGAACTAATTATGAGTAATTTAAACGTAATCTGGTTTATCCTAATTTGCGTATTATTTGCAGGATTTTTCTTATTAGAAGGCTTTGATTATGGTGTAGGTATGTGGTTGCCAATTATCGGCAAAACTGATGTACAACGCCGTCAAATGATTAACTCGATTGGCCCAGTTTGGGATGGTAATGAAGTTTGGATGATTACTGCTGGTGGTGCTATGTTCGCATCATTCCCTCATGTATATGCTACTTTGTTTAGTGGCTTCTATTTAGCATTATTCTTAATGCTTGCCGCTTTAATATTCCGTGGTGTAGCGTTTGAGTTCCGTAGTAAAAGTCCTAATCGCACATGGAGAAAATCTTTCGACTATGCCATCTTTTTCGGATCCTTGATTCCTGCTTTATTGTGGGGCGTTACCGTAGGTAATTTGATTCAAGGAACTCCTATTGATGGAACGATGACATATGTTGGATCCTTCTTCGACTTATTGAGCCCTTATACCATTCTTTGTGGTATTGCTTTCATCTTAGTATTTTTATATCATGGTGGTTTGTACACTTGTATTAAAACAGCTGGTGAAATTTCTGAACGTGCTAGAGCATCTTCCTTAGTAGTAGGTGTTATTACCGCAGTAGGTGCCTTAGTGTTAGGCGGTGCTACTTATGTATGTACAGATATGTTCGATAACATCTTGGCAATCATTGCCTATGTATTGGCTATCGTATGTTTCTTAGTATCTTGGTTTGCTACACGCACACGAAATCCTAAATTTGGATTTTTGTTTAGTAGCTTGACAATCATCATGGTAACAGCTGCTTACTTTGCGGGCTTGTTCCCACGTATTATGGTATCCAGTTTAAATCCTGATTGGAGCTTAACAATTACGAATGCATCTTCATCTACATATACATTAGCATTAATGACAGTAGTGGCATGCGTTTTTGTACCAATTGTATTAGCTTACCAAATTTGGGTATACTACACATTCCGTAAACGTATTACAGAAGACGATTTACATTATTAATCCATACATATAATTGAGCTGATATTAGCCAGTTATAATAGGTAAAGAAGCGTGCTCGTTGGGGTGCGCTTCTTTTGTATAGAGGAGGGCATGTGGTTAATAAAACAGCTTTCAAAGAAATTAAACATTGTCAAAAACAAAGCGCTATGCTTGTTCTTACAAGTATCGTTAGTTCCCTAGCTATTGTTGGTCAAGCGTGGTTTTTTGCTAAATTAATTAGTGATTTGTTCTTAGAGAATCGTCCATGGACCGAAGAAATTAATACGCTTATAACATTGGGGATAGTGATTATTATTCGTCTGTTCGCCACGTATTGGCAAGATTATTGTTCTCATCAATTAGCTACTTTGATAAAACAATCGATTCGCCACAAAGTGTTGCGCCATATATTCAGCTCGGAATTAGGACAACCATTGGTGGCAGGTGATACCATTCATCTATTAACCGATGGACTGAATCAGATTGAGGCGTATGTGGGCACGTATATACCACAAATGCTATATACTGTTTTGATTCCTCTTATTATGGGCATTGCCATCATTGATGCGGCTCCTTGGGTAGGTATTATTTTATTGGTAACAGTGCCATTAATTCCCTGTTTTATGATTCTTATTGGAAAACAAGCAGAAAAAATGAATCAAGAACAATGGGAACGGATGAGTTTTTTATCAAGTCATTTTCTAGATATTTTGCAAGGATTGACAACGCTGAAAGTATTTGGCCGTTCTAAGGAACAGTTACAAGTGATTGCTCGTTTGTCCGGCGAGTTTAGAGATTCCACGTTGCGTGTGTTACGAGTAGCCTTTTTATCGGCTATGGTACTAGAATTAGTGGCAACCATTAGTACGGCTTTGATCGCGGTGTATATGGGGACTTCATTACTGTATGGGCATATAGAGTATGAAGCGGCATTTTTCGTACTTTTATTAGCCCCTGAATTTTATACACCATTTAGGCAATTAGGATCGGCATTTCATACAGGTATGGCGGGTGCTACTTCCCTCTATAAAGTCGAGGCCTTATTACAATCGCCTTTACCCATAGAGCGACATGGCACATGCACTATTGATGATGCGTTTACATCGATTCATTTTGATACTGTTAATTATAGGTATACTGATTCTCAGATGCCTACATTACAGAATATTAGCTTTTCATTAGAAAAAAATAAGCCACTTATGTTGGTAGGTGAAAGCGGTTCTGGGAAAACGACCATTGCTAATTTGGTGGCAGGATTTTTACAACCTACAGAAGGGCATATTGTGGTGCGGTGTGTAAGAACAGCAGATAGCATTGGTCATGATAGCACGCATAATGCATGGAAAGATGAAAAGCATATCCACGTAGCAAATGCTACATCCGTCGATCAAGGAATATCTACGATGCCGGCAATAGTTGAGTATGATATGGCTGATCTATCTATCGATTGGTGGCGTGAACAAATTATATATGTATCACAATATCCCCATATATTTGAAGGATCTTTGCGTGATAATGTTACCTTTGGTATGGTGGCTACAGATGAAGAGGTATATAAAGCATTACGGTTAGCCGAAGCCTATGATTTTGTGATGGATCGTGGTGGTCTTGATGCGACGATAGGCGAGCATGGCATGGGGTTAAGTGGTGGCGAACGGCAACGGATTGCATTGGCGCGTGCTTTTTTGCGTACCGGTTCTGTTTTAATTTTAGATGAATTGACCGCCCATTTAGATGTAGAAACAGAAAGCTCCTTATATCGTGCCTTACAGCGATTGATGGAAAATAAATTCGTCATTCTCATAGGACATCGCTTAAAGACGATGACGTGGGCTAGTGAATTATTGGTCATGAAAGAGGGACGTATTGTTGAGCGTGGTACCTATCGATCTTTGTTAGAAAACGGTGGCTATTTTGCCACATTGGTGGAAACTGGCAATGGCAAAGCGTTCATAGAATCTCAAACGAGAGCCTTAGGATGTGGCGAGCAATTTCCATTCCCCGATTCTAACACTACTATGTTAGAGGCAGGGAGAACGACGGGGCAAGTCGCTGGCGATGATACATCGCTAATGAGTGATAAATACGGGAATACGCCAGCTAGGACGGTGAAATTAGAAACAGATTCGGTAGGTAGTAGATGGAGTAAAAAACGTGGAGATCTTCGTAAAAACGCTATGCATGACACTACGATAGAGGAAGAAAAGCACACACCATCTCACACTACTAGCTGGTCATGTTGGCAGTTATTATTTTCTGTATTATCGCCCTCAAAGGGAGCCTTAGTAGTAAGCTTAATCTTCACAGTTATCACTGTATTCATGAACGTGGCCCTATTGAGTACTTCTGCCTGGCTATTAGCATCAGCCGCATTACATCCAGAGTTAGCCTATTTGGGACTATCCATTGTAGGCGTACGATTTTTCGGCATTAGTCGCGCCGTTTCTCGATATATTGAGCGGTATGTTTCCCATCGCATGGCCTTTCAAGGACTGTATGGGTTGCGGTTGTGGTTTTATGAAAAATTAGAACCAGTAGCACCAGCGGTATTTCGTTACATCGGGTCAGGTGATTTATTAGGGCGTATTATGGCAGACATTGAAACGCTGCAGTTCTTCTATTTGCGTGTACTTATTCCGCCTATTGGCGCTATTGTGATGACCGCCATTGTGATGCTATTTGTGGCTTCCTATTCGCCATACTTAGTCTTGCTCGTAATCATTGTATTTTGTATCACCACTGTTATTATCCCTTATTATGTATTATGTCATAATCGCGTAGCCCTTCGTGATATATCTTCACAGCAAGGCATATTGAAAGCAGATATAGCAGAAGTGTTATCCGGGTTATGTGATATCATTGTATACGGTCAAGTGGGCGATACAAAAAGGCGATTAGAACGACGATTTATAGAAACGGATGAGTATCATAATACCATCACCTATGGTACGAACCAAGGAATGATAGCATTCTTACTTACATTGCAAGTGACTATGATTGTGGGGGCTATCATAGCTAGTGTACCGCTTCATACGGCGCAAGAAAGCATTTATGTGTCTGTCATTGCCATTGGCTTACAAGCGTGGTTTGAAGCATTACAACCGATGATTATCGCCATTAATCATGGCTATGAAAGTAAGATTGCAGTGAATCGACTTCGTGCATTAGAAGCGTATACAAGTGATCATAGCCCTATGATACAGCAAGAAATTAAGGCTGTATCACCAGAAGAAGTAGAGCATACTTTGCCTATTACAGATCCAAAATGTATGACAGAAGATGGAATCAGTCATAGAGTTTCTGCTATAATGAGACGAGGACCTACTAGACCAGAGCCTTCTATTGTGTGCCAAGGACTTTCCTTTAGTTATGAAGATACACCAATTTATGACAACCTATCTCTTTCTATTGAAAAAGGGGAAACCGTTGCTATTGTAGGGGCCAGTGGCTCTGGCAAAACAACGTTGTTTAATCTGTTACAACGATTCTATCCGTATAGGGGCAGTATTCGTGTAGAAGGAAAAGAATTATCTTCTTATGATATAGAAACCAGTCGTTCTCTATGGGGTGCTGTTACGCAAGATACGTATATTTTTGAAGCAACTCTTGAAGAGAACATTCGACTTGCTAAACCAACGGCGAGTCATGATGAATTGATGGCGTGTATTGTAGCTGCTGGGTTAGAGTCAGTTATTGATAAGTTGCCGGCAGGACTTACCACAATGGTAGGTTCACATGGTGTGGCATTAAGTGGCGGCGAACGGCAACGCGTTGCCTTAGCGCGATTATTTTTAAGAGATAGTGATATTATTTTATTAGATGAACCATTTGAAGGATTAGATCAAGTAACACGCTATCAGTTACAACGAGAAATGTTTCGATTTGTAGAAAATAAGACAGCGTTATATATTACACATCAGTTAGAAGGCCTTGATCGGGTGGATCGCATCATTTTTATGGATCATGGGCGTATCATTGAGTCGGGCACATATGATGAGTTGATGGCATTAGGCGGTTCATTTTATAAGTATAGTGAATTATCTATGGCGCGCATTTAATAAGACATAAAGGATAGTATCATGATTAAACTAGTGGCAATAGACTTAGATGAAACTTTATTACGATCTAATAATACCGTATCAGAATATACAAAATCGGTCATTCAACGTGCCAGTCATAGGGGCTTTCATATCGTGATTGCCACAGGTCGCATGTATCAAACGGCAAAGCCTGTAGGAGAATCGTTAGGGTTAGGCGATATTCCTATGATTTTATACTCTGGTGGTGTTATACAGCATATTTTATCAGGAAAGATTGTATGGGAGCATACGGTACCGCTTAGTGCGATGGAGAAGGTGTATGCAATTACGCGTCAACATAATTGGTATATACAAGCCTATATTGAGGATCATTTAGTGTGTCATCATCCTACATGGCAATCGGACAAGTATGTAAAACAGACGGGTGCCAAGCCAGAGTTTTTAGGTGACCATCTCTACGATGTAGAAAAAGAAGCGAATAAATTGATTATGATTGATACACCGGATAGAATTGAAACGATACAAACTTATATGAAAGACAAGTTAGGTACCATGGTGTCTATTGTTCGGAGTCAAGCTGATTTTTTAGAAATCATTGGACCTGATGTATCAAAAGGAAATGCCTTACTACACTATGGTAAGTCTTTAGGCGTTACGCCAGAAGAAATGGTTATGTTTGGAAACTCGGAAAATGATATTTCTATGTTGACCTTACCAGGGTATGCGGTAGCAGTAGGTAATGCGGAAGATTCCGTAAAGGCGGTAGCTGATGATATTTGCTTGTCGAATGAGGAAGACGGTGTAGCACATTGGATTGAAACACATATATTGGAGGGATAGGGATGGAAGCATTTCGATTAGTCATTGTAACAGGCATGTCAGGCGCAGGAAAAACACAAGTAATGCAAGCCTTAGAGGATATGGGGTATTTTTGTGTAGATAATATTCCCCCCGTATTAATCCCAAAATTTAGCGAATTGTGTCGCCAAGGGGGCGAACGAATTGCACAAGTCGCTTTAGTCGTAGATATTCGAGGCGGCGAGTTTTTTGACTCTTTATCAGAGGCACTGGATGCTTTAAAAGAAATGAAAGTACCGTATGAAATTGTGTATATGGAAGCTACGGATGCGACCTTGATTCGCAGATATAAAGAATCTCGTCGAAGTCACCCCCTAGCACCTAATGGACGTATTACAACAGGCCTTCATAAAGAACGAGAACTATTGAATAGCATTCGGCATCGGGCGGACTATATTATTGACACAACGGATATGAAAACATCAAAACTCAAAGAGTTTTTACGGAAAAAATTTATTCAAGTAGAAAACCATGAAGGCATGTCGATTACAGTAGTTAGTTTTGGCTTTAAATATGGCATCCCTTTGGATGCCGATATGGTATGGGATGTGCGATTCTTACCAAATCCATATTATATAACTGAATATCGCCATAAAACGGGGCGCGTTAAAGAAGTGAATGACTACATTCATTCCTTTCCCATTACCAACGAATTTAAAAAACATTATTTTGGAACCTTAGACTTTTTAATTCCCAATTATGAAAAAGAGGGAAAAACACAATTTGTCATTGCTGTAGGTTGTACTGGTGGTATGCATCGATCGGTGGCCATGGCAGAAGCTATGTATAGTCATCTACAAGAAGAGGGGTATCGCGTATCAGTAGAGCATCGTGATATGATGAAAAATACAGTGGAAGAAGATTTTAACCCTCATGAAATTGAAAGTTTAAGCAAGTAGTAGGCAAATGGAATATAGATGATGTATGACTATGTATACTATGAGAACACTCATGGTACACATAGTATGGTGTGCATGCTACATAAAGGATTGGATGATATAGATGATACGGAGAAAATGGGCTCGCTGGCTTGTACCGGGCCTTAAAATTAAGAGATGGTTATTTTTATTTTCTCTAGGTGTATTCCTATTGATGGTAGGCGTTACACTTATGTTGAACTATCAATGGCTATCGTATATGGAAGATATAGTTTTACAGACCTTATATGAAACAACAGGTGCCTATAACTATACAATTTTAGCATCCTGTGGCTTTATTTTGTTAGGCATCGGTATTGTATTAATGATTGAAGGTCTACGAAAAGTAGTAAAAACAATTATTCGTGCCATTATACCTGATGAATCTGATGAAGTGAGTGATTATATCTTTCAAAATATTAGATTAACAGAGGGACCTAACATAGTTGTTATTGGTGGCGGTACTGGTTTATCCATGCTTCTTAGAGGCTTAAAGACACATACGTCAAATTTATCAGCTATCGTTACAGTTGCCGATGATGGTGGATCTTCTGGACGGTTACGGGAAGATTTTAAAATGATTGCTCCTGGAGATTTGCGAAACTGCTTGGTAGCGTTGGCGGAAAAAGAGGGCCTTATGGAACAGCTTTTTCAATATCGCTTTGATGGAAAGGGCGATTTATCTGGTCATAGTTTTGGGAATCTTTTTTTGACGGCCTTAACACAAGTGTTGGACTCAGATATAGAAAAAGCCTTGGAAGCATCGAGTAAAATTTTAAAGGTCCGTGGCCGTGTGATTCCATCTTCTACGGAAGAAATTAAATTGTTAGCTCGCTATACAGATGGCACTATGGTTACGGGGGAAAGTAATATTCCACACGAGGGTAAAGTCATTGAGCGTATATTTACGCAACCGGCACATCCACAACCAGAAGGGGCGGCACTGCAAGCTATTGATGAAGCGGATGCCATTATTTTAGGACCTGGTAGTTTATATACAAGTATTTTGCCTAATTTGTTAGTCGACAAAATTGTAGATCATATTAAAGCAAGCAAAGCGGAAAAAATCTATATTTGTAATGTGATGACACAACCAGGAGAAACTGATGGATATACGGTAGCCGATCATATTGAGGCGATAGGTCGTCATTGTGGGCCTAATATGATTGATACTGTTTTAGTTCATGATACTACATTGGATGAAAAGGTATTATCACAATATCGTCATAGGGGGGCCAATCCTGTTGTCATTGATATGGACCGGTTGCAACAGATGGATATACGTATTGTTCGAGCTAATTTAGTAGATGGCTTTGATCGCGCTACGCATAACTCGGAACGATTGGCTAAAGTTATTATGGATGTTATCTACGCCTTACAAACAGATATTGAACCACATATTTTAGAATATTATTTACAACGTGATGATCATTAGTAAGAATATAACGTGATAAGTCTAGAAAGGAGCTTTGTATGTCATTTGCAGAAGATGTAAAAAATGAATTATGTCAGTATCAAAATGAAGATAGCCGTTGTGCTGTTATCGAAGTATCCTGCTTATTGCGAATGGGTGGCTCTTTATTGATTGGGCGTCAAGGAACAGTGGGAATTCGCTTGGCTACTGCGAATAATGCGGTGGCTAGGCGTGTGTTAACCATACTTAGATCACAATATAACTTGCCTACTGCTGTAGTAGTACGGCAAGGACTGAATTTGCGCAAGAAAAATATGTATACCTTAACGGTAGAGCCAACAGAGAATAGTCGGCAAGTTATGGAAGAGTTAGGGCTCTGGCCAGTAACGGCACAAATACCTCATGAATGGTTAAAATCCTTAGAAGCACGGCGAGCTTTTTTGCGTGGCGCTTTTCTAGGTGGCGGATCCGTGAATAAACCACAAAGTGATTATCATTTGGAATTTATGAGTAGTAACGAAGCTTTTGCCAATGAAATTATTTATGTATTGCGATTGTTTAAAATTTCTGCACGCATGACGGAACGAAAAGATGAGTATGTAGTGTATCTGAAAGAAGGCGATGCAGTTACTTCCTGTATTCAAATTATGGGAGCTGGACAAGCATTAATGGAATTTGAAACGGTACGGGTTATGAAAACGGTGCGCAATCAAATTAATCGACAAGTGAATTGTGAAACGGCTAATTTACAAAAAACGGTAGATGCGGCAGTACGCCAATTAGAAGCGATTCGGATCATTGAACGACATGATAGATTCTCTAGTTTACCGGATAAGTTACGCTATATCGCAGAAGTTCGGATAGAGCATCCAGATGCGAGTTTACAAGAGTTAGCTGACCACATAGGTGGTGTATTGTCTAAATCGGGTATTGGTCATCGCTTGCGCAAGCTTGAACAGATTGCATTAACCTTAGAGCCCAATGGTTTAGATGACATATAAGAAAGGATTTGAATGAGTTAGTATGTGGTGGAAACGGATTGTATCCTGTTTGCTAGGAGCTACGTTAGCAACTAGTTTATACACTGTAGTGCAAGGACGAACTATTAATTTACAGGCAGGGGGTTATGAATTATCTCCTATGGCTACAGAAGTGACAGATCAAAAATATGGGTTGCTCTTTTCTGATAGTCCAGAATATGTAGGCCCTGTGGGTGGAATTTTAAGTGCAGGTACGATTCATGGACATGGACGAGTTTACTTTTATCATGTGAATGATATGAAAGATACACAAAAAATAGCAGTTGTGATTGAAAATAAATCCATGAAATTGAATCATATAACAGTTCGTAGAGCATTAGTGAGCAAGCCTAGTCCCGATTATTTTGCTGTGGGCCGTGAATTATCTCGACTCGATATGTCGGCGCCGTTACCAGAATCGGTGGCGATAGTCACAAATGAAAAGGATACCAAGAAATTCAATCTGGAACAAGTGAAATGGCGAAAAGCGTTAGAAAAACAAATTAAACAACAAGAAAAAGAATTAGAGAAAGAACAAGCTCGTTTAGATAGATGGAAAGAAAAACGAGAAAAAGAAGAGAAAAAACGCGTATCAAACATGCTAACGGATACTAAGAAGACTCATAAAATTACTTTGTTACAACATGTTAGTAGCGCTACGAAAGAAGACGACGTATCAGATGGCACCTATGTAGGTACTAGGGATACTAATGATAAGGAAAATAGATATATAGCGTCTGATCGTACATCAGTGACACCATCGGGTTCATTGATAGATGATGTGTATCAAGGCATAGATACGAGCCGGTACCAACAGTTGAAAGAGGCATTAGCAGCTAGTCGTAAGCAGCTAGCAAATTACCAAGCAGATGATACAGAAGGTACTATCATCAATGTTAAAAAAGAAGATTTGCCTCATGCCAATTCCTTTACCTTACCACCGTTGGGGAAACGGCTATTGTTTGCTGATTTAGAGGATATCCAGGTCAAACCAGAGGCACTTATTTCGGGACTTATTGATTGCATTACATCCGATGATACGCTTATTAAGGTTATGATGTTGCCAGAAGGCGCGGCTTCTCTTACTTCGACATATAGTGTTCCTACACTGCCAAAAGATGATGTACGATTGCGTGGTACCTATGTAGGAGCTTTGAGAACCATTACAGTACCTGAAACGTTCAATAGTGATAAAAGTGGATCCTATATTGACGTCGTCAATGGTAGAGAGGATCCTTTTATCGAGGGCGTAGATGAATTGTCGAATCATGAAGCGGTAACAGATACGGGTAATTATGGCGTGTCATATCAGATGGTAGTGCATACAACGGGTAAAGAACGGTTTCATTTATTCTTTAATCCCCTAGGTGGCGCTTACTCAGGTTCTTTTTTGATTAGTACGCCGTATAGGACAAAACGATATGATGTGGGAAATAGTATGAAACCCTATATTGGACATCAGACAATATATGATACGTTTGACCTAGGTGAGTATAGAGGCGGCGATACGATTGCGATTAACTTTATGCCTGCAGGAGCTTCGAATTTGCCTATCCGATTTTTATTGGTGCCTACCTGTGAATTAGATAAAAGAGGATAGTTAACGCATTCTAGATATGGAAAATAGTATTTAATAAGGCTATACGCTGTAGCGTTTTACTAGTTATCAAGGAAAATCGATAGAGAGCATTTTCTCTGTACTAGTCTTGATACGATATAGATAGTATGGAACGTATCAAAACCTATATGTGTGATGAGATGACTTTCACAGGCATATGTAATGCGCAATCATGCATAGCATGGATGGTCACACCTCTTGCAATGTATAAGGGAGTGTCATTGAGAGTGCTTTATATAGAGCCTTATGACAGGGCGTCACAAACGGTTGATGACTACAGAATCGCATAGGTTTCTTCAAGGAAAGTTAATTGACATATATTTTTATTTTTAGTATCATAGTAAAGAAGAAAATGATAGATTTGGTACGGGATACCATCGTATTTTCTGAGAACCTTTTAAGTTAGTCCTGCGAGGCTAATAAAGGTAGATAGTTGCAAGTCGTTCCGTGGTTACGGGTACTTTGTCATGTTTACTATACGACCTTTTGCCCCAGGCAAAGGGTCGTTTTTTTATATATTGCAAGGAGGCCGCGATGGAAGAAGTGAGCTTAAAAGGAAAGCACTTGCTTGGATTACAAGGGCGTTCTAAAGAAGAAATTGAACTAATTTTACGAGTTGCCAAAAAGATGAAACGAGTTATTTTATCGGAGGATAAAAAAATCCCCTATTTGAAAGGTAAGTCGATTATTAACTTATTCATGGAACCAAGTACAAGAACACGTAGCTCCTTTGAATTAGCTGGTAAATACTTAGGCGCGGATGTAATTAATATTACACCGAGTGGTAGCTCTATGGTAAAAGGTGAAAGTTTTCGAGATACCTTATTAACCGTATCGTATATGGGAACTGATGCCATCGTTATGCGCCATAAAGCAGAGGGGGCTCCTTTATATGCGACCAAAGCAGTAGAACCTATTATCATTAATGCTGGTGATGGAGCGCATGAACATCCGACGCAGGCACTACTTGATATGTACTCTATTTTAGAAAAGAAACCATCCTTAGAAGGTTTGAAAATTGTTATTGTTGGCGATATTATGCATAGCCGTGTGGCACGCAGTGATATTTATGGCATGACGACGATGGGCGCAGATGTACATCTAGCAGGACCTAGAACATTAGTCTATCCCGAATTAGAAAAAATGGGCGTCACCGTTCATCACGATATTAGAGAAGCCGTACAAGGGGCTGATGTTATTAATGTGCTACGCATTCAATTAGAACGCATTGATGAAGCTTTATATCCAACAAATCGTGAATATGCTCGTATTTTTGGAATCAATCGAGAGGTATTACAACTGGCGAAGAAGGATGTGATGGTGTTACATCCAGGTCCTATGAATCGAGGACTAGAAATTGCTCCCGATGTAGCCTATAGTGATGAATCTATGATTCAAGAACAAGTACGTAACGGTGTGGCTATTCGTATGGCTGTATTATACTTAACAATTCATGGAGGTGATGGTAGTGAGCTTGCTGATTAAACATGGTACAGTTGTAAACCCAGCTAAGGGACAACATGAGATAGCAGATGTGTTAGTGGAAAATGGTAAGATTGCTGCAATAGGTAAGGATTTATCAAAAGAGGGTGCCCAGGTGTACGATGCAACGGGCTTGATTGTTGCTCCAGGGTTGATTGATATTCATACACATTTACGAGAACCAGGACAAGAGGCAAAAGAAGACTTTCATTCTGGTACACAAGCAGCAGCGGCAGGTGGATTTACACGAGTAGCCACTATGGCGAATACAAAACCGGTAGTAGATAATGCGGCACTTGTAAGAGGCCTTCAAAAACAGGCGGAACTCACTGGAGTTGTAAAAGTTGAATTTATGGGTGCAGTTAGTAAAAATTTAGAAGGTAAAGAATTAGCCGAATTAGGTGACATGGCTGAAGCTGGCGTAGTAGGGTTTTCAGATGATGGCCATTATGTAGAAAGTGCAGCATTTATGCGCCGCGCTCTAGAATACAGTCAAATGTTTAATCGCATGGTTATCGATCATGCAGAAGAAACAACATTAACTAAACATGGACATATGCATGAAGGTTTTGTCTCCTATGAATTAGGTGTAGCAGGTCGCCCTGCAGTAGCAGAAGATATGGCGGTAGCTCGTGATATCATGTTAGCAGATATGACTGGGGGACATATTCATATTGCCCATGTAAGTAGTAAAAATACAGTTGATTTAGTGCGAGAAGCAAAAGCAAAAGGCATACAAGTTACTTGTGAGGTTACATCGCAACATTTATCGTTAACCGATGAATATTTACGAGAATATAATCCAGCCTTTAAAATGGCACCGCCAATTCGTTCGGAAGATCATCGCCAAGCTTTATTAGAAGGGCTTAAAGATGGAACGATTGATTGCATTATTACAGACCATGCACCTCATGCGTATGAAGATAAAGACCATGAGTTTTGTTGTGCCCCTAATGGATTTAGTGGCTTAGAAACATCGTTAGCAGCAGTTATCACTAATGCTTACGGGCCAGATAAATTAAGTATTGATGAAGTGGTTTACCATATGAGTACACGCCCAGCGGAATTATTGCGATTGGATGCAGGCGTATTAGAAGTGGGAAAAGATGCAGATATTACCGTATTTAGCACAGAAGAAACATGGGTAGTAGATCGCAATCAATTCTATACAAAGGGAAAAATGAGTCCTTTTGATGGGATGACGTTGACAGGCCGCGCTAAATTGACGGTGGTAAATGGTGAAGTGGTAATGAAAGAAGGAGAGGTTCTTCGTTGAAGGGTAAATTAGTTCTAGAAAATGGCACTACATTCTATGGAAATTTATTAGGTGGTGCACCAGTAGTGGGAGAAGTTGTCTTTAATACTGGCATGACAGGATATCAAGAAATTTTAACAGATCCATCCTATGCAGATCAGATTATTACACTCACCTATCCACTCATTGGCAATTATGGGACCTTAAATGCGATTACACAAGGACCTAAACCATATTGTAAGGGATTGATTGTAGGCGAGTTATGCGACTTTCCTAGCAATTGGCAAAATGAAGGATTATTCTCTGAATATTTGCGACTCCATGGAATTCCTTGTTTATATGATATAGATACACGGGCTATTACGAGAGCAATTCGCAAAGAGGGCGTTATGAAAGGCGTTGTGGCTCGTGCAGATTGCGAAGATGAAACGATTCAACAATTTCTAAAAAAAGAATTGCCTACCGATCAAGTTATGCGGGTTACCACAAAATGGCAAGGCCTTCGTGGCGATAAGGACGCAGAATTTCATGTGGCTGTGTATGATTTTGGCGTGAAAGAAAATATTTTACACTCCCTAGTGGCTAACGATTGTCGACTCACTATATTCCCAGCTGATGCAAAAGCAGAAGACATTAAAGCAGTCAATCCAGATGGTATCTTTTTATCAAATGGACCTGGTGACCCAGCGGATTTGGCCTATGCAGTAGAAGAAGTGAAAAAATTATTTGGTTATAAACCAATTTTTGGTATTTGTATGGGACATCAAGTACTAGCACAAGCGTATAGTGGTAAAACATATAAATTAAAATTTGGTCATCGTGGTTCCAATCATCCGGTGAAAGAGTTAGCTACGAATCGTGTATATATTACATCACAAAATCACGGATTTGCCGTTGATGCTAGTACATTGCCAGATGATGTCATTGTAACGCATGTGAGCGTAAATGATGGTACCGTAGAAGGAATGGCACATACTACACTTCCTATCTTTTCGATTCAATATCATCCAGAAGCATCACCGGGACCAACAGATAATTTATATTTATTTCAACAATTTAAAGAATTAATGAGGAAGGGTTAATCACATGACAGGAGACGGAAAGAAAATTCTCGTTATTGGCTCAGGTCCTATTATTATTGGGCAAGCAGCGGAATTCGATTATGCAGGCACGCAAGCATGTCGTTCACTTCGTGAAGAAGGGTATCAAGTTGTGTTAGTTAACTCTAATCCAGCCACTATTATGACAGATAGTGACATTGCTGATCGTGTATATATTGAACCTATTAGTTTAGAATTTGTTACAGAAATTATTCGCAAAGAACGTCCTTGGGGGTTGTTGGCTACATTGGGAGGTCAAGTTGGTTTAAACATGGCCGTTCAATTATCGGAAGCAGGCGTGTTAGAAGACTATCAGGTTAAATTGTTGGGCACCACGTTAGAGGCCATTAAACAGGCAGAAGACCGAGAACTCTTTAAAGAAGCTATGCAAAAAATCGGCCAGCCAGTACCAGAATCAGATATTTTTACGGACTTAGAAAAAGCCGTATCCTTTGCGAATACCATAGGATATCCAATCATTATTCGACCAGCCTATACGATGGGTGGTACAGGTGGCGGTATTGCCCATAATGAAGATGAAATGTATGAAATTGCTCGCCGTGGGATCAAAATGAGTCCGATAAACCAGATTTTAGTAGAACGGTCAGTAGCTGGATGGAAAGAAATTGAATATGAAGTGATGCGTGACTCTGCGGATAATTGTATCATCGTTTGTAATATGGAAAATATTGATCCTGTCGGTGTTCATACCGGTGATTCTATCGTTGTGGCGCCGAGTCAGACATTGAATGATATACAATACCAAATGCTCCGTACAGCAGCACTTGCGATTATTCGCTATTTAAAAATTGAAGGCGGTTGTAATGTACAATATGCATTAAATCCTGATAGCAATGAATACATCGTGATTGAAGTAAACCCTCGCGTATCTAGATCGTCTGCGCTAGCGTCTAAGGCAACAGGCTATCCGATTGCGAAAGTGGCGGCTAAAATTGCTACCGGTATGACTTTAGATGAAATTACTAATGCTGTTACAGGTGAAACAAAAGCTTGCTTTGAACCAACCCTTGATTATGTAGTTACCAAGTTTCCACGCTGGCCTTTTGAAAAATTTAACTTAGCTGACCGCACATTGGGGACACAAATGAAAGCCACTGGCGAAGTTATGTCCATAGATCGCACCTTAGAAGGTTCTTTGTTAAAAGCAATTCGCTCCTTGGAAATTGGCCTTGACCATATAGCACTTAAAAAAATTGCTCATGAAAGTGTAGAACAACTCATTGAATGCTTACATAAAGTAGATGATGAACGGATATATGTAGTGGCCCAAGCACTCCGCAAAGGCATTAGTGTGGAAAAAATACACTATATTACTAAGATAGATTCATTCTTTATTGAAAAAATAAAAAATATTGTTCGCGTAGAACAAGATTTACAAGAAAATGGTATAACGGATGATAATTTGCGCATGGCTAAACGGTACAGCATGACCGATAGCGTTATCGCTCGCTATGCGAACACCACACGAGAAGATGTATTGGCAAAGCGTAAAGCGATGCAACTAGAGCCAACTTATAAATTTGTAGATACTTGTGCAGCAGAATTTGAAGCGCATACACCGTATTACTACAGTTCTTATGCTACAGAAGATGAAGTGGTACCACTAGGCAATAAAAGCGTGGTTGTACTAGGCTCGGGGCCAATTCGCATCGGTCAAGGTGTAGAATTTGACTATTGTTCAGTGCATTCTGCGTGGGCATTACGCAAGGCAGGCATGCAGTCAATTATTGTAAATAATAATCCAGAAACAGTAAGTACTGATTTTGATACTTCGGATAGTTTATATTTTGAACCGTTAACAGTGGATGATGTGATGGAAGTCATCGAAAAAGAAAACCCTGTAGGTGTCATTGCTCAATTCGGTGGACAAACGGCTATTAATTTGGCAGGGCCCCTATCAGAGCGAGGGGTTACCATTTTAGGGACGTCTGTAGATAGTATCGATATGGCAGAAGATCGGGAACGATTTGATGCACTCCTAGCAGAATTAGGCATTCCGCGCCCTGTAGGTGCGTTAGTTACATCGGATAAGGAAGCACAAGAAGCGGCACATCGCCTAGAATATCCACTTATCGTGCGCCCATCCTATGTATTAGGTGGCCGTGCTATGGAGATTGTCTACAATGATAAAGAATTAGACCTATACATGAAAGAAGCCGTAGTAGCCTCTAAAGAACATCCTGTTCTAATTGACCGCTATATGGTAGGCATGGAAGTTGAAGTTGACGCTATTTCAGATGGCACTGATGTATGCATTCCAGGCATTATGGAACAAATCGAACGGGCTGGCGTTCATTCTGGTGATTCGATGGCAGTGTATCCAGCACAACATTTAAGCCAAGAATTGATTGATCAAATTGTAGACTATACGCGGCGCATTGCAGTGGGCCTTCATGTAAAAGGTGTGCTAAATATTCAATACATTGTAGCCAATGGCGTGTTACATGTTATTGAAGTCAACCCTCGTTCTAGCCGGACAATTCCGTTTATTAGTAAGGTAACTGGTGTGAACATGGTAGAACATGCAACACGCATCGCCTTAGGTGAAACATTAGATTCCCTAGGATTACCAAAAGGATTATTGCCAAATAAACCATATGTGGCAGTGAAAGCGCCGGTATTCTCCTTTTCTAAAATGGGCTTAGTAGAAATTGCATTAGGACCAGAAATGAAATCGACAGGCGAAGTGATGGGCGTAGGTCGCACTTACTCAGAAGCATTATTTAAAGCCATTCATGCGGCGAATATGAGAATTCCTGAAGCGGGAACAATTTTGATGACTGTAGCCGATCGTGATAAAAAAGAAGCGTGTCAATTAGCGAAAGGCTTTATCGAATTAGGGTATCATATTGAAGCAACTGGTGGTACTGGTCAATACTTTAAAGAACATGGCGTTTCCTGCCACGTGGTGAATAAAATTTCAGAAGGATCCGATAACTGTGCAGATCATATTCGTCAAGACACCATCGACTTGGTGCTAAATACATTGACTGCGGGTAAACGACCTGAACGAGAAGGGTTCCAATTGCGACGATTAGCTGTTGAGTTGGGTACACCTTGCTTGACATCCTTAGATACAGCGCGAGAAGTCTTACGTGTGGTGGCGAGTCGTAAAACGGAATCAACGATTAATGTAGAAGCGTTACAAGATTACGAACAGGAGTAATACATGAGTGGATATGTAGAAATGGGCGAAGTCGTTCGCAATGAACAAATTGGGGCCGATGTATGGGTTATGGACCTCTATGCACCTAAACAAGCGGCTGAAGCACAAGTGGGGCAATTTTGTAATGTCCGCCTGACTGATGGGACAGCGCCATTGTTACGACGCCCTATCAGTTATGCCAATTTTGACGCTAACACAGGCACGATTACTTTATTATATCGCGTCGTAGGGCGTGGTACTATGTTACTAACACGCTTAGTACCAGGGGATACACTCGATTGCTTGGGACCATTAGGACAACCGTTTACCACAACATCATCTATGCTGCTCATAGGTGGTGGCGTGGGAATTGCACCGATGCTTTCAATTGCCCATCATTTGAAAGCACATGAATCGGCTCATGTTATTTTGGGATTTCGAAATAAAAGTGAATTATTTTGGGCCGATTTATTTAACAATTTGCCCGTAACTGTGCATATTACCACCGATGATGGATCTGTAGGTACTAAAGGGTTTCCTACAACGATTATGCCCGACTTACTACAATCGACTGCGATTACATCGATTATGACATGCGGACCGATGCCGATGATGAAAGGCGTAGCAAAGATTGCTATGGAATTAGGAGTCCCTTGTCAAGTATCCTTGGAAGAACGAATGGGTTGTGGTACAGGTGGCTGTTTAGGCTGCGGCTGTGATGGCAAAGCGGGTAAGCGCTATAAAGTATGTAAAGATGGACCAGTGTTTGCGGCGGAAGATGTATTTTTCCTCTAGGTGCACACCTGTAGAGTCAGTGACCTAGCGAGTACGCTATCGATATATAATCGTACTATATACTAGAAAATGAGGTACAAGAATGGTTAGTAATACAACAATCTATAGGGCAAGTGAAAAAGATTTAAACGGCACTGTAACACCATCACCAAAACTAGCGACCACGTTTTGTGGAATTTCTATGAAAAACCCTATCATATCTGCATCGGGCACATTTGGTAACGCCTTGGAATATGTAGACTATATTGATATTAGTAATGAATTAGGCGCCGTATCCGTTAAAGGTTTGACGCCACGCGCTAGAAAAGGAAATGAGGGCACGCGAATTGCAGAAACACCATCGGGCGTTTTGAATTGTATTGGTTTAGAAAATCCTGGAGCAGAAGGGTTCCTTTCCCAGGTGTTACCAGAATTAAAACACTATGCTCTTCCCGTACTCTGCAATATTTCCGCCGATTCAGTAGAAGAATATGGGTGGATGGCAGAGACCCTATCTGTCGATGGTGTTCATGGATTCGAAGTCAATATTTCTTGTCCTAATGTAAAGAGCGGGGGCCTCGCCTTTGGTGTGCGACCAGAAGATGCCGCAGCAGTGGCACGTAGTGTCAGACATCATACGACACTTCCTGTTATTATGAAATTATCGCCTAATGTAACAGATATTACAGAAATTGCTAAGGCCGTAGAAGCAGAAGGCGTGGATGGCATTAGTTTAATCAACACTTTATTAGGTATGGCTATTGATGTGCGTACACGACGACCTATATTAGGTAATCTATATGGTGGCTTATCGGGACCTGCCATTAAACCAGTAGCACTTCGATTAGTGCATCAAGTGGCACAGGCAGTGGCGATTCCTATTATGGGCATGGGCGGTATCATGACAGGTACAGATGCTATTGAATTTATGTTGGCTGGTGCTAGTTGTGTATCAGTAGGCGCGGCTTCTATGGTAGATCCTACTGCCATAAGCCGCATTGCACGGGAGATGGAAGACTATCTAGATACGTATGGGATTGATTCTATAAATGATATTGTAGGACAATTAGAAGTATAATACATTCATCTCTTTATGTAGTACATGTAGAGGATGTATAAGAATGAACATGTTGTTGTATAGGAATATACTATGAATTCTAAAAAAGATAACAGATTGATATAATCATTGATATATGTTTATAAGTTATGAAGTAGCTGATTATACCGCGTAGAAATTCAGTATACTAGACCGTTCTTGCTATAAAGAAATTATACATGGTGCATTCATTGGTAATCATGCAATATACGTGACGATGGTTTCATCAATGGTGAAACCATTATCCAGATATAAATTATTATCATACTGTAGTGATATAGTAGTTTCTTAGATAGTACATGGACCAATATGTCATTAAAGACGTTGCATTAGAAAGAATAAAACTAGTTAGCTCGTCCTTTACTACCAAGAAAAAAGTCTGTAAGTGTAGATACTTACAGACTTTTTGTTTTTTTTTGACGCATTGATAAGGGGGATAATTTCCTAGCTTTTACTTTCATAGCAACTCTATGATAGGATATCGTTCATTCCATACATTCGACTGCATAAAGATGTGAGACACTATAAGGATTCATTTTCCTCTATTAGTATTTAATAGGAAAAAGGGCCACAAAGGACCCTTTTTATTGGCATGGTGTAACTAAATAGCAATGCCTATCAGCATACAAAATTGAGTAGACCCCAGTAACTGGTGTTACCATTGAAGTAGGACATGGTAAGCAAAGGTCAGTACCTTTTATAATGTAGTCATGAATTGATAGGTTACATGTTTAGTTGTTACGTTGATAGAATTACATCTATAGGGTATTCTTAGATACTAGAAATCTTGAACTGATAACGATCTGAGGTAGTATAACAGACATTATGCATTCGCTTTATAGAAATCTATAAATTGTTGTGCTACTGGTGATAGACTATGGCCTTTCAACACAATGAACGCCTTGCGGAAGGTACCTGAAAATTCTGGTAAACGTAAGCGAGTCACTTTTCTAAAATGAACATGTTCTTTTATATCCATTGGCACTAATGCTACAGTACGGCCTGTTTCTGCGGCCCATTCAATGGCAGAACTTCGTGTTGTGGTAATGGATACTACATTTAAGGTAGATAAATCTGCTAAAGGCGATTGCATAATCATGCGAACCGAACCACCAGATAAACTAAGGGGACATTTTCTAATATCAGTCCAGGAAAGAGATTCTTTTTCACGATTCGTCCAGAACACGTCAGTGCGGAATAAAGCATATAAATCTTCATCTTCTGTATGAATGATATCGAACTTTTCAATATCGACCATTTGTTCATTACAAATTCCAATTTCTGCACTACCGCTAATTAATTGACTTGTTACGTTAGCCATTAATCCTTCATAAATTTCATATCGTACCGATGGATACTTGACAGAAAAGTTTTTGATAGAGTCTTGAATTAATGAGGTAGATCGTGAAGCAGAGGCGGCAATGCGCAAGGTGCCTTCAATTTTTGAATTTAGCTGTTTTACTGCATTGTAAGTAGATTCTTCAATGGAACAAAGTTGCTGTGCTTTTTCATAGAATATACGACCAGCATCAGTTAATTGCAAATTAGAGCCTCGTTGACCTCGTTTGATGTGTAATAAGGGAGTGCCAAACTCAGCTTCTAAATATTTAAGCTGTTTGCTTAACGCTGGTTGTGTAATATGAAGTAATTCAGCTGCTTGTGTCATGTTACCCGTTTGGACTAGGGTGATAAAATTGTGATAATACGATGTGTCCATATGTATTCTCCATGTGTACTAACGGTAGTCTATTAATACTCGTAGAGTGGGCGAAATCTAACTGAGCTTTCAGCTAATATGACTGATACTACCAAAAAATAAATATATATTATCATTGTACTATACAAAAAGCTTTTTGTCTGTATCTAGATGCTAGTAAATCATTAATTTATAAGGTTCTTTGATATTGTTACTGTATAAAGTTTACAATAGAAGTTGCATGTAATTATATTTGATAATTGAATTTTAATGTCATATTATTTTCCGTTTTAGATAGTTGTGAGATAGGTGAAAAGTCAGATAGTATAATGGCTATAATGTATATAGTCCAGCATAGTATGTATGTAGAATTGAATCAAATGGCATGACTCTATGAATACTACCTGTTTACATACGTAAAAATAGCGCATACAAAACTCCTCAATTTTGTATACGCTATTTTGTGTGGCAAGGGAGATAGTTTAACTAAGGGAACACATAGATGCTTTTATGGTCACATTAAAGTTTTCCTCAAAACTTTAATTAAAATCTAGGTTCTAATAACTGTCCCTCCTGAATTATTTAGAAGCAAAAACTCCAACTAAACCAACATTCATGTTTCGTCGTTGTTCAGTGGTCCATGGATGCCATACTTGATGGGCAACTGGATGATTATAACATGCAGGTGCAGCTGCTAATCGACGAGATTCTAAATGTTTTTCAAATGCTCTAAACAAATTCATTCTAATCCTTCTTTCTTAGTGCGAATGCACTATCGTAGCTAAGTCTCCTCAAACTTAGGTAAGTGAATGGGTTGTCATCATTTACTTACAATGTCAGTATACCGTCAAATTTAGAATATGTGAAATAACTTGTTTTTATTAAATTAATTACTATAAATTATATGATGATAAAATCCTTTGTAATATATGCTATATAACTGGAAATATTAAGATATATTAATTTTAGTTATAAGTAAAATAATTATTATTTTTATAAAATGAATAGATTGGTGTGACGGATACAAATAGCTAGATTATACATGTTATTTTTCATTAAAAATTTACTAGTTTTAAGTTGACAACTTATCATTTTGTTGTTAGAATAGATATTGCATTACGGGGCATAGCGCAGTTTGGTAGCGCACCTGGCTTGGGACCAGGGGGTCGCAGGTTCGAATCCTGCTGCTCCGACCATGTTATGCGGGTGTAGCTCAATGGTAGAGCCCCAGCCTTCCAAGCTGGTCACGAGGGTTCGATTCCCTTCACCCGCTCCATTTTTTTATCAGTATCTAATCGTATATAGTTATCATGGTTCAGTAGCTCAGTTGGATAGAGCAACGGCCTTCTAAGCCGTGGGTCGGGGGTTCGAATCCCTCCTGGATCACCAAAGTACAAAGGATCTTACTTGATGTAGGATCCTTTTTGTGTTGAGGGATTGACGCACTAAGGTCTCAGCGTCACTGCGTTCCTAGAAACCTAAGTTGCTTACGTATCCCTCCTGGATCACCAGAGTAAAAAAGCGGATAGCTCGTAATGAGTTATCCGCTTTTTTACATTGTACGCCGAATAGGCATGATTAACCCCCAGTTAAACTGGTGGTCAGTAAAATTTCTTAGAGAAAAGGAAAGAACCTCCTAGTGATAAAATGAAGTTGGTCTGGCAACCACAACATTTCAACATAGGAGGTTCAATGTCAATGAATGACGTAAAAAGCTTATCACATAGTAAATGGAGATGTAAATATCATATTGTTTTTGCTCCAAAGTATAGAAGGCAAATAATTTATGGTCGGATAAAAGTTGATGTAGGTAAAATTCTAAGAGATTTAAGTAAGAGAAAAAATGTAGAAATTATCGAGGCGGAATGCTGTCCGGATCATATACATATGCTAGTAACAATTCCACCACATTTAAGTG
>NZ_AUFY01000017.1 GCF_000426745.1 Veillonella montpellierensis DSM 17217
ACTAAGATTCATAGGAGCAAGCTCCCATGTCTCTTCGTTCGACTTGCATGTGTTAAGCACGCCGCCAGCGTTCGTCCTGAGCCAGGATCAAACTCTCCAAGATATCTTGAAGCTATTTGCTAGCTCATTTGTTTTTGTTACTTACGTAACTTGAATTTTTTGGTTGGTTTCTTACGAAACCCGCACTCTGGCATATGTACATTACTTAGTAATGTTTACCTTATATTGTTCAGTTTTCAAAAATCTGTTGTCGCTATTTCTTCAACCGACGACTTGATTATCTTATCATTTTCAAGATGTCTTGTCAACAACTTTTTATGATTTTTCTCGCTCATCTAGTACCTATTCTCTAGACAAGCAAATTAAAACAGCTCATACCTGAACTGTATTAGTATTGTATCCTATTGCATCATAAATTGCAAGGGGATTTTAATTATTTTTTTGTAGGCGTTCTGTAGTAGTCAAACATGTATGATACAGACCCCTCAAAGTATATCAACTACGCGCCTACATATTCATCGGATGATGTATATCTACTATTTTATGTACTATATTATTACATCTACTTGTATAATGATAATGTATTTTTACATGCATTAGGAAAATATATTTCTTCAGTCATGATACATGTCGTAAGAAGGTCCTCCTTAACATAGTGATTTAGTCACATTTCATTATTATAGAGGACCTTCTTATTTTTATGTATCACTCATATCCTATAATCTTGCCGTTAACTAATACTACAAGATAACCAATAGCATTCGCTATCCATTTACAAATATCATTCCATATTAAAAATAAATCCTTGTTGCTTAGCTTGTTTTAATACTTCTTTTCTCTTCATATTAACTTGTTGACTGTGCTTAACAATTTGCGCCGTAAATTTTCCTACAGAGTGATTACTGTCACGCAAATCATAGTACTCTTCCATTTCCTCATCATACTCTTCCAATGCCTCTATATAACTTTCAACCACATCGTATGTATCATCAAATACATTCATATCACGTGGCATACGTGGTTTTAACTGAGGATGTTGATCGGCCACACCTATCCCTAATCCTAACACAGGGAATGTATATTTAGGCATATGTAACAATTCAATTAATTGTGGTGCATCATTTAATATACTTCCCAAAAATACTGTTCCAAATCCTCCAAGTTCTGCAGCTCCCGCCATATTTTGTGCGGCCAAGGTCGCATCTGTCCAACCTTGTAAGAACCGATCTGCATCACATAAATTATCTATACTTTCCCCCTGTTCTTCTGCGATTTTAACATTTCGATAACAGTCAACTAAAAAAATAAATAGTTCTGGCAATCGGCCTACATATTCTTGCTGACAAATCTGGGCTATCTGTTTTTTTACTTCTGGATTAACGACACGAATCATGCTAAATGATTGCAACCCCAAACTAGTGGCCGTACGTTTCGCCACATCAATTAAAATACTTAAATGTGCTGGTGACATTCTACTAGGCTTAAATTCTCTAATTGTTTTATGATTTAACAGTACATCAATCGGTGTCATATGCCTCTCCTTTGTAAACATCATAATACCCCTATAACAATTACTACCTATAATACCTATAGTGAAAGCTATCTAATTTGACCTAATTTAACAAAATCAAAACTCTATCTTATAGTCGCATCATTTCTCCATGAATGCTATACGTCTGCTATCCTATGTATATTGCTAAAACACCTTACAAAAATGAACGTCATAAATAAAATTTTTTATTCTGGTACCGTACCCACATGAACAGCTACAATACCTCCAGCTAATTCATAATACGTAGGATTTACAAATCCTACTTCCTTCCAATATTCCAAAATTTCTTTTTGATGTGGATAGCGACGCAATGATTCCGGCAACCATGCATAAGATGAATTATCTTTACTCAAACGTCCCAGCAATGGCAATATTTTTTCAAAGTACAAATAATATAATTGCTTAAATCCTATCATTGTTGGTTTTGCCAGTTCAAGAGTTACCACTTTACCGCCTGGCTTAACTACACGTTTCATTTCCCGCAATACCTGTTTAACATCTGGCACGTTCCGCATAGCGAATCCACTCATGGCTGCATCAAATAGATTATCTTCATAGGGCAACATCATCGCATCACCTTGCACACAATGAACTTGAGCATCAAGTCCATGACTATGAACGCGCTTTCTCCCTTCTTCCAACATATTTTTATTAAAGTCCAGTGCTTCCACCGTTAGTGTTGGTTCTTGTCGTAACGCTTCAACAGTAAATACACAGGTTCCACACGCTACATCTAGTATAGTATTGTGTGGTTTGACTTCCATTTTCTGTACAGCAAATTTGCGCCAAAAATAATCTTGTCCAAAACTTAGTACTGTATTCATTAAGTCATAATGTCTAGCTATATTAGAAAATACGCCTTGCACAAACAACTCTTTGTCTTCATGACTTTTAAACTCTTTATCACTCATCGATAACTCCTACGCTATATTCTCACTACGAAAGTAATACTTTCCTTTATTATTGTTATTAACTATATAATACTGCATAATGATTTTATTATACCTCATTTACGCCGTATACAAAACTCTATCTACTAATTAAACAGTAATAAAACCATCATCTGTTTTCTTTCTATCCTTATTTATATTCAATAAATTAAATATAAATAAATTACAATTATCCCTTGCCATTATACACTTGTTCGTATTATAATGACATATGTCTATTATGAGTAGAATTTTATATAAGGGAGACGTAGTATGAATAGTTTCATCAAAACAATCAACAAAATTAGTTTAATCAAACAAATCTTAGTAGGGTTAATAATTGGTATACTTGTAGCAATAGTTTTTCCGATCTTTGCTAAGGAGTTATCATTATTAGGTATTATATTTGTAGGTGCTTTAAAAGGGATTGCTCCTGTATTAGTATTCTTCTTGATTATTGCTGCTATTAGTAAACATCGCGCTGGTCAAAAAACTGGTATGGGTTCTATTGTTATATTATATGTAATAGCTACCTTTCTTGCAGCCGCTACAGCTGTTATTGCAAGTTTTCTCTTTCCTACTACCTTGCATTTAGTATCTAGCGCTACTGATGCTGCTCCTCCAGAAGGCATTGGAGAAGTTATTAAAACATTGCTAAAAAATATCGTTGATAATCCAATACATGCTCTTCAATCAGGTAACTACATAGGCATCTTGGGATGGGGCTTAATCATTGGTGCCGCTCTTCGTCAATCATCGTTAGCCACTAAAGAAGTTATGGAAAATCTTTCTACAGCCATTACCAAGGTAGTAGGTTGGGTCATTCGTTTTGCACCTCTTGGTATCATGGGATTAGTAGCTGATTCTATCGCTACTAATGGTATCGAAGCGCTCATTAGTTATGCACAATTGCTCATCATCTTATTGGGAACCATGCTTTTTGTTGCCTTAGTGATTAATCCAATTATGGTCTTCGCAAAATTAAAACGTAATCCTTATCCATTAGTTTTTAAATGCTTACGAGAATCTGGAATCACTGCCTTTTTCACACGTAGTTCTGCAGCGAACATTCCCGTAAATATGGATTTGGCAAAACGATTGAAAATTAATCCTGACACCTATTCCATTTCTATTCCTCTAGGAGCTACTATCAATATGGGTGGCGCTGCTATCACAATTACTATTATGACCTTAGCTGCAGCTAATACATTGCATATTCAAGTCGACATATTAACTGCTATTTTATTAAGTGTCATCGCTACTGTCGGTGCTTGTGGGGCTTCTGGTGTTGCTGGTGGTTCTCTATTATTAATCCCATTAGCATGTAGTTTATTTGGTATTTCCAATGATATTTCTATGCAAGTTGTTGGTGTTGGTTTTATCATCGGTGTATTGCAAGACTCTACAGAAACAGCTCTCAATTCTTCTACAGATATCTTATTTACTGCTACTGCGGATTACGCAAAACGTGGATATCCAGATACACTGGATTAATAGTATACGGTATAAAATTATCGCCTTACTTATGGTATATAAACCAGTTATCTACAACAATCGGTTTACACTACTAACATTATTTCTGTAATAAAAATATCCTATTGCAATGACAGACGTACTTAGTCATAGTTCACTGATTAAGTATAATCATATCCATTCCTATTGTTTTCCCTTTCATATAAAGAATCGAAGAAAGTTGATCCTTTTGATTTGCTTTCCTCGATTGTATGAACACTCTATTTTGTTACGCTACCATATTTATAAAAAAAAGAGATCCTCATCGATCTCTTTTTTTATTCTAACTATGTAATCCTGTATACATCATTTCATAAAATTATACACTCATATATCTACTACTTTATAATTTATTCTTCTCCATTAGCATAATAATGATGAGCATGAATATCCACCTTATAATCAGAATTAATGGTATGAATGCAAGTAACAAAAAATTGTATAATCTGTTCTTTATGTTTCCATTCTTTAAAAGTAAGCATTAAATCAAAACTAATTACTTTTCCATCATTTTGTTCAATAATACGCAAATCATGTATATCAAAATCTTGATTATAGGCTTTCACAATATTATGAATTTTATTAAACCAACGAATAGTTTCTTTATCACGATTAAGTGGATCCATATGCGTCGTTAATACAATGCCCATTTCATTGCGAATGTCTCGTTCAATTCTATCAACCAATGTATGAGCATCTATCATATCCATAGCTGCATTTAGTTCAACATGAATACTTGCAAATTCTTTGCCTGGACCATAATCATGAATCATCAATCCATGCGTGCCTAATACTCCATCATAGGATGTGATAAACTTAATAATAGCATCTACTCTTTCTTTAGAAGGTTCATTACCCAGTATACAATTAGTTGCTTCTTTTAGTACACGAAATCCTGCGAATCCAATTAAACAAGCTACTAATACGCCCAAGTAACCATCAATAGAAACATCAAATAAATAGCCAACTAATAAACCAATTGCTATGGATCCTGTAGCAGCTACGTCAGATAAACTTTCTGTTCCATTGGCAATCAATATGGGGGAATTAATTTTGTTGCCAATTGATTTTAAGAATGCACTAAGCCATACTTTAAGCACCATTGCCACAATCATAACTATAAATGCTACTATAGAAAATTCCACAGGCGTTGGGTGTAAAATTCTATTTATAGACTCTTGTAATAATTGAATGGCTACAACGAACAAGATAATAGAGAAAACGATAGAAAATAAATATTCTGCACGGCCATGTCCATAAGGATGACCTTCATCAGGTCGTATATTAGAAAACTTAAAGCTCAAGAGAGAAATTAACGAACCACCTGCATCAGCCACATTATGAACCGCATCGCTAATCATAGCGATAGACCCAATCAAAAGTCCTACGATTAATTCGCCAATACAAATCAATAAATTAACAATAACACCTACAATGCCCGATAAGCGACCATAATTATATCTAACTTCTTGATCTTCCACATTTGTGTGATCTTTTATAAATGTATGAATTAAGAATCGTTCCATTTTGTCTCCTTTACTATGAATACCTCTTACTACTATATCATATATGCACTATAGTTTTTACTAGACATATTACTTATATCTACTAACCAATAGCACTACGTAACTATTACTATTTCTTTCATTACATATAGTATACAACACATTCTCATTGATAATCAATGATAATGTGTTGTATACTATTGCCAATTTAGCATAGGTTTTATAATCTATATCTATATATATAAATATAATTATGTTATAATGAATACATATTACTAAGAATTACTATCATTACCTATAGAAAGGATATACTTATGAAACAATACGATCTAATCGTCATTGGCACAGGTGGCGCATTAATAGTGGCTGATGCAGCTATAAAAAAAGGATTGCACGTAGCCATTATTGAAAAAGGAAAATGGGGTGGCACTTGTTTAACTAGAGGATGTATTCCTACAAAAGTCATGGTTACAGTAGCCAATGCTATCCGTGAAATTGAAGATTATAAAAAAATTGGCGTCCATACTTCCACGCCATCTATCGATTGGGATTTAATGTCCCAACGGGTATGGCAAAAAATTGATGAAAGCAAAGGTATTCTTTCCTATTACAAGCAATTTGACCACGTAGATGTCTATGAAGGGGCTGCTACATTTATAGAAGATAAAGTACTGCAAGTTGCCATGAATGATGATTCTCAATCAGATAAAATGACCAGTGCACATATTGTAATTGGCACTGGTGGTCATTCTAAAATCAATCCAATTCCAGGACTCGCTGAAGCTGGTTATCTTTCCAGTGAAAGTTTATTTGGCCATAAATATCCGAAAAAGCCTTTCAAGCGCTTAATTATCATGGGTGGTGGCCCTATTGGAACAGAATTTGGTCACGTTTTTTCTGCTGCAGGTACAGAAGTCCACTTAATACAACATAATAAGCGTTTATTGCCAAAAGAAGATAGCGAAATTTCTGAGCAAATTTATAAGGATTTAACGCGTAGTGGTCTTCATATATATCTTAACCAAGAACCTGAAAATGTACGAGTAGAAAATGGTCAAAAAATTGTTACGATTCGTGATAGAGCCACTAATGAGATACAAGAAATTGCAGGCGATGAAATTCTGATGGCCTCTGGTATCAAACCATCTACCGAGGAATTGCATTTGGAAAATACATCGATTAAAACAAAACGTGGTGGCTGGATCATGACAAATGAGTTTTTAGAAACCTCTGTAGATGGTGTCTATGCCATGGGTGATGTGAATGGAGAAGCTCCATTCAGACATAAAGCAAACTATGAAGCTGATATTATAGCTCATAATCTATATCGTGCTACTAAGCCTGAAGAAATGCGTTGGGCTAGGTATGATTTAGTACCAGCTGTCACCTTCACATATCCAGAAGTAGGCCATATCGGTATGACCGAAGAAGAAGCTACTAAAGCAGGGTATCATGTTGGTGTTGGTAAAAATTACTATTCTAGTTCTGCCAAAGGATTTGCCTTAGGCTTTAATCCTGGTGACGAGGATGACGGTTTTATTAAAATTGTTGTTGACAAAGATACGAATTATATCTTAGGCGTTCACGTTATTGGGCCTCAAGCGTCTATTTTATTTCAACCCTATGTAAATCTATTAAATAGTGGCGATACGCCATTATCTATCATTAATGAAGAAATAGCCTCTTCCAATACGCGCACACTACGAAAAAAAGGATTAGTTAGAAAAATGGATCCGCACTCTGTAATTACAGTGGGTGAAACTATGTCTCCTCATCCATCATTAATCGAAGTAGCCATGTGGACGCAAGTCTATTATGAACACCGTTGGTAATTTGTATCTACA
This sequence comes from Veillonella montpellierensis DSM 17217, assembly GCF_000426745.1. Taxonomy (GTDB): domain Bacteria; phylum Bacillota; class Negativicutes; order Veillonellales; family Veillonellaceae; genus Veillonella; species Veillonella montpellierensis. The sequence continues at coordinate 7,343 of NZ_AUFY01000017.1, forward strand.
ATCACCTATCAGTATCTATACAATAGAATGACAAAATAGAATCACCTTACTTAGTTATAATTTTCCTATTCATTATAACTAAATAAGGTGATTTTTATTATTTTTATAGTAATTTCTCTTTCTAATGGAATAAATTTTCCATCGTCTATATTCTATTTTTCTCAATACTAACGCAGTTAACATTCATGAATAGAGGTCTGATTGTTTGTATTATAGTTACTAGCACGCTTCTATCCATAAGACAACTCTACTAGATTAATTTAATTTTGATATATTATAATTATCTCCAATTACAATAATAATATCTGTCTTTTTCAATATTTCTTTTGGATTCGGCGGCGCCATAATATCATTGCCTCGTTTGATTGCTATTACATTAATATTATACTGATCACGCAACTGCAATTCGACTAGACTTTTACCTATCATAAACTTAGGAATCACCATTTCCACGATGGCAATCGTATTAGACAATTCAAAGTAATCTAATACATGTTCTCTTGTCAACATATGTGCCACACGCGTTGCCATATCAAATTCTGGATAAATAACTTCATCTACCCCAATTTTTCTTAATAATTTACCTTCCGTACTAGAAGTTGCTTTCGCTACTAAATATGAAATATTTTGTTCTTTCAACACTAATGCAGCGAGCAACTTAGCCTGTGTATCTGCACCAATAGATAATACAACCACATCAAATTCTTCTAAATGTAAAGCTCTAATAGCATCTTCATCGTTAAAGTCTGCAATGATGCCTTGTGTTATATAGGGAACCATTTTTTGAACAATGGTTTTATCTTTATCAATGCCTAACACTTCATGTCCCAAAGCAACAACTGTTTTTGCCAAGGTACTCCCAAATCTTCCTAACCCAACGATAGCAATACTTTTTCGTTTCATACTAGGTCTCCTACAATACGATATGTCCTTCTGGATAAGCTATAGGATCTTGTGCCTTTCTACGCAAAGCAAATGTACCAATTAAGGTGAGCACCCCAATCCTACCGGTAAACATAATAATGATTAATACCCATTTACTACATGTATCCAAATAGGGTGTAATCCCCATCGATAAACCAACTGTACTAAAGGCAGATTGTACTTCAAATAATAATGATAAGAAGGGGTACGGTTCTTGCCATGCCAATATACAGGTTCCCAACAAAATGCAAAGGGTAGAAAAAAATACAATACCACAAGCACGGTAGATAGTATCATTAGCAATCGACGATTTGCCTAACACTACATCCGTACGTCGATTAAATATATGTGTTGATACAGCCCAAATAATGGCTATGGTACTAATTTTAACACCACCACCAGTTGAATTAGGTCCGGCTCCAATAAACATTAGTATAATGGTTACAAATGCCGTAATAGGATGAACAGCACTATAATCAATAGTAGCGAGTCCAGCTGTACGAGGCGTAATAGCCTGAAATAATGCCGCTTGCCATCTATCGAGATAGGCCAGTTGCCCCAATGTTTCCCCATTCGACCATTCTAACATGGCAATGAACACCGTACCTAGAACAACTAAAACGACTTGTCCATATAGCATAATTCTCGTATGCAATTCTAAATGACGAATCCCCTTATATCCATTATGGCCTATATCATACAAAGCCATATACCCAAATCCGCCAATACTAATCAAAGTGCAAGTAATCAGTGTAAAAGCCCAATCACTAATCATGTTATAAGGTAATGTATTATCAAAAAATACAAATCCTGCATTACAAAACGTGGAAATTGATTGTAATGTACCATAATAGAAGCTGCTACTTCCTAAGTAAGGGTATAATTGCCATATATACCCAATAGCACCTATCATTTCTACCACTACTGTTAAAGTAACAATACGTTTAACAAGTAAAACAATAGAATTGCGAGTATCTCCAGTATCTGCTTGTATTAAGAGGCGGTTTTCTAATCCAATCCGCTTTCTTAATACTAGCAGAATAATAGTAGATAATACCATCGTACCCATGCCACCAATTTGGATTAATACAATCATAATTAGTTGGCCTACTAGGGACCAATGTGTATACGTATCCACCACTGTAAGTCCCGTAACAGATACACAGGAGGTAGCCGTAAATAAAGCATCTATAATTGATGTCATTCTATGATCTGCTGACGATATAGGTAACATTAATAATATAGTACCTACAATAATAACGCCAATAAAGCTAATAGCCAGCCAGCGATAAGGATTAATAGCAGCTATAGCATGTAAACTTCTAGGCGTTAGGTGTTCTTTTTCTAACATAATAGATTCACCACGATATTACTAAAATGGACTATAATGAGCCGACTCATTACATGTGACGATACTCACCATAGTCCCTTATATGACGCGTATAAAAACTAATACTAATCCTTATTAATTGGTTCTCCCTTGCTCTGTGAAAGAATAGAGCCTGTAGTCGCATCGACCACTACATCTATTTTCATTCCATTATGGTGTACTGTAACTGTATAGGAAACCTTTCCTTTTTCAGCTTCTACCTTCCAACCCTTGGCAATGGCACCCTCTCCTACACTAGATACAGCGTTAGCTTCTGCCGCATGAGGAGCAATCACATTAGCTGGATTAAAAATTTTTTCCACTAAATTCTTTTCTCGACCTGATACTTCTTGTTTTTTAATAGCCCCAGTAATAACATCAATAGAAATTTTATACGTATTTTTCAACGTATATCCTTCTACTTGATACACAAATTGACCTTTATCTGCTCGTAAAGAAATAGAATGTACTGCCGAATCAGGATAGGTAGTTAAAAAAATAGTTGCTGCTTCTGACATTGATAATAACATGGACTGACCTGGCTTACGATTCAATGTTTGTGCTGCCATATCAGCATTACTAGTTGCCGCTAGTGCATTCATCGGTATAACACTAACAAAAAGACCTAACACAACTGCGCCTGTCACCATAGATGATACAAATTTTTTATTCATCATATAACAACCTCCTAATAGCAATTATCATATATTAAAGAAAGTATAACAAAATCATATGATATATACAATATATCATGTAGTATAAGTATCATACCATTTTATTCAATATTCGTATGTAGTCGGCGATTTACATCTTCTCGTAACAGCTTATAAATCGTGGCTGTTAACGGTACACTCAATAACATTCCCACTATACCAAACAACGCACCACCAATAGTGACGGAAGCAAACACCCATAATCCTGGTAAGCCTACCGATCCTCCTACGATGCGAGGATAAATGAAATTACCTTCTACTTGTTGCATTACCACTAATATAATTAAATATACCAACGCTTCCATGGGACTGACTGTCAATACCATCAAGAGGCCCATAATACCACCTACATAAGCGCCTACCATGGGTACAAGTGCCGTTAAGCCAATTACACAACCGATGGTAGATGCATAGGATACTTGAAAAATAGCCAGTACCACACCTACTAATGTACCTAATATAACAGCATCTAGAAACTGACCAACAAAAAACTTACTAAATGTATCTGATCCAACGGATACAATGTGACTCATCTTTCCAACCATCGTATCTGGCAAATATGCTCTAAACAACTTGCTAAATTGATAGGTAAGTCGCTCTTTATCTAGCAAGATATAAATAGCAAAAATGAGACCAATGACGAAATTAATAAACCATGTTACTGCTGACCCCATAGTAGATACAATATACCTACCGCCTTGTGTTCCCCATGTACGAACTTGTTCTATCATACTTTCTGTAGAAATTGAATCTGCTACAGTAATATTATTTCCTACTTGAATCACACTAATATGCGTCGTTACCCATCGCATAGTGTCTGTATACAAAACTGGTAGTGAATTAACAATAATCCCTAATGAATGTATTAATTGTGGAATCGCCATCCGTCCAATAAAAGAAATAACTACTATGATGGTAACTAACGACAGAATAATAGACACTAATCTTTCCAAATTAGTGTATCCTTTACTAGGGAATATTCGTCTCCATAATCGTTCAAATTGTTGTACTAAAATATCTAAAACAAATGCCAAAATAGCGCCAATTATAAATGGTACAAGTGCTTCAATTAAGGCGGAAATAATCGCCAATACATCATTAAATCGTATGGCAATAATTCCCATAATACCGGCTAATACAACGGCTATAATAATTCCTTTATAAGGTGTTAACCATTTCATCGACTATGCTCCACTTCTATGATTATCGTCTTCCCGTAATCATATAATCAATGCTATAGCGGCCAGGGCCTCCAATAAAAATCATTAAAAATCCAACACCAACTTCAACAGGATATATCCAGTGAAGAAAACCTGTATCATATTGCACCCATATAGCCATAGCTAATACAATACACACCATCAACGACCCAAGCCTAGAAAACAAGCCAATCCCGACTAAAATACCGCCTATTATTTCACATAGAGCCGCTACTATACCAAACTCATAATACCAACTATGAATACCTAATAAACTAACAGCACTACCTACAGAAGCAATCACATCATTGCTGGACTGTAACTTAGCAAGGCCATGCATAAAAATTGCTAAGCCTATCACAATACGATATATAAAAAGTCCTAAATCTTGGTGCCTAAATAGCCCTCTGAACAATAAGGACATAGTAAATCCTCCTTGCCTATATGCAAATAATGCACATTGCAGATAATGACAACCGCAATGTGCTATCGTATAGGAATCATATATTTTTATTGACTACTATACTACTTACTATTAACTATAATACTACCTGCCAATCATTGTTTTCTAAAATCATGTCCATACAACTAGTACGGACGATGTGACATATTAGTAGATGTAGGCTGAGATGCATCTATGTTCATATCAACCATACGTGTAGCCCATTGAAATTCATCTTTATCAAATTGAGCTTGTGGTGTTGCCCCTACTATGGCACTCCAGAAAGCAGCCACTACAAATGCTATAATATATTTTTTCATATTCTTTAATTGTATCCTCGCTACATTACTAAATCTACCTATAATTATATATTTCACTATATAAAATTCTACAGTATTTCTTATTCATTATACATAAAATCACAAGATTTTTCAATTTCCATTTCTAATCAGTCATCACTTGTTTCTCTCTACATAATCCCTTATACTGAAAGTATATTTATAAGTATATAAAAAGCTATTCATCAATAGATATATATAACTACTATGATAAGTATCTACGATTAGAAAGGAGTTCCGATAGTCATATAACTATCGTACTATACCATGATGAAATCAATTATTCTCGCTTGCCCTACACTTCGTTATGAATTAACTGCGGCCCTTACGTCACAGCATGCTACTATTCCGATTCAATATATACCACAACATTTACATGAGACACCCGATGCATTACAACGTCATTTACAACAATGCATTCATCAATTATCTAATGAATACGATCGTATCATCATCTGTGTATCCTCCTGTGGTGGCGGTACGGCAGGACTTATGTCTAACTCCAGTGAGTTAATCATCCCACGCACACGTGATTGTATTGATATTCTATTATCCAATGAAGATTCGCTAACAACTCTACAACGTCCTATTGATGGTGTTATTTTTACTAAAGGTTGGGTCGATTTTAATACAAATTCCCCTCACTCTCTAAGTAATTTGACCCAAACTAAAGGGAAAGAGTATGCTGAAAATTACATACGTAATCTATATGATGGATTTAATCATTTTTATTTTGTCGACACTGGATTAGGTCATTTACCATATATCCTCGAAAAAATGACGCCTCTAGTAGACTGTCTATATGGCACATCAGATATCATACATGGCAACTATGGGATTTTAAAAAAAATAGCCCGTGAACAATTTGATGAAGACTTTATCAAATTATCAGCACACATGGCAGTGGATACCAGTCAATTTCTAAGTTGGTGCTAGTTATGTACATGCATCATCTATAGTAGACTTACATATAACACAGAGGCTGAATATGTAATAAACAAGTAGCTAATTCGCCACAGCATATATAAAAAGGAACTGTGCGCCCCTATTAGCTACTTATTCATCTTCATGCAGTATAATAGTAATCGACACTATAATTCGTATACTAATCTAGTATATAGAAAATCATATATAAATTATCATTCTAATGGGAGCAATCATGGGAATTTATTTTACTGATGAAGTCCAAATTGCCTATGAAAAGGTATTCTATTCTTGGGATCCACTAATCATTCAGGAAGGACAATCAAAATTACAAATATATGCTGATCAAGGAAATGGTGATGCAGCCGCCTTACTAAGTCGCACCTATGCAGGATCTGAGTTTTTTTGGCCTGGTGCCTCTATAAAAGAAAATGATGCACTAACAGCACATTATTTACAACAAAGCATTAAACAATCAAGTGCCATTGGATTACTACAGGGTTTACGCACTGCTGGAGCCATTTTACCCTCTCTCAATCGGCAACTACCTATTACCAAAGAAGAGGCCTTTAATCGCGTATTATCCGCCGCGATACAAGGTGATGCCTATTGTCAATATGTAATCGGTAATGTCTACTATTGGGGGGACTATACCACAATTGGACCTAGTGCGATTAACCGTTTGCATGCTCACGCTAATTGGATGAGCAAATTAAAAAAACTATTCATATCCACTAGAACATACTACCAAAAACTAGCAACTATAGAAGCCGACTATTGGTTAGATTTGTCATTAACGAATGGGTTTTCTATGTTTCCTGATAACTTAAGAAATCTCTACTTACGCCAAAAGAAATATGATTTAGCTAGATCTGTTATGACTCGTGCCGCCTCTTGTGGTAATCCTAATGCCATGTACTGGTGTGGTATTTATGCGGAAAAAGATGATAATGACATAGAAAAAGCACTCTACTGGTACGAACAAGCTGCACAGTATCATGACATAGACGGATTAGAAGAAGCGGGTGATATGTATTTCAAGGATAAAGGCATTCCTCTCAATGGACCTAAAGCAGTTACCTACTATGAAGAAGCCGCTTCTCTAGGAAACCCCTATTGCATGATTCAATGTGTGTATGCCTATTTCTTTGGACTTCATGGCATTACCGCCGATTACGGTCGCTCAGCTTATTGGGCATTGCGAGCCCTCGGTTCTAGTCATGAAAGTTATCTCTATCCTTTTTTAAGTTACATGTATCTGCATGGTTTGGGCGTAACCCAAGATCGTGCGGCAGCTCTATACTATCTACAAAAAGGACTACAAGAATTTAAACGTCGTGCCAAAGAAAACAACTTTCAATACGTTCCGCTCATGCAGGAAATTTTATTTTGTGCACTCGGTTACGCTCATGAACATGGGTATTTCACGAAAACACCAGACTTTGAAAAAGCTGTATTAGCCTATCAACAAGCTAATTGCCGAGAAGGAGAAGAACGATTAAAGAGTTTTTCCTACGCTAACGGCATATGGACACGTCATGATGAAAGTTCCCGTACTACTTGTTATCAATTTGATAACATCTATCCTCGGCAGCACTATACACTATACATAAGTAAACACGCATCAACCCCAGCACATCGCACATCACTACATTCTTGGGATATGCTAGTACAAGAATTATCCATGCATCATGAGTTACATCTTACGTACAACACGGTAAAATCCGTACCGCACATGTTTGTTGCTATTGCTTCTGTATCCGCTAAGGAAATTGATGCACAGCACATAGAAATAACCTTTTATGGCTCTCAAGAAATTAGTCGCGAAGATGGTTTGCTATTACAAAAAGAACCATCAAAAAAAGAAAACACCTATATTCCTATGGTTCCTATCAACGATGGTCAGCAATTCTTAGTTGACCAAAATGTATCGGCCGTAGTACCTAGATCAGAAGGCATGTCAATTATATCTAACCTATATAGTACAGGGGCCTTACCATCCATGCACGATTGGCATACACAGTACCGAACTCTCCCTATCCCTGTCGACTCCATTATATTAGAGGTCGACCAACAAACATTTATTTTAACAGATTTACCCAACGATCAAGAAGAAATTACAGCAGCCTTACTCACATTACAAGACGGTGGATGTAGTAAAGTAGCTTTGCATTTGGAAAGCTTTAAAACGGGAGCTTTTTGTATGTACCGAAGCAAACATCATGCAACCTCGTATAGAGTCCAACTATTTATGCCTAATCAGGGAAGCCCCATCGTGTGTGAAACAGAAATACACAACATCATTTCACTTAACTATTGGTTAAGTGCATTTTTACTCAACGGATCCTACCCAGATACAAGTTCTTGGCGCAAAAAGCGATTAAAACTAAAAAAATCCTAGCCTATTCAAATATAGTATGAAGGAGTTATACAGATGAATACAAAAGATATACAGTATATAGAGTCATTAATACGAACGATTCCTAATTTCCCCAGTCCCAACATTCTATTCCGTGATATTACCACCGTCTTAAAGGATGCTCGTGGCTTTCATATAATAATTGATGATCTTCTGCAGCGCTATCAACATGCTAATATTGATTATGTACTCGGTGCTGAAGCTCGTGGTTTTATAGTAGGGGCCCCTTTAGCCTATGCCTTAGATGCAGGATTTGTTCCAGCTAGAAAGCCAGGTAAATTACCTGGTGAAGTAATACAAGCCTCTTACGAATTAGAATATGGTCACAATACCATTGAAATCCATAAAGATGCATTCCCTCCTAATGCCAATGTGCTAATTATAGATGATTTATTAGCTACTGGTGGTACAGCTAATGCAATGACTTCTCTTGTAGAGCAACTAAATGCTCATATATATGAACTAGCCTTTACCATTGAACTCAGTGACTGTCATGGTCGCGAACATCTAAAACCCTATCCAGTATATACGCAATTAGTCTACTAGCGTTCACTACTATATACAATGATCTATCGAATAAACACTGACAAATAGGAATTAGAGCTTATACACACATTGCTAAAATGGTGCCATAGATATAACAAGCTAATAATACATACTAAAAAAGAGCTTCGCCAAGTCACTACACTTGACGAAGCTCTTTTCTATAAGTTCTATTTAGTTACCTTTGCATAATAGGTAGATCCTTTATCGGAACCATGCATCAAATTCATTAATTCTTCTGCTCGTTCTAATGTGATACCACAGTAATTTGCATATTCTACTAAAGGGTTTCCTCTAAGTGCCCTCTTATGTGCCATCACAGCCCGACGTTCTTCCTTAGACAGGCCTTCTACCTCTTTAAGATCTTGCATGCGACGGGCATTACGAAACGTCAAATATGCCTTTGTCCGCTCCGCTTCTTGCAATGTCATATTACCTTCCTGTACCAGTTCGTCTAAATAATACTGTGCCACCTGCGGCTTATGCGGTTCTGCTCCTCGCAAATAATATGGCATCGTAGCTGGTTCTGGCATCCGTGCCATCGTCGCACTACACGTACCGAGTAAAGATACCATAACTAACAATAACACTTTATAATCCATACGATACTCCTATCTTAGAAGAAATAATGCAATCCCATAGTGTACGTCCGTCCACTAGCTGCTTCACTAGCATAGAAATTTCTATCAAACAAATTATATACAGTAAATTGTAATTTAGCATCTTCTGTGACGTCATAATTAAATGCTAAATTTGTAATAAAGAACGCATCATCTGAATAATATGTTCCACTTTTAACTTCTGATTTTTGTCTTTCACTAACATATTGTGCATCTGCTAAAATATTCCATTTATTTTTAGTATAAGCAACCCCAAAATGAAGTAAATGTTTTGGCACACTATAATTATGTTCTCCATCAATCGACTCAGATTCCCATGCATAATTGACATAAGAACTCCATACATTATTAAATTTATGCGTTCCTTCCAATTCTATACCTGTTTTTTTTGCCTCCCCAAAATTTCTATACTGAGAAAATCCTTTTTTATATAGAATTCCATTCATAGATGTTTCTTTATTAGTTTTATAGTATTTAATAGCGTCCTTTGTTACAGTCTTATAAAGAGTCGCACTGGCAAAAGTTTTATGACCCCATTTTTTCTTCATACCAATTTCAAACGTATTCGCAGTTTCTGGTTTTAGCTCAGGATTAGATAAGGACCCCTGTTTATCAACTGTAAGTTTTCCATTACTATTCTTAATTTTTGCCCCTTCATCTCTATAAACCTTATACAGGATAGGTGGGGTAAAGGAATGACCATAACTTGCAAATAAAGTTACATCTTTCGGCAATGCATATTCGAAAGATAATTTTGGACTCCATTCCGTATAAACGCCTTCTGCATAAGTGCGTGCCACATTCGTATCTAAATAGGTTCCATATCCACCATATTTTTTATATCTATCAAAACGGATGCCCATATAGGTAGTCAATCGTTCACTAGCTTGCCATTTATCTTGTACATACCCAGACCATGCTTCATCTTTACCGCCATGAAGTTCATAGGCTGACTTGTTACTATCTAAATTTCTCCATGTATCTAATGTATATCTAGTTTGATCAAAAGAACTACTTCGATAACCTATACCAGCTAATAAGGTATGTTCATTTAAATCCCAGGTCTTATGTACATCAAAGTCCTTAGTTTTACTTGGATAAAAAGAAAATTTTCCCTTTCCATTCCACGCCTCTAACTCACTAGGAGTAACACTTTGTTTTGGTCCATCTGGCGAGGAAAATCCTGCTTTTTTAATATCTGTCATACCAATATGAGCATGAATTCTATGTTTAATATCATTATAGTTAAGATTATGTATTGCCCATTCTCTCTGTCCTACATATCCCAAAAAATTAACTGGTTCTATATCAAATTGCTTTCCTGTTGGCAAAATAACTTTTCCATAAAACAACTCATTCCCATTTGTATCCTTAATAAAACTAAATGGATGAGTATAAGAATAACGGTGATTGCTATGAGAATATGAATATGTTAAAGACTGATCTTTATCAAAATGATATGTTGTTTTCACATGATAACTTTCAGTGCTAAGTGCCTTATCGCCTCTACCACCGACAATATATCTATCTCTAGCAGATGTATCTAGCGCTACATTAACTACAGGGTCTGTAATTTTTGCATTACCAGCAACTTTTTCAATGAAAAAACCAGGCCAACCATTTGTTTTTCTTTTTTCATAACCTGCATTAATATCTAATTTATCTTTTTTTATGGATGCATTATATCCTTGCGTAGTTGTATGATTGCTACCTGTAGAAAGAATAATATCTCCATGAAGACCTTCTTCTCTATTCTTTTTAGTGGTAATTTGTATAACGCCTCCAACAGCACGTCCACCATATAAAGAAGAAGCTGCTCCACGCACTACTTCAATTTTTTCAATATTTTGTATAGGTATTAAGCTCCAGTCAACTGTACCATCCCATCCACTATTAACGGGTTGTCCATCAACCATGACAAGAATATCTGTCGAATTAAATCCACGCATAGAAATATCGCCATCATTCTTTGGATTCAAATAAATCCCGGGCAATTGTCCAACAGCTTGTGCAGTCGATGAGTAATTATGATCTGCTATCTCTTTTGCTGTAACAACACTTACAGAAGCCGGTACTTTTTCTACTGATTCTTCCATTCTAGTTGCTGTTACAACCACTGGTGGCAACTCATACGTAGAAGGTGTACTAGCATGTACTCCTACAAAAGCTACACTCGTACCTGTCATAAGTGTACATAAAATAGCACTACTTAATAATTTTTTTGACATACATATTTCTCCTTTAAAACGAATACATTTCTAATAAACAAAACATTTCTTCACTAGATACTTATCACCGCTTTTCTTAGTATTGTTTTAATTCTGGAGTAAGAGCGTATATATACTTGATAGATCTAATTATATGTACTCTATAACAAAATTTTCTATCACTTCATCTTTCAACTATCGTATCATGTTTCCATACTACTTTCAATGTGTCCTATCATTTTACTAATAAAATTATTGTTATTAACTTGCTTGTATGTATCACTATCGTATATGCACTATTTCTAAGAAAAAGAACCCTACAAAAATATTTTTCTGTAAGGTTCTTTATCGTTCATAGTGGCAATTAACCAGTATAACCTTGATTCTATCTTATACTCCTTTTTAAGCTTCACCTAATAAAAGGATTTCAAAACAGACATAGTATATATTCGACTTACTAATATAACACTATATATTCTATTAAATTATAGTGAGAACGTGTACGTTCTTCTCGCATAAGCACGTACAGGCTTGCCATTTTGTGTAGCTGGTACAAAAGTCCATTGGTACGCTACCTTCCTAACTGCTTCCTCAAATTCAGAGCCTCCTGTACTATCAATAACATCTACCGAACTAACAGTTCCATCTTTTTCCACTAAAAGTTGTACTGTAACGCTTCCCGTCTTTCCTTGTCGTAACATTTTAGGTGGATATGATGCTTCAACATCATTCACCAAGGTTAGGCTTCCTTTATCTACTATAACGCCATCATCATTTCCCATAGTGCCATTGCCAATATTGTCTCCGCTACCTTCACCAGACCCTGTCCCTTCTCCCTGTTCAGCACCTACGCCAGAACTCGATCCTATACTCTCTCCTCCTATATTAGCGGCACTATTAGTATCAGCAATCGTATCATTAGGTTTCTTTTGAGGTATAGGGTTTGATTGATATGCACTAACTTGTTCCAATATAGCATTAGCTTCTTCCACAGATGAAATAGGCGGAGGTATCGTTACTTTTTCTGTCTGAGGCTTAGTAATAGCAGGTCCTCCACTAGACTGCCCACTATCTCCTTTTCCTTCATCTACTAAACGTACTTCTACAACATCTAGTTTATTATCTGTATACACTTGTAATTTTCCCAACACGCCTAATATGATTAATAATCCTATATTTATAAGACAAGATATTACTATAGGGAGGCGCCATCGTCTATCCATAATACCTCCTTATTTACTGTCTGTAGCAATCGATATTTTTACAATTCCCATTTGTTTTAATGTATCCAAAACAGTAACAAATGATCCATATTCTACTTTAGCATCGCCACGTAAAATAACGACTATATCTCCACCTTTTACTTTCTCTGCTTGCAAATATCGGATCATACCTTCTAGTGATACAGCTTGTGATTCCACATAAATTTGTCCTGTATTAGTTATGGTTATTGGTACCTTGCGTTCTAAATCAATTTTAGCTGTTGTAGCCTGTGGCAATTGAACTGGCATGGACTTTTGCACAACCATAGTTAACATACTCATCATGAAAAATACTAACAAGAAAAAGATAATATCAATCATTGGAATAATCATAATTTTTGGTTTTGACGTAGTTCTCAATGACCTAAGACGCATGATTTTCACCTGCCAATTCCGCCATATACATACTACTAGCATCTTCAATCTGACTAATCAAAACATCTTGTTGATGTGCTAGGTATGTATGTAAAATAACGGCAATAATCGCTACTATCAATCCTGTTGCTGTGGCTATAAGTGCTTCACCGACTCCCCCTGTAATCGCAAATGGTTCTCCTTCAGAAATAGACAAAATACTAAAAGATCCAATCATACCTGTAACGGTTCCTAATAAACCTAATAAAGGAGCTATAGTAACAATCGACTCAATATAGCTCAAATATTGTCGCAACTTGGATGATTCGCTAATCGAGGCTGCTTCTAATAATTTTTCTTGTTTTTCTATATTATCGCCACCACGAGCTGCCTCTGCTAATATATGGCTAATCATACCAGATCGCGTATTCTTCAAAGATATAATGGCTTTCCAATCATGCTTAGCTATCAATGGATTTACTAATTCCTGTAATTCCTGCACATTTTCGGAAACAGATCGATAAAAACGCACACGTTCTACGAAAACCACAATAACAATAAAAGAACACACTAGCAATGGATACATGACATATCCACCTTTTATAAATAATTCAAACAATTGCATACAATCACTCCTTGTTATTTTACAGTTTCTGTGAAAATAATATGAATGGAATTTGGTATTGGTCCTTCTATAATACGACTCTTAACGCCATATAATCTTTCTATAAACTCTGGTGTTAATAACTCTTTCGGCGTGCCAATTCCCACAATTTTACCTTCATGCATCGCCACTAGCCGATGACAAAACTGCGCTGCTAAATTTAAATCATGAATAGCCATCACTACAGTCACTTTAGCATCTCTAACTATTTCAAGCATTTCAAGTTGATATTTAATATCTAAATGATTTGTTGGTTCATCTAATACTAAACATGGTGTTTCTTGCGTCAAAGCTCGTGCCAAAATAACCCTTTGTTGTTCTCCTCCAGACAGACTCAAAAAATTGCGTTGTTGCATATGAGCTATCCCAACTTTATCGAGAGCTTGTTCAGCTATTTTATAATCTTTAGGGGTATCACCTTCTAAAAGTTTTTTATGAGGCATTCGTCCCATTAAAACAATATCCATAACAGTAAAATCAAATTGATACTGATTATGTTGTGCCACTACAGCCATTTGTAAAGCACTTTCACGAAATGAAAGTTCATCTAACGACCTACCATTAAGTATAATCTTACCAGAATTTGGATGTAATGTCCTATACATACATTTTAATAGCGTGCTTTTCCCACTACCATTTGGCCCAATTACGCCTACAATTTCGTCTTTACAAACCATAAAATTAATATTTTTTAGTATCTGAAAATCATTAATTCCATAATTAACACTCTCTATCTGTAGCTCCATTAATTACCTCCAAAAGCATATGTCTTTTTTACCATTAAATATACAAAAAATGGGGCTCCAATAACCGATGTTAAAATTCCTATTGGTAAATCTGTATGAGAAATCAAAGTTCTACTTAATGTATCAGCTACAACTAACAATAACGCTCCACTCAAAGCAGAAATAGGTAAAAGCCCTTTGTGATTTGTCCCTAATGATTGTCTTATAATATGTGGTATCAATAATCCAACAAACCCTATAATACCAGCTGCATATACAGAAAACCCTACCATTAATGAACTCACTATAAGGTATAATTGTCTATATCGATGTAAATCAACCCCTAATGTAATAGCAACCTCATCACCCAATAGCATTAAATTTAAAATCTTAGTTTGCAAACAAAAAAATATTATTGGAATAATAATTACAATTGTCATAATAGCAATCAAATTCCAAGTTGCCCCCGCTAAACTTCCCATCATCCAAAATGTAATGTTTTGAATGCCGTCTTTATCTTGTCCAAAATAAACAATAATACTCGTAAATGCACTGCACACAGCACTAAGTGCCATTCCTGCAAGTAATAACTTTATTGCATTAGATCGTCCCCCTAAATTTGATATCAAAAGAACCCCGAAAGAAATTATCATGGCCCCAATAAACGCCATAATCCCCACATATTGTTCGCCTAATAGAGTGCCTATCCCCAATAAAATAGCTACCGTAGCACCTGTAGATGCTCCTGATGATATTCCTAAAATATAAGGATCTGCTAATGGGTTTTTTACGATAGCTTGCATTATAACGCCACTAATAGCTAGTCCTGCCCCTACTAAAGCTGCTAACAAAATTCTTGGCATCCGAAGTGTCCAAATAATATCATTTAAAGCTCCTTGTCTCGGATCATTAATACTAATGCCATGTACAAACTTTGAAACTATAACTTGCCATAATATATCGATAGGAATATGTACAGTCCCTAAAAATAAAGCTACCCCCATAGCTATAATAAGTAGTACTGTAAGTATTAAACTTATTCCTATAATTCTCCATGTATATGTCCCATTATTCATGAGTACCTCCTGTAAAATTAGGATATAATCCCTGAATCATAATATCTAATCCATCTTTAACTCTTGTACCTGCACTATAAACCATACATAAAGGGATACTATAGACACGATGATTTCTTATAGCATCAACATGTTGTAGAGTAGGATTATTGTATAGATTTTGAACTAATTCTGTTTGTCTATCATAATCTTCTTCAACAACAATTAAGAATATAACCGAGGGATTAAAATAAATAAGTTCTTCCATATTAATAGTTTCACCAGCATCCTTAATCAAATTCCCACCTATTTCTTTGATCATATTTCCTGCTAATGTGTCTTCATTATATACCCTAAATTGACGACCTTCTCGTTCTAATATCATAACGCTGTCTTTACTCTGTTTCGTTATACTATAATTTTTAGCTGCTTGTACATATTTTTTTATATTCTGAACTATTTCTTCTGCCCGTGATGTTCTATTGACAATAGCACCTAAGTCTAAGATATATTGATATTCACTATCTAATGTACGTTTTGATTTTTTATAGGAGGATGTCGATATATATGTATGTATTCCCCTGTGAGACCAAAAGTCTGAACTTTTCCAATTTTTCTTCTGAAAAGTAGAATACCATCCAACTAATAAATCAGGTTCCCATAATAATGTAGTTTCTATATCTGGAATTTGCATACTTTTATAAGGAATTTTCTCATATTCCTCACGATAATCTTTAGCAATGTACTTACTATCTGGAACACCAATCGCCGCAATGATTCGATCACCCACACCCAAAGCCAATAAAGTTTCTATAGAGTTTTGCCATACACCTATAATACGTTTACTTTCACCTTCGTATACCACATTCTGATAGGATCCATTACTATTTAATTGATATACTACTCTAGTTTTTACATCAGTACTAGGTAAATAGCCTTCCATATACTTAGGCATAGGTATAAATTCTTCTTTTCCATGTAAATACGCAGTATAAAGGCATATTATTATAGCTAATATATACCCCATCAAATATATTTTTTTCATATCTTCACCTAAATGAAAGAGCTACATAATGTAGCTCTTTCAAAATATTATTAAAATTTATATTTAACACCAACCATTACCTGACGTCCTGGCATTGCTGAGCTTCCTGGACCATAAGAAGAATGGCTTGTTGTTTCATAAGCTGTATTAGTTAAATTAGTTATCGCTAAGTAAGTTGTTAAATCTTTTCTAACATTGTAATTTACATTCCAATCTAAAACAACGAACCTTTTAGATGTAAATGCTTCAATATTAGACCCAGTATAATAATTAATCAACAATCCTGATGAAACTTTATCGTTATCATAATTTATATTTAATGTATAATGATTAGCTGGTCGTAATTTATTAATACCAGTATTAATATCACCTGAATTATCATATCCCCAGCTAGGATCAACAATATATCCCTCTTTAGCAGTCCACTTATCTTTTAAATGGCTATATGCTGCTCCAGCAGTCCAATATTTATCCAATTTATGATCTACAGTTACATTAAATGCAGTTTTCTTTTCTTTCGCATTTACAGCAGTATTAGAAAATCCATTATTAACTTTAATTGGGAATGTAGCAATAGCATTTGTCATATCTACCAAACTATAATTAATGCCTACTATTGTTTTTTTACCAAATTCTTTTTGATAACCGAGCACATAAACATTACCTTTTTCATCTTGTAAAGGTGTTTTATATACACCGAATGTTGATGTATAATCACCTGAACGTAATGGTCGAACCACCTGAGTCCATCCAGCATAAATACTACTATTATCATTAAAACGATACTGCATATTCAATGCTCCATTAACAACTTGCGTATCACCATTTAAAGATTTTCCTGTATCTGTTATATAATCACTATATTTAGTAAATCGAATAGCTGGCGTAATATCAAAATTATCATTAACATGAATTTTATCTTGTACATATGCCAATATAGAATTACGTTTGACATGTGACTCTTTATGTCCTGTATCTCTATCATCAATAGCATAATTTCCTGCTCTATCGTAAGTAATATTGCTTATAATATCATGTTTACCAACAGAAGTAGCATATTGTAATTGAATACCTCGTTTACGTTCACTAACATATTCTGTTGGTTCAGCTGCTTTACCACCTGTTTTAGTTACCCATTCCTCTAATATCGATTTACTACCACCTGGGAATGGTGCTAAATTTTCAGTAATCCATTTATCTAGTATATCTTTATCCAGAACGCCCTGCGGGAAATCAGCTTTAAATTTCTCTATAATATCAACACCTGGCAAAAACCAACAATATTTATCCGTGCTAGAATATTTATGATTTTGATTATACAATCGAATAAAACTTTCCATATCAGCTTGATGATTAAAGGTATATTTTATATCAATATCATTATTTTGATATTTACTATATGAATTGTATGCCAACCCATCTAAAGCGAATAAATTATGATACCCTGGATTAGCTTTATTTCCCCATGTTGTTGACTTATCTTTTAGTTTTCCTTGAGCATCTAGAGTGCCTACAGCTGCAGCGAAAATTATCCGATTCCAATCTTTTTGATTCCAATATTGTAAATTAGGTGTAGAAATTGGGTATCCATCTTTACCTTGTTGATGATTAATAGAAACTGTTAAACGTTTTGTATCTCCAAAATCTTTATCAATACGAATAGTTCCACTTTTTTCATCAAAACGAGAACCGCCTAAAGTTGCAGTTTCGCCTGTATGTCCATCTCGATATTTTGTGTCACCAGACATAACCCGATGTAGCCCTACAAAATAATGCAGTGATTTATCTGCTCCGCTACTACCAGAATAGGAAAAATCATAATTATGTTTTTCCCAACTACCTGTAGATATATCTATTGTTCCTTGATTTGATTCATCACCTTTTCTAGTAATAATATTAATAACTCCACCTGTAGCATCAGCCCCATACGCAGAAGCACCTGGGCCTTTAATAACCTCAATTTTATCTACTGCATTAATATTAATAACCTGATCTAAATTAACGCCAGTAGATTTACTGCCTTTTGCGCTTCTACCTGAAATACGAGTACTTGTAATATTATCAACACGACGACCATCTACTAATACAACTACTCGAGTGTCGCCATTAATAGAGATTCCATTATTAAAGAATTGATATCCATACTCTCCACCTCTATATCCTGGATTTTGAAAAGTAATCCCTGGAATTCTTTTAATTGCTTCTGTCAAATCACTATAATGACGATTTTCTATCTCTTTGCGTGTTATAACTTTAACATCTCCACCAGTTCTATAATATGACTGTTCTGTCACTGTATTACCAAACTGATCCTTACTTCTATCGCCTTTTACTACTTTGCTGTCTAATTGATAGTTATCCAAATGTTCATCGAATGCTGCATTAGCTATATTAAATGTAGTTAATGCAATACACGCCAAAATGGCAGCAGAAATTCTTTCTTTTCTTATTTTCATTACACGTCCTCCATTGTATTGTCTATTTAATATAGACAATCTTGATTATTCTTTTATTTTTTTAAAGCATTTATAATGATAATCTATACTATTTTATATTTCAACGTTTTTCCCAATACTATAAAAAACTTTCATAATAAAATTATTTACACCCTACGAAAATTACATAATTTATTAATATATTTACATTCTATACATATAAAAAATCGGCATAATAATTCTATGCCGATTCATTTATGGTACTACCTATTAAATTTCAATTTTTATAGCATATACAACTACTTATTTCATCGCCTCAATAATACTAGTTAATCGTCTAATAGTTTCTTCTGGCAATTCATTCTTCTTACCAATTTGATCAATAATATATTGTTGTCTAAATGTAAAAGAACGTTGTAAGCTTTTACGATATTCATCCGTAAACGTTACTTCAAAACCATCAACAGGTGCATATAAAAGGCCATCAATATCACCAAAAGGCTGAAATTCTAATATACCTTGTACAATAGATTCTAAAATGGATAAGGTTACGTCTTTTGGTACTTTTTTAGTGCCAAAAAATCCTGTATTAATAATATAGCAATCTACATGAGATTCATCGAATAAGGACTTATAACTTTCATAATCCCGTGCCAATGGATACGTGCGGAATGGATTTGCATACGGTTCAATCACTAATGCATTTTGATCTACATTAGCATCTAATTTTTCAGCCGTTGAACGACGCGTCGCTAGTGTTGCCCCCATAGTAGACGCTAAACAAGGGTCTGTTACTTTCATAATCGGTGGCAATGTTTCATCTTTCATCAACCATGCAATGGCATTCACAGGTTCTTGGAAAAAGTTAACTCGATTATCTGTCCAAAACATAGATTTAATCGCACGACCATTGTTATTACGCACATCTTCTGCTACCACCACTTTACGACCGTCTTCATCAATAGTAACGCCACAGTTTTGTAAGGTTAATAAAAATTGATTCGCTGGATGTATTACCGGATAATCCTGCATTTTATCAAAATAGGTCGGTTCCATAGCAATCGATGAGCCATCCTGAGTACTAATAATATACGCATCATCATGCAAAATAGAAATATCATAGCGCCCATCATGTTTTTCATGGGTCAATGTCGATTTCCCTGACCCTGAAAGTCCAAATACGCCTAGCGTGAATGTGCGATTAGGCAAGTTATAACGTTTCATACCTCCATGACATGCTACATATCCATAACGATTAGCAATGGACCAAGCTAATGTTAATGTTCCTTTTTTATGTTCCCCAAAATATCGCAGTCCCAACAACATGGCACAATTATGTGCTGGTTCAAATAAAGCAAGTCCCCCTGGATGATTTTCCACCACATAGTCAGGATCAGAATAGATATAAATATCTCCTTCTGGATAGGTATGACTATTTTTATAAAAATCTCGCAATTCATCCTTAAAAATTTGGAAATTATTCACCCACGAGTACAAAATTGATGCATGATCCTTAGGAATCATCAAATGTGCTCGTACGGTAAATCGTTCATCTAACCCTACTAAAACTTCTGCCCGCAACCATTCTTTATGACGACTATCATAAATGGCCTCTCGTGCTATATTACAAAAATACTCTTCATCTACCCCAACGTCACCAAAAATACGTCGTGCTTTTGCATAACGACCTGTTGTCTTTCCATCATTAGTAACTAATACTTTTGCATCCTTTGGTAGTCCTTGTTCTTCTGGTCGATATACTGGCATGTCTAATACAATCACGCCTGGTTCTTCCATGGCCAACCGATATGCCTGTGCAATCGAAGATACACATCTTACATTATTTCCATAAAATGCTGTTTCTACCGTACTGCGCAAGCGAGAAAATAATTCATTTTTTTTAATACTATTTCTATCCCATTGCCTAATACTCGACATATTGTAAACTCCGTTTATAACTATAGACTACTTATATAATACTATTCTAGCAAGTACATACTATTCTATATTATACTGGTTTTATACATTTTGTATAGAATTAAAATATGACATCTATGCACAAACCTATAAAAAATTATAATATGTGCCCAGCTAAACTCATAAATTATATATCATACCTATCGTTCATCTATGAAGTGTACAAATAACTTTCTACCATAAGCAAACTATATCACGTACACCCACAAAGTAATCAAAATCATAACTCGTGACATAGCATAAGGTCACCACAAAAATAAATTATATCGTTTACTCCTAAAAATATTAGACCTACTAAATCATTACAACTATACCTAACAATCTATACATACAATGGTATCTAACTATATAGACTATGCAACAATCATTTTTTATGTTCTTGTGCCATATGTTCATATATATGAGCAATCAATTCCTCTACCTTCATAGATGCTTTTTTACTAATCATCTGCATCGTAGCCACTTTCGCCATAATATGCACCATAGGAGAATGTAACTTTTTAAATTTAGGATTCATAGACACTAAATAATCTACAATCGTAGGACACACTTTAATCACCTCCGCTAACGTTGTCTTTGGTGTGATTACAAAATCACTACAATTCACCCCACTCATATCCTTACGGGTTCCTGCAATTGGTATATCTGTATGATTTCTATTCTCTCTTTCCTCATTTGATGTCGTCTCTGTATCCCACGTAAGTAATGTTCTCGATCCTTCTAAGGAGCGAATATGCGTGCAATCTTGCATCATTTCTAATATACCTTTAAATCTCCCTAGCTCATCACGTACGGCCGTATAGAGAATATAAATGAAAGTATCATCTTTTTGAATCCAAAATTCTGCATGATCTTGTTCTCCTCGTTTAAAGGCATTGATAATTTCTTCTACCACATGCACACTACTAGCAGGATGACAATTCCTAACTTCACGACCAATCACACTAGCACTACGAGGGAAAATACGATGTGATGTATCTGTATAAAATCTCATGATATCCTGTTCATCTACAAAAGAAAGATCAACTGGCATATGTTGAAAGATTAAATTAATTTGATCTAAGGTCAATTTTCCCATACGCACATCTAACAGTCTATCAGCACTATTTTCTTGTCCCATATGATATTTTTCTAATAATTCTGTTAATTCTTTCACAAACCCTACTGATTGTGTAGGCCCCGCTTGTACAGATTGATCTACATCGTCATCATTCATATTATATACAGGAGGTATCTCTATTAAAGCGAAACCAATCTCATGATCACTACCGCTCATAGCAATCCATTCTTGTTCACTTAACAATTTCATAGCCGTCGGATATAATACTTCTTGTTCTTTATCATTTAAATCAATGATACTGTCTAGAACATCAGGCATACTCTTTAAAAATTCTTCTATTTTATCTTCTTGCAATAATCTAAAAGCTCGATTGATACTATCACGCACTTCATTATCAAAACTCCACATAATGCGAGATGGTCGATCGAAATCATGGCGTTCCAATGCTGGATACAATTGATTCTGTTTTCGCGATAAATGAATTTTCCATTCCTTCAAGGAATCAAAAATGCCTAACCAAGGATTCTTGATAAATTTACCTTTATTCAATAATTCTCTTGCTTCTTGAATGACTAACGTAAGCGCTTTAATTTCTTCTACATACACCCATAAAGGATGAAATTTAGGGTATACATTATCTGTCCGTACCAATACCCCGTCGAATAACGCCAATAAATCATCCATTCTATCTTTAATTTCTTCGTCCTTATAACTACCTTTTAAGCTTTGTTCTGCATATGCAAACTCATCTGGTGTACAAGTACCGAGTTGCTCACGTAACTGTCGATTTCCTTCTTCTAAGGTAATTTTTCCTTCTAAAAAAGCCTCTTTTACACCGACTATACATTCATATCTCTCTTTATTAATCGCTAATGCTTCTGATAGTTTATGATACATAGATAACTCCTTTCAATATATACTGATTCATTAATACATATACTACATACTCTATGTACATTATTATATAAATATTGAAAGTAATTTTCAGTATCCGCAGCAACATTTTGAAATTAATTTTATGACTATAACTAAATACTACTGTACAACTTACATCCTATTCATTAGGCAAAAACTTTCCCACTAATACAAGACTAATAACTAATACAAAAATAGAAGCGGACCAAATTAATGTATCTAATGCAGTTTCATGAGATACAATTAATAATCTAACGATGGCCGTAATGCCAATATATAAAAAATAATTAAGTGGAAAATGGTAATTATTCGTAAAATATTTTATAATGAGTGCCAAAAATTCGAAATACAAGAAAAACGTAATTAAACTTTCTATAAACAAAGAAAATCCTGTATGTTTAAAAACTCCGTCCCATGCTGTCAGAGCTAAGTGCATCACCGTATCTATAATGGCACCACAAAGAATAATGCCTACTACAAATAGTGCAATATTCATAACTAATAATAAACAACGAGCTACCAAAGAATATAAATTGCGCATAAAACCTCACCTGCTACGATACTAATACATGTAATAACAAGGAATATTATATCTATATATATCAATATGTGCAATATATTTTCTAACAATGACTAATGCGTACTACTATATTCCTCCATAGTTCTAATATTCATACGTATCAAACGTTCTATTACTGACCTGTAAAATGAGCTTTCCGTTTTTCTATAAACGCCTGTACGCCTTCTTTAAAATCATCTGTCTGACTAGCTCTATGTTGTGATTCGATTTCCATTTCTAAATATGATGAAAAATCAGAAAATTCTGCTTTATATAACATGTGTTTCATTTCTCCATATGCGCCAGTTGGTCCCATAGCCATTTCCTTAGCAAATGCTAATGTTTCACTTTCTAACGCTTCTAAGGGTACCACTTTTTTTACTAACCCCAATGCAGCTGCTTCTGTGGCGGATACAACGCGACCAGACATAACTAAATCAGTTGCTCTCGCCGTTCCTATCGCTTTCGTCAACAAGTATAATGATCCAGTATCTGGTACTAATCCAATATTCACAAAGGCCTGAATGAATTTACAATTATCTGCACTAATACAATAATCACTTAATAAAGCAAGACTAAAACCAGCACCCGCAGCTGCGCCTTGCGTAGATGCAATAATTGGTTTTGGTAAGGTTTTCATAAGAACCGCTAATTTAGCCAATATTTTTAATAAGGGTCTAATGTCTACATGTCCATTTTGGATAGTCCTGTAAAAGTATCCTACATCACCACCTGCAGAAAAGGCTTTTCCTGCTCCAGCGATGATGATAGCCCGTATAGTAGTATCTTCTTTCGCTTGTAAAAAATTATCCACTAAGGCCGCTCCTACTTCCTCATTAATAGCATTAAACGCACTTTCATTATGAATCGTAATGCGTGCTACAGAACCTATTTTTTCATACGATACAACAGAATCAGCCATACTAATACCTCCCATTACATTTCAATAATTACCATAGCAACCTATCCTAGTTAAGAGTCAATAGACTATCTCATTGATAGCATTATATTAGAATAGTTTCTTATCTATATTGTACAAAGAATACGTCAATTCAGTAAAGGTTCCCTTTTGTTTCTACTCCATATATCTACAAGTAGTAACCATGCTTAATACATTGATACCAATAATCTAGATTACATTATATATAGAAATAGCAATGAGCCTCTCATCTTATATAGGTTAGGATACTATGATGATTCCCGTAGCGCACTACATGTAAACTACATAACACGCTAGTCATACTATGCCATGACGTTTTTACTGTCACTGATAGAGTTGCTTTTATATTCCCCATAGCATTACTTTCATCACTTGCCAAATTCGTCAAGTAGATATTTCTTTTATATTCTATATAACAGTACTTTTTAAAATCATAGTACATAATGGTAGATGATTTTCTATAACAGGAAGCAATCAAAGGTATTTCTGTGCTACTTCTAACCATTTCGTATCCATACTATTGCCACTTACACTGCAATAACTTATCAATGTAGAATAAATAAAATTATCCTCTTGTAGTATATCTGCCACTACTACAAAAATTTTGCTATACTAACTATATAAGAAAGGATGATATCTATGGAAGAACAGATAGAAGTAAGAATTATGAATAATGGCAGTCAAATTCCAACAATTGGTTTTGGTGCCTATCAACTGGGAACCCCTGAAGATTGTGAAAAAACGATTTCCCAGGCCTTAGAGTCTGGGTTTCGATTAATCGATACAGCCGCTATGTATGGTAACGAAGTTTCCATTGGAAGAGCTATAAAGCGTAATCCCCTATCGCGTCACGATATTTTTGTTACTTCTAAAATATGGCATACCGATGCGGGGTATGATGCTACGATGAAAGCAGTAGAACGTAGTTTACATAATTTTGATTTTGATTATATCGATATGATGCTAATTCATCAACCTATCGGTGACTATTATGGTTCTTGGCGTGCCTTAGAAAATCTATATGATCAAGGCTGTATCCGTGCCATTGGTGTGTCTAATTTTTATGAGGAGCGATTAGTAGATCTATTGGCCCATTGTCATATTCCTCCGGCAGTCAATCAAGTAGAATGTCACTTATATAATCAGCGTGATTCTTTGCTAACGCTTATGAGAAACTATAATATTATTATGCAAGCTTGGTCGCCTTTTACACGCCATAAAATAAATGTATTTAATAATGCTGCTCTACAGGTATTATCCGAAAAACACGGTAAATCACCAGCACAAATCACGTTACGTTGGCTATTACAACGAGGTATCATTGCCTTACCAAAATCATCATCACCTGCACATATCCAAGAAAATTATGCTATTTTTGATTTTTCTCTATCTAAAATGGATATGGCACTCTTATCCTACCAAAATGAAGATTATTATCTAGAAAATCATCATACTGCTAATGGAATACAGCGATTATTAGAAAAACCTCTTCCCAATAATACATAACCGCCAAATACTATTTCATTTACTAAAAGGTAATAAACCATCATCATTGTCTAGAGTAGAGTCATTGTTTCTAGGTTATTCACTTTTACCCTGCGTAGCTACTAATGAATCGTTTAGTGCTATATTACAACAAAAAAACACGCTAATGCTCAAAACTCATTAGCGTGTTTTTTAGTACATAGTTCTATTGATTTTCTTGTGATTCCACAGATAACATGCGAAATTCTCCTGTAGCAGGATCCATCATGCCCCCATAAAAGTGTATATACGCTGGAAATAAAGGATGCTTTTTCAGTCTATCCACCGTAAATAATACATTATGTTCAGATACACAGAATTTATCCATCCAATCAATTAATCCTGTTTCAATCATACGAATTGCATCACGATTGATACCAGCAGCAACCATTTTCTGAATAAAACTTTGAGAGCTAAAATCAATCATGCCACATTCTTCATGACCAATGACTAAAACATCTTCTACTTCCATGCCATATACGGCAACTAGTAAACTTTGCACCACACTATCAAATGGATTAGTTACACTATTTCCCGCAGTTTTTATAACAATAATTTCACCACGCGTATATCCTAGTGCACGTTCTAACATATCCACTAAACGCGTATCCATACAAGTGACAATCGCCAACTTTTTCTTAGGATGACTCGTTAAATGTTCTCTCATATGAGGATCATTTTTTGAATCCTCTAAAAATTTACGATTTGCTGTAACTAATTCATCTATATTCAACATGTATATCCCTCCTATCTGATATACAATTATGCAGAGCTAAGACTTAATCTTGAAAAGTAACTTTTAGTGGGTCTCTATCCACTACATTTTTATAACGAAATTTAGGATAGCCTAACAAAATAGCACCTGCTACCATCTTGTCACTCGGTATCCCGACTAATTCTAAAACTGTATCATCTTCATAGATACAGGCATGTTCAAAAAAACCAGCCCAACATGAACCAATCCCAATCGTCGGTGCAAATAATTCTGCATAGGCTAGTGCAAAATGTCCACTGTCATGCGTTCGTTCTCTATCTCGTTTATCACCTATAGCGACAACTAGTGTCGGTGCATTACGTAAAATATGATCATTTCCTTTATCCACCTCTGCTTGTACACCTCGTACATAGAGCCGCATCATAGCATTAGTTTTAGCCATCTTATGCATCCATGCCAGTACAGCAGCCGAAATTTTTTTCAACACCTCTTTATTTCGTATAACAATATATGAAATACCTTGTGTATTTGTTGCAGTAGGTGCCATACGTGCTACATTTAATAATCTAATAATCAATTCGTCCGGCACAAATTTATCCTTGTAATTGCGAATGGAACGACGACTACGTAAAAATAACTCTGCCTGTTCAGGAGAAATCATTTGTTTCTGATCAATAGTAAACTGATTGATTCTAGGTGTTTTATCATAATCTAAGGCATTTGTTGGACATATAGCTACACAATGTCCACAGGAAATACACCCACCTTTTCCCTTTATCGGACCTTGTGGAGTAAACACCAATAAGCCTGTCGGGCATTCAGCTACACACAATCCACACTTCGTACAGACTTCTGTATTCACTGTAAAAATCATTTATATAATCCTCCATAAATATGCTATTTAATTATTATACCATATTTAATCATATCTGACGATTTCTTATACTACGTCAAAATTTCACCATATCTAATCGCATTACATTGGTTTTATTAAAAAAATCTTTTTCTTATAAAATATATATGACACACAACTATATACTATTTCTAGTATACTTTTTATCATAAACGATAAAAATCACCTTGCATCAAAATTGACGGCAAGGTGATTCCTTTAGTACGCTAGTTAAAAAATATGTATAGTAGGTTAGATAATAGAAATTCACTATTCCCATATTTAAAACATCATACTTAACTCTCTAACTAACTGTTATAGCAAACAGTCATCACACTATACTAGTGTTAGAAGATTATATAGATGATATCATATACTTATTAATCTGTAAATATATATTAGCAAAAATAATTAAAATTTCATTAATCTATATTACATTTCCTAATTATAAATATATTATAATTAGGTATTATATGATTCAACATCACATCTTCCTGTAAAAAATCTATCTCAATAAAATATATTATAATACTACTACGGCTACATAGTATAATTTTTTCAAAATAAAATTAGGTACTGATGATATGATTCGCTATACTTCAAAACATATTACAATCATCTATTATTAATAACGATTACGCACTAAACCTAGACCCATTCTATCATGAAACCGCACTATAAATGAGTACTTCCACTGTTATTATCTTCTCTAGCAATGATTACATAAAAGCCCCACTATATAAAGCATATCAAAACCTAAAAAATACTCATTATTATGTTTATTCTTAACAAGCTATCAATGATACGTTATGACTATACTAAAACAATTACCATAGAATGTATAGTTTTAATACCATAGTAATACTATAATTGAAATGATGACAACATATACTAAGCATACCGTATCCCATATTGAGCAACTGTTAAAATAGAGTGATACAATAACAAATCATTTCTCTACTAACATAGCAAAAAACTCATTATTTTTTCTTAACAGAGCGCACTAATCTAAAATAAAAATCATAACCACCCGTAGAACGGGTGGTTTGCTCTGACCCTATAAGG
>NZ_AUFY01000018.1 GCF_000426745.1 Veillonella montpellierensis DSM 17217
CTAGCATATGTATATGATCCGAACAGCATTCCGCCTCGATAATTTCTACATTTTTTCTCTTACTTAAATCTCTTAGAATTTTACCTACATCAACTTTTATCCGACCATAAATTATTTGCCTTCTATACTTTGGAGCAAAAACAATATGATATTTACATCTCCATTTACTATGTGATAAGCTTTTTACGTCATTCATTGACATTGAACCTCCTATGTTAAAATGTTGTGGTTGCCAGACCAACTTCATTTTATCACTAGGAGGTTCTTTCCTTTTCTCTAAGAAATTTTACTGACCCCCAGTTTAACTGGGGGTTTAATCATGCCTATTCGGCGTACAACTATAAATACTATCAAATAAATATTTGATAGTATTAGAGAGTTTAGGTACATAGTTAAGTACTGCTAGAATTGTACTAACATAAACAAAGGCATTTCGATAAATCGAGATGCCTTTGTTTGTTGAGTAGTATTAATTTTAAATTCAATTTATCAAATTATATATCAATCTAAAACAAGTAATATTCCTTAACAGGTATTATATCTTGCCTTACGTTATTTTACTTGTTTGATGTATTACTTTTTACTTATAAAGACGTTTCCTCCATATAAAATGTTACCATCTTCCCTATGACGTTTATCGACATTACCATTCTACCACGGTGCGTGAGTACGATTTTGTTCTTATTATCTTTGTATATAATTCTTTTATTGCCTTTGAAAAGACAAAACACACTTTCCTTTTCTGTGTAATTTCCATATTTTACAAATTCATATGTCATTACATAATAGGTCTATATATTTTACAATTTTCTAAATAACTTATCCATATGATAATCATATATACACGATTCATTTATGTATCCACTGCTTACAAATAGGTACATGTCTATTACTACACTTCTAATACATTTTTAATGTATTTATTTTATACATTACGTATAATTCTTTGATTATATTCTACAATGTATTATTATATTTCATTACAGACTTCTAACAATTTATAAAATCTCTCATACTCCTTGTTGTCAATAATTAATTATTTATGTATACTTTTAATTGAAAATATTTATCATTATTAATTATTCAACTAATAGAATACATAGAGGAGTCAAAATTATGACTAAATTTTTATATAAGCAACTACTATGTTCATTAACAATAGTTACACCACTGTTAAGTACTGTTTATGCAACAGACACGCAACCTGTTCAATTACATCCCATAAAAGTACGATCTGATTATGTAGAAATTGAACGATTACGTAATACTAAACAAGTTATTGTTTTACGTGATAAAGATTTACAAAATAAAGGTTATCGTACGATATCAGATGCATTAAATGATATAACAAGTATTAACGTGAATACTACAGGAACTGGAGACATTGATATTCGTGGACAAGGTTCAGATCAATCAGTTCGTAATATTCAAGTAATGTTAGATGGTGCTCCCATTACAACAATGGTCAATCATCCAATGAAAACTAATTATGATATTGTTCCTATTGAGCAAGTTGAAAAAATTGAAATTATTCCTGGCGGTGGATCCGTTTTATATGGTTCAGGAAGTGCTGGTGGTGTTATTAATATTACCACTAATTTACGATCTATAAAAAAACCTAAAAATATAATCACTACAGAATTTAATTCGCAGGGCCATAGATTAGGTATTAATGTAGGGAATAAAATAAATAATAATCTAAGTATCCAAGCTGGATATAATAAATTACATAGAAATTTATATTTTAAAAATACGTATCGGCATAGCGATTATTATTATACAGGACTTACCTATAAATTTGACAATTCACAAGATATCACTTTTAGATATAGTCTTTTAGATGAAAAAAGTAATTATGTTGGTAGTGTTAATTCAAAAAAATTAAAACAAGAAGGCTATAATTATGTTCCTAGATTACAAAAATTTACATTAGGCTTAGATAAAGATGGTCATAAAATAGAAACAGTACGTCCAGATTATTTAAATGGAAATCGAGAATTAACCTCATATAACATGACTTATCATAAGGATATTAATAAAAATTTATATGTTACAGGTGATTTTTTCTATAATACTGGATATTATCGAAATAATGATACTGATTACAGAAAAATGAATCATGATACTAAAGGAGTTAAATTAAAATTTGATTATAATTATGGATTAAAAAATGATTTATTAGTAGGTTTAGATATTTACAGTCAAAAAGCTAATCTTAATTATAATGACTATAAGTCAATAAATTATAAACAAAAAATATATAAGGAAGTTCCTTTAAGCTTTTATTATCATAAAAAGAATTCAGCTATTTATATTTTAAATATTTTAAATAAAAATAAATGGACATTTACTCAAGGAATCAGACGTGATAAAACAGAGTGGACTTATGATAAACATGCTGCTCGTAATGTTTCTGGTAATGACACTGACAATAGATGGAATACAGCTAGTGAATTATCTATAGCCTATAATTATAATAAAACTGGTAATATATATGCTCGTTTTGAAAAAGGATTTACAAGTCCTGACGGATTACAAATTACTGATCAAATAAAAGTTAATGGTATAAATCAATATGTAGCAACTAGTGCAGAAGACGAAAAATTTAATTTATACGAACTAGGGTGGCGTGACAATATAGGAATTTCATCGATTAATGTTACATTATTTTCATCCTACACTAATAATCAAATGAATAGATTTTATGCATTAGATGACTACGGTCTATCAATGCTAACAAAAAATTTATTAAAAACTTCTCGTAAAGGTTTTGATATTTCATTAGGACAATATTTTGGTAAATGGACATTAAAAGAAAATTATACTTACTTAAAAGGATTTAGTGAATATAACGAAGCAGGTAAAAAGTTTATACAAGAACATCCTGATACAGAAATTGATTATACACGAAGTGGATTACAAAAAGTTCCAAAACATAAATTATCAATTCATGCAGAATATAAAGTTAATGATAAATTAACTACTGGACTAAAATATACATATATAGGATCTTATAATAATTTCTTAAGTGACTCTAAAAAAGAAGAAGATGGTATTGTTGGATCACATTCTATTATTGATTTGAATCTTGATTATAAATATAAGACTTTAAATATATATGGTGGTATAACAAATCTATTAAATACTGAATATTATGAATACGCTAGTGAAGGTGTATATACCGTAATACCTGGATTTAAACGATCTTATTTTATAGGATGTAAATATAATTTTTAATATTCTATAACTCCATAATATATATTATTAAGTATAAAGCGAATCTTTACTATATTTTATAAAGATTCGCTTTTTTTAATTATTCAAATAAAACATATATTAAATTGATAGTAAAAATTATTATACTCTATACAACCACAGAATATACTCATTATTTTCACAGATTATACACAAGTTATACACATGGTGTAATACTTGCAATAAGACTTGAATTTTACTAAACTTTCGGGTATATTTTTATATAGAAATTATGATTTATCCACAATTAATCTATACACCTATCCACATATATGTTATAGAAAGGAATTATGTATGGCCAATCAGGATTTAGGATCTATTTGGGAAAAAATATTAACCATTACCAAACAAACTATGAACCCAGAATTATGGGAAACATCGATTCATACGGGACTGTTACCCGTTTCATTAACCGACACCACCCTTACTGTAGGTGTGATTCAAAATTATTTAAAACCTTTTATAGAAAAAAACAAACCGATTTACAACAAATTACAAGAAGCTACCAACGAAGCATGCGGTATGGTTGTCAATATTTCCATTATTTCTTTTCAAAGCCCTGAGCAATCAGAAGAATCAATGGCCCCATCGCCCGTACCACCTACGAAAGACACAAATGAACCACTACCGCCTATGTCTGACGATACTACCTCGTATCAACAAAATATAGCTCCATCACAACCAATGGTTTCACAAACGCCAGTCGCACCATTACCACCGACAACTACGGTAGAGCAAATTCAAAATAATTCGCAGTCACTCTATGATGATCCCGTTTATATTGATCCACACCCTAGTGACCATCAAAGTGCATTTCAATTATTTCCCGATGAAAAACCATTTGTTATGCCCGTCGATACAGCACCTACTCCAAGCACCAACAAAATTATCGACCTAACGGAATCGAATTTAAATCCTGCTTTTACCTTTGAAAGCTTTATTAATGGTAATTCAAATCGTGTAGCCTATGCGTCAGCACAATATGTGGGCGAACAACCTGGCGAACGGTACAATCCATTATTTATTTATGGCCAATCGGGTCTCGGTAAAACGCATTTAATGCATGCTATTGGTAATCGAATTGTGAAAACGAAACCACATTTAAAGGTCATGTGTATTACGAGTGAAAATTTTACCAATATATTTATTAACTCTTTAAAAGATAAGCAAAATGAAAGTTTTAGAAACACCTTTCGCAATATTGATGTACTCCTCGTTGATGATATCCAATTTTTACAAAACAAAGAAAGTACACAAGAAGAATTTTTCCACACCTTTAATGCTCTGTTAGATAGTCCCAATAAGAAACAAATTGTCCTCACCAGCGATATTTTACCGAAAGATATGGTGAAAATGGAAAATCGCTTACGGTCACGCTTTGAAGCTGCTATGATTGTTACCATTGAACAACCAGACTTTGAAACACGAACAGCCATTTTAAGGGCCAACATCGATAAAGAACGAGTAAAAGCGCCAGACTTGCAAATTGATCAAAAAGTCATTACCTTTATTGCCGAACAATTTAATGAAAATGTTCGTAAATTACAAGGTGCTTTTAATCGATTAATTGGTGCTGCATCGTTAGAGGGAAAATTAAACCATATCGATATGGACTATGCATTGCGTGTATTGGCAGATTTAATCAAAAATAAACCGGTTCACTTAGTCACCATCGAGTTTATCCAAGATTTTATTGCTGATTATTTTAAAATCAAGAAATCCGATTTATTAAGTAAAAAAAGAAATGTACAATATGTATTTCCTCGACAAATTGCCATGTATCTATGTCGTGAGTTAATTAATGAAAGTTATCCGCAAATTGCAAGTGCTTTTGGTAAAAAAGATCACACCACCATATTACATGCATACGAAAAGATTTGTCGTGAAATCGATCGAAACGATAGAAATAACAATACACGCCGTATGATCGATGAAATACGTGAAAAAATAAATAGTTGTTCATAGCATGGTGGATAAGTTGTGGATAATTGTGTATAACTCAGCAATAATCGAAATATACGAGGATATGTGGATAACTATGTAGCACATATACACATAGATACGCCTATCCACAAATCCACATGTCATCACACCTAGAGAAACTTATTCACTTATCAACAACCCCTATTACTAACACTACTATTTTTATCTATCAACCAAAAAAGGTAATAGATTCATAACTTATATCGTTATTACTAAAAAAGGACTTATCATGAATATATTATTTCCTAAAGAAAATTTACAAAAAGCTATCAATGTATTACAAAAAGTATCTCAAAATAAAACAAATTCGAATGTACCAGGTGCCATTTATATTACAACGAAACAAAATCAAGTAGAATTACAAGGCAATGATTTTGAATTAGGCATAAAAATTACCATCGATGCCACAATTATTGAACCAGGTACATTGGTTGTAGGATCGCGCTACTTTCAAGAATTAATCAGAAAGTTACCAAGTAATACAATTCAATTACAACAACAAGAAGGGACTAATACATTAAAAATAACAGCGGCTTCATCTGATTTTAGTTTAGTTACCTTACATCAAAATGATTTTTCTCTAGTAGAACAAATTCACGATGAACATCATATCGACATTGATTCTATGGATTTAAAAGAATTAATCACCTTAACTAATTATGCAGCAGCTACGGATGATGATCGTCCTGTATTTTCTGGGGCCTTACTAGAAATTAATAATAATGAAATTACAATGGTTGCTACCGATACGCATAGAATGGCTGTGAAAAAAATAACAATTCCTGAATCAGC
Organism: Veillonella montpellierensis DSM 17217; assembly: GCF_000426745.1. Lineage (GTDB taxonomy): Bacteria > Bacillota > Negativicutes > Veillonellales > Veillonellaceae > Veillonella > Veillonella montpellierensis. Next base: position 6,031 of record NZ_AUFY01000018.1, read on the forward strand.
AGCCACATCGACTCGTTTTATTATTCCTACAAAAACCTTAGCCGAAGTATCACGCTTATTACCAGTAGATGCACCATCCATCATTCGTATTATATGGAATCGTACGCAAATTGTATTTTTGTTCGATTCTATCTATATTATTTCACGCTTAATTGAAGGAACCTATCCAGATTACACAAAAGTTATTCCTGCACAATTTGATTCTAGCGCTATCGTAAATCGTCGAGAATTTGCGGGAGCCGTAGATCGCGTTTCTTTATTAGCGAAAGATATTAGTTATAATGTAATTCGCTATGATTGGCATGAACAACATGTGATTTTATCGAGTCAAAACTCGGAAGTGGGAATGGCGAAGGAAGAAGTACCATGTGAATTTAAGGGAAAACCATTTACCATTTCTTTCAATGGCCGTTATATTAGTGATATTCTTCGCCATAGTACAGGGGAATTAATTCATTTGTATTTAAAAGAAAATGGTCCTGTAGTCATCCGCCAAGATAATAATAGCAATTATACCTATGTGGTAACGCCGGTACGAACTAATTAATAGCAATCAGTTATACACATAACCACGTGGATAGCGATAGATTCCAGTATGGTTATATCAAAGTTTTTTATAGATACTATTATTGATGTAGTAATAAATATACAGAAAATATTCACAATTGCCCTTGTATAATGGACATATATAGAATAATAGGGAAAGATATAGGAACAAACTATGACACAATGTATTACAACACGGATCCACACAGAATACATTCAACTCGATCAATTACTTAAATTAGAAGGTATTATTGGAACAGGTGGACAAATTAAGGAATTATTAGAGGCGCAAGCTATTTTGGTTAATCATGTACGGTGCCAGGAAAAACGAAAAAAAATTAGACCTCATGACGTGGTAGAGGTAGTTGATGTGGCAACGATTACGGTTGTGAGTGAGGAAGTATAGTGCATATTACATCGCTTCAATTATTTCAGTTTAGAAATTATAAGCACTATCAGTGTGAATTGAATCCAGATAGCATTGTTTTATATGGTGCCAATGGGGTAGGAAAAACGAATATATTAGAAGCCATCTATGTGGGAACAATTGGTAAAAGTCATCGTACGAATGATACGTCTGATTTATTGATGGTTCCTATGGATCAGGCAAGTATTATTATTAGTTTTGAAAAAAAAGATACCTTGCATACGTTGCACATTAAATTATATAAACAAGGAAGCAAAGAGATTCTTTTAAATAACACTAAGATTACGCAAAAAGAATTGTTGGGAACGTTACATACGGTTATTTTTTCTCCAGAAGATTTACAGTTAATTAAAGCAAGCCCTTCAGGACGACGACGCTTTATCGATTTGGAATTATCACAAACGAGTTCGACTTATTATCATAAGTTATTACAATACAATCGCGTGTTACAACAACGCAATTATGTGTTGAAACAGGGGAAAGGAAAAACTAGAATATCCTTAGAGGAATGGGACGAACAATTGGCTGATTTGGGGAGCTTTTTAATACAGAAGCGATTAGAGAGTTTAAAAAAAATTAATTTACTCATTGATTTAATGAATCGTAAATTAACGGATGGATTAGAAAATCTAACGCTCTATTACAAGCAACCGTATATGACGGATAACACGTTAGTCACCACGAAAGAGGAATTATTAGCGCTATTACAAGAAAATCGGGAGATAGATCGAAAGCGTTTACAAACTACTATAGGACCTCATCGTGATGATATATGCTTTTTTTCAGGTGCTAAGGATTTAAAAAAATTTGGATCTCAAGGGCAACAACGAACGGCTATTTTATCGTTGAAACTTAGCGAATTAGAATTTATAAAATCAGAAGTTGGGGAATATCCCATTTTGTTATTAGATGATGTACTCAGCGAATTAGATGAAGCGCGGCGGTCTAATCTAATCAAATTTATTCATCGACGGATACAAACGGTGATAACAACTACGGATATTACAGACTTTCAACAACTCGGGAATGTACAGTACATTGCGTGTGGAGGTGAAGAGGATGGAGGAGATAGAACATAAGAGGCGCCGTAGGCAGCATAATCAGTTCGAATCGGTGGATACTTGTTTACCTCGCACCTTAGATGAAGAGTTTCATATGGTGGAACCGTTTCGATTGCATAGTCTTATACATCATTGGAAATCGGTTGTGGGGCCTACCATAGCAGCACATACGAAGGTACTGGCTATCGAGCCGCCTAAGATTGTGATTTGTGCCTATACATCTGCATGGATGCAACAATTACAAATGCAGCAAAGGCAATTGTTACGGTGTATTAATGAGTATTATAAAGAATCGGTAATTACTACCATACAACTCACTATGTATCGCCATAGTTTTGTAAAAGAAACAGCCACGCCAAGTGATATTGATTTGCCACATATACCAACGGGGCGGATTAATTTTTCTAAACTTACGATACCAGATGCATCAGTCGAACGAATTGATCGTATTTGTGCGTTGACGGATAACAAACGGTTGCAAGCGATTACGAAAAAGATTCAAATTGAGCAAGAAAAAAAGAACCACTATTTACAAAAACAGGGCTATGTACGATGTCCTAACTGTGGTAATTGGATGCATAGTAATCACAAGATATGTGCCAATTGTAAATCGAAACACGATAGATATCGCATTAGTGCGATTAAATCTGCCTTACAAGAAAGGCCGTATATGAAATATGATGAAATTATTAACTATGGTCAATGCACATTGGACGAGTTTAATAGAGCTCGTTCAGAATTATTATATTTCTATTTGGATCGTATTTATCATGGATCCGTAAGTAGACAGGATATGTATATGACGGCCATGTTATTGACGTTTAAACGACCAGAGGAATTAACGGATGACCATGTGATTAATTTGTGCCATAAACGACGTTCTAACTACTTATCAGATGAGCAGATAGAACGGTTACGTCAGGCCAGCGTATATCGTGAGAAAGAGGATATATAATGTATATGCATATAGGAAATGACATAGCTGTAGCTGCTTGTGATATTATTGCCATACTTCGTGTAGAGGATTTGATGGATAAGAGGGAACCTCTTCTAGGGTATGGGATACCAGAAGAAGAGTATATTCATGCTAGTCGAGAGGAACCGATAAAAACGTATATTGTCACGACTACGGCGGTCTATACATCACCGGTTACTGTACAAACACTAATGAGTCGACTCGATGAATTTAATAGTATAATTTCTATGCAATCTATTGTATAATTAAAGTTAGACGATTTTTGTTATTCATATCATCATGTCATACACTATGAGTATGATGATTCTTTCATAATTAATAGTAGGAGGTACTGAATGTCCGATCAAAATTACGGAGCTCAGAATATTCAAGTTCTGGAGGGCTTGGATGCTGTACGCATGAGACCAGGTATGTATATTGGTAGTACATCCATTCGAGGCTTACATCATCTAGTCTATGAAGTTGTTGATAACAGTGTAGACGAAGCTTTGGCAGGGTATGCGACGCATATTGAAGTATCGATTCATGAGGACAATAGCGTTACAGTAGTTGATGATGGTCGCGGTATTCCTTGTGGTATCCATGAATCAGGAATTCCGGCGGTAGAATTAGTACTCACTAAATTGCATGCTGGTGGTAAATTTGGTGGTGGCGGATACAAAGTGTCCGGTGGTCTTCATGGCGTGGGGATTTCCGTTGTTAATGCCTTGAGCGAATGGACCCGTGTACAAGTACATCAAGATTCTATCATTCGCGAAATTACATTTTCTCGTGGTCATAAAACGAGTGACCTTACACAAATTGGTACCACTGATCATACAGGCACAACGGTTATCTTTAAACCAGATGCAGATATTTTTGAAACGACTGTGTTTGACTTTGATACGCTGAAAGTACGCTTACAAGAATTAGCCTTTTTAAATAAAGGATTGCGGATTACCTTAACCGATTATCGACAACAAGAACCGCGGGTAGAAAGCTTTCACTATGAAGGGGGCATTTCCTCATTCATTACCTTCTTAAATGAAAACAAGGAAGCCATCAATCCTAATATTATTCATATTGAAAATACAAAAGATGACGTAGTGGTCGATGTGGCCATGCAATATAACGACAGTTATAGCGAAAATATACTAACCTTTGTTAATAATATTAATACGATTGATGGAGGAACACATCTAAGTGGTTTCCGCAGTGCCTTAACACGTACTTTGAATGACTATGCGCGTAAAACTGGTTTGTTAAAAGATAATGAAAATAACTTAACCGGTGATGATGTGCGTGAAGGGTTAACGGCTATCGTTAGCGTGAAAGTATTAAATCCACAATTTGAAGGACAAACAAAAGGTAAACTCGGCAATAGCGAAGTGAAAGGGATTACCGATGTCATTGTATCGGAAGGGCTACGCACCTTTTTAGAAGAACATCCAGCGGATGCGAAAAAGATTATTGAAAAATCGGCAATGGCGAATCGAGCACGTGAAGCAGCTCGAAAAGCTCGTGAATTAACACGTCGTAAGAATGCTTTGGAAATTAGTTCATTGCCAGGCAAATTAGCGGATTGTTCAGAACGAGATCCGTTAATGACTGAAATTTATTTAGTCGAAGGGGACTCTGCCGGCGGTAGTGCTAAACAAGGTCGTGACAGACGATATCAAGCCATCTTACCATTGCGCGGTAAAATTTTAAATGTAGAAAAAGCACGATTAGATAAAATTTTAGCGAATGCAGAAATACGATCCATGATTACTGCTTTTGGCACGGGGATTGCTGATGAATTCGATTTAGATAAGAGCAGATATCATAAAATCATTATCATGACCGATGCCGATGTGGATGGGGCTCATATTCGTACATTACTATTAACGTTCTTTTATCGCTATATGAAACCGTTAATTGAAAATGGTCGTGTGTTTATAGCACAACCACCACTCTATCAAATCAAAAAAGGGAAAAGTCATTGGTATGTGTATAGTGATGATGAATTAAAAGTTAAATTAGATGATGTAGGTCGCGACAATTATACAATTCAACGCTATAAAGGTTTAGGGGAGATGAATCCTGAGCAGCTTTGGGAAACAACTATGAACCCTGAAAATAGAACATTATTGCAAGTTAGTTTAGAAGATGCCTTAGAAGCTGATAAAATTTTTACGATACTTATGGGTGATAAAGTAGAACCACGTCGTAAGTTTATCGAAGACAATGCTAACTTAGTTCGTAACCTTGACTTATAATGGAGGCGAATTAGGTTATGAGTGAACAAAAACAGTTAAAACGAAGTTTAAAAGCTAGGCACATGAATATGATTGCTCTCGGTGGAGCTATCGGCACAGGATTATTTGTAGCCGGTGGTGAAGTTGTTAGTACTGCTGGCCCAGGTGGTGCCTTAGTAGCCTACGGATTAATCGGCCTTATGGTATATTTTCTCATGACTAGCTTGGGAGAAATGGCGACCTATCTGCCTGTATCGGGGTCTTTTGGCACCTATGCCACTAGGTACGTTGATAAGGCGTTTGGTTTTGCGTTAGGGTGGAATTATTGGTTCAATTGGGCTATTACCTTGGCTGCTGAATTAGTAGCCGGGGCGCTCATTATGAAATACTGGTTCCCCGATACACCAGCCATTGTATGGAGTGCTATCTTTTTAATCCTTTTATTTACACTAAATTATTTATCGACCCGTTCGTTTGGTGAAAGTGAGTATATATTTTCCGGTATCAAAGTAATTACAGTTCTCGTATTTTTATTTGCCGGTTTCATGCTCATATTAGGCGTTGGAGGCGAGTCTCCAGGGTTTACTAACTGGGTAGTTGGTGATGCACCATTCGTAGGCGGCGTAGGGGCTATTTTAACGATATTTATGGTAGCCGGATTTTCCTTTCAAGGTACAGAATTGATCGGTGTAGCGGCTGGCGAATCAGAAGATCCAGAAAAAAATATTCCTAAAGCCATTAATACTATATTTTGGCGCATTTTACTCTTTTATATTGGCGCCTTTACAGTGATTGGATTTTTAATTCCTTATACAGATTCTAATCTATTAAATAGTAGCGTAGAAAACATTTCGATTAGTCCTTTTACACTCGTATTTGATCGATTTGGATTTACTTTTGCAGCCAGCTTTATGAATGCCATCATTTTAACAGCCGTATTATCGGCGGGAAATTCTGGTTTATATGCGTCTACGCGCATGCTATACGCTTTATCAAAAGAAGGTCAAGCACCAGCTTGTTTTGGCCGTGTCAATAAACGAGGTGTTCCCGTTAACTCTCTTTTATTAACGGCTTCGTTAGGATTATTTGCCTTTTTAACGTCCTTGATTGGAGAAGGTACAGCCTATAGTTGGATTGTTAATATTAGCGGTATGAGTGGTTTCATTGCCTGGGTTGGTATTGCCATTTCCCATTATCGATTCCGTCGGGCCTTTAAAGCGCAGAATAAACCATTGAGCCATATTCCTTATAAGGCATCATTATTTCCATTTGGACCCCTATTAGCCTTAGCGTTATGTATATTTATTATTGCAGGGCAAAATTATTCTGCTTTCATAGGCGATGAAATTGACTGGTATGGTGTGAGTGTAGCCTATATCGGATTACCGGTATTCTTTGCTACTTACCTAGGTTATAAATGGACACATCATACAAAAGTGATTCCATTACAAGATATCGACCTATCACGAAATTATGATGAGTAATTACCTATCCTACATGGGTATTGATTGGTAGATTTATTGACAGTACGTATGACACATATACTATGAGTGATACGAGGGGTTTTGAAAGTAGTATAAGCTACTATCTCTATCGTTTCTTATTAGTGGTAGAAACAATTCTATACAAACATTCTAGTGGTAGAAAGAACTCTATACAAAAATTTCTTCTGAATTGATGAAGGGGAAGAACGTAAAAATGAATTATGAATGTACAACTGCTATATAAGAAGATAGTATACGTATGAAGTAGTTTAATAGATATATGATTCATGGTTTCTTAAATTAAATAGATGAAGTATAAGCATATATAAACGAATTATGAATGCATAGTACGAGATAAGACGATAGTATGCATTAAGTATTTTAGTAGATATATGTAAACGAAAAGGCAAGTTGATGGTATGTCATCAACTTGCCTTTTTATTTTCGTTTGGAAAAGCTTTATATCATTTTTAGGAACATAGGGGAGCTTTCATAGGATACATATGATGTCATCCTATAGTAGCATATATAGTGTACGATGCAAGAAGCTATTTATTTTTCTTATAGACCAGTTTCCATGTATGATAGAGCATTAATAAGGAATAGGTAATTAAGAGTAGACCAATTCCTCGGATAATAAAATGTGGTTCTGCTGGATTATTGCCGTAGGCAAATAAAAAACCACCAAAGCAAAGCACAATGATTGATAAAATAATTCCTGTTAGTAATGTTTTCATGACATTCCTCGTTTAGATGATAGAACTTAATTGAGATGTGGATGGATGATACATATCATCTAATCACATGTATATGACTTTATTATACCATAGGAATACATATACTACACATTATCAATCAGATGCAAGACGGTATCAATATCATTAAGAGGCATAATATGAACGCCGTGAGCAATTTTTTTTATTTCTTGAAGAGTTTCTATTGCCATTTCAAGTCCGGCCTCTTTACCGCCTATTTTTACACGTTCTAAGATGGATTTTGAAATCGTAATACCTGGTACTTTTGTATCTAAATAGGTGGCCATTTTATAACTTTTTAAAAGAATTAATCCTAACATAATGGGGATGTTGAGAGAGGCCATGCTATCGATAAAACGTTTTGCTTTTTCTAAATCATAAATGGGTTGCGTTTGTATAAATTGAGCGCCATTATCTATTTTTTTCTTAATTTTTTCTTTTTCTGCTACTAAATCATCAGCACAAGGATTGCCAGTGGTACCAATGTAAAAATTAGTGGGTGCATCTAATGGATTACCTGCTAGATCATGACCTTCATTGAGTGATGAAGCAATATGCAATAATCCCATAGAATCTACTTCAAATACGGCTTTTGCTTGTGGATGATCGCCATTAGTTGGCTGGTCACCAGTTAAGGTTAAAATATTGTGAACACCTAAGGCGGCAGCCCCTAATAATTCAGATTGTAAACCAATAATATTTCGATCACGACAAGTTAAATGAAAAATAGTTTCTACATTGGATTGGGATTGTAATAAATGGGATAGGGCGATAGGGCTCATGCGCATATTCGACATAGGGCTGTCGGCGATATTAATGGCATCAATTTTTCCTTGTAATCGCTTTGCTTCGTCAAAGGTTTTTTGCGCAGAGCTGCTTTTAGGGGGATCTAGCTCTACAGTAATAGTAAATTGATGTTGTTCATGTTTTTCTCGTAATGTCATAGTAAGACTCCTACCTACGATGATAATAAATATAAATATATCGAAATGTGTTGTTGGCCATTAATTTTTAAATAATTCATTCGCTAAATTAACAGCAGTGACACCATCTTTTGCATAGTAGTCAGCACCAGCTTGATCGGCGTATTCTTGCGATAATACAGCACCACCTACCATAACAGGTGTAGTAAGACCAGCACTGCGCATTGCATGGATGGTATTGTCGATTTGAGGCATAGTGGTGGTCATTAAGGAACAAATGCCAACCAAGGCTGCTTTATGTTCTTTTACAGCATCTACAATTGTAGTAGGGTCCACATCTTTTCCTAAATCGATAATGCGATACCCGTTATTTTCTAATAAAGCAGCTACAATATTTTTTCCTAAGTCGTGAATATCGCCTTTTACCGTAGCAACGATGACGGTTTCTTTTTCTAATGACGTATCAGCTGGTAAGACGCGTTTTATCGTTTGAAAGGCCGCTTGCATTGTTTCGGCTGCGAGCATTACTTGGGGTAAAAATAATTTGCCAGATCCAAACTTGTCACCTACCACATTCATGGCTTCAGATAATCCTTCTTTTGTGATGATGAGAGGATCTATGCCATCAGATAGGGCTGTTTCAATTAAGGGGATAATAGCCTCTTTTTCTCCCTGTTCTACGCAATGTTGAATCATATCGATGGGATTATCACTGGTAAATTTTGATGGATTCGTTTCTTTCACAGTTACCGGGGTACTGGTATCTTCTGATTCATAGCCATATTCTTTGATAAAAGTAGCGGCTCCAGAATCCCAACCTAATAATGTTTTAGCAGTGATAAAGGCTTTTTTTACAGGATAATTTAATGGATTTAAAATCGGTGTAGTTAAGCCACTGGCTAAGGCCATGGTTAAAAATTGAGAGTTTAAGTAAGGTCGTTGTGGCATACCGAAGGAGATATTCGATAGACCCATTACTGTAGGAAATCCAAAGTGCTTTTTATATAATTGTAATGTACGCAGTGTTTGTTTCGCACTTTCATCACCAGAAGCAAGTGTTAATACCAATGGATCCAAGAGTAAGTCATTTGGTCTTAAACCATATTCATAGGCTTGGGTAACAATTTTTTTTGCCAATTCGATGCGTTTTTCTGCAGTTTCCGGTAAATCGCCACTACTTAACGGTAAACAGAGCAAAGCTGCGCCATATCGTTTTGCCAAGGGCATAACGGCTTTTATTTGTTCTGGTTCTGCATTAACAGAATTGATTAAAGGTCGACCAGGATAGTTTTTTAAGCCTACTTCTAATGCCTTAGGATCGAGTGTATCGATGGATAAAGGCGTTTCTACTAACATGGATAATTCACAAATGGCGCGTTCCATCAAAGGCGCTTGATCAACGCCACCAACACCCATATTTACATCTAGAATAGAGGCGCCTGCTTCAACTTGGGCTAAGGCATCGCGTTTTACCATCATAAAGTTACCTTCGCGTAACTCTTTGGCGAGCACTTTACGTCCCGTTGGGTTAATTCGTTCGCCGATGATTACAGGTTCTTGCTCTTGACCTAATCGTAAAATTTGTGTCCGACTTGTCAAAGCAGTAAAAGGCTCAACGATAGGACGAGGTTGTGCCTGATAGTGACGTGCTATGGTGGCGATTTCTTGAATATGTTCTGGTGTACTGCCACAACAAGCACCAATATAGGTAGCACCAGCATCAATAATATCGGTAATATGGGATGCCATATCCGTTGGATTTAAAGGGAATACTGTTTTCTTGTTCACTAATACCGGCATACCTGCATTCGCTTGGGCTATGAGGGGTAAATTAGTGACAGATGCCATTGCTTTAATCATAGGTGCAATTTGTACAGGACCTAAGGAACAATTGATACCGATAATATCAGCACCCATTGCCTCTAGCAAAATGGCCGCTCCTTCTGGGGTAGTACCAGTAATTGTACGACCATCTTCACTGAAAGAAAATTGACAGATAATTTGTACATCTTCCTTTGTTTTTTTGTGAAAGTCCCGTGCATCTTTGGCAGCTAATAGGGCTGCACGCATTTCTTGAATATCAATAATTGTTTCAATAATAATATAGTCCACACCAGCTTCTATTAAGGCTAAGGCTTGCTCATAATAGGTGTTATAAATAGTATCAAAAGGAATATTACCAAGAGGAACGATAAATTTACCAGTAGGCCCTAAATCACCAGCTACTTTGGCAGATGGTTTACATTCAGCAATCGCTTCTTTAGCTATCTTAACGGCCGCTGTATTAATTTCTTTTACACGATGAGATAATTGATAATCCTCTAATTTTAAAGAACACGCACCAAAGGTGTTGGTGGTAATAATATCACTTCCATGCTGTAAATATTCTATATGAATATGTTTTACTACCTCTGGTCGTTCAATATTAAATAATTCTGGGCAATAGCCCTCTTGTAAGCCAGCGGCTTGTAACATCGTGCCCATAGCACCATCAAAAATAAGCATATATACATCTCCTAGTGATTCAATTAGGGATCATTGTAAACAATAGAAATATCATCATAGTTATTGTAGTACAAATTGTTTTATGTGTACTACCGTTAACTTTCATAAAATTAAGATAAGTAAAATAAGTAAAATAAGTAAGATACTATCAACAAAGTCAGAATACTAATACGTTCTAACTATAAGATAGTTAAGAATATCAAAATAAAATACGTTAACCAAGTTAAGAAATTCAGTAATCGAAATCTATATGACATCGATTGAAATAAAATGGGAATGTTATATACTCTATATCAATAAACAATTCAGAGTATACTATATAATTGATTAGTAGAAAGTAATCATTCCATTATTCCATAGAAGTTTTACGAGATTGACAATTTTTTTGCGAACAGGATGTACAACCTCGCTTGGTTGTAGTCGTAGTAGTGCCAGGCATACAACCAATAATAGCAGTTACCGATTTTCTAGGAAATAATAAAAAGGTATCGGTTACAGATAGATTGATTTCTTCTGTTTTTATAATCGACGCCAAGTCTTTTTGTACTTCTAAAGGCCAATTCCCATAACCTGGACTAAAACGCCAAGTGGGAGTATAGCCATTTTTTTTAGCCAAACGGTTAATAATTTCATTTACTTGATCAGCTACTTGTTCTACCGCAGTGGTAGCGGCGGCATCAACGAGTAAACCGACTGTATAATTTCCTTCTTTAAATAATTCAGCGCTTCGTATTTCTACGGCTTCACCAATCGTTACAGCTAGCACAAATACTTTAGTAGCATTTGCTAAATGATTGCGAATCGATGTACCCTCTACAACAATAGGGGGATTACTTTCAATAGTATAGGTAGTTGCATTATAGGAATATTCTTGATAAATACCTTTTGGATTTGCTAATAATTGAATTTCTTTACAAGCTTCATCAACATAGTGTTCAGGAAAATTTTCAGCATGTCTCAGTCCAGCATATCGTTTTACTTCACTTTTATTAATCGATGATACTCTACCATTATAAATTGCCATAGATATCACCTCGTTTTATAAATTATTTGTATAACAATAAAAATATCGATACATATACACTTGCTATACGCTAGTTATCATCACTAGTGTATTAGTATAAAAAAAACTATCTACTATAGATAGTGTCTATAAAAAATATATATCAATGTTCTTTTAGTATAGAAAAATAGCTTGGTAAAGTCAATAAATTACCCTATAAGGGTTTACTAAGTTGGTTATAGGTTAAATCTATAAACTTTTACCAATAGTGTTTGATGTATGCATACAGTATATCGTGATAGATAATTAATACTAGAATTAGAGGTAGCCTGGAAATAAAGCTGATTGTAAAAGATCCTTTTTCCTCTGTTAATTATCGAATAGGTAGATTAGAAATGATTGAACTTTTGATGGTATATTAATATTGCGTTAACTACCGTAAAGATAGCTTAGAAATTAAGTACTCTTAAGTAATCGTAAGTACTCTTGTTAACTACCGTAAAGGTAGCTTAGAAAATTCTTGCTGCTGCCTGTGTTGATAAGTGGAAATTAATTACCGCATAGGTAGCTTAGAAAACACTTACAGTTGATAAATCAAGCGAAAAAATGTTAACTACCGCATAGATAGTTTAGAAAACTAAAAATTAAAACTTAAAATTCCATGTACTTAACTACCCTGCATAGGTAGAATAGGCGATATGTTTATTATGTCGCATATAATATTTCTTTTTATTGCTAGATTGAAGAAAGTATGGTTATATGTTTTATATGTATCATAATAAAATCAGTTTATTCAGTTCATATAGTGCATATTATATCGCTATAGATAGTGTCAATTATTTTCTATAAACGTCTTTTTATTATTAATTATCAAACATATTTTGTGACTGGTTAAAGGTTACAGCAAATCCACGATGTATTTTACCAAAAATTTAGCATTATACTCGCTAGCAAATGTGCATACAAAAATATCTAATAATTCAATTGATGGAAACTGTTCTTTGTAACTTATTCATCTTTTTAAGTACTTATTCAGCTAATATAGTGCATATTACATCGCTATACGTATATTATTTATTAAATAAGGTTATTATATAATGAAACTATATAACATGAATAGGTATTTTGAGTCGTACTATACTTATGGTACTATCAGATATAGAAAATAGATCGCTAGTTGGTGTTTGTATAGACACAGTCGTTAGAAACAAAATCAGAACTTTTTAATGAATACTAGTTTATATACATATAAAACCATTATAAGATAGTAGTGATGGATACTTTTATTTTATATTAGTAGAAACTTATTCATATACAGTAGTATACTGGTTATTACACTAACGAAGGATACGTATACTGTTATAAAATATGTAATTGGTATATGATACATATAGAAAGAAAAAATAATTAATTTACAGAGAAAAATCATATATAGAGGTTAGTTTGTGATATAATAAAATGTAAATGATACATGCAAAATGAGGTGAATGCAGTGGGAAAAATTATAGCAATAACGAATCAAAAAGGTGGTGTCGGTAAAACAACAACCTCAGTCAACGTAAGTGCTTGTTTAGCTAATATGGGAAAAAAAGTACTTTTAGTTGATTTAGATTCACAAGGTAATGCGTCGAGTGGGATCGGTGTTAATAAAGATGAATTAGAGTATTGCATATATAATGTACTAATTGAAACGTATGATATAGAAAAAATTATTCAACATACGATGCTAGAAAGATTAGATATTGCACCTGCAACGATTCAATTAGCTGGTGCTGAAGTTGATATGGTTCCCATTGTTTCACGTGAAACAATTTTAAAACAATCATTGCAATCGATTCGAGATACGTACGATTTTATTATTATAGACTGCCCACCATCACTAGGGTTATTAACGTTGAATGCATTAACAGCAGCAGATAGCGTATTGATTCCTATTCAATGTGAATTTTATGCGTTAGAAGGCGTTAGTCAATTAATTAAAACGATTCAAATCGTGCAACAAACATCAAATCCATCGCTAGAGATTGAAGGCGTTTTATTAACGATGTTTGATGGTAGAACCAATCTATCAATTCAAGTAGCAGAAGAAGTGAAACGCTTTTTTAAGCATCATGTATATACAACCATCATACCGAGAAATGTTCGATTAAGTGAAGCTCCTAGCTATGGAGAGCCAATTATTATATATGATCCTAAATCGAAAGGGGCAGAAGTATATATGAATTTAGCTGAGGAGGTACTTGGTGATGCCTACTAGTAAGAAAAATGGAGGCTTAGGTCGAGGTATTGGTTCTTTAATGAATTTAGATAACACGAAAACGATTGATGAAATACAACAATCTAATAAAAGTGAGTTACCTATAGAGGTAATCGTTCCTAATGAAAATCAACCACGAAAAAACTTTTCTGAAGATGGACTCGCTACGTTAGTAGAATCCATTAAACAATATGGTATTGTACAACCTATTGTAGTTCGAAAATTAGGCGATATCTATCAAATTGTAGCTGGTGAACGACGATATAGAGCAGCAATAGAGGTGGGATTGCGGATAGTACCAGTTATTATAAAAAATTATAGTACGGAAGAAGTTACTGAAATTGCATTAGTCGAAAATTTACAGCGACAAGATTTAGATCCTATTGAAGAGGCTTATGCGTATCAACGGCTCATGGAAACGTTTAAACAAACACAGGAAAAAATAGCAGTAAAATTGGGACGAAGCCGATCTCATGTAGCTAATATGATGCGTTTGTTGCAATTGCCAGAACCAATTCGAAATGATTTGTCTGTTGGTGATCTTACCATTGGTCAAGCTAGACCTTTATTAGGATTGAAAGATGAAGCATTACAGTTAGAAGCAGTAGAAAAAATAAAAGAAGGAGAATTGAGTGCTCGTCAAGTGGAGGCATTAGTAAAAACACTAGTTAAGCCAAAACAGGTGAAAAAAGATACTATCAAATCTAGTTCTAACGATTCTGCAGAAATTCGTGCCTTAGTAGAACAACTTAAAGTAAGTTTAGGAACGCCCGTAGCGATTAAGTTGAATACAGGTAAGACGATGAAAGGGCGTATTGAAATTTCATTTTCTTCAGAGCGTGAACTAGAACGATTGCTATCTTATATGCAGTCCCATGATGAAAGTGATACTCATATTGATTCCTTTCGCGTTTAGTAATTAGAAAGTAAATTATGTCAACTATAGAATATACCCCTAAAAGTAATCGAATCCATATAGGATTTTTTGGACCTTGCAATGCAGGAAAATCTACGTTAATTAATATGTTAACAGATCAGGAAGTGTCGTTAGTAGCATCTGTAGCTGGTACGACAACAGATCCAGTTAGTAAAGCTATGGAAATTTTACCGTTAGGCCCTGTCATGATTACCGATACAGCTGGTATTGATGATACGTCTGAGTTAGGTGCATTGCGTATCAAAAAAACAAAAACCTTACTACCGACCATAAATATTGCTGTGTACGTAGTAAGAAATGATGTACCAATTTCTGAATTGGATATAGAATGGATACATTTATTATCCTCTCATCATGTGCCTATCGTCTTATGTGTGAATCAAGTAGACCCATCACTTTCTATAGACGAGTATTTGGCCTCCTATCCTATGATAAAAGAACAAGTTAAAGCGATTGGCAGTGCTAATTTTCTAGAAAAAGATCAAAGATTAGCATTACTTGATATGTTAGGACATATACAACCGATTGATGGGGAAGAGGAAACTACGTTATTAGAAGGAATTATTGAAGCCGGTGATATCGTTGTATTAGTGTGTCCCATTGATAGTGCAGCACCAAAAGGACGATTGATTTTACCACAGGTACAAATGATACGAGAAATTCTCAACAAACGTGGCTTGGCGGTGGTTGTTCAAACAGAGGAATTAGCACAAACACTTGATTCATTAAGTAAAGAACCTCGGTTGGTAATTACTGATTCACAAGCTTTTGAAGAGGTATCTCAAATAGTGCCACTGCATATACCATTAACATCGTTTTCAATTTTAATGGCTCGCTTTAAAGGACGATTAAAAGAATTGGTAAAGGGGATTCATGCAGTTAAACAGTTACAACCTGGTTCAAAGGTGTTGATTAGTGAAGGATGTACTCACAGACGACAATGTGATGATATTGGTACCGTGAAAATACCTAAATGGTTAGAAAAACAAGGGTATAAAGATTTAGATTTACATTGGAGTTCTGGCGGTCACTTTCCAGAAGATATAGAAACCTATGATTTAATTATCCATTGTGGTGCGTGCATGTTAACACGACGTGAAGTGTTACATCGCATTGATATTTCTACGATACATGGTGTACCAATTGTAAATTATGGTATTTTAATTGCTGAATTGCATGGTATTTTAGAAAGGGCTATTAGTCCCTTCTGTAATGAATTATAATAAGAGAGATGAAAGGTGTTAGCATGTTAGAAAATATTCTACCGTGGCTAGGAGCTATAAGTGTAATTATTTGTATTATACTATTGTTCTATTGTATTAATTTACAAATAAAAATTAGTCGACTTTATAAAAAATATAATTTTTTTATGAAAGGCGATGATGGTAATAGTTTGGAGAGAAAGTTATCTGTAGAAATTACAGAAATTCGTGAAGCCGCTAAATCGATTGACAGTTTATTTCAAGAACAATATGCGATTAGAAATATACAGCATAGTACACTACAAAAAATTGGGTTTGTGAAGTACAATGCCTTTGAAAATATTGGTAATGATTTGTCATTTTCCTTAACGATTTTAGATGGAAACAATAATGGTATTATTATTTCTAGTATTTATGGGCGTAATGAATCGCGTATATTTAGTAAACCTATTGTGAAAGGAAGTTGTATCGATAGTCTTTCACAGGAAGAATTAGAAAGTTTAAATGAAGCATTAGGAGAAACAAGTAATGCAGATGCATTAGAACGTGTTTCTGTAGATAAGTAGAAGATAGTGTAAGTATTGTATTATGGTAGATACTAGCGTACTTTTACATATAAACGTATGATACGTATACCTGTGTGATAGGTGAGTTATCATTGTATCTATTTTATAGTTTTATACGTGTGCATGGATAGAAGGTTGTAGGTATTTGAATAACATTCGATTACAGATAGGCATCATATGGAAACGGTTATATAAGCTATGTAGACCTTCAAATTGGTTATATACGACCGTTAGACAAGAAGATGGATCCTATCATATTACGATTAGCAAACAACAGAGTAAAATTATTATTCTGATAGTTTGTATGATGATTATTTTGTCAATGGCCGCTTGTATATGGGGGATTGTAAGAGAAACTGAAGTATGGCAATTGCGAGAAAAAAATCAAATGCAAGGTGATCAACTCAAATTATTAGATCAGAAAATACAAATGCTAGATAAAAAGATGAATGTGTTAGATTCTTTGGACCAAGAAATTCGTCAGATGATTAAAGGTTCTGAATCAGGACACGTACCACAAGGGGGGCCTGATCACGATCAGGTCCCATTATCTACTAGTGATGAAACAGCAGCAGATGGTGATCAAAGTAGTATTACAGCTATGTCTATTAAATTATCGAAATTGGATCGACAAGCACAAAAACGGTTAGTTTCTTTTTATATGTTGCGGTCTATTTTAAAAGACAGTGCCAGTGATAGTATAAAAAATTTGAAAAATCTAAACATAGCTACGAATGGATCCTCTACTTCTAATAGTGCGATGCCAAGTATTTGGCCATCAAAAGGTGTGATTACTTCATACTTTGGCAATCGTGTCGATCCCGTATATGGCGGCAGCGGTTTTCATGAAGGTGTTGATATAGCTGATGATTATAATTCACCGATTGTGGCTACAGCGGATGGGGTAGTGATGATCGCTAGCAGTACAGATGGAGGATATGGTAATTTAGTAGAAATTAATCATGGTAATGGATTTGTTACTCGCTATGGTCATAACTCGATGTTACTAGTATCGCCAGGTACAAAGGTTACACAAGGTCAAGTGATTGCATTGATGGGCAGTACGGGTAAAAGTACGGGACCTCATGTGCATTATGAAGTACGTATTAATGGATCGCCTGTGGATCCTATGTTATTTTTACCAATCAGTAATCATTGATAAGAGGGATGGGCTGGTATGAGAGGATATGTACAAGTTTATACAGGTGATGGAAAAGGGAAAACTACAGCGGCTATTGGTCTAGCAATTCGGGCAATTGGTGCTGGTAAGCGAGTGTTAGTATTACAATTTATGAAATCAAAAGTCTATAGTGAACATGCTATACTAGAATCGTTACCAGGCATAACGTTAGAGACTGTAGGGAAACCGTTTTTTATTATTCCTAAGGGAATGAAATCAGAGGAAGAGTTAGCTCGTTGGGGCGATGAAGTCGTTGTATTTGAAGCAGGGCATCCACCTCAAGAATATATTGATTTAATCAAAAAAGGCTATAATCGTGCCATAGAGGCAGTACAATCTAATGAGTTTGATATGGTCATAGTAGATGAATACAATATGGCACTCTTTTTCGAATTAATTAGTTGGGAAGACACTAAACAGTTACTTGATGTACGTAATCCATCTATAGAATTAATTTTTACAGGTCGTGGTGCGCCAAAGGAATTGATAGAAGCTGCTGATTTGGTAACAGAAATGAAAGAAATTAAACATTACTATACGCAAGGTGTCAATGCGCGATTAGGTATTGAAAACTAAGATAATCAAAAATCTTTCATTGTTATAGAGTTACATTACCATAGGCGTAGACTGTTAATTGTAGAATAGAGCATAGTAATTAGTATTCAATTCATTCAACATACGTACTTGGTTTGACCATAGTGCATGTGAATAAAAAATATGTGACTCATGCTTACATAGACGGATAGAAATTTGTAGACATAGCAGTTTATTCTTGGTTACGTAGATAGATGACATGTAGCTATGTAGAGTTTTTTATAGACTTTAAAAAAAATAAAGGATTTTATAAGGCTGTATCGAATATATATAAGTATATATTATTTTGAAAGCAGGTGATGCATATGTCTGGCATTGGAATAGCATTACTGGTTATACTCATAGTCATTATTTCTCTGTTAGTGATTGTGTTAATCAGTCCAGTTACTTACCGCATTGATATTAATGGTAGGCATCCCTATACATTTGAAGGTAAGTTATCATGGTTGTATCGTATATTTTCCGTTCATGTTCGCTATGAACAAGGAAAGCCATTTTTTAAAGAGGTCTATATATTAGGGCGTATGAAAATTGGCCCTGCCAGAGATTATGAAGAATGGTTAGCAAAACGTGTAGAAGAAGAAGTAGATATAAAAGCATCTAAACAGTATGATGAACCTATCAGTACAAAAGAGGTGCACGTAGAAGAAAGGGATACGGAGCCAGTTATCGAAAAGGTAGTATTTACAGAAGATGGGAATATACAAGAAATTGTGTGCCAATCGGATGATACAGTCACTGGGACGGATGATGCGAATCATAAGAAAAAAACTATTTTTTCATCATTGCAAGAGTTTACAGCGACGCTTGCTGATAAGAAAAAACAATTTCATAAAAAGATTGATAACGTATTACAGAAAGATTCAAAAGTGCCCTTTGATTGGTGGGTACCCTATGTGAAAAATCCTGCATTATATAAGGCACTTTACGTAGTGAGTAAACGAATGTATGACCATTCTAAGCCAAGAAAAATGTATATAGAAGGCACATATGGGTGTGGCAATGCGTATTATACAGGTCTCATTGCTGGTGTATTATATAGTGTTTGGCCTCATGGTATGAAAGATGTTCGATTAGAGTATATCAAGCCCGTTTGTGATGGTAGTGGATATATATATGGGAGAATTATTCCTGCTGTTATGGCTTGGTATGGTACTCAATTTATGGTAACAAAAGCTGTAAGAACATTTGTGGTAGCTGGTATGAAAGTATTTTTTATTAAACGAAAAGAAGCAAAAGCGAAACAATCAGTAGCCTAATCGTACTTTCAGAGGAGAACTCGAAGTAATTATGAGGTAAATGTGTAAGTAAATATATTGGTAGTCAACGTATTATATGTGTAACCTATGTAGAGAGTACATCAATTCTTCTATATGCATACTTTATATCAATCACCTATTGTGAATCGTTGGATGACAAGTATATAATGAATGTAGATAGATGGCAGTATCATTAGTAATTAAGAATAGGCGTAAGTTTAATACGTTACCAATAGATAATGAATGATAGATTATTATCATGTGTACATAGTGTGGTCATAAACCTGAGGAGGATACGTCATGGATGGAGTAAAAGAAAATTTAGAAACCTTATTTGAACGATTTAAAGACATGATTAAAGTGGAAACAGTCGTTGGCGAAGCTGTTAAAATCGGTGATGCTACGTTAGTTCCTTTTGTAGATGTTACATTTGGTTTTGGATCAGGATCGCGCAATAATGAACTAGGCGGTGGCGGTGGTGGTGCCAAGATGGAACCAACAGCCATTTTAGTTGTGAAAGGGGAACGTATTGAATTATTCAATATTAAAGGAACAGCCTATACATCAGGTTTTGATCGATTAGTAGGTATGGTGCCAGATGTCATTGCAAAATTAAAAACAGACAAATATATTTATCTTAATGAAGAAGACTAATATATTTTACTAAAGAATACAAGTAGTAGTATATAATAAGCATTGTAACTAAGAATACTAAGTAGTATAGTGTTGCAATGCTTATTTTGTGTATATGTTATATGATTGAACGTATATGAAATCTGGATATATGTATTTTTTATGATTTTCATGTAGAATCGATGCAATATATAAGGTAATCGTGTTTATTGATTGCTATCTATACATAATTACGGTATAATGATATAGAGTATATTAACTCTTTATAAGGAGGATATGAAGATGAATTTAAAGAAAAAAGTTATGTCATTAGCAGTTATTGGTGCTATGAGTGCAGTAGCAGTGGCTAGTGCTGCCAATATTGGTTTTGTAAATATTAATCAAGTAGTAAGTTCTTATCCTGGATACGGCGCTATTGAATTACAAATTCAAGCGGTAGAAAAAAATTATAAACCTAAAATTGAAAAAGAATACAATGCTATTAATAAATTGGAAGAATCCAAACGTGAAGCTGCATTTAATGAAAAAGTTGTACCATTAAATCAACAAGCACAAAGCGAAATTAATAAAATTATTAATCCAATGATGACTGATATTGCAGGTCGTATCGATACGATCCGTAAAGGAAAATCTATTGATGTTGTAGTAGATAATCCATATGCAGTTATTTCTGCTGATGCAAATAGTCAAGTAATTAATATTACTAATGATGTGATTGCTACATTGAAAAAATAATATAAAAATTAATAGCGCAAATTGCCCTAGACCACATAGGTCTAGGGCAATTTTTTTAGGTTCTATAGCTTTTATAGTATCTAGTGGTTAATGCGTAATTAAGCACAGTCTATAGTGATATCGGTTCCTTTATAGGGAGATGTTTTGGTAGCATTTAGTGTGTTAAAAGCAGTACATAACGACATCGGCTACTTTGTAGTGTGTATTTCTGGACTTAATGTGTTGCGTATACTAGGCTTATTCTATAAAGAAAATTCATTCTATTTTAGTTAACTATATAAGAAACGAATATAATGTATAAGCGTAGCAATTATTTTTTTAACAGGGTCACAATGCATTCTCCATCGTCTATAAACTTAGCTTGTATAAAATTCGTGCCATCAAAGCGTAGCACCATACCAGCACTGAGTGTATGGTCTTCCACTTCATTAAGTGTTACAAGGATAGTACCTCGTATAACGGTAAATAAAATCGTATAATCTGGATGATTATGCTTTTCTATAGTGTCACTTGCATTACCTACTTTTTTTATGACTGTATACTGCTTTTCTTGGAACATGGTTCCTGACTCATGTTTTTCAATACCTAGAGACATAGTATCACTCCTTTTTAATTGTATAAATAGGTTCACCATTATCTTCGGTGACGGTAAATGTATGGGTTGGACTTAATTCTTTTACAAAGGATTCAAACCAAGTTTGGTACGCTAAGGCCATAAATTTAGGGTCTACGCCTGCTGTTTTCCAGTATGGTAATTGCAATCGATGATTACCTATCCAGCTAAAGGTATCTGCTGTTTGGGTGATGATTTGATCACCACCATCACAAGGCATACCGTTTACGTAAAAGTTTTGTAATTCCTTATAAATCGTTTCAGCTGTTATCGGTGAAAGTTGTTCTTTTGCAATGGCAGCACAAGCTTTACCTTGTACAGCAAAGGATGCTAGTATGGCGGAAATTGTTGGCAACGCTTGTTTACCATCTACACAATCTAATAAATCCTTGATGAAAGTGGCTTCTCGCACAGAGGCAATTTGTATTTGGTTAGATAACCAACCATGGATATTACTGTGATCAATTATAGTTTCCAGTGGCGTAGTTGGATCAATGGGTGCACCATATGTATCGAGTGACATTTGATGTAATTCATCGGACAAGCTATCGATTACCGTGCGAGTTCGATCTGCAATTAATTGTTCTCTCGTTACAATCAATTGAATTTTTTTGTATAACCAATAATGAATATGACCTAGTGTTGCTGACATGTTATGCTCCTTTTCGTTCATTTAATTCATCGACTAAGTGAGTCACATCAAAACCATGAATTTGCGCAGCTTGCCATAGCGGTTCTGCCGTAGAAGAAGGACAACCAAGGCAACCCATTCCTTTATCTTGTAGATAAGGTACTACTTCTGGGTAAATGTGGACAATGTCACGAATGATAGTATCTTTGGTAATCGGTTCACCTTTTTGTAGCGGTTTAGCTTGATCTGGTTCTAGTAATGTTGCACGCACACTATTTAACTTGGATACCAAGTCGTATACATTCACACCGTGGATATGGGCCGCTTGCGATAATGGCTCTGCTGTAGAAGAAGGGCAACCAAGGCAGCCCATTCCCATATCTTGTAAAATGGGTACGCAATCAGGATAGGTATCCACAATATCGCGAATGATTGTATCCGGTGTAATAATAGGATACTTGGCGTTTACATCGTCCATAGTAGGTGCTACTTTGGCCGTTGTTACCACTTCTTCTATATCGCTTGTAGTAGTGCTTTCAGATTCTATAGGCGCTCTATATTGCATATAATCAGGGCTCAATACTGCTTGTTTGAAAGTTTCTAACCCAATGCGATCGATAAATTCTCCTACACGTTCAATTTGTGCCTGTTCCTTGTAATAGTTTATCATGCGATCCACAATGATTAACACATCTGATTCATTTGGCACGTGGGCAATGAGTTTCCCAAGGCGTGGATGAGCACCACCGCTACCGCCTGCATAGATGGACCAACCATTAACAGATCCGATAATACCAATATCTTTTAAAGCGCCTTCCGTACAAGAGTTAGGACATCCAGATACAGACATTTTTACCTTTGAAGGCATTTCAAGGGACGTGTATTTTTTTTCTAGTTGCATACCGAGTTTTACACTGTCTTGTTTTGCTCGTTTACAAAAAGTGGTACCTGGGCACATGGTAACGGAGCGTACACGATTCGCTACAGTGTAGGCTGGTTTCATACCTAGCATAGCCCAAGCATCATTGACATCTTCTGCTCGTAAGCCAGTAATCATAATTCGTTGTGCGCCAGTTATTTTCAAGGTAACTTTATATTTGTTAGCCACATCGATAAATTTTTGTAATAGAGCAGGTTGCACAAAGCCGCCTGGAATGCGAGGCGTAATGGCATAGCGCCGTTGACCATTTCTAATTCGTTGTAAGTTTGCTGCAATTTGTGACATAGTACATCCTTTCTTCAGTAACTACTACTGATTCTTCTGCGATTGCCGTAGCCTATATGTTATATAGAAATATTCTGTATTGATATACTTAGTATATCGTATTTTATCAGTATTGTATGTTGCCATGGCAACATATGAATATTTTTTATTAGGTATTTGCTATTCGCTTTCATAATTATTATATAGTATGATAGTCGAATAGGCTAATCAGTTATTATTATGATAGGATATGTATATACTAGGAGTAGAAGAAAGTTACATTGCTAGCACGTAGTATGAACTGTAGGGATGAATAAGGAGATTATTATGAAAGTATTATATGATACCGTATATAAGGCGACGTTTATAGAACGACTTAATCGTTTTGTCGTTTCTGTAGCCTTAGATGGCATACCCGTATTAGCCCATTTGCCAAATCCAGGACGTATGTGGGAATTACTTTTTACGGGGGTGACTATGTATATTGTGCCCCATGATAAAGTAGGGGCGAAAACACAGTACCGAGTGATTGGCATTGATCGTGATGGCATTCCCATTATGTTGGATACCAATTATAGTAATGATGTGGCGGAGTACCTACTTTCCCATCAGCTCATTCCTGGATGGGAAGAATGGTCTGTCGTGCGACGCGAATATACGGTAGGGCATAGTCGATTTGATTTACTGTTGACGAATGCTAAGAAGGAACAATTTTTATTAGAAGTAAAATCTTGCACCTTGTTTAGTGAAAGGGGCGCCATGTTTCCCGATGCGATTACTGAGCGTGGGAGAAAACATCTATTGCATTTAGAGGCGTTACAACAAGAGGGGTATCATACGGGCGTATTATTTTTAGTGCAATGGGAAAAGGCAGAATGGTTTTTGCCTGATTACCATACGGATTTAGCATTTGCTACTACATTTCAGCAAGTGGCCCCTCACCTTGACTGGAAAGCGGTCGCTTTGCGTTGGAATGAGCAATTCACCATGCCGCATGTAGTTCGCATATGTCATTATGAACCAGCTGTAATCGCACAAGAAGCTAAGGATGCAGGTGATTATATCATTGTTATGCATTTACCAACAGATGCGTCAATCACTATTGGTAACAAGGGGACCATGTTTTTTAAACAAGGCTACTATATGTATGTAGGATCAGCTAAAGCCAATTTGAAAAAACGCATAGAACGACATACACGAAAGCGCAAAAAAATGCATTGGCATTTAGATTATTTTCGTGGCCATTGTGAAATCGTCGCTACTATTCCAGTGCGGACAGCCTCTGATTTAGAATGTGAATTAGCACAGACATTGAAAGCGGTGACTGATTGGTTCATACCGGGTTTTGGTTGCTCCGACTGCCATTGTGAAAGTCATTTATTCGGCATGCAAGATAATCCAATTCATAACAAATTATTTATGAAAGTTGTTGAAGATATGCGCATGAATCGGTTAGACTCACTGATAGAAAGATAGAAAGATAGAAAGATAGAAAGATAGAAAGATAGAAAGATAGAAAGATAGAAAGATAGAAAGATAGAAAGATAGAAAGATAGAAAGATAGAAAGTTAGAAAGATAGAAAGGTAGAAAGGTAGAAAGGTAGAAAGATAGAAGGCTTTGTTTCTGTAGGCTGTCATTGGAATAAGAAAAATGCATACAAGAGGATACTATGCCTATTTTATGGAAAAAAGGATGAGTAGATAAGGCAGTCTATATTTATAAGTGGTAGGTACGATAGTGGTATATCCTGTATCAAATAGATAGATTCTGCTGATGCGACAAATGACGATCAGCGTGGTATAGAGTGCACTTAATGGCAGTATTGGATGGTATCCTTTAGTAAAGTAGTACATAGTGTACTAAATTAGATAGATTATGACGTGAGATTATGTAAGTGAAGTATCTGTGTACATACTGTATGAAATAGTAAGAGCTTAGGCTGAGCAAGTCGATTGAAGTGAGTGCATATATGTGTTGACGATTAAGTCATAGTTATAAAATATGTAACACATGTGTTGATAACCAAGGTAACTAAAAAAACATATATACCGGTACATACTGACAAGCTTGACAGTATAATGGTATAATATAAGGTAGATTAATTGACTTTTATACTAGATGATAAGAACAAATGAGGTGGAACTGTGGAGGAAACGAACTGGAGTCATGGCAAAATAACGCCTGTCCAAATCGATAAAGAAATGAAAAGTGCCTATATAGATTATGCGATGAGTGTAATCGTTATGCGTGCATTACCAGATGTTCGTGATGGTCTTAAACCAGTTCATCGTCGTATTTTATATGCGATGCATGAAACAGGTATGACCCCGAATAAACCTTATAAAAAATCGGCTCGTATCGTAGGTGACGTATTAGGTAAATATCATCCACATGGAGATAGTTCTGTTTATGATGCTACGGTTCGATTAGCGCAAGATTTTAATACGCGTTACCTAATGGTTGATGGGCATGGTAACTTTGGATCCATCGATGGTGATTCGGCGGCAGCTATGCGTTATACAGAAGTCCGTATGGCTAAAATTACGCAAGAAATGTTGGCCGATATCGATAAAGAAACTGTTGATTTTATGCCTAACTATGATGAGTCTTTGCAAGAACCAACTGTATTGCCTGCCAAAGTGCCGAGTCTTTTAATTAACGGATCGGCAGGTATCGCTGTAGGGATGGCAACGAATATTCCTCCTCATAATTTAGGAGAAGTAGCAGACGGATTGATTATGTTAATAGACAATCCGAATGTAACCGTTGACGAATTAATGACAGCCATTAAAGGTCCAGACTTTCCAACAGGGGCATTAATTCTTGGGCGAGAAGGTATCAAAAAAGCGTACAGTACAGGTCGTGGCAGTATTAAAATGCGTGCGAAGGCGACCATTGAAGAAATGCCTAAAGGTAAGCATAAAATTGTGGTAACTGAAATACCATACCAAGTAAATAAAGCACGAGTGATTGAAACGATTGCTTCCTTAAGTCGTGATAAAGTGATTGATGGTATTACCGCCTTGCGTGATGAAAGTGACCGTCAAGGATTGCGCATTGTGATTGAATTGCGTGCCGATATACAACCGGATATCGTATTAAATAAACTTTATAAACATACACAATTACAAGATTCTTTTGGGGTTATCATGTTGGCGCTCGTTAACGGACATCCAAAAGTGTTAACGTTAAAAGAAGTATTAAATCATTACTTAACGCATCGATTAGAAGTTGTGGTGCGCCGCACTCAATTTGAATTACAAAAAGCAGAGGCGCGTGCTCATATTTTAGAGGGCTTATTGATTGCCTTAGATCATATTGATGAAGTGATTGCCACCATACGTAGTTCTCAAACCGATGAAATCGCTAAACAGTCATTAATGACTCAATTTGGTTTATCCGATAAACAAGCGACTGCGATTTTAGATATGAGATTACGTCGCTTAACAGGCTTAGAACGTGAAAAAATTGAAGAAGAATATAAGGAATTACAACTATTGATTGCCGATTTGAAAGCAATTTTAGCAAGTGAAGCTCGTCAACGAGGTATCATCAAAGATGAATTAGATGATATGAAGAAGAAATATGGTGATGCTCGTCGCAGTGAAATTACGATTGATACATCGGAGCTTAATATTGAAGACTTAATTGCTGATGAAGAAATGGTGATTACCTTAACTAAACAAGGATATATTAAACGCATGAACGCTAATGTATATCGCAACCAACATAAAGGTGGTGTTGGTGTGGTAGGCATCAAGACTAAAGAAGATGATTATGTGGCACAAATTATGCATGTTCGTACTCATAATACATTATTATTCTTTACCTCTACTGGGCGTAGTTATCGTTTGAAAGCTTACGAAGTACCAGAAGCATCTAGCCGTAACTCTCGTGGCACAGCTATGGTCAATGTGTTGCCATTGAATGTAGGTGAACAAGTGACAACGATGATTAATTTAGAATCGGTAGATATGGATGCGAACTTGTTTATGGTGACTAAATACGGCGTATGCAAACGAACTAAAATCGAAGAGTACCAAAATATTCGTCGTAGTGGTTTAAATGCTATCAATCTAGATGAAGGAGATCGCTTAATTTCTGTTTGTATGACAACAGGTGGTCAAGACATCTTGATTGGCACTAAGAAAGGTATCGCTATTCGCTTTAATGAAGAAGATGCACGATTATTAAAACGGGCAGCACACGGTGTGCGAGGAATTAACTTAAATGCTGGTGATGAAGTTGTAGGAGCTGGCGTGTTTACTGGCAACGATGAACATGTTCAAATCTTTACAATTAGCGAAGAAGGATTTGCAAAACGCAATGATATTAGTGCGTACACATTGCAAAAACGTGGTGGTAAAGGTTCTAAAAACTTTAGAATTACCGATAAAACAGGAGATGTTGTAGCCGTAGAAGTAGTAAGAAATGATGATGAAGTGATGATTATTTCTGAACAAGGCAAAATTATTCGTTTTAACACTACGGACATTGCAGTGAAAAAAAGTAAAGCCGTTTCTGGTGTGAAAACACAAAATTTAGATAGCGGTGATAAAGTCGCATCTATTACGGTGATACCTGCTTCTGAAATAGAAGAAGATGAATAATAATAGCATACACAAATAGATACGATAGATATGATACACTTTGTAGCATATAGAGTATGAATGCAATATGCAGAGGGGAGTACATGGTACAACCCTCTGCATATTGTTATATAGGTATCATTGTTGATGATTTATCGTATGAGAAGGCATGCGTTAGAACGCTCCGTATACAATTTTGTTATAGTGTGACTATACAATAGGTAGCGATGGCATCAAAGAGTAGAAACCTCGATAGGTCTTTCACATATGGTATGTACGACGAAAATCGTTTGATGACTAGAGCCTATGGAAACTTATAAAAACCCCCTTGCAATTTATAGTCCAATAGGATACAATACTAATACAGTTCAGCCATGAGCTGTTTTAATTTGCTTGTCTAGAGAATATGTTCTGGATGAGCGAGAAAAATCATAAAAAGTTGTTGACAAGACATCTTGAAAATGATAAGATAATCAAGTCGTCGGTTGAAGAAATAGCGATAACAGATTTTTGAAAACTGAACAATATAAGGTAAACATTACTAAGTAATGTACATATGCCAGAGTGCGGGTTTCGTAAGAAACCAACCAAAAAATTCAAGTTACGTAAGTAACAAAAACAAATGAGCTAGCAAATAGCTTCAAGGTATCTTGGAGAGTTTGATCCTGGCTCAGGACGAACGCTGGCGGCGTGCTTAACACATGCAAGTCGAACGAAGAGACATGGGAGCTTGCTCCTATGAAT
>NZ_AUFY01000019.1 GCF_000426745.1 Veillonella montpellierensis DSM 17217
TCACCAATATATATGGACGATTAGCTCAGCTGGGAGAGCGCCTGCCTTACAAGCAGGATGTCGGCAGTTCGATCCTGTCATCGTCCACCACAATAACGGTGATAACTTCGGTTATCGCCGTTTTCGCATACTTATAGGATTGTGCGTAGTAGAATGTGAAATAGAACCAGCGAAGAAATACAACTAGGTATCCGTGTGTAACAGTAAGCTATGCTATTCATGATAGCAAAAAAAGAATATAACTAGGTATGCCTTGTGTAACTAGATATACATACGTAGGGGGAGTGATATAGCATTCGTCTTACGAGTGGATGAGAAAAGTTCAATTCTATCATCGTCCAATGCAATAACGGCGATAACTTCGGTTATCGCCGTTTTCGTATACCTATAAGATTGCGTGTAGTAGAACGTGTAAAAGTCTAGAGAAGACATACAACTGGATATGCCTTGCTAACTCGCCATGGATAGAGAATATACATAAATAAGTATTACCATATCTTATAATTTAATTACTTTTTTATCAGAACACTTACGTCTCTGGAAAGCTCTATTTTATGATTCCTAATAAAATTTTTATAATTTGATATAAAAATATCTTTTTTCAGTTTTATTCCTTCTATAAATACTATACCTTATACTCTCCCATAGCTTCTTTTACCATTCCAGCATGCCAATCTGTCGTCTCTAATGGCATTTCATGATATTTATCAAATACTTCATATAAATATTTGTATTTAATTCTATTTTCAATCATTTTTTTAGAGAATCTGTATCATCGCTTGTAGAGGCATGAATTATAATCAATACATCACGTTATCATGATGAAATGATACTCTTTTTAGTGGTTATCAGAATATACAGTAGCTAAAAATAATTCGGGTGAGTGAATGATTTCTTTTAATTGGTTTATAGTAGTAGCATTCTCTCTCAACATCTTATAGATAGCACAGGCTTGTGCTTGTGTGCTAGCAGATCGCTTCGGATTAAATTCAATATCTGTAAAGATGTCATACTTAGCAATTTCATCGGCGATAGCAGAATTTTCAGGCGCTGATAGTACTATTATGTATAACCAATTATAGAAAAAACTAGTTGGTTGTAATGGAAATGCTTTGTCTTGAAAACAGAAACCAGTTAAGGTGTCTTCGTTATGTAATCGTCGCATGGTTTGTTTTAATGTTACAGAATCTTCTGATTCAGATATAGTGCCCCACTGAGCACCGTGATGTTTAAAGACTTTGCTTTTTTGATATAATTGCTCTACTGTATAGAAATGGCCGGCTATACATGTGCTTAATCTAAAAGCACTCGCTTTTACGCCCCACGGGTTAGTAGATTTAGTGGATACTTCTAATATGTTAGCTTGTGGATAGCTTTGCTGGATAGCGGTGTGCCATTCGGCAATGGATTTTTGCTTTTGAGAACGAGCAAATCCACTGTGCCATGTAAATTCAAAACTTTTTTCTTCTACATTATTTGAAAGATAGAGAAATGCGGGTCGTTTAGCCATAAAAAACTCCTTTGTAATAGTAAATAGAATGAATATCTTATCGTGGGGCATACATGATAATATAGACGCCAATTAAAGATACGATACCACCAATTATATCATACCTATCTGGAGTGATACCGTCGATTGCCCAGCCCCATAGAATTGATAAAACGATAAAAATACCACCATAGGCGGCGTAGACCTTGCCAAAGTTGGCCGTTTGTAATGTAGGGATGATTCCATATGCAATGAGTACAAGAGATCCTGCTAAAAAATAAAAAAGACTTTTGTCATCTTTCACATAGAGCCATATTAAATAGCCACCACCAATTTCACAAAGGCCAGCCATTATAAAATAAAATATAGATTGTAGCATGGTATGCTCCTTTGTAGATACTATGAATAATTATTAAAATTGTAATATAAGTTGTAAAAATTGTAAATATTCTAGAAAAAAGAAGTATACTGATTACGTCTTATAGATATAATAGTATATTTATTTTTTATATAACACATGTTCATATTTCACAAGTGTTTTACTAACAGAAAGCTCCTATTATCTATCTAGTTATATTTATTTTATTGATGATGAAGAATTAATATATGATAATAATAATCAATTAATAATTTTGAAATATACATTTATAAAATGGCCTATAATATACAATAAATTCCTATAAATGTTAAATTTAAAGGGTTTTATAGAAAACTTTCGACAGATGATGTTAAGATGTTTACAAATAAAAATTTATATGCTAATATATTGTTAAATGATAATAGTTATCATAAAGAAAATAAGGAGGTGCTAATATGAACAGGTATATGAAAAAAATTATCAAATCGATCGGCATACAATGTTTCATTTTATTAAGTTTTGTCATTCTTGCCTCTGGTTGTGGAAATACACAAGATACGGGACAAGGAAATACGGGGGATAGTCATAAATTGCAAGTGGTAGCCACTACAACTATGCTATCCGATTTAGTAAAACAAATTGGCGGTGATCAAGTTGAGGTGCAAGGCCTTATGAAAGCAGGGGTAGACCCTCATTTATATCAAGCGACAGCAGGCGATGTAGAGGTTATGAACAAAGCTGATATAGTCGTATATAATGGCATACATTTGGAAGGAAAAATGGGAGCCATTTTTGATAACTTGGAAAAACAAAAGAAATCAATTATCCGTGTAGGAGATGCCATTGATCCAGCTACCTTGCTAGATTTTGAAGACGGTGGTACTACGGTAAAAGACCCTCACATTTGGTTTTCTGTAGCTAATTGGAAATTAGCTGCAGAGGCAGTTGCTAAAGGATTATCTAAAAAAGATCCTGCCCATGCTGCGCTATATGAAGCCAATGCGAAAAAGTATATAGCCCAATTAGATGAACTAGATACGTATATTCATGAACAAGTGGCTACAGTACCAGAAATGTCACGTGTGTTGGTAACAGCTCACGATGCATTCTCTTATTTTGCACGGGATTATGGATTTACTGTAAAAGGATTGCAAGGTGTTAGTACGGTTAGCGAAGCAGGTACGGGAGATATTTCTGAATTAGCAGATTTTATTGTAGCACATCATATTAAAGCAATCTTTGTAGAGTCCTCTGTACCGACCAAAACAATTGAATCCTTGCAAGCAGCGGTAAAGGCTAAAGGACAAGATGTTGTTATTGGCGGCGAATTGTATTCCGATTCTCTTGGTAGTAGCGACACACCAGAAGGCACATATATTGGTATGTATAAGAAGAATATTCAAACTATTACAGGGGCCCTACGATAGGTAGTGATTGAAAAGAAAGGTTATGTATGGAACCAGTAATTACTGTAGATAATGTAACAGTGGCCTATGATGGTGATCCTGTATTAGAACGGGTAAGTGTAGATATTCCTAAAGGGGCGTTAATGGCGATTGTCGGGCCTAATGGGGCTGGTAAATCCACGCTATTAAAAGCCATTCTACATTTATTGGAACCTCGACAAGGCCAGATTACTTATCATATTCACGGAGCAAGAACGTTTAAAGAAGCACAACCATATATAGCCTATATTCCTCAAAATAATTCTGTGAACTGGGATTTTCCAGCGACGGTGTTTGATATTGTCATGATGGGGCGATATGGTAAATTAGGTTGGTTTCGACGTCCTAAGCAACAAGACAAAGATATAGTCGCTCAATGTATTCATCAGGTAGGACTTGATGAATTTCAAGAGCGGCAAATCAATGAATTATCTGGAGGACAGCAACAACGAGTGTTTCTGGCACGGGCATTGGCACAAGAAGCAGAGGTCTATATATTAGACGAGCCTTTTAAAGGCATTGATATTAAGACAGAGGAAATGATTGTAGGCATGTTGAAAGACATGCAAAAACAGGGAAAAACTATTTTAGTGGTTCACCATGCATTACATACGGTGAAAGCATATTTTAATGAAGTAATTTGTTTGAATCGGTATATGATAGGCGTAGGCAAGGTACAAGACATCTTTCATGATGAGTTAGTGCGGCGTACATTCTTGCCGTGGAGTGCAGTAAATGAGTGAATATATACAGGCTCTATCGGTATTGGTGAATGATTACACGTTTTTAGTTGTTCTCTGTGGCACATCGCTATTGGGTGCTTTATCCGGTGTCATTGGCTGTTTTATTGTATTGCGACAGGAAGCATTAGTAGGCGATTGCGTGGCCCACGCATCTTATCCAGGCATTGTAGGTGCTTTTTTATGGAGCGGTGTGAAAGAATTAAGTGGTCAATTATTGGGCGCGTTACTATCAGCTACTGTGGCGATTATGACGATTTTGATGATTAAAAAGCGAACTCGTTTACCGTCCGATGGATTATTAGCGACGATATTATCTGGCTTTTTTGGGTTTGGGTTAGTATTAATGACCATCGTACAAAAAACGGATAATGCAAATCAAGCAGGATTAAATCGATTTATATTGGGGCAAGCTTCAACGATTTTATTACATGATGTGGTATTTATTGGTGTATTAGGCTGTATGATTTTAGCATTGATCATATGGCGGTGGCAAGAATTATCGTATATGACCTTTGATAGCGACTATGCACGGACTGTAGGAATTGCTTGTCATCGCTATCAATATATGCTAGGCATTCTATCTATGATCACCGTATTGTTATCGATTCAATCGGTGGGCATCATTTTGATGAGTGCTCTATTAATTGCACCAGCAGTGAGTGCTAGACAATGGACATCGCATTTGCGGTCTATGGTTATATTAGCTGCCATATTAGGTGCTAGTAGTGCAGCAACAGGTACGATTATTAGCTCTTTACTGCATCGGATGCCAACGGGACCATCGATTGCCATTGTGATTTCTGGTATTACCTTTATTAGTTTATTAGTAGCACCTAAGCGTGGATTGTTGTGGAGATGAGTGATATGACGCCTTTTATTGAAATTATCCTCATTGCTATCGGCACATCTATCAGTTGTGCTGTATTGGGCAACTTTTTGATTTTAAGAAAGTTGTCGATGATGACAGATGCAATCAGTCATACTGTCCTATTAGGCATTGTCATTTCATTTTTCATCTTTCAAGATTTACATTCACCATGGTTATTGATAGGGGCTACGTTAATGGGCCTATTGACCGTATGGGGGACAGAATTATTGATACAGACGAAATTAGTGGCACCTGATTCGGCATTGGGATTATTATTTCCCTTTTTCTTTAGTTGTTCTGTCATTTTGATTAATTTATACGGTGCTAATGTACAGCTGGATACGGATGCTGTATTGTTGGGCGAACTAGCCTTCGCTCCGTTTGATCGATGGTTTATTGGGGATATTGATATGGGGGCAAAAGCCCTCTACATTTCTTGCATCAATGTAATTATCAATCTATCTATGGTCTATTTGTTCTATAAAGAATTAGTGGTGGCTACATTTGATGAAACCTTTGCAAAATTAAGCTATATTTCACCACTACTCGTATATTACGGACTTATGTCCTTAGTGTCGCTAACAGCGGTTGTATCCTTTCAGGCAGTTGGCTCAATCCTCCTCATTGCCTTTATGATTGTACCTGCTATGGTAGCCGCATTATGGGCAAAGACGTTAGGTAAACGAATTATCGTCAGTATTATCGTCGGTATTATAGGAAGTATACTCGGCATTTCTCTAGCCGTATACTATAATACGTCGTTAGCAGGTATGATGGCGACCGTATTATGTGCTTTATTTTTGCTTTCTTGGTGCATTGTACAAGGTATTAAACAGTACCGTAAAGTAGAATAGGTATGGTATTTTGCACAAGTATATGTGGTAACTAGTGAGTAACATATTTTCACCAGTTACTGAGTCAGAGTATGTGTAAGGGTATAATAGAGTTAGAAAGCATAGTCACAGTCTATAATATGATTGTGGTACATTAGGGTAGATTGCTAATTACATAACAAATAAAAACGTCTTATTACACTTGATATATCGTGTAATAAGACGTTTTTGTGCTTCATTGGCGTATTGCGTTTTGTAAAGAAGACTACGTGGCTCCACCCTATGCCATATAGATACGTCATAGACACATCGTATCATTTTCAACGGAAGGGAATAGGTTTTTATACACATTACCTCATATATACGTGCACACTAAGAAAAGGTAATCCGTAGAATGCGACGTACAATCCTTATATTACAGGAATCGCCGCCAGTAATTCTTTTGTATAAGCAGATTGGGGGTGTGAAAAAAGATTATAAATAGTGTCTTCTTCTTGCACGACGCCTTCTTTTAAAACGATGGCTCGATTAGCGATTTTCTTGACAGCCCCTAAATCATGAGAAATAAATACCATAGATAGATTTTTTTCTTCTTGTAAATTTTTTAACAGGTCCAGTATATCTAGGGCTACAGGGATATCAAGGGCAGTAATGATTTCATCAGCAATGAGTATGTTAGGTTTAAGACTCAAGGCACGAACGATATTCACACGTTGCAATTGCCCACCGGATAACATAGATGGATAGCGTTGTAAAATATCATCTTTCAGATGGCAACGTTCTAATAATCCATGAATATAGTCATTTTCTTCAGACATGCTCACGATTTTGTGTAGACGAATTGGTTCCGTTAGACTTTGTTGAATGGTATGAAACGGATGCAAAGTGGTAAAGGGGTTCTGAAAAATCATTTGTATGTCGAGTCGCAAGGGTCCTGTTAAAGGATGCTTAATTAAATGACCTTCATAGTACAACTCTCCCGTAGAGGGAGCTGTTAAACAGCCTAGTATATTGGCTAAGGTAGATTTGCCAGACCCTGATTCTCCTACTAAGGCAACGATTTCTCCTTTGTCGATAGAAATATCTAATGGGTACAAGGCTGTTTTTTTGTGTACAGAAAACAGACCTCTTTCATAATAGACTTTGGATAGATTATTTCCTACTAATTGTTTCATAAGATCCCTCCGTACAGACGTTTACAGCCTTCTACAAGTGTTTTCGTATGCACTTCTTGAGGATGCTCCAATATTTCTTTTGTGGGACCACTTTCAATAATGGTACCTTGGTGCACGACCCATAATCGTTGTGCAATTTGTGCCACTAAGGCGATATTATGGCTGACTACTAACAGTGAAAGTGCATGGTGGGTGTGCAATTTTTTTAAGATGGTAATAAATTTTAATTGGTTAATGGCATCTAAGCTCGTAGTCGGTTCATCGGCAATGAGAATGTCAGGATTTGCAGCAAGACAAAGGGCAATGGCTACGCGTTGTCGCATACCACCAGAAAGAGATCTAGCATGGGACGAGAGAAATCGTTCGTCATTGGGCAATCCTAATTCGTTAAAAATGGCTTGTATTTTTTCACGACCTCCTTTAAGGTGATGGTGTTGAAAGGTTTGTTCCATTTGTGTTTCTAAGGTTTTGTAAGGATGAAGGCCGTTGATGGAATCTTGGGGAAGCATACATAGGGTATGTCCTTTATAGGATTGGTGCATTTCGTTGATATCCATATATTCGCCGTCATCATACCGCACTTGTCCCTGTGCCTGTGCACCATAGGGTAATAATCCCATCAAGGCTTTCATCATCATTGATTTCCCTGAACCGGAGGCACCGACAATGCCGATGATTTCCTGATTTTTTACGGTAAAATTAGCATGATGTATAATGGGACGATTGCCAATCGTGATTTGTAAGTCCTTGACGTCGATCATGATGTTTCCACCTTTCGTGTATCAAAGAGAAATTGAAAAATGATAGCCATTAAGAAAATACCAAGGCTAGGCCAGATGATTAATAATGGTTCGTTTACAATATAAACGCGATATTGATAGAGCATAGTACCCCAATCAGGCTTTGTAATATCGCTACCGAGTCCAATAAATGCTAAGGACGCGTATTGTAAAATATTGGAAGACGCCATGGAACCGAAATAAGGAAATACGAGAGGTAATACGATGGGAAGGATATGGCGGATAAGGATTCGTGGCCGCGAGTACCCCATAATGTGCAAAATAGAAATATATTCTTTTTTCTTAATCTCCTTAGTTAATGCGGCTGCATGATTGGCGAAATGTCCCATTTGACAGAGACCTAAGGCAATACCGGCACTAACAGGATGCAATCCAAATACAGCCGTTACCAAGAGGGCTACAATGAAAGTCGGTATAATCAATAGAAAATCTGTTACGAATTGTAACAGCATTGAAATATTTCCTTGAAAATAGCCAGTTAGGATGCCTACGGTAACACCAACGGATAAACTAATCGTACCGGCAATGATGACAACTAAAAAGCTACGCAAACATCCGACTAGCATGAGTTCAGATATATCTCGACCCAAAATATCGGTACCCATAATATGATGCATACTGATAGGAGCTAATTTATCCATTAGATTTACGGGTACCATATCCATATGTCGTTGTGTGGCTACTAGGGCCAATAAAATAGCGAATAATAGCAATATGGCTATATTTTTTTTCATCTAACTCCTCCTCGTAACAAATATGTGAGTAAGGCACAAATAGCGTGAACAATTCCCATCCATAGAAGAATGAATAACAGATACGATTGGATAATGTTATAATCCTTCGCAGCAATACTTTGTACTAAAAATAAGCTTACACCGGGAATGGCAAACACAAATTCAACAACGGCGGTACCACCGATAACCCATGAAAATCGACCTACCATCGTAGAAATTAAGGCGATAAGAGCGGGACGAAGACCGTCGCGTAAGAGCAATGTATTTCGCTTAAACCCACGACAACGAGAAAAATATATGTACGGTGTATGGGCAATTTCTAAAAAATGACTTCGCATGACGCGGCATAATTCCCCCGTTGTTCCTAGAGCAACTAATAGTAATGCTAGTATGGTAGCTGCGGTGATATTACTATATACTTTTACAACTTGAAAATATACACTTAGTAAATAAATTACAAAGACGGCGGTCATAAAGGAAGGCACTGATTGCACGAATAATGATAAGGCACGACTAGCGCGATCCCAAAATCCTTTTGGTTTACATGCGGCGGCATAGCCTAGGATAAATGCAAAAAATCCCCCTAATAATACACCACCCAGACCGATTGTGAGTGATAGTGGTACACGTCGTATGATTTCTACGCGTACATCGTGTCCTGTAATGAAAGAATTACCCCAATCTCCTTGCACAAAGTGGATAATCCAATACCCATATTGATACCATAAAGGTTTATCAAGACCAAAAGAAACTGTTAAGAACTCAATATTTTCCTTTGTGTGAGGGAGCTGATACGTGGTTAATAATTGAGTTACTGGATCACCGGGTATGGTGCGTACTAAGATAAAAAATAAAAAGCTTAAGACGAAAAAGCCTAATAGCCATTTTATTAGTTGTTTTGTAAATAACATAGATTCTCCTGATTATAAACGAAAAAAGAGGATACCTGAAAAGGTATCCTCTTCTTATTGTTAGAAGCCCAATTTTGCGTTAACTATATAATAGTCACCACCATATGGTTCATACCCTTTGATACTATCGCTTACTGCAATATGCCAATCTGGGTCTACCAAGAATAATGCTGGCGCATCTTCATATAGAATATGCTGTACATCTTGTGCCAATTTATTTCTTACGGTTCTATCTTTTTCAGTGCCCATTTGGTCTAGCAACTGATCAACGGCTGAGTTAGAATAGCCCATTGTATTGTTTGATTCGTTGGTTCTGAAGAATTGATTAAGGAAGAAACTAGGTTCTCCTGTAGGGGCTGTATGTTGTGCATATACCATGATATCAAATTGTCCAGATTTTTTGAATTGATCAATATTATCTACAATTGAGCTAGTTGTTTCAATGCCTAATTCTTTTAATTGGGAAGCCATTACTTGCACAATTAATCCGAGATCAGGACGGGATGTATAAGTTACTAAGCGAACAGTTAATGGTTGTCCATCTTTTTCAAGCATGCCAGAAGCATTCTTATGATAGCCTGCTTGTTCTAATAATTTAGCAGCTTCTTCCTTGTTGAATACAACTTTTTCTTTTCCTGCAAAATCATAATAGGAAGCAAATAAACCAGTAGCCACACGGCCGCCTTTTAACACGTTAATATAATCTTCACGATTCAATCCTAAGTTGATAGCTTTGCGAACAGTTGGATCCGCCATAGGACCTTCTTTTAGATTACACATGCCAAAATATTGATAACCTGCTGGTATAGTTTTTACTGTTTTTCCTTCACTTGTAAGCATATCTGCTACATCTGGTGTTACAGTAAAGGCCATGTCAATATCGCCGCTTTCAAAGGCTAACTTAAGCGCTGATGCATCTTTGAATGTACGAATTTCTACATTTTTTCGTTTATCTGCGTCAGGATAATATTTGTTAGGGGCTAATACGATTTTATTTTCTGCATCTAATGATTTAATTACATAAGGCCCAGTAAAAATAAATTTGTCCCCATCTTGTTTAAATACAACATTTGACCATTCTGCTAAGACGGAATCCAGCGCCATGGTTGGTCGTTCTGATTTAATGGTGAAAGTAAATTCACCAGTAGGATCAAATTTCATTACCCCTGCTGTAGCATTGGACAACTTATTTTTTTCTTGAATCATATTCATTGCAGTACATAATGCTTTGGCATCTACCTTACTACCATCAGAGAACTTGGCATCTTCTTTCATCACCACGTTCCAAGTAGTGTCGTCGACTTGTTGAATGCTTTTGATAAAGCGACTTACTAATTTGCCGTGTTCATCAAGCATGTACACACCTTCTGAAACACCATGGCTAGTTAATCCCCATGGTACAGAAGAATCAGTAGGGTCTGTGCCGCCAATGACCCAAGTTTGTCCGATGCGGATTGTGTCTTTTGATGTGGAACCGGTGGAACCAGATTGTAGACCACAAGCGGTAAGAGCACCAATTAATAGGATGCTTACTACTAACAATAAAAATCGTTTCATGTGTCTCCTCCTTATGATTTGATTAAAGTCAATAAAATTATAGCATGTATTGTTAACTAGAACAATTCATACGCTATGAAAGTTTTTTATTATACCATGATTTTATTTGCTAGATAGATATAGGAGCATAGGGGACTGAATATAGAAAGAAAAGGGGTGATAGGGATCTATATAGTTCTACTTTAATAAAGGCCGTAGAGACTCAGCTATCAACGTGCGTAAACACATAAGGAAATAGATGAGAGTTTCTATCGATATAGGCGTCTATGATAGACGAATGCATTAGGGAAAAGCAGGTGAGTATATAATCTCTGTGGACATATAAAAAACCGCTTTTCTGTAGAAAAGCGGTTTTTGTGACGCCAAATTATTTTGAGTACAATTCGACGATAAGTGTTTCGTTTACTTCGATAGGAAGTTCTTCACGTTGTGGAAGACGTGTTAATGTACCTTTGAAAGCTTCTTCTTCTTTAGTAATGTAAGGAAGATCAAAAGATTTCAATTCTTGGAAGTTGGATTTGAACATTTCGTTTTCACGAGATGCTTCACGAAGTTCGATGACATCGCCAACTTTACATTGGTAGGAAGGAATATCAACGCGACGGCCATTGACTAAAATATGACCATGGTTTACCATTTGACGAGATTGGCGAATGGAATTACCAAAACCGATACGATATACCAAGTTATCAAGACGACATTCTAACAAGATTAACATGTTTTGACCAGTAACACCTGGCATTTTTTTAGCTCTATCATAATAGCGTACGAATTGACGTTCTAATAAATTGTAATACGCTTTAACTTTTTGTTTTTCTAGTAATTGAAGACCATATTCAGATAATTTCTTTTGTCGTTGGTCTTTCTTAACACGTTTTAAAGCCTTCGCATGACCGAATACGTTCACACCAAAGCGACGGCATAACTTAAATCGTGCTTCTCTTCTCGTTGCCATGTTATACATCACCTCATATATTAAATAAAAACATGTACATAAAATAGTACTCACCTATCATAGCACGTTGTGTGATGAGTGTCAATTCATTGTATTAATTGATTTAGAATTCTATGCGCATTCAAATTCCATAGGGTTGTCTGTTTTATATATTGTATGGTACGGTTACGCCTGGGCCATTGAGGATAGACTGCAATTTTAATAGAGAAAAACCTTTATAGTAGGTTATGTTGGTTGTTAGTTTTTACTTGCGACTATGTGCACGTGGACCTATTGTCAGTCAATATACGTTACCTTTTTTTATAAAGCACGTGTGATTAGGGAAAGCAATCATGTCTATCCCTTTTATGAGGATTACTTTTATAGAGCGCATATAAGTATCGTGTTGTGGGCGGTAGGGGGACACTATGTATTGGAGGATTAGCAAGTAAATTGTTTTCTCTTTGCGTACTGTAGATGGTGTATCGAGTGTATATCTAATCAGTTATTAATAAGCTAACTAAAGTGACATCAGCATTTCGTATAGTTAAATAATTAAATGTATTATATAATATATTAATCATATATGGTGATAGCTATGATGACAGAAAGAGGGCTTATATAAATTACAACGATGTGGCTTATTGCAATTCATGTATGCCAATTATAGAAATTTTTAGAACCTATTTAATAGCATATATTAAGATAATTAATACTAAAAAACAGTATGAAAAATTTTAAAATATGCTATAATAGAACCGTTAAAATAGAAATCATAGTTGATTTATAAAATAAATTGATTAAGTTCGAATAAGGAGCGGTTTCAACATGAAAGAACTACCAACTCTACAGGAATTACAAAGCTTTATAGCCTACAATAAAATGGGGAATTTCACATTAGCGGCCCAATCTATGAATATTACACAATCTGCATTTAGTGCACAGATGAAAAAATTAGAACGATTGGTAGGCGTAAAATTAATTGCTCGTTCCACAAGAGGTAGTTGCTTAACACAAGAAGGCGAACGTTTTTTACCAGAAGCAGAACATATTATTGAAAGTTTAGAACGGGCAGTACATACGATTCGTTTATCGAGTAAACTAGAACGACCTGTACTCAATGTAGGTATATTGCGTAGTATGGGTGATATTCGCTTGAATTCTTTTGTGGCACATTTTTCAGGGGACAATCCAGACTTTTCAATTAGCGTGTTTGATATGGAAGAAGAAGAAATGCTCTTGGATCTTCGTGAAAATCGCATCGATATTGGTTTTGTATATTTGCCAAATAATAAAGATATGAGCATGTATGAAAGTGTAGCTCTTCGTGATGATAATATCGTCTATTACGCGCCATTGATAACTAATTTACCGGCAGATCAAAAAGTAACGATTCGTCAAATTGTGGAATCGCCTTTAGTAGCCTATCCGCCTAAATACTTTATGAGTCGTGCGATGAGAAGCTATTTCTCCGAAGTGTCGCAACATGATAAACCACATGGCAGTCGCTTATCCAACCCATATGCGATGGTAGATTATTGTAAGAAGAATAAAGCCGGTGCTATGGTGTCTAAACGATTCTTAACTGAATTAGGAATTACTGAGGGATACTACGAGTTACAAAAACCGCTAAATTTGCAAGTATGCTTTGTATATCGTAAAGGTAACTCCAAATGGGAAACTATGAAAATTTTCATGGAACATGTAACACGGCAAACGTTAGGGTAGAATTAATACCCTTTGATATGTTGACATTATCTGTAAAAGTCTGTATAATTTTCTGAGTAAGCTTTTATCTAGTTTCCATTAGCCCCGGAAGCAGATAGGTAGCTTTTTGGTAGATTTAGTCGTAATTTAGGAGGAAAAGCAGCATGAAAACTACATTTATGGCCAATGCGAGCACAATTGAACGCAAATGGTATGTTGTTGACGCTGAAGGTAAAACTTTAGGACGCCTTGCTGCCGAAGTAGCTAAAGTTCTTCGGGGCAAACATAAACCAACATTTACACCACATGTAGATACAGGTGATTATGTAATTGTTATTAATGCAGAAAAAATTCGTTTAACAGGTAAAAAATTATTGCAAAAAACTTATTTCCGTCATTCTGGTTATGTGGGTGGCACTCGTTTCATCCC
Source organism: Veillonella montpellierensis DSM 17217 (assembly GCF_000426745.1). Lineage (GTDB taxonomy): Bacteria > Bacillota > Negativicutes > Veillonellales > Veillonellaceae > Veillonella > Veillonella montpellierensis. The sequence goes on from NZ_AUFY01000019.1 coordinate 13,985, forward strand.
AGTTGCTGATATGTTGGCAAAACAACCTGAACGCGTTGTAGAAATTGCAGTAAAAGGCATGTTACCTAAAAATAAATTAGGTGCTCAAATGTATCGTAAATTAAACGTATATGCAGGTGCTGAGCATCCGCATGCAGCTCAAAAACCTGAAGTTTTGGAAATAGACGTTAGATAATTCGGAGGAGGCATATAAATGGCAGTAGCACAATATTACGGCACAGGCCGTAGAAAATCTTCCGTTGCTAGAGTGCGTCTAGTACCGGGCACAGGTAATATTACTATTAATAATCGTGGCTTAGCTGAATACTTTGGTCGTCAAACATTAGAATTAATCGTAAAACAACCATTGAATTTAACTGGCACAGTTGAACAATATGATGTTATCGCATCTGTAGCTGGTGGCGGTCCTTCTGGCCAAGCTGGTGCAGTTCGTCACGGCATTTCTCGTGCTTTATTAGCTGTTGATGGCGATTTACGTCAAGCTTTGAAAAAAGCTGGCTTCTTGACTCGTGACCCACGTATGAAAGAACGTAAAAAATACGGTCTTAAAAAAGCCCGTAAAGCATCTCAGTTCTCAAAACGTTAATAGTAGCGTTTTACAAAAACCCAGTAACCTTTTTGGTTACTGGGTTTTCTTGCGTTTACTATGCTATCGTTGTTGAGATGGTATCTCCTATGGACATAGTAGAAATAAAGCTACATTCTCTATGTTAGTATGGTCTATAATTATGGTGATTGCAATGGGATGTGATTTTATAAACAATCGTTGTAATAGACATAAGATAACAGCCGTTTAAATGTTGTTTTTTATTTCTTAAGAATACTCAATAGTATCTGTATAAGATCGAAAGATTAACCGTTGGATTTTAAGAAAGGTATCAACTTTGCTAGATAAATAGATATTATGGCTATAATTATTGAAAACTACATCTATAGTTTTTTATGTAGGTGTAACAGTAAATAATACGTGTTAGATTTTGGTAAGACAAGTGATAATTGAAGTATTAAAAAGATGTGGGATTTTTATGTGGCAACAATTTCTATTACGTACGATGCGTATTCTAGGTTATGTAACTACTATAGGACTTTTGTTCCTAGGAACGTACGCCCTAACTACATTTTATTTTTTCGTTGTACTTTTTATAGTTTTGTGCATATTGGCTCTATTAGGATTATCCTCAGTTATACTTCAAAACTTTGAATATATAATGTGGACCTTTCTTATAGGAAACTTTATATACTGCCTATATCGTTGCTGTTACAAATCGATTACAAGGACTGAAATGAAGACCATGCTCTGGTAAAGTAGTTACACAACCTTTATAACGCTAATAGTCTACAACTTTGTAGGCTATTTTTACGCTTTATGCTCCTTTTTCTTGACTTTGTATATCGCCATATACAAATACATAATTTTATTACAAGACGTAGTAAATAAGGCATCTCATGAATAATCATGAGATGCCTTATTATATTTCACATCAAGTTGTAAATGGTGTCGTCAGGTACATATTTATTTTTTTATTACTTTTAAATCTACAGGAATTTTAGCTTCTACTTGTTCGCCAGCTATAATTTTAGCGGCAGTAGCAATAGCAATTTGTCCCATCATTTCAGGTTGCTGTGCAATAGTAGCACTGAGGGAACCGTTGTCAACAGCAGTTTGGCCATCTTGTGTACCGTCAAAGCCTACGATGAAAAGTTGTTTGTTAGCTGATTTAGCAGCTTCAATAGCACCTAATGCCATTTCATCATTTTGTGCAAAGATAGCTTGTACATCTGGGTTAGCTTGCAACATATTAGTAGCAACGTTTAAGCCTTTAGTGCGATCAAAATCAGCAGATTGTTTTCCTAATACTGTTAAATGTTGATCTGCAAATGCGTGGAAACCTTCGCCACGTTCACGTGTAGCAGAAGCACCAGGAACACCTTCAAGTTCGATAACTTTGGCTTTTTCTCCAAGTGCTTGTGCAATTAATTGAGCAGCCATTTCTCCACCTTTTTTATTATCAGAAGCAATGTGAGTTACCACAGTACCTTGATCGGCAGAACGGTCTAAGGTAATTACTGGAATTTTTTTGTTGTTGGCTAATTCTACAGACGTAGAGATAGCAGCAGAGTCAACAGGATTGATAATTAACAATGATACATTACTTTCTAATAAATCAGAAATGTCATTCGCCTGTTTGGCAGGGTCGTTTTGAGCATCTACGATTTTAACTTTTAGCCCCATCTTATTAGCTTGATCTTCAATACCTTTTTTTATAGATACGAAGAATGGGTTATTTAATGTTGAGATAGATACGCCGATAGTAGCACTTTTTTTGTCATTACTACCAGCATTATTATTGGAGCCACAACCAGCTACCAATGCGATAACGGTAACAGCTATCGCTACTAGTGCAAATATTTTTTTCATGGATAAACCTCCTACGCTTTTTTGCGATCCACAAGAACAGCAAGTAAGATGACGATACCTTTTACAACTTGTTGATAGAAACTAGATACATCTAAAATATTTAAGCCATTATTTAATGTGCCGATGATAAGCGCACCAATTAATGTGCCTACAATGTGGCCTTTACCGCCAGATAGACTTGTGCCACCAAGAACGACGGCGGCGATCGCATCTAACTCATATCCTGTACCAGCAGTTGGCTGAGCAGAATTTAAACGAGATGTGATGATGGCACCGGCAATGGCACAGAGCATACCAGTCAATGCATAGGCTACAATTTTAATGCGATTAATTTTAATACCCGCAATAAAACTAACTTTTTCAGAACCACCAACGGCGTAAGTTTTACGCCCAAAGGAGGTTTTAGAAAGGACGAACCAAAGAATCAAGAAAGATAGAAACATGGTGATGGCTGGAATTGGAATTTCCAACAAATTACCTTGACCAAATGCATGAAAGGCACTATCGGTAGTTAAACCAGAAATAGGATTGCCGTTAGTAAATACGAGGGTAGCCCCACGATAGATTGTCATTGTTGCCAAGGTGGCGATGAAAGGAGCTACGCGACCAAAGGTAATGACAATACCATTGATACTGCCCAAAATAAGACCAAATATAGCCGATACGACAATGGCTATTTCTGGATTCATGCTGCCTACGATAAAGTTTGCCATAATAGCACTGGATAGAGCGAGTATGGAACCTACTGATAAATCAATGCCACCAGTGAGAATAACAAAGGTCATGCCAAAGGCGATAATGGCATTAATCGATACTTGGCGCAGTAAATTTTTTAAGTTAGAAATTTCTAAAAAACTAGAATTTAATGTAGAAATAATAATAAATAAGATGATAAGACCGATGAGAGGTCCTAGTTTTTTTATGGTTTCAATAGCTTTCGTGTTCATATTACTCTCCTCCTGTAGCTAGTGACATAATCGATTCAGATGTGGCTTGTTCGCGGGATAGTATACCGGCTACAGCACCTTCATGGACAACCATGATGCGATCACTCATGCCAAGTACCTCGGGTAACTCCGAAGATACCATGATGATGGATACGCCATCGTTGGTAAGTTCATTCATGAGATCATAAATATCGCGTTTCGCACCAATATCGATACCACGAGTTGGTTCATCCATAATAATAATATCCGGAGAAAGACCAATCCATTTAGCGATGACTACTTTTTGTTGATTGCCGCCAGATAATGAGGAGGCGGGTAAATGAACCGATTGTGTTTTAACACCTAGCTTTTTAGCGAGGGTATCAGCAAATTCCGTTAATTTATTTTTGTGCATCACGCGACTAGGACATAAATGGGGTAAATTAGGCAGTGTAATATTAGATCCAATAGAGAAATCTAGTATTAATCCCTCTTCTTTACGGTCTTCCGTAATGAAAGCAATGCCAGCTTTGATGGCGTCTTCTGGTTTTTTGATATGCAGTGGTTCACCATGTAATACGATGGATCCTCCATTGTGACCGTCAATACCAAAGATGGCACGCATGATTTCTGTACGGCCCGCGCCCATAAGGCCAGCAACACCTAAAATTTCTCCTTTGCGAAGAGTAAAACTAATCGGCTTGAAAGGACCTTTCGGTTGTAAGTCTTTTACTTCTAATACAACTTCTTGGGGCGTAGTGGTGCGATCTGGATAAAATTCATTGATAGAACGACCTACCATATCTTTTACCACTTCATCTACCGTAATATCACCGATTGGACAGGAGGTAATCGTATGGCCATCACGCATAATCGTGATGGTGTCGCATTCATTAAATACTTCTTCCATACGGTGAGAAATATAGACGATAGCCACGCCTTGTTGTTTTAATTGGCGCATCATACGAAATAGGGTATTGGTTTCTCGTTCTGTTAGGGCCGCGGTGGGTTCGTCCATGATTACCACCTTTGCATCGAGCATGAGAATACGGAGAATTTCCGTCATTTGTTGTTGCCCTACAGAGCAAGTACCAGCCTCTTTTTCTAGGGGGAGAGTAATATGTAACTCTTCACATTTGGCTTGTGCTTCTTCCAACATAGCTTTTTTATCGAGCATACCTAGTTTGTTTTTCTTAGGTCGCATAAGGTATAAATTTTCTAGCAACGTTAAGTTAGGCCAAATATTTAATTCTTGGTGAATAAAAGCAATGCCATGTTTTTCCGCATCGATGGCACTGTGATATACGGTGTCTACGCCATCTACCGTAATCGTGCCGGCATCTTTGGTGTGAATGCCGGCAAGAATATTCATCAGTGTGGATTTTCCGGCACCATTTTCTCCCATAAGAGCATGTACTTCGCCAGCTCGTAGGGTGATGTTTACATTTTTCAATACCTGATTCGTGCCAAAGGCTTTGGCAATACCAGACATGATGATTTCCATTATATAAAACTCCTATCTGTGGGGGATTATAAAACGCATCGCGTCTTATGTGAAAGGCTAGTAAAGATACTGCCTTTAATGATACCTATCGTTCATCATTAAAAATACAATCAGCATGTAGAATGATATTCGCATAGGGGGTAATCTCTCCCGTACGAATAATGCATTTACAAGAGCGAGTAGCCTCTTTCAATGCTTCATGACTTGTGGTAATCCACTCATATCGATTTTGAGGATATAATTCCTGTACCACCTTATAGTTGTGAGGATTTTGTGTGCCCATTGGCTCGGCTATATGAATTGCTTCTACTTGCATGTGTTGTTGCAGTAGGCGAAGCACATCTTCGAAACTAGGTACGCCAAAGGTTAGGGCCAAGTCAATTTTGGGAACCTCTGCTGGAACGGGAAGACCACAGTCGGCAATACAAATTGTATCCGTATGACCTAAATCTGCTAATATCTTAGCAATATGGCTATTTAATATACCACCTTTTTGCATAGGAGTCATCCTTTCTATGGGTACGTAATACGATATATCTTACTTACAGATTATTCTTTAGTGGTTACTAGGAACATTACCTCATCCCTCGTTGGCATACCACCTTGTGCCCCTAATCGTGTGATTGATAAAGCGGCAGCCGCATTGCCAAATCGTAATGCCTCTTCTAGAGACTTACCATTTACGATGGCGGTAGCAAAGGCACCGTTAAAGGTATCGCCAGCACCAGTTGTATCGACGGGGTCCATAACAAAGGCGGGAATCGTTTTAATATGTCCATCCTTGGCATAAGAAACACCTTCTTTTCCTAATGTGACGATTATCTTTTCTTCATTGTGTAATAACACTTCTTCTGTCGACATATGTGGATATAGTGAAGCGAGTTCATGTTCGTTAGGTGTTATATATGTAGCAGCAGCTAACCACTCCGGTTTTAAATCGCCAGCCGGTGCGGGATTGATGAGGAGTGGAATCTGTTCTTTCTGGCAACGATTGGCGATATAGCCAATGGTGGATAGGGGGATTTCATTTTGAACGAGTACTAAATCGGCCTCTTTTATGGCATCCCAAGCGTGATCGATAGCGGTGGCATCTACATGGGCATTAGCTCCCATTATGACAATGATACTGTTGTCACCTTCTGCCAATGTAATATGTGCTGTACCAGTGGTTACATCATCTAAACGAATTAAATAGTCCGTATTAATACCGTAATTAGCGAAGGTTTTTTCAAAAATATCTCCATAGGCATCATTACCAATGCAACCAACCATGGTGACTTGTGCACCTAGCTTGGCGGCCGCTACCGCTTGATTAGCACCTTTTCCTCCAGGGGACATGTTGAGTCCCGTTCCAAGAATAGTTTCTCCTGCGACGGGCCGTTTATTGGCTAGTACCGTAATATCCAGATTGCAACTGCCTATGACTACAATGTTATTCATATATTAAAAACTCCTCTATTGTGTACTTTTTACTAACTAAGTATATACTATTTCATGGATAGTGAAAACCTTATTATGGTGATATATTGTGTATATATTATACGGTATTTATAAGATGTTTCTCTTTTTGTAGAGGTGAAATTATATCATGAATTGTATATATGTGCATAGGATTATTAAAAAAACTAGATAAATACGGTACTTGTTACATTCATACGTATAGGGGTATACATTGGATACACGCGTCAGCGCGTACAGAGGTTCACTATACGCCTTAATGGGACTTATTTAGACCCTTTTAGATTTTGCATTGACGATGAACGATTGTATCGTTATAATAGACGTATTATAAGTTATACATAAAGTACCGATGAATAGGAAGAGTACCTATGATGATCAGTGTCAGCGAGTTAGTGATAGTGAAAGACTAATACTAGATGCGTAGGGAATGGGCCTATGAGGCGTAATCCGAACTAGATAGCTAGGCGTTACCGGTCAACTCAGACCGTTATTATTGAGAACATATCGTTGTGGTGTGAATGTACGCGTGTATGGACGAATGACTTGATTAGAATGCAAGCGTTTTTCTATACTGTGATACACATTATGACTGTATGAATAAGCCGAATCATATATGATTAATTAGGGTGGCACCGCGGAGTAACCTTCGTCCCTTTTCTAGAGGAACGAGGGCTTTTTTTGTGCCTTCTTTCCGAAATTATTAATTGGCATGTATGTGACCTAGTCTTATATTGTTTTCTTAGTTCTTTTAGAACAGGTGAAAGCATTAGAAAACGACTAGGGCGATACAATTGGTAATCCTTAAAGGAGGTTGTACAGATGGAGAAAATTACAGATGTATCTAAATTAGTCTATACGCATGTGCAAGGGGGACAATTTAGATGGGTGACTGTGAGCACACTGCTATTAGCATTAGGTACGATTTTGCACTTAGTCAGTCCTAGCGTGGCGGGGGTAACACCTAACTGGACTATTGCTACCTATTGTGTTGCCATATTATTGACAAGACCTAGTTACAAACAAACCTTAGGAATTGGCTTGGTAGCCGCATTGATTAATGTGATGACATCGAAATCGGGATTGCCCTATGCTAATTTGTTGAGTGAACCAGTGGGGGCCTTATCCTGCGCTTTTGTGATGAATCTCCTCTACCGTATGAAAGCGGTAACGATTGGTAGATTTGACATAGCACCATTATTAACAGGCTTTATTGCTACTGTTATGTCTGGTGGTATTTTCGTTACCTGTCTATTTCTTGTGTTGGGCATGCCTGTCAATGTATATCTTAAAGGCATGTTACCTCTAGTTGTTGTAGTTGCTGCATTGAATGCAATAGTAACACCTGTACTCTATTTGCCAGCCAAGAAATTATTTGCTACACGAGGCTTTTTACCTGACAATGGGGAGATTACCTCGGACCATAGTAAGTACGAATTAAAACCAGCAAGAGATGGAAAAATTTCTGTGGAACATTTGACATATTACTACGGTCGCTCACAGACACCTAGTTTACGTGATGTAAACTTGACGGTACATGAAGGTGACTTTTTAGTGATTACTGGACCTGCTGGGTGTGGTAAATCTACATTGTGCATGGCCATGATTGGGGCGGTTCCTAAATTCTATGGAGGCCGAATGGAAGGTATGGTATTTGTGGATGGCAAGGCGACAACACAACTAGAAATTCCTGAATTGGCTACCCACATTGGCGTCGTGTTAGCAGATTATGATACACAATTGGTAACTATGACGGTACAAGAAGAAGTATCATTCGCCATGGAAAATAGAGGATATTCAAGAGAAGCGATTGCAAAGCGTTGCAGAGAAGTATTCCATCAAGTTGGTCTAGAAGGTATGGAAGATAGAAAAGTAACTAGTTTGTCCGGCGGACAACGACAACGATTGGCAATCGCCTCCGTGTTGGCTACCAATCCGTCCATCTTGGTGTTGGACGAACCGACTAGCTCACTGGACCCAGATGGGACGGTAGAATTATATCGATTAGTAGGACGATTAAATCAAGAATACGGTATTACCGTTGTGGTCATTGATCATGATCTACATGCTGTATTGCCGTATGCTAATCGCATGGTGTTATTGGTAGATGGTCAAGTGAAGAGTGATGATACCGTGCAGTCTACGTTAACCTATATGTATACACATCATATCTATACAGATGCATTGCCAACTGTATTTGCTACCTATATGGCATTGATTGAAGCGGGCTATACCCTTGGAGATGCTTGGTTACGCTTGGACAGCGCGAAACAATCCTTATTCGATGTGGTAGGCGTGATAGAAAATCAAGATGAATGTGATGAAAGTGGCGTTGGCGCCACAGAGGCAATGAAACAGTGTGAAAGGGGTGAGGCACATGCTTAAGGTTAGCAACTTACGCTTTGGCTATGTGCCAACAGTTGATATTTTTCATGATGTATCCTTAACTATCGAAGCGGGCGAATTTATTGCTATCGGTGGCCGTAATGGATGTGGTAAAACAACTTTAACTCGTTTATTGGTGGGGTTAGAACGACCAACAGAAGGGACTATCATGTATGAAGGCGTCGATATTACAGCCATGCCTGCATCGGCGCGCGGTAGATTTATTGGCTACGTGTTCCAACAACCAGACCGGCAAATGTTCCGCAATACGGTAGCAGCGGAAGTGGCGTACGGGCCAGAAACCTTGGGGTTTTCCAAAGAAAAAGTGGCGAAGATGGTAGATGATGCCTTAGCTCGCACGGGGATTAGCCATTTGAAAGACGCCTATCCACTTACATTACGACGGGGTGAAAAACAACGAGTGGCGATTGCTTCCGCATTGGCGATGGAATCAAAAATTTTAATTCTCGATGAACCTACTAGTGGACAAGATGGAAAAGAAACTAAGGATTTGTTGGCATTACTCGCTGATTTACATGAACAAGGATTGACCATATTACTCATTACACACGATATGGAGATTATGGCCTCTGCGTGCACGCGTGCCATTATTATGGGAAACGGCACGAAAGCCTTTGACGGGACACCAGAAGAATTGTTTACGACTTGCGATCATCTCCATGAGTTGGGATTGACGAAACCGCCTTGCGTAGAATTAGCAGAAATGATACCCGGTCTCGGCTATTGTAAGTCCATGGAAGACTTTCAAAAACGGTTGATTGCATACTTAGAAAAGCACCACGTTCCTCGTGGCGTATATGGTGACGATATAGAAACGGTAAAGAATGATGGTGTGATGGATAATCACTTGTGCACTGCAGAATCGGTAGAAGAATAGGGAGGTGTGTCTTATGTCGAAATTAGTTCCACTTACAAAAATTATACTTACCTTGGTGTTTTCCGCATGGGCCATTGCCTTTCATACATCTCTACAATTATGTGGATTGCTAGGCCTAGAATTATGCATATTGTTAGTAACAGGGTTGTTGGTAAAACAAATAAAAGCGGTCGTTGCCCTTGTTTGTTTCGCGGCGTTCTTAGGATTAGTGCAATACATTGGTAGCGGATCGGTGGAATCTGCTTTAGTGGCAGGACTTAGAATGTTATGCATGACCATGGTATTTATCATGCTATTGGCGACTACAAAACTACAAGACTTAACAGCGTCCCTAGTGACACAATGTAAAATACCTTACGAATATGCATTTATGTTTACGGCGGCGCTTCGGTTTGTGCCTGATTTCATTGCTGAAAGTCACGCCGTACAAGAGGCACAATCGTGCCGCGGCATGTCCACAGAGGGAAATATCTTTAAACGCATACAGTCGTATATGTCGGTGATTCAACCCCTTATGTTGAAATCGTTAGGCCGCTCAGAAACCATGGCACTCAGTTTAGAATTACGTGGCTTTGGGGGTAAAGAACATAGCTTTGCAGCAACTGTAGGATTACGCGCCGCTGATTATGTGGTGATTGCTCTATTAGTTATTCTTACCATCGCCGTATGTCTGTATCGTTAGTTCTAGTGTAGGAAGATTTTCAATAAAGGGATATAGCAGGCTTTTACAATAGGTGATAATAAAATAGGATATATAAAATAGAACATATAATAACATAATAGAATATGTAAAAGTTATATTTTTTATAGTATATAGTAGATTAGGTACATAGGATTTTGACATGGACTGATGGTATGGAGTCTATGGAAAGTCATATGTACCTTTCTTGCTATCTGCTACATCTGTTGCTATTTGTTACATCATAGGGGATATGATTAGAGTATGGTTAGCCATGTATGATCGTATGGTTACCTATGCATGATGATGTGTGTTATTTGTTCATATGGGGTGTGAGAGTAAAGCGACTTGCTAGAACGTGACGTCAATTTAATTATTTGCATCATATGCGATGTGAAAAGATCGTTTTATATAACAAAGAGCCTATCTGTCACATCATGTACGATGTGGTGGAGGGAAATATAACAAGAATACGCAATGTGGTGATATGGTGTGTAACAGATATGGCATATAAAATATAATCATATAATAGCTATATAAAACTATGACTACATAATATGCTAGTTGCTAGTCATAGCGGCAACACTCCTTTCTAAGACGTTATCATACAACTATCCTAGTTAATCAGGTAATATAAGCCTAACAATGGGTATAATTATCTGAACCTCGGTGAGAAACGATGTAGAAATTATGTTTGACAAGAGGTACGTTCTTTTGTACTATGAAAGAAAAATGAAGTATTTCATGAAAGGGGTATGACTATGAAAAAAATAGCTTCCTTAGCATTAGTGGGTCTCTTTACGGCGTCGCTTTGTGGCAATGCCGATGCGAGTTGGCTTAGCAAAACTTTGGATAAGCTAGATGCGTGGACATCGACTGCTTCTTCTGCAACTAGCAGTACTACAAATTCAGATGGAACGCGCACATTGGGGTATCACAAAGAACGTTTAATTGAAATTGGATCAAATAAATACTATACAACCTATTTAGATACAAAGAATGCTTGGGCGGGTGGAGTTGCACAGGGAAGATCGGTAACAGCACAGATTATTCGGGTGTATACGCCTTTAGGGTCACAATGGTTGGGGGTGACCAGTGGCGGTGCTGTTCGACCAGATGTGATTACTCGTTCTGTTACGAAAAAAGTCGTGTTTTCCGTTGGTTCAATACAAGAATGGTCATCCTTGTATTATGACGTGCATGGCAATTTGATTTATGATGGCCGTTTAAGGGATTCTGGCTATAGTAATGGTGGACAATATTTGGGTTATGATAGTTATGGTTGGTCTCAGAAATATGTACCTTATTCTGAAGCAGAAGCGATGAAAGATAAAGTATTCCATTTGTTTGGTTGGGATTATTAATAGCAGATGGTATAGCATTTCTTACTGACGGAAGAATATTCTTATTATAGGTGATATATGGCGCTTATAGAATACTAATTGGTACTAATGTAGAAATCTATGCGTGGTATTAGGAATGTTGTACCTCGTATATGGTAGTGATAGCGTGTAAGGGGCATAATGTATGCCCCTTACACGCTTATAAAGAAACGTATTCATGTAGGTATAAAACAAAGCCCCATAATTCAATATGGTCTACAGCAGAGTATCCTACTATAGAGGGATATGTACCTAACTCGGAACTAGAGCATATGAAGGATAAGGTATTTGCCTTGGTTGATTGGGAATCATAAGGTACGGTGATGTATTTCATTAGAACTATAGACATGCGCCTATTGCTTTTGGTATAATACAACGTGTCAGGCACAACGAGGCCTGACTTTTTGAGTTGCTTAAAAATATTGACAAGATATACTTTCTATGATAGAGTGTATTGGTATGTATGAGTTCTTTACTCTGCGAAATTTAAAAAGTTCCTTACTATAACTATAAAGCGAGGTGTGTCCAGATGCGTAATGCAGTTACTTTAGCTTGCACAGATTGTAAACAACGCAATTATCAAACTAATAAGAACAAAAAAAATAACCCTGATCGTATTGAAATGATGAAATATTGCAAATTCTGTGGTAAACATACGTTACATCGTGAAACAAAATAATTTTGATATATTTCAATACCCTGTTGATTTAAGGAGAGGTAACGATGGCAGGATCTAACTCAACAGTGCAACGTCGCGGCGGGTTTGGTAAATTTTTCCGAGGCGTAAAAGCTGAACTAAGAAAAGTAGTCTGGCCAACAAAAAAAGAGCTTATCAACTATACGATAGTCGTTTTTATCGTAACCGTATTTATTGCGGCCTTGATTGGTGTAGTTGATGCAATTTTTGCCCAACTTTTTAACATGTTGATGCACTTTGTTGGATAGGAGGCCATTACATGGAAACAGAAAAAAAGTGGTATGTTATCCATACCTATTCAGGCTACGAAAATAAAGTAAAAACCACATTAGAATTAAAGGTTCAATCAATGGGCCTAGAAGATGTGATTAGTCGTATTCTTGTTCCCGTGGAAGAAGTTGTAGAAGTAAAAGATGGCGTTTCTAAAACCGTTAAACGAAAAATCTTCCCAGGATATGTTTTGATAGAAATGGAAGTTAATGATAACTCCTGGTATATTGTGAGAAATACACCGGGCGTAACAGGCTTTGTAGGGTCTACTACAAAACCAGTTCCACTTTCTGATTCCGAAGTTGAATACATACTTAAATCCCAAGGGCTTGACAAGCAACCACTAGTTGAAACTGATTATGAAATCGGTGAAACTGTACGCATTACATCTGGAGCCTTTGAAGATCGCTTAGGCGTCATCACTGCTATTAATGCAGAAAAGGGAACATTGACACTGAATGTGGAAATGTTTAATCGAGATACTGAGGTAGAGGTAGATAGTTCTCAAGTTGAGGCCTATCTTTAATATATATATATAACTCTAAAAAGGCAGACAATTGTGTTTGCCAGTGGGAGGGTGTTTAATCCGTTACCACCACATTCTGAGCGCAAGGAGGTGTAATCACCATGGCTAAAAAAATTATTAAACAGGTGAAATTACAATGTGAGGCAGCTAAAGCAAGTCCAGCGCCACCAATTGGCCCAGCATTAGGTCAAGCAGGCGTTAACATCATGGCGTTCGTAAAAGATTTCAACGAACGTACTGCTAAACAAGCTGGTTTAATTATTCCAGTTGTAATCACTGTATACGAAGATAGAAGCTTCGATTTTATCACAAAGACTCCACCAGCTGCTGTGCTTTTGAAAAAAGCAGCAGGCATCCAAAAGGGTTCTGGTGTACCTAACCGTGATAAAGTAGCAAAAGTTGGTCGCGACAAAGTTCGCGAAATCGCTGAATTAAAAATGCCTGACTTAAACGCTAACACTGTAGAACAAGGTATGCGTATGGTTGAAGGTACTGCTCGCAGTATGGGTATTGAAATCGTTGATTAATCAGCGTATGATTTGAGCAATTGGCTCGAACCAGTGGGAGGGACATCCCGTTAGACCACAAAGGAGGAAATAATATGGCAAAAGTAGGTAAGAAATATGCTGAAGCAGCAAAACTTATCGAAGTTGGTAAATTCTACGAACCAGTAGAAGCTATTGAGCTTGTTAAGAAAACTGCTACTGCTAAATTTGACGAAACAATTGAAATTTCTTTCAATTTGAACGTCGATCCTAAATACGCTGATCAACAAGTACGTGGCGCCGTTGTGTTACCACATGGTACAGGTAAAACTAAACGCGTGTTAGTATTTGCAAAAGGCGATAAAATTAAAGAAGCTGAAGAAGCTGGTGCAGATTATGTAGGCAGCGAAGAATTAGTAGCAAAAATTCAAGGCGGTTGGTTCGACTTTGATGTTGTAGTAGCTACACCTGATATGATGGCTCAAGTTGGTCGTCTTGGTAAAGTGTTAGGTCCTAAAGGGTTAATGCCAAATCCTAAAGTTGGTACAGTAACTCCAGACGTAGCACGTGCTGTTAACGAAATCAAAGCTGGTAAAATCGAATACCGTACTGATAAAGCTGGTATCGTTTCTACATCCATCGGTAAAGCATCTTTCGATGCTGAAAAATTGCTTGACAACTACCGTGTTATCGTAGATACTATTACTAAAGCTCGTCCAGTAGCAGCGAAAGGACAATATATTAAATCTGTAACATTGTCTGCTACCATGGGCCCTGGCGTTCCTTTAAATGTATTCAAATTAACTGTTGCATCTAAAGAAGCCTAAGCATTACTATAATTGAATATGTCTCTTAGCTGTAGACTGTAGGTATTTATAATGGATGCATATCCGCCTACTGAGGCTCTAGATTAAATAAATCTGGTATTAGACCTCAGTTTGTGTATACATTCTGAGGTCTTTTTAGCTAAGATAGTACATAGAAGCATCACCAAAATCTATAAGGAGGTACTCTAATGGCTGTCACTGAACAAAAAAAAGTTATTGTTGCTCAAATGAAAGACACTCTTTCTGAAGCCAAAGGTGCTGTGTTGATCGGTTACTCTGGATTAACAGTGGCACAAGCAACTGAACTTCGCCGTAAATTCTTAGCGGAAGGTGTAGAATACAAAGTAATTAAAAATACTTTGACTCGCATTGCCGTTAACGAATTGGGCATTGAAGGGTTCGCTGAACATTTGGAAGGTCCTACTGCATTAGCTTCATCTAAAGAAGACGCAGTGGCTCCAGCTCGTATCATCGAAACCTTCATCGACGATACTAAAACTGAAGCACTTACTATTAAAGTTGGTATGGTTGAAGGTGCTGTATTAAGCACTGAAGAAGTTAAAGCTATCGCTAAATTACCAAATCGCGATGGTATGCTTTCCATGTTGCTTTCTGTATTGCAAGCGCCTATCCGCAACGTTGCATATGCTGTTAAAGCAGTTGCAGACGCACAAGATGGCGAACAAGCTGCAGAATAATATGAGATTAGCAATATAATGTATAGCATGTAATCTTAGTAATGGAGGAAATAAAAATGGCATTGAACATTGAAAATATCGTTGCTGAATTAGAAAACGCAACAATCTTAGAACTTAACGATCTTGTAAAAGCTATCGAAGAAAAATTTAACGTAACTGCTGCTGCTCCTGTAGCTGTAGCTGCTGCTGGCGCTGCTGATGCTGGTGCTGCTAAAGACTCTTTCGATGTAATCTTGAAAGATGCTGGCGCTTCTAAAATCGGCGTAATCAAAGTAGTTCGTGAAGTAACTGGTCTTGGCTTGAAAGAAGCTAAAGCTATCGTTGATGGTGCTCCTGCTCCATTGAAAGAAGGCGTACCTGCTGCTGACGCTGAAGCGTTAAAAGCTAAATTAGAAGAAGCTGGTGCTTCTGTAGAATTGAAATAATTTCATCTACTATACTAGAGGAAACTTCCTCTATATGAAACCTCATGATGCTTGCATCATGAGGTTTTTTGCATGATATGATAAAAAGTATAGCCACTCACCTTCTGGATACATTCTATGATAAGGATATGGCGGATGCGTCTGAGTAGAAATGAAATGCCTTGCATCGTGATATACGAAGATGCCGCTATAAGCGTAGTATACTTTTATGGTTGATATAAGGGATTTCTCAATACTAAAAGTGCAGATAGTGCCCCTTCGTAGCGTAGTATACTTTCATGGTTCGTATAAGGAAATTCACGCAGTGTGAATGCCTCGAATAATAATTAAACTATCTATATGGTTTATTTTTATGAACGGTGTGCTACACTATTATAAATACGCAGATAATTAGTTTTAGTATGTAGTGTTAACTATGGTAATACTAGGACGGTGATGAGTTGGTATAAGTATGATTTTAATGCATGATTATGAAATTGAGTATAGGCATGATATAATTCAGTAGCAACGATAAAATATGAGAAAAACCAGAAGATACATATCAATTTTATATAGGACACTCTAAAACTCATTCCTTTTGTATCTTGTATACAAAGTATATTTGATATAAGATACAAGTATAAGAGGTGTGTACTATCGTTACATAGTCCTAGATGTATAAGCGTGACTTGCACATGATATTAGTAGATGGAGGAGTAATGTGTTAGATTGTACTTATTATAAGTTGTGTATGGCAGTGGCATGTATCTATCTGATTCAACCTTGATGGCTAGTTACAAGATAGATGTTCGTTGCATTTTATGTTGCCTTAGTGTGGAACAAATGACACATTAAAACAACTATGTATCAATCTATGCATGTGGATATACATTGTCATGTGTGATAGCATGCGTATTGAGGAGATGGATAAACTATGAGAAAAGAACATGATTTTTTAGGTGAATTAGAATTACAAGATGATATGTATTATGGGGTGCAAACATTACGGGCCTTAGAAAACTTTCACATTACGGGCAAACATTTGGATCATGATTTCATTGTATCCCTAGCCATGGTAAAAAAAGCATGTGCTATGGCAAATATGAAAACAGGTCGCCTAGATGCCACCATTGGTAAAGCGATTGTGGAAGCGGCGAATGATGTTATTCAAGGAAAGCTGGCCGATCAATTTCCAGTAGATCCTATTCAAGGTGGCGCGGGTACGTCGATTAATATGAATATGAATGAAGTGCTAACGAATCGGGCCTTAGAAATTTTGGGACATCCGAAAGGAAGTTACGACATCATCAGCCCTAACAATCACTTGAACATGGCACAGTCCACTAATGATGCATTTCCGACAGCCATCAAAGTATGTGCCATTTTAAAAAGTGTTCCTTTAATTGCAGCATTGCAGCGATTAGTAGATGAATTAGAAAAGAAAGCGGAAGAATATAAAGAAGTGTTAAAAATGGGTCGTACTCATTTGCAAGATGCAGTGCCTATCACATTGGGCCAAGAAATGGGGGCCTATGCGTCTGGTATTTATCGCGGTATTCGGCGGATTAATTCTGCTTTGGAAGGAGCTCATATTATTAATATGGGGGCGACAGCTGTCGGCACTGGTTTAAATGCAGAACCTTCCTATATTGAAGATGTGGCCTATGAATTGACACAAGTGGTAGGTGTGCCATTTTATACAGCCGATAATCTTATTGATGCTACTAATAATACCGATGTATTTGCTGATATTTCTAGCGGGGTGAAAGTTACTGCATTGGTACTCATTAAAATGGCGAATGATTTTCGCTTAATGGCATCGGGACCGCGTTGTGGGATTGGAGAATTAAAATTACCCGCTCGCCAACCAGGCAGCTCCATTATGCCAGGTAAAGTTAATCCTGTTATCGCCGAAGTGCTAAACCAAGTTTGCTACCAATGCATTGGCAATGATTTGACCATCACATTAGGCGTGGAAAATGGCCAATTTGAATTAAATGTTATGGAACCGGTCATTGCGTATAATCTATTTAATAATATGTGTTACTTAAAAAATGCGGTGAACACATTCGTGGATAAATTACTAATTGATTTGGAAGTGGATCGTGACCGGTGTGCTTATTGGTTAGAACAATCTGTCGGTATCGTTACGGCACTTTTACCGCATGTGGGCTATGAAAATGCGTCCGCTTTAGCAAAAGAAGCATATCAATCGGGACGTGCGATTCGTGAAATTATTCTAGAAAAAGGGTTATTAACAGAAGAAGAAATGAATCATATTTTATCTCCTGCGGAAATGACCCGTCCTGGTATTGCAGGGGCCGATATTTTAAAACATAAAGGTAATTAGTACTTACGCTACATGGAGTGGCGTAGGAAATGAGATAAAAAATAGTCCTCTGTATCCATAATTTCCTACTGGTAGTAAGCACTTATTGGTAAATGGCATGCAGTTGTTACTTGCATATGCACTTTACCATGTGCGAAACGATGCTATCTGGCATAGACGAGCATGAAAGATAGTGCAATTATAGTAATACGCATTTAACAGTATTCTAGGTGGCGAATTTTCTTTCGATAGAATCATGGCGAGGCAATCGGAAGATACTATATCATAGAATACGCATTTGGAAGTTCTCTAGATGGCGGATTTCATAATTTTTCAATGGAATCGTGCTGAGGTAATTGAAAGATATCATAATCATAGTGATAGTCATTTAAAATTCTCTAGATGGAGAATCTCCAATTCTTCTCGACAAAGTCATGCTGGGACATTTGAAAATCATACATAGTGATATGGATTCACAAGTCCTCTAAGTGATGAAATTTGTTATTTATTTCAATAGAGTTATACTGGGAAACTCTGTGAAATAGATGTATGTGATACAGGCGCATCTATTTGTAAGTCTGGTACGCATAGTAGATGAATGGTGCCTTTTATTCAAGATATTTAGCTAAAGGACTACAATACTATAACGACACGCAAAGCGTAACCCTTAGTATATATAAGGGTTACGCTTTTTGCGTTTGGATACATGATAGGCGAATGTAATTATCTAAGCGTGATAAGAGTAGTCGCATAGGTTCTGCGTTTATGATGTCATGATAAAGTAAATTAGGTTTATATAAGAAGTGATGTAATCCATTACTTGCTATGCTCTTTTGCGTTTGAATACATGATAGAGTGGATGTAATTATCTAAGAAATGGAGAAATCGGTAAATATACATTGTTTCTGACACTGTGATAGAGTATCTGTAATCAGTTACGAGTGGTATATACTTCTTTATATTTTTAATGGACGATAGGGCGTATATAATTATGTAAGAACGGTGAGAAGCGTACGTACCTATACTCTTTTTTATGTATAATGGTGTGATACGGTATAGATGTAATCTAGTATGGTACATGTAGGGTGGGTATCTTTTAGGAATAAGATAGCAATATGACATGAAAATGATACTTATATAATTTTGTGATAAAAATTATAAGTTTTATGCATATGCCTATTGTTTAGAGAAATATATTGCTATATAATCAAGCTATGTAAGACGATAAAATCATAGGAAATCAAAATGGATGAGGTGTTATATGGATACTCATGATGTACTAGTAAAAGGCACGTTACTGCATGATATTGGTAAAATATGTATTCGTGCTAATGAGGGGAAATACGTGGAGTATTGGTAATAGAAAAGAATCAGACTGTGTGATTGTATAGAAAATTAAAAATAGATAATTAAAAATAGATAATGTCATGTAAAAAATCCTCTTGCAATTTATAGTCCAATAGGATACAATACTAATACAGTTCAGGCATGAGCTGTTTTAATTTGATCTTCTAGAGAATAGGTACTAGATGAGCAAGAAAAATCATAAAAAGTTGTTGACAAGACATCTTGAAAATGATAAGATAATCAAGTCGTCGGTTGAAGAAATAGCGACAACAGATTTTTGAAAACTGAACAATATAAGGTAAACATTACT
>NZ_AUFY01000020.1 GCF_000426745.1 Veillonella montpellierensis DSM 17217
GACCCGTTTACGGGTGAGCCAGTAAAATAGGCAAAAGAAAAGCCCCCGAGTAGGGGGCAGCCAGTGGTAATAGAGTGGTTGTCAGATCATTCAATGCCCTCTTTAGAGGGCTACCACTAGAGAAAGACCCTTATAGGGTCAGAGCAAACCACCCGTTCTACGGGTGGTTATGATTGTGTAAATAGATATGATAGTGGCAGTGGGCATAAGGAGTAGTAGTGTGAAGGGTAGATATATAAAAAAAGGTGTTGCCTTAGGGATGCTTCTAGCAGTGGCTAGTACATCGATGACTATGGCGATGGAGGCACGTATTCGTTCCGTGAATCAAGACACACATCAAGTGGTTGATATTATAGAAGGGGCACCGCCAGTTACGATATGGGAAGGCCTCACTACTGAGGGAAGACCTGGTCGGATACAAGTAGAGTTACAACGAGAAGGCGAGGGGTATAAGCTAATATATTCTGGCGAGGTAGAAGGGCGGAGTCATATAACATCATATTCCTTCTCTTTGTCGAGAGAACGGTTGATTGGGAGTCCGTTGGGAGGTGTACGAATAATAGCGGAGGGGACTGGTAAACTTCTTGCAACAGATCCTACGCTAAACCTGAGTTATAACAATAAATTTTGGATTCAGCCTACGTGGTATGATGACAGTAGTGATTTTGCTAAGGCCAGTCGCTATCGCTTAGACCAACGTCCTTCCTATAGGGTGCCAGTAACAGATACCCATTCCGTATGGGTCACGTATCATGAGAATCGATTAGATAAATTATATAATGGACCTAAGAAAAAAAAGGGTGGCTATAGTGTATATAGAAAAAGTGAAGATATGAAGATCGTACGGGTGGGTCTGGATCGTATAAAATCTGACACGATGACTCAAGGTATTTATGTCCTCTATGGATCCGATCGCACTAAGTATTATAAAAAGACAAAATATGATGATCAGATTAGGCTCCTTAGAAATGACGGTGGGATACATATGGCGAATAGTCGCACCACGATGTATGGACTTGGTATACATCAAACGAAGAGGTGGACACAGGGAACGTATTATGATGCGTATCTACAAGGTGCCATAATGCGTCGCCATGTGTGGACCGTGAATGAAGGGGTGTATAATACACAAACATCAGATAATCATGCCCATCATTGGGATGCCTCATTAGAAGTGGGACATACATTTACGGTGAATAAACGGATATCGATACAACCTGAATTACAGTATACCTATAGTGACTATCATCAAAGTGGATATACAGATAGTTTGGAACACTCTGTTGCGGCGGTGCATAAAACCTATGGGGAAGCAAGACTGGGGGTAAAAACGACCTATGGCCCTCTATATGTGGCGGTGAACCGCTACATGACGCACGATGCAGGGCAAAACTACGCTTGCTGGGGACACGAAATTGGTGTTGATACATCGTTGCCACATGATATACACGTGCATGCCGTGTGGGCACGTCGACAGAATACAGATACTCATAAAAATCAAAAATCTATATCCTTAGCAGTGGAAAAGAAATTTTAATAGATCCATTGTCTGTTGATAGGCGTAGAGAAAACGATAGGGAATAGAGAGATAGTATACTATCGTTCATAGATAATAGTATATCTGGGAATAGGATGTTCTTTCCTAGACGATCCTTAGTTGTATCTAACCATAGATGTACACATATAAAAAGATGCTCTTAGGAACTAGACCTACAAGACGTTGTAAGACCTAGCAGCTAGAGCATCTTTTTTAGTGGTTTCTTATTTTACAATGGTATCCATTGCCATCATATCGTCGAGAGAAGCCATATGCATACATGCATGGTAGGTGGCTTGTAACATGTGTACCATTAATAAAGCTCCCGTTCCTTCACCTACTGCCATATGAGCATGAAGAGGTATTTGACTCGGGGTAATGCCAACACGAGATAGGGCTAAGATCATAGCTTTTTCCCGTGACATATGCGATGGAAGAGCATATTGTGATACGGTAGGACATATGGTTTGCGCACAGACAAGGGCAACGGCTGTTGTAAACCCATCAATGACGAAAGGAACTTTCGCCCGCGCACAAGTAGAGTTCAGAATGCACAAGATCTCATGGATCGCTATGGTATACAAGTGTCTATCTATAACAAAGCACTAGCACAATTGACGTCCTATCCCGTAAAAGAAACGTATCTATATAGTTTACGCTTACATGAAGCAATATTAGTTACCTAGCAATAAATAATTTTTATAACCACATAACTAAATTTCATAATCGGGGGGGGGTAGTTGTTAAAAAATAGTATATAATATGTATATAGAAAATAAGCCACACTATTTTACAGTGTGGCTTATATAGTTGGGTACATAGATATGATAGTGGCAGTGGATATAAGGAGTAGTAGTGTGAAGGGAAGATATATAAAGAAAGGTGTTGCCTTAGGGATTCTTCTAGCAGTGGTTAGTACATCGATGACTATGGCGGCGGAGGCACGTATTCGTGTCGTGAATAAAGATACACAGCAAGTGACTGATATTATAGAAGGGGCACCACCAGTTACGCTAAGGGAAGGTCTCACTACTGAGGGAAGACCTGGTCGGATACAAGCAGAGTTACAACGAGACGGAGATGGGTATAAGTTAATAGTTTCTGGTGAGGTAGAAGGCCGTAGTGAGCTAAACTCTTGGATTCGACATCTATCAAGAGAAAAGCTTATAGGTAGCATACTTTGGGATGATTTATGGTGTTATGATAGTAAGACTGGTAAACGTCTTATGACGGATCCTTCACGAGCCATAAGTTATGACAATAAAATTTGGATTATGCCTACGTGGTATGATGATAGCAGTGATTTTGCTAAGGCCAGTCGCTATCGCTTAGACCAACGTCCTTCCTATAGGGTGCCAGTAACAGATAGCCATTTTGTATGGGTCACGTATGATAAGAATCGATTAGATACACTATATAATGGGTCTAAGAAAAAAAAAGGTGGCTATAATGTATATAATAAAAGTGAGAATATAAAGATAGTACGGGTGGGCCTGGATCGTATAAAATCTGACACGATGACTCAAGGTATTTATGTCCTCTATGGAGCCGATCGCACTAAGTATTATAAAAAGACAATATTGGATGATCAGATTCGATTCCTTAGAAATGACGGTGGGATACACGTAGCGAATAGTCGCACCACGATGTATGGGCTTGGTATACATCAAACGAAGCGGTGGAAACAGGGAACGTATTATGATGCGTATCTACAAGGCGCTATGATGCGCCGCCATGTGTGGACTGTGAATGAAGGGGTATATTATACACAAACATCGGATAATCGTGCCCATCATTGGGATGCCTCACTAGAGGTGGGACATACAATTAAGGTGAATAAACGGATATCGATACAACCTGAGTTACAGTATACCTATAGTGACTATCATCAAAGTGCATACACAGATAGTTTAAAGCACCCTGTTGCGGCGGTGCATAAAACCTATGGGGAAGCAAGACTGGGGGTAAAAGCGACCTATGGCCCTCTACATGTGGCGGTGAACCGCTATATGACGCACGATGCAGGGGAAAACTACGCTTGTTGGGGGCACGAAATTGGCATTGATACATCCTTGCCACATGATATACAGGTACATGCCGTATGGGCACGTCGACAAAATACAGACACCCATAAAAATCAAAAATCTGTATCGATAGCGGTGGAAAAGAAATTTTAATAGATCCATTGTCTGTCGATAGGCGTAGAGAAAACGATAGGGAATAGGGAGATTCGTAGCTACCTTTCATAGGTAATCGTGTATCTGGGGATAGGATGTTCTTTCCTAAACGATGCTTAGTTGTATCTACCCATAGATATGCATATATAAAAAGATGCTCTTAGAACTAGACCTTACGAGAATTTGTAAGACCTAGCCCGCTAGAGCATCTTTTTTGTATGTTTTATATGTTTTATTTGACAACGGTATCCATTGCCATCATATCGTCGAGGGAAGCCATATGCATACATGCATGGTAGGTGGCTTGTAACATTTGGACCATTAATAAAGCCCCCGTTCCTTCACCCACTGCCATATGAGCATGAAGTGGTACTTGACTTGGGGTAATGCCAACACGAGATAGAGCTAAGATCATAGCTTTTTCCCGTGATATATGCGATGGAATAGCATATTGTGATACGGTAGGGCATATGGTTTGGGCACAGACCAAGGCAACGGCTGTTGTAAAACCATCAATGACGAAAGGAACTTTCGCCCGCGCACAAGTTACCATGGCAGCGGTTAAGGCGACGAGGTCAAATCCGCCAAGTCGTTGTAAAATACATTCCGTAGAATTTAACTTTCCTTTGTGGAATGCTAGTGCATCGGCTACGACACGTTGATATTTGGCGACCGATTCTTCATCATTGCCAGCCATATCATCCACAGTCATTGATGAAGGCTCACCAGTCAAAGCGGATAGTACGGCCGCACTGGCTACGGTGTTTCCCATACCGATTTCACCAAAAGATAGCAAATTAATTTCCTTAAAATTGCGATTAATAAGGGTTGTTATCAGTTTATTTACTTGTTCATACACGTATTGATATGCATCGACAGTCATGGCAGGTTCTTCTAAGAAGTTAGCACTACCTCGTTGAAACTTGCAATCAACGCCAACGGCTTTATGGCTATTTAAACCTACATCAACAATTTCATAGGGAATATGAGAGAAGGTAGCCAATTGTGTAGCTGCTGATTTTTGTTGTAACATTGTTTTAGCTTGTAGTCGTGTTAATTTAGGATTACAACCAACAATACCTGCTTTAGCAATACCATGGTCAGCAGCAAATATGACATGAAGTGGATTAATGCGATCGTGCATGCATCCCCAAATATGAGTTAGACGTATGAAATAGTCTTCCCAAACTCCAAAACTATGAGGTCTAATACAACGAGAACTGATTTGTTCTTCTCCGGTAAGCATAGGACCAGCTTGTTTCGTTTGTGTATTTTGATTCATAGGGCACCTCCAATAGGATAGATTATATATTGATATATGTATACATATACCTATGTATATATCTATTATATGCTTCTTTTACTTTGAAAGCTAGTTACTTCATTGAAGGATTCTTACTATCAAGATGATGCATCATCCGAGCGGTGATACGTTCGTGAGGGATGAACACAGAATATATGAGTCTGGTTGCATCATAGTCACAAGAGGAGTAATTAGCTTTATAAACCTTAGGCGTCATATCATTTATGGGATAGAGGAAGCATTCCTTTTTTCTTACAAGCAGAAATGATAATAATTGCTAATATAGTCCCGCCAGCGGTGCTAATAAAAAAGGGAGGAATAAATCCTAAGAGAGCGGCTTTTTGATTACCTAGGACATACGATGCGATTGGATAGGCAGCCAATCCACCAATAATAGATGTGCCTACTAATTCACCAACATAGGCAAAAGGGAGTTTTTTCGTATATTTGTATAATAGACCCGATAGTAGGGCTCCGCACATACTACCTGGAAAGGCAAATACGGTTCCTAGACCTAATAGGTTTCGCAAGAGAGACGCAATAAAAGCAGCACCTACGGCATAACTAGGACCGAGTATGACAGCAGTTATAATATTGATAAGATGTTGCACCGGTGCACATTTAGAACCAAGTATGGGGAATGAAAAGGTAGATCCTATAATGGCAATGGCAGAAAGGACACCCGTTAGTACGAGCTTGGTCGTTTGTGATAAACGGCGGTTAGATGTATTATGCTCTTTCACGACGATCGCATCCTTTCTTAATGCTTTGTAAGATAAGAACGATAAGGGCGGTGAGTACTATAGCTGGTAAGGTAGAACCAAGTACAAATTCTGTGGCTAAGAAATAGCGATAGATGATAAATCCGATTACCCATGATAGCATATTTACAACATTAATAGGTTTAGTATAGGCCTTGCCATTGAGTAGGTAGTCCATGATTAATACGGCTGTCATAGGAGCAAATACAGAACCGATAGCATATAAGAAATTAGTGATATCGTCCATAGGGAATATCATAGCGGCAATGGTGCCAATAATAGTAGTTATTCCGGCTAAATACATACCTCGTATACGCGGACTGAGTGCTTCGCCAGACACGCCAGCTGAATAGGCATCGAGGAAGGTGGTAGTAACCGTTGAAAATATAACGATTAATAAACCAGCCAATCCAAGACCAGCAGTACTCATAATAACGGCAATATCAGTTACTCCTGTATAGATAGCGGCACACATACCAATGCAATACATAAACGTACTAGTAAGAGAATAGATGATAACGCTGACTACCGTTGCTTTTACAGGCTCCTTCGCATGGTGTGTATAATCGCTGATCAATGGTAACCAAGAAAGGGGCATGGCTATTGATAATTCGATGGCCATGCTAAATGCTAAGGAATCATCAGTTACAGTAGGCATAATTGTTTGATTGGCAATTAGACCACATAATACGAGGGTTAAAGCAAATAACATGCCCATGGCGGTACCATTTATTTTCGTAAAGTTGGTGAGACCAATGCGCAACCAACCTAAAATACAAAGGCCGATAATACAAGCCCAAACAGGTTGAGTTAGATTGATAATGCTGTTAGCGGATAGAGAACCATCATAAATCATGATGGATGTCCAACCAATTAATTGGATAATGTTTAGAATGATGAATAAAAGGCTACCTGAGGTACCGAAAGCATCTTTTACCGTTTCCATAGCGGTTTTTCCTTTTTTGGCACCAATATAACCAGCTCCAAAGAGGATACCACCACCGATAATGTGACCAATGATGATGGCGAGGAGGCCTTTTTCAATGCCAAGTGGTGAAAAATAAGTACCTGTTAATATTTCGGCAATTGAAACGGCTGCACCAAACCAGATTAAGCCGTTTGATAATAATGTTGTTCGTTCTGTCGATTGTTTCATAAAAACTCCTTATTGATTAGTATATGGTTGTGTGTGAATTAATCCAGCTCCATGATCCATAGGACCACTACCATGACCTATATCCATCATGGCAGATAGGGTTAGTGAAATATAGTCTTTAGCGCGTTGTACGGCACTAGGAATGTCATAGCCCTTCGCTAAATTAGCGGCAATGGCACTTGATAAGGTACAACCTGTACCATGGGTATTATTATTCTTGATACGCTTGCCCGTAAACCAAGTATAGTCGTTTGGAGAGATATATAATAAATCATTCGCATCGTTAATGCGATGACCACCCTTTACAAGGACTGCACAGTGATAGGTGTTGTAGATAGTAGACGCTGCTTGTAGCATATCATCGCCACAGGTAATAGAAATGTGAGATAATGTTTCCGCTTCCGGTATATTAGGCGTTACTAGGGTGGCTAGCGGTAATAATGTATTGACCAAAGTTTCGATAGCATCCTCGTCAATTAATCGAGCACCACTAGTAGCAATCATCACGGGATCTACGACAATATTAGTGGCTTTATAATGTCGTAATTTTTCAGCAATGACTGTGATTAGCTCCTTGTTAGATAGCATGCCAGTTTTTATAGATTTTGGTGGAATGTCTGTAAAAATAGCATCTAATTGAGCCGCCATAAAATCGGGCGTCACATTAGAAATCGCACTTACCCCCATCGTATTTTGTGCGGTGAGAGACGTGATGGCGCTCATACCATATACGTGATGAGCTAGCATAGTCTTAAGATCGGCTTGTATACCTGCACCACCACTACAATCACTACCAGCAATGGTGAGCGCTGTTACGGTGTTTACTAACCGATGTGCTATCGTGGCTACTTGACGCGTTTTTGTATATATCTCATCTATAGTGCTAGAACTGTTAAAAATAGCACCAATCATAGCAAAACCGGCCATACCACGCCCATCTAAGAGGGACATGTTGTCTTTCGTAATACCGCCAATCGCTACTACGGGAATAGGCACAGCACGACAAATCGATTCGAATATATCATGACTCATACGGGTAGTATCTTTCTTGGTGTCTGTAGCAAATACTGCACCGGATCCAATATAATCAGCACCCTCTTCATAGGCTAATTCGGCTTGTGCGATTGTTTTGGCAGTAACGCCGATAATAGCATTATCGCCGAGAATGGAGCGCGCTTCACGTAAAGGCATGTCATCTTGTCCAATGTGTACACCATCTGCTTGTATTTCTTTAGCTAGTGCTACATTGTCATCAATTATGAAAGGCACTTTATATTGACGGCATAGAGCTTGTACTTGTAATGCTTCCTCTTTTACTTGTGATAGAGGGATTTCTTTACGTCGTAATTGAATCATAGTTGCACCACCACGAATGGCTGCTTCTACTTGATTGAGTAAAGCACTACCTGTCGGTTCGTGGGGAGGTGTAATTGCATACACCGTTAGGTGAGAACGTGTTAGTTTCATAATCGGTTATATGATACATAGATGTATCATAGGCTCCTTTCTATACTACAAATAATAGGTGAATGAATGCCCATACTAGCACTAAGCTCCTGGCCTATAAGGGTGGTGTGCGTTCACGGTTATAGGATAGGTAGTTAATGTAGAAAGACATATAGAAGAGAGACATATAAAAAAGGAAACCTAGTAGGTTTCCTTTTTATAAATACGGCATGGGTATGACTTGATATGTACTACCGTCATATAGCATACAATGTATATCATCGTCAGTATATGTTGTCGCCGTATATATTGCTAGTATATCCCTACGTTGGCATTATCCAAATCAGGTTATGGGTTAAAGCGAGTAGCTTACTCTCAGCCCGAACATTCGAGCACCCCGTTGTCTAATTTACATATCATAGTTTATTACTATGATATAGTTAATTTTATCATAAAATATGGGAAAATTAAACTGTTGATACCTATGTAATCGAAAGAGTTATCTGGAGTAGTTAACATATGTGACACAGAATCCGAATGATGTATGTAAACAGTACTCTTCTATATATTTATTAGGTAATATAAATACCAATACTTTTTGGGCTATGATAGTATATCTACTACATATTGTACTGTGCTTACAAGCATTATGAGTTGTGAACGTTCTTTTGTAAAATCGTTTTCCATCAACCTTGTGACATCATTCTAAAATAGGATGGATTATGTGTTAGAAGAATACATAGTCTAGTAGGCATTTAATATATGCTAAGGCTAGTAAGATTTTTATATTTTAGGTAACAAATTAGCTGGATTCGGCAATAAACTAGCCTTTTTTTTGTATTTATGATGTTGATCCGGTACATAGACACGCAAGAATTTTGGCAATACTTCTAATTCAACAGGCATATCAGGACCTCGGTCGCCATCCATATTGGTAGGGAGATCATTGACTTCATTTAATAATTGGATATGCGCTTTTTTGACGGTTATAATATCTACATACCGGGAATTATAAATACTACCACTGATAACCAATGGAAATATGCGGAGAATATCAAGAATAAAGTATTCTTTAAAAATAATAATGCGCATAAAGCCATCATCAACGGTGGCAGTAGGCATAAATTTTTCAAAACTGGATACACAATTCGTTAATAGGGCTAACACCAATGGTGATTTGACGACAAAGTCTTTGTCGTCTGTTATGATGCGATAATTAAAGCTTTTATTGTTTAATAAAGCTTGTCCACCTCGGGCAAAATAGGCAAGAGGACCTAAAATACTTTTTTCCTTAGGTGTTACCTCTTCTACTACTTTAGGTATGATACCTGCCGCAATATTGTTGCAAAAATATTTATCATTGCAACGACCAATATCAATGTGGCGAATTACACTATGGCTTAAGGCATGGATAGCAGCTAGCGGTGAACGGGGAATTTCTAGGGCACGGGACATATCGTTTACAGTACCCACAGGAATAAAGCCGAAGTTAATGTCACCACCAGCTTGTGCAATGCCATTTACTGTTTCATTAACCGTTCCATCACCGCCCATACAAAAGACAGCATCGTAGTGATTTTCTGTAGCGGCTTTAGCAAAGCGAGTGGCATCTAATTCACCAGCAGTAAATTTCACTTCTGTGTGATCAAATAGGCTAGTTAATTGTAATTGCAAGTCCATCATATAGCGACGGGCAGCGCCTCCACCAGAGGAAGGATTTATGATGACTAAACAACGACTCATATATAATACTCCTAGTTATAAATCAAAATTGACAGTGTATAAAGCACCTCGTATAATTAATCTATCTTATATTATAACTGTATTTGTTCTTGAATAAAAGAGAAGATGTTAGAAAATATACTAGCTTCTTATGAAAGACAATATAGTTAGTAGTTAGGATTTACTAGCTAGTAGTTATATAACATGATTTGAGGAATATTGCATATGGATAAGCATGAAGAGTATCATTTGAAGCCCATTGATTCTATTGGAAGATTGCCATTGAGTGAACAAGTATATATCACATTAAAGCAAGCTGTATTACGAGGAGAATTAAAACCGCAAGTTAAATTAAATGAAGTGAAAATCGCAGAGCAATTACAAGTGAGTGCTACGCCTGTGAGAGAAGCGTTTCGAAAACTTGCTAAAGATAATTTAGTAGTTATAAAACCTTGGAAAGGTGTAACGGTTAAGGGGTATACACCAGAAGAAATTATTGCTATGTATCAGTGTCGTGAGGTTATGGAGGGGCTTGGAGCTAGATTATGTGCCTTGTATGCGACAGATGAGCAAATTCGTGAGTTAGAAGAGGTGTGTGACGAAGGACGGCGTGAGAAAGATCCAGAAGAAAGAGTAGCGATTAATAGTCGTTTTCACTCATTGATAGCGATGTTATCTGGTAATGAACGAGTGGCGGACTATTTATCAGATTTTAGAGAAATGGTGAATCGTGATATGTATATTAGTACTATGGATTTGGAACGCAGCTTGGAATGTGACAAGGAACATGATGCCATTATGGAAGCGATTCGTCAGCATGATGGAGAGGTAGCAGAGCAACAGATGAGAAACCATATTCGAAATGCTTTTGTATTTAAAAAAGCGCATGCTGATTTACGAGCAAAAAAATTTGGAGAAAATAGTAATTTATAGTGAGAATTTTTATTCATTGGCCGTGGGAAATAGGTTTTTATGATGGGGTGTATCATTCATGATAGTATATAGAAGCGTTAGATAGCAATATAATGGTGCATCATTAAATAAATTAATAAAGGATTTTTTAAATCAATCCCCTATAATAGAGGGTATAGGGTTTATAAATCTATTGAACTTCTATTTACAAGAAGGTTGTTATTTTCTATAATTTATGCAAGGTAGTGAGTATATCTCATACCTTGGGGCATCCCCCAAAGCCCCATAACATTTGAATTAGATTCAAATGTTCTCTCTCTCTTTTTTCTCAAACACAAAAGCCTCGGCTCCGGCCGAGGCTTTTGTGTTTGGAATTCTATTTGTCGGTAGTAGACGATGTGATAGTTTTTATTATCATCGATGTATAATAATGATATAATAAACTCTTACAGAGGCATCACAAATACATCTGTAATGTAGGTGATTTTTGTTGTCTACCAACTAGAGGAATATTGCTCGTATCGTAGGAAGATAAGCGCTGATAGCGACGTAAATCACTGGCTTCTACTCGTAATAATTGATAGGTTTCTACGCCTAATGCATAGGCAATTTGATAGAGTATTTCTAAGGATACACCTTCAATATGTCGCCCGTTTTCTAATTTACCTAAATAACTTGCACTAATACCAGCACGATAGGCTAGTTGTTTTTGTGTTAATCCATTAGCAGTGCGCAGTACGGTAATTTTATGACCAATAGCGTGTAATAAAATTTGACAAGTATAAGCTGTGTAGTCCAAGATAATCACTCCCTCATAGTAGTTATTCATAGCTACTTTTACTATATACATCGTGTACCTATTCAATTACGAATATATATTACATATAGTATAGAGTAAATTTGATTAATATGCTACATAAAATTTATAAAATACTATAAATTAGTAAAGAATTGTGAAAACTCTAGAAAGGACAGGATGATGAAATTATTAATGATTGCCATAGGCGGCGCATTGGGTGCCATTTGTCGTGTATATGGAAGTGATTGGATACAGCAACGAAGCTATTATGGAATCCCTTGTGGAACCATTGCGGTTAATTTATTGGGGGCCCTATTAATTGGATTGTGTTTAGGCTATATGTCAGCACGGCCAGATATGCCGGTATGGGTGAAATTTTTAGTTGTATCCGGCGGGTTAGGAGGTTTTACTACATTTTCTACCTGTATGTATGAGGCTATAGAATTAGTTATGGTAGGGCAGTACCTACATGCAGCTTGTTATATAGGTATACAATTCATTGCAGGGCTTGTATTATGCTTTATAGGGATAAGTATTAGTAAATTGTTGGTGTGAAAGTATGTTATCGAGGCTCATGATATCATATAATAGAGGTAAGATACTTGTATGGAGCATTCATTCAGTACAGCTTTTAGTAAAAACTATGACGAGTGAGCCTTATAAAGAATTTACGTCAATAGTGATAGTATGATAGAAAGGATAAACTGTGAAACAAATCGATATAAAA
This sequence comes from Veillonella montpellierensis DSM 17217, assembly GCF_000426745.1. Classification (GTDB taxonomy): domain Bacteria; phylum Bacillota; class Negativicutes; order Veillonellales; family Veillonellaceae; genus Veillonella; species Veillonella montpellierensis. The sequence continues at coordinate 12,541 of NZ_AUFY01000020.1, forward strand.
GATGCAATTGGACAAGCATTGTGTCATGATATTGTACGTATTGTAATTGGTACTGTAAAAGAACGTGCTTTTAAGCGGGGGCATATTATTCGTGAAGAAGATATAGAGGAATTATTGGCACTTGGTAAAGAGCATGTATTTGTTATGGAACCAGGTGATGAAAATTTATTGCATGAAGAAGATGTGGCCTATGCATTATATGATTTGGCAGCAGGTGATTATATGCATAATACCTTAGTGAATCAAGGTAAAGTGGAAGCGATTGCTGATATAGATGGCATGTTGCAAGTTGATGTAGAACGATTAAGAGCGATTAACTCTATTGGACAATTGACCATCGTTACAAAACTAAATCATAGAGCTGTTAAAAAGGGAGAATTGATTGCAGGTATGCGCTGTATTCCTTTGTTGCTTGATAAACGAGAGGTAGAAGCGGCACAAGCAATTGCTAAGAATCAACCTATTTTACAAGTGAAGCCCTTCGTCATAAAAACTGTAGGGATTGTTACGACTGGTACAGAAGTGTATACAGGCCGCATTGCGGATGCATTTACGCCGATTATTGAAAAACGTATGGCTCCGTATGGCATGAAGAAGGTGGCACATATTATTGTGCCAGATGATACGAATGAAATTGTAAAAGCCATAGAGACTATGAAAACAGCTGGTGTAGATATTATTTTTTGTACTGGTGGTATGAGTGTAGATCCTGATGATTTAACGCCAGGTGCGATTTCTCGTTCTGCCGAAACGGTTGTTACCTATGGCTTACCAGTCTTACCAGGATCCATGGTGTGTATTGCCTATACGAGTAGCGGAACTCCTATCGTAGGATTACCAGGGGGCGTATTATTTAGCGAACCTACTGCATTCGATGTGTTATTACCACGATTAGCTGCTAATGATAGAATTACAAAAGAAGATTGTATTGCCATGGGACATGGTGGACTATTATAAGTACATAGATAACAAGTAATTATACGCCTGTTTAGTAGATTGCTGTTTGATGTTAGATGAAACGTAACAATAATAAAAGACTATCCATATCCTTTTTGCCATCTATCTTATGTAGATGGACTGTAGAAAGGTGTATGGATAGTCTTTTTTAGTAAACGATATAAACAGAGGAACATTGATATTGAACTGCATTTTGAAAATGGATTCAACGTTGTGCTGCAGTGCATACTTTTAAATCGACGGTCCTCTATTTTATATGAGGCTATTTAGTTACAGACCTTGTATTGTCGTAGATTGTAGCATACTAGCTTCATTTATCACTATCATGTGACTTATAACAAATTATTTTTTAAATACATGTTTTGCAATCTTTTGGACTGCTGGTGCCAATAGAAGGGCTACGATAATACCGACACCACTAGTGATGAAAGTAGCAGGCAAACGAGTGGCAGCGACGGCGATGCTATCTAATACAATGGCCCAAGCAATAAAGTAACCAATAGCTGTAATAATAGCACCTACTATGGTGGCTAGTAAAATTTTACCTCGACTTACGATTGGATAATTTTGTGCTGATGGATACATGCCTACAGTGAGTACACCAACAGCCACGCCAGCCAATCCTTTTATGATAATAGAAAATAATGTATACGATGTATGACCGCTGATTAGGTCAAATATACCTGATCCGATGGCACCAGCCAAGCCAGCATACATGCCACCAAAAGCGGCGGCAATGGTAAACAGAGCGGCCGATCCTAGATGAGTCATGCCACCAGTAGGTAAGGGAAATAGTATAAATGTAGCAACAATACAAATAGCGCTTAATAAACCGATATATATTATATCTTTTGTAGACAACTTCATTTCAATCACTCCTAATTACGTATATAGTCAATTGCTTATCATAGTATATTTTTTTATTCTTTTAGTCAATACAGTATTAGTTTGATGTTTATAGCATATTCACATATACGTTTACGAAACTGTAGCTCTTCGGTTATGATACATGTCATAAGAAGGTTTCTCCTTTGAAATAATGATTCGGTTTAGTCAGCTGCATTGATTATCACAGAGAGTGTTCTTTTTTTATTTGTCACAAATGTATTATACTCGTACATCCTTTTAAAATAATGATTCAGTTTAGTGACCTACATTCATCATAACAGAGTGCATGCTTCTTTTTTGCTTATTTACCACGCATGTGTTATACGCATACAGTATTAGTTGTATTAAGATACTATCTGTAATGGATTAGCTATGGTATGTGGTTTCTTAGTACAGATTAACTCGTATGCCATAGTGATAAGTATTTCATAACTATGGTAATTCGCTAAGCGTAGTAGATCCTCTTAGGAGGATTTTCTGGTACAAGATGTTACTTGTATGGCTAGTAGGGTGTGCTATATCTATATTAGCAGCAGATACAACACTTTTGATTTCTTATTTAGATTACAGTGCGTATAATTGGTTTTATCTTTGTTACGTGTAACGTGCGTTGTATGTGGTACCTATCGTACTAGCTATGATATGCATTAGAATGATTTTTTCCCTAATATAGGGTGAGAGCAACGACGTAAGCTAAGTGTATCAATGATATGAATAGCTTTGTCGATGGAGATATCTTCCCGTTTAGTAGGTGTTTCTAAAATGCATAACGGTGAATCTGTTCCTACTTCTCCTGGTGGTAAATAGATATATTCTTGATTGTGTGGGTCACCAAAAATGTAACCAGCTTGTAAATGTTCAGCATGAATACGACTCATAGAATCTCCTTAAGCGTGAAATTTAAAAAATCGGCAGATACTAGGTGTAACTGCGTATTATGATAGTGACTAGGGATACGGTTGAAAGAGGCACTATCGTGCAAGTGTCCGAAAATGCAATGGTCTACATGATACGTATCCATTAATTCTGTAAATCCACTGGAACTGATTGTATCATTAAATGGGGGATAATGTAACAATAAAATTTTTATTCCTTTTTTTGATGCAAAAGAAGCATCCGTCTCTGAAAGAGTAGCAAGATAGCGGTCCATTTCTTGTAAGGCCGCTTCTGTACGGAGTAATTCACGTTCATAAATATGTTGGTCCCTGTTTATATCAAAAGCGCTATCGCCGGGACAAAGATATCCGCGAGTTCCGCCAAATGCTATATGACCAATACCAGTGGCATGACCTTGAAGAAATGTAATTTCATGGTTAGTGGCGGCAGTCATTTTACTTGTGCTAGACCACCAATAATCATGATTACCACGAATCATGTATTTCATGCCAGGTAGAGCTTGAATCGATTGTAAGTCTTCGAGAGCTTCGGGTAATCGCAAGGCCCAAGAAATATCGCCTACGATGAAAACAATATCATCATTGGTGACGCTTTTTTGCCAAGCTTGTTTGATTTTCTCCCAGTGGTTGGCCCAATGGGGTCCAAAAATATCCATTGGTTTTTTAGGTGGCGTACCAGATAAATGGGTGTCGCCAATAGCAAAAACTTTCATAGAGTTCCTTTCATTGGTATTATAGGTCCCAGTAGGCTTTTAATTCTTCTTGAATGGTAGCAACGCGGCTTTCACAACCTATTTGTGGAATTTTATAGCCAATAAAGAGAGGCGTTGTCACATAACGGGGTATAATTTTAGCATAGTAATAGTCGTCATGCAGATTATAAAAAAAGAAATTATATGATTTGGTATAGGATTTCATGGTGCTTATAATGTATTTGGTAATTTGTTGCATGCGACGACTTAATTTGCTTCTGTTTACAGAATGGGGAAATTGAAGATTGTATTCAAAAAAGCCGATAAGTGGATGCTTTGATAATGTAATTTTTATGGTATCATCTTCTTTTAAGAGCCATCCGTCAAAATGATATGGTTTAATATCTTCACAGTAATCATATGTTTCAAGACCTATAATTTGACTGTGGGGATGACGAATTGAACCACCTGATAAAGGACCATAATTTTTAAAATATAGAACAGATTTAAAGCGACTATCTTTCATAGTTTCAATCCATTTATCCATGGAGAATGAGATAATAGCGGCTGCTTGATGCGGATCATAGGCTGAAAATTCACCGTGACAATCATCGGTTTCAATAATAACTGTAGGCCAAGTATCTTGTAATACGGGATATTTATTTTTTAACCATATCATGGTACCGTTTCTGTCCAATATGTCTGTTAAGTGACTGGTATCACAAAAAGGGCAGGCTATTTTTTCATTACGAATATTGACTGGCTTTCTATAGCCTAGGGCAATATCAAATATTAAAGGTTGATTCATAGATGCCTCACAGATGTATCGTAAATTATAAATGTTTGTAAAGTATAATAAGTATGTAACTATTTATTATTATACCGTAGCTTGTGGGATTCGCCTATTACATATTGTGGATATATAGTAAAAGTGTAGTAGTGAGAAAATTATAGTATAGGTTATGAAAGAGTAGATTCTAGTGTAGATGAGCGTAGATTAGCAATGATTGTATTGTAGGTCTTATAGGATTTACCATATAGAGTGTCATGGTAGCACATATGACTGAATGATATGACCAATCTAGTATATGATGAGATTATATAGTAACATGCTCGATACTTTTACTCAACTACCTATGATGTCGTGGGGGATTGTTATATTTGATATAATGAATAAAGATATATGAATGATGAAGGGAGAACATATGAAACCAACGACATTGTGTTTTGTCATTGATACAGAGAATAGAATTTTATTAGGACGTAAAAAACGTGGGTTTGGTGCTGGTAAATATAATGGCTTTGGAGGAAAAGTTGAAGATGGAGAAAGTTTTGTACAATGTATGATTCGTGAATTACAAGAAGAATCTGGACTTATAGTTAAAGCAGATGCGTTAGAACCAGTGGCATTATTAAACTTTCAATTTCCTCATGACACATCATTAACACATATTGGATATGTGTATCTCATCCGCGATTATGGGGGGACCGTCATAGAAACAGAAGAAATGGAGCCTTGTTGGATACCAATGGACCATATTCCTTATGATTCTATGTGGTCCGGTGATCGAAAATGGGTGCCCAAGATACTGGAAGGGAAAAAATTAGAAGGAATGATACAGTTTGGAGACGATAATGAAACTGTGGTATCTATGGATTTAGTAGAGGTTGATACGGTTATAGATGAAACAGAATTATTACCGCTAGAATGGACAAATCATTTGTTAGATTGGTATGATGTGAATCAACGTGAGTTGCCATGGCGTAATACGGGAGATCCGTATAAAATTTGGGTATCAGAAATCATGTCACAACAGACAAGGATTGAAGCGATGAAACCATATTTTGATAATTGGATGATGCGGTTTCCTACTATGCAGGACTTAGCAGATGCATCAGAAGAAGAGGTGGTTCACGCATGGCAGGGGTTAGGTTATTATAGTCGGGCAAGAAATTTGCGACTAGGCGTACAAGAAGTAGTAGAGCAATATGGCGGTCATGTGCCACGGAATCGAAAGGCTATGGAATCATTAAAAGGAGTTGGTGCCTATACAGCAGGAGCCATATTATCCATGGCGTTTAATCAACGAGAAGCGGCAGTGGATGGCAATGTATTACGTGTATATGCTCGTTTGTATCATATAGAGGACGACATATTATCAACTAAAGGAAGAAAAAGAATTACCTATTTAGTAGAGCAAACGTTACCATATGATCGCCCAGGAGAATTCAATCAAGCCTTAATGGATTTTGGATCCGCTATTTGTATACCACAAAATCCGCGTTGTCATGAGTGTCCCTTATCCGCTGTTTGTATTGCGTATGCACGAGGCGATGCGCCTTCATTGCCTATACGGATTAAAAAGACAAAAGTGATTACAATTTCTATGATGGTAGGATTATTAAAGTGGGGGGACTATTATTTGTTACATAAACGCCCTAATACAGGGCTATTGCGATCTATGTGGGAATTTCCAAGTGTGGAAGAACCAGCTTCTTTTATAGAAGGCGCTAGTCATTTAGAAAATCAAGTTAAAAAATTTGGTTGTACAGTAGTATTGGAGAATGAGTGTATACAAGAACTTACCCATTTATTTTCACATCGCAAATGGATTATGCGTGCATATCGGGGCATAATAACGTTTGAAGGTACATTAGAAAGTTTACAGGCACAATTGCCAGCAGATTGGCAATTGTTAAAAAGGAGCGAATTTGCTGATTATGTATGGGCAGGTCCGCATGGTAAATTAACGACTCTATGTTAATGATTGTAATGCTGAGGTGAATTAAAATGTTGTATAGAAAGGACTATGCATGCAAGCCTATCTAGAGCCTATTATTATAGGCATATTAATTATTCTATTGATACTATTTATTAGTGTATGGTTGTGGGTATGGCAACCAAAACAAAGACTACTACTTGCTGCTACTTGTTGTGCTGTGGGTGGTACGTTGATGATTGGTGTTCATTATTTTATCATGCATCAAACTGATCTATATGGCACTTGGTTGTATGAGGTACTACAAATATGGCGTACAGAATCATATGCGTGGAGCATTGGTATCGTAGTTTCTATTATGGGCTTACTCATAACGATTGCGGTAGAAAAGATTATAAATTATTATAGACCACCCAGGACTGTAACAATAGGAGAGTCTCGGCGTGCCTTATTTAAGAAAATAGGTATCGCTGTACCTGCTGTGACGATTGGTGGTTCTAGTGTAGTTGCTTTTGATGGACAATATCGTATTGAAGTAACCCATCATGAGTTAGCTTTTCCTCGTCTACCACAGTACTTACATAACTATCGATTAGCGCAAATTAGTGATGTTCACATAGGTCCCTGTATTGATTTACAAGAATTTGATCGCATTATGGGCTATGTGTTAGCCGAAAAACCACAGAGATTATTAATTACGGGAGATTTAATTGATACGCTAGAATGGTTGCCTAATTTGTGTGAGCGCATTAATCAACTGGTCCCTCAATTTCCAGATGGAATTGATTATATATTGGGAAATCACGAGCATTTTAGGGATGTAACGCGCGTTACTAGAGCTTTGCGGAATACATCTATGAGGGTGCTGGTTAATGAAAACTATCAATTAAATAAGAATGTTGGTATAGACGATCGACCGGTCTATTTGGCTGGCGTTGATTATAATATGAATCGTAATCGTATTGTTTGCCGACAAGAAATGATGGAACAAGCATTAGCAGGTATTCCAGACGATGCGTTTGTTTTGCTTATGGCCCATCATCCTGAGTTTTTTACAGAGGCTATGAAAAGAAATATACCGATGACATTTAGTGGGCATACTCATGGAGGACAAATTAATATACTGGGAGTTAATGTAGTACCTATTGGAACACCGTATGTGAAAGGTATGTACGTGCATGGTACATCTTGTTGTTATGTTAATCGTGGATCTGGTCATTGGTGGCCTATACGGATTAATTGCCCGCGAGAAATTTCTGTTTTTACATTTCGCTCACAATGATACCATATAGTGCGTGTTAGCCTGATATGGACTCAGAATAATCAAAGTATTCTATGTACATGGTTGATTACGAATAGGTATAGCATTTACTAGTAATTCATACATGGTATGGGGTTAGGAATGCATCCTCCCTATAGCATGAGAAATTTTATGCAGTAGGGTAATCATAAATTACAATTATTATATAAATAGCGATAGCATATATACCAAATACATATTAGGAGGGTATGGTATATATGCTATCGCTTTTGTAGAAATCGATACACAAGTTGAGGTATGAGTGTATCGAGTTGACTATACAATTAGGTAGTGCATAGTCATTTTGTTAGTCTATGAATATGTAGTGGTACATTATTATACGTATCATCTAGGTTGGAGGAGTTGATTACTAGTGATATAGTGTGTGCTGAAAAGAGATATGAAATCAATGAAATAGTGGCGTTAGCACATTACTTCATTTTTACGGCTTGATCAAACTCTTCTTCCGACATAAGTTTTTCTTCGAGAATAATGGATTTAATAGAAGTATCACGTTTGTATGCATCTTTTACTACTTTTGCTGCTTTGTCATAGCCAATGTATGGTGTTAACGCTGTAGCAATTTGTAGTGATTGTTCTACAAAGAATTTTAGTTTTTTAGGAATAAATTCGACTCCATCAATGCATTTTTCAGCGAATGAATTCATTGCATCAGATAATAGACGAGTAGATTCGATAAAATCATAAATCATAATCGGCATATACACATTAAGTTGGAAAGCCCCACTACCAGCACATACTGTCATGGTAGTATTAATACCAAATACTTGAGCACATACCATTGTTAAAGCTTCGCATTGTGTAGGATTTACTTTTCCTGGCATAATGGAGGAACCGGGTTCATTAGCTGGTAATGTCCATTCACCATATCCACAACGAGGACCAGAGCCTAGGAAACGAACATCATTCGCAATTTTAAATAGAGTAGTAGCTAATGTGTTGAGTGCTGCATGAGCTGTCATAATCGCATCTTTTAATGACATGCCTTGGAATTTATTATTTTCAACTCGGAATGGAGCACCGGTTACTTCTGGCAAAATAGCATCCATAGCAGCAAGGTAGCCATTTGGTGTATTCACACCAGTTCCTACCGCAGTACCACCTAAAGGAACATCTAATAAATAATCAGTAGCTTCTACAATAATTTTACGAGCTGTTTTAAGACCTGCTACGAAAGCACTGATTTCTTGATCTACCATAATGAAAGTAGCATCTTGTAAATGTGTACGACCTACTTTTTGTAGTCCTTTACCTTTTTCTTGAAGCTTTTCAAAGGAGGCAATGAGTCGATCAAGAGCAGGCAACACGCGTTTTTCTATTTCAAAATAGGAAGCGATATGCATTGCTGTAGGGAATGTATCGTTAGTACTTTGACCACGGTTTACATCATCATTAGGATGTAATGGAATGGATTCGTTAATCTGTTTTGCTCGATGAGCAATTACTTCATTCACATTCATATTAGTTTGTGTACCCGAACCTGTTTGGAATACACAAAGAGGAAATTCTTCATCCCATTTGCCAGCTAGAATTTCATCTACTACTTGTGCAATGAGTTTTGCTTTTTCTTCACTAATGGCGCCACAAATTGCATTTGTTTTAGCACACGCCTTTTTGACTAAAGCGAGGGCCTTAATTTGTTCCAATGGCATGCAATGAGTGCCAATTTTAAAATTGTTAAATGAACGTTGTGTTTGAGGACCGTAAATACGTGCTGCGTCGACTTCGACAGGGCCCATAGAATCATATTCAGTGCGAGTTTCCATGATAATACCTCCTCAATTAATAATAAAATGATAATAAATATCAATTACAAATTATATTATAAAGGAAATTTATAAAAAAGTCATCATGAAATTTATAATAATTTTCATTTAGATTGACTAACAAAAATAAATTAAAGAATATCCATTAGAGATAATCAAATGTATATACTAAAAAAACATTTTTTTCTTGTGCTTTATCGTGAAAAAGGGTAAAATTAATCTATCCTTATCTCGTATATTAAAAGGGGGTATTTTAAGTGAAACATGATTTTATGAGTCATGAACTGCGATTGCCAGAACTTACATTACGTGGAATGCTATTAGGTATTTTAATTACTATTGTATTTACTGCATCTAACGTATATTTAGGTTTGAAGGTGGGATTGACATTTTCATCATCAATTCCAGCTGCTATTATTTCTATGGCCATTTTACGGTTTTTTAAAGATTCTAATGTATTAGAAAATAATATGGTACAAACGCAGGCTTCAGCAGCGGGGACATTGTCTGCTGTTATTTTTGTATTGCCAGGTTTACTAATGTTAGGGTATTGGCAAGGGTTTCCATTTTGGCAAACATTTTTACTATGTACTTGCGGTGGATGCCTAGGCGTGTTATTTACAATTCCATTACGCCGCGCGATGGTTGTCAATAGTGATCTTCCATATCCAGAAGGACGAGCAGCTGCAGAAATTTTGAAAGTAGGTAGCCATTCTGCTACTAATGCTGGAAAATCCTCTGGCATGAAGGAAATAGTGAGTGGCGGTGTCGTAGCAGGACTTATTAATTTATGTACATCTGGATTTCATGCACTTGCTGATTCTGCTAGTTTTTGGTTTCAAGCAGGAAAAGGTATTACACAATTCCCTCTAGGATTTTCTACAGCATTGCTTGGTGCAGGATATTTGATTGGTATTGCTAGTGGGATTGCTATTTTAGTTGGTATGATCATTGCATGGGGAGGATTTGTACCATACTTAACTAGTGTATTACCGATGGATGGTGATAGTACTACTAAATTTGCCATGGGTGTTTGGAAATCAAAGGTCCGTTTTATCGGTGCTGGTACTATTGCTATTGCCGCTATTTGGACATTAATTAAATTAGTCAAACCAATTGTAGAAGGAATGAAAATTTCTGTACATAATATGGGCATGAGCGGTGATGAACGCATTACACATCGCATGGATACAGATATGAAAGCTAGTACGATTGCCGTTGTATTCCTTGCCATTATGATTGGATTAATTTTTACATTTTACTCTTTCGTTAGTGCTGTGGATATTAGTAGCTCTTTAATGATTATATTAATTATTTGCGGCGTTATTATTTCTGTGTGTGTAGGATTTTTTGTGGCCGCTGCTTGCGGATATATGGCAGGTTTAATTGGTACTTCTGCTAGTCCAATTTCTGGGATTGGTATTATTGGTATCATTATTTCTTCACTTGTTGTATATGCCATTGCTTCTGCGAACCATTTATTTGCTACGCAAGCAGGCGTTGATTTTGCGACAGCATTGGCGATTTTCATGACTAGTGTAGTTGTATCTATTGCAGCTATTTCGAATGATAACTTACAAGATTTAAAAACTGGACAGTTAGTAGGAGCTACACCATGGAAACAGCAGGTAGCTTTATTGATTGGTAGTGTAGCTGGTTCTTTAGCGATTGCACCAGTGTTAAACTTGTTGTACCAAGCTTACGGATTTACTGGTGCTATGCCACGAGCTAGTATGGATCCAAGCCAAGCATTATCGGCACCACAAGCTACATTGATGACGACGATTGCACAAGGTATTTTTAGTGATAGCATGGATTGGTCGTATATTTTAATCGGCGTAGGTGTAGGTGTTGTTGTTATTTTAGTTGATTTAATATTGAAAAATACGACTGCATCGTTAACATTACCTCCATTGGCAGTAGGTATGGGGATTTATTTACCTCCATCCTTAGAAATGCCATTAGTCATGGGCTCAGTATTGAGCTTCTTTGTTGGTCGTTATATATTACAAAGAGCTAAAGAACGATCCGGTGAAGTCTTAGCTGAAGAAGATGCAGAACAATGTAATCGTCGTGGTGTTTTATTCTCATCGGGATTAATTGTTGGGGAAAGTTTGATGGGCGTTATTATTGCAGTTATCATTGTATTTTCCGTAACATCTGGTGGTAGCGATGCACCATTGGCTATATTTGGCGATGATTTTGCAGATACTAGCAAGTGGTTAGGATTAATCGTATTCGTTCTTATGATGGTGTACATTGCTCGCCTTGTAATTACTACCAAATTTGATAAGGAACAAGCCCTAGCTATTTTGGCAGAACGTAAAGCAAATGAAAATAAATAGGTATTAGTATACAGATAATAGGTATATGTGTATATAGAGAATAATAAGGATGTAAAAGACTGTATGGTAAGTATGTACCATACAGTCTTTTTAGTAGGAAAATGATTCTAATGTGTATGCAAGATAAAAATAGTATCAGAGTAGAGCTGATAGAATGTACTAAAATCACCGATAGGTCTGTTAGAATTATATGAAGCATAACATATATTTAAATACAATATAGTATAGTTGTATTACTCATTACTAAGATATTTCTTTTACATTGCTTATGACAATCAGTAGATTATATACAAAACGATGACATCCTAGATTCCTCGTTGCGGTGATTTCACTATATTTTATAGGATAGGTTACATTACATACTATATAGGAAGATAGCACCTTTGGTGACTATAGGTTGCTCTTTTACTATATCGATTGCTATAATATTATATATATAGAAAGAGTGATTGAGCGTCAGTGTGTAATAATTATCTTAGAATACGACAATCATGACAAAGTGTGCTATCGTAGACATATATAGCACATATGGGGATAGTGGACATTAAGACGTATAGAAACATGTAAATTCTGAATTAGAATAATAGATGCATAGTATAATCGTATAAGAATAGAGGGGGCAAGTCTGATGAATAAAAAAATTGCTATTATGATGATAGTAGGAGCTGTTATTGGTTATGGAACAATTGTTACAGCAAATGCTGATACTATTCCTGTCCAAGTTGTAAAAGATCATAAAACAGTACAAGGAGCAGATAAGTTGGTGGTTGTTAATGCTGTATCTGGTCAGCAGGATATAGATAAGCAACGAATTTCAAGCACTGCATCTCCAGAAACAAATAGAACGATTCGTACTACCTTAGAAGGACTTTCAAAGACTTGCACGATGGTAGCTGTACCATCAGCAGAAGAGTATACATCTAGGTTGCGTGTAGGCATTACACCTACTGCTATATTAGGCGATCATATTCATATTGTATATCCTACCATTAACTCTGTCAGTCCTGTTGTTACTCATAGAATCAATAAGAAATTAGCTAACTATGCTACTTCTATAAAAACATCAATAGATAAACGAAATGAAAAAGAACATATGACATATAATATCCTTATGAGTTATGATATAGAAAAGAATCAAGATGGATTACTTCGCATTGTTATGTATACATATACGATTGAAGATAATGCGATAGAAGGTACTATGGTTACGAAAGAATTTATCTTTAATACTACTTCTGGTAAAAGCATATAATTAACCATAATATTTTTACTAATCTATGGGTGACATGTAATGTCTATATCTATCGTTAGCCTTATTAAGGTTTATACGATGTAAGCACTCATGATAGTTTATAAGAAGTCGTAACTATATACTCAACGAAATAGAGGAACATTGAGCATGTTGCATCAATGTTCCTCTATTTTTATGTTTTATAGTAAAGAAGTAGTTTACAGAATACATCGCTATGGCAGATTATACATATAACTCATATTCCTATCTGTAATTATACGGCTAGAAAGAGTAACTATTATTTCATTATGAGCATACGATGATGCTGTAGCTTATCATTGAGATTGTTTTATTGATGGGCTTTTATTTCATTAGCAATATGCCATTTGACAGGTTTTGACCAATTTGTTTCAGTCACAGGGGGTAATTGTATAGAAGCTTTTTTGCCAAATCGTTTAACAAAGGCTTTTTTTGTGGCTGGTGATAATTCATCTACGGTCAAAATAAGAGAGGAGACAGATATATCTGGAGTGATGGAGATGACAGTCCCTTGAGGCTCTAATTGATTATACATATATGTTGTTTCTAGTTGTAAATTATCTAAATCAGCTTGTGTATAGCTACCTATATGAGTAATGACAGAGGTAGTTAGTTCTTTATCATTTGAGGTGGCTAAGGTGGCACCAAATTGTTTTAATTTATTTTCCTTAGTAAAAGTAACATACAGCTTCCCGTGATTCCAGAACATGGCTCCATCATTTCTAAAATCTATCTCTATATCATGGTATTTAAATGTATTCATTAATAATTTATTAGTTTTACTTTCAATGGTTTGTCGATGTATTGTATCCATAAAGGCAAGAGCTTGTGGCGTATGTGTCATACGATAGGCAATTTCAGCGGCTTCAGCACGAGTGATGTATTTTTCAGGATTAAACATGCTATGAGGATTATAGGCTAAAAATTTAAGACTTGCCAATTCACGTACCGCATCTTGTGCCCAAGGGGCTATAAATTTTTGGTCGCTGTAATTATACTCATCTAATATGGTAGGATCCTCCGTTACGTAACCAATATAATGGATATAGTTGTCAGCTACCACTGCAAATTCTTGCCGCGACATATATTTTTCAGGACGATATGTTGTATCTCCGTAGCCGCTAATAATATTTTTTTTAGCTACTGACTCAATAGCTAGTGCAGACCATCGATCGGAAGTAATATCAGAAAATGTGCTCGATAACATAACTGTTGGCGTTTCGCCTAAGAGGTTATTAAATAGGGTTGCTGCTTCCTCTCGTGTTAATGGACTTTCAGGCTTGAATGTATTATTAGCATAGCCATTAATAATTTTTTCCTGTGTCATGGTAGAGATAGATTGGTAAGCCCAATAATTGGGCGGTACATCAGCAAATATATATTGGCGAGAATTGTTAAAGGAAGATACACTATTGGTAATAGAGGTAGAAGTATCTATTGTATTAGCATTGATAGGCACGCTATGCGATGCTGGTTTCACAACGGATATAGTAGCGTGCGAAATCGTATTGGCATGAACATTAGGCAATTCACCTAAACTAATAGTGAATAAGCCAGTCATGAGTATTGTTAGGATGTGATTTTTTTTGTTCATTACAAATTCCTCCTGCGATTACTATAGTTGTATTGTATCACAGAATCAGTATGTATTTTGGTAGATTTTGTAAAATTTGTTTAATGGTATATAAAATAGTGAGAGGAGTGGATTTATTGAAAATTCACTCCTCATATTAGTGGGTATAGATTACACTATTGGATTAATTAGTTTTTACAACCATTTTAACTTTAGAAGCAAATGTTTTATCTACACCTTGTTGGGTACTAGCAGAGGCTGTTGTTACTAATGCGTATAATTGGTTGTTTTGCACGTCTGGAAAAATGACAATAATCATACCAGATTTTTCGTGGGATCCATAATACTTACGGAAGTTTTTTTCGATTTTATTATATTCTGTTTGGCTATAATTAGAGGATTCGACGGTTACTTGTTTCATAGCAGCAAATTTAGTTTTTATTAACGACAATTTTTTTCTATCTTTTACCGCTATGTGAAGTATATTGTCTTTCCAGTATATTACGCCATAGTCCTGAAATTTATTAGATGATTTATAGATTTTATTCAATTTATTAAATACGCTATTTTCCAAATCTTTTTGTTGTTTATTTTCTGCAGTCATCTCTTGGTTGGACTTAGAAGCGTCTTTCTTTTCCACTGTTGATGATACATTATGAGTGGTAGAAGCATTAGCTTTTTCAATCATTACTGGCTGATTAGTGATGATACGATATAAAATAGATGTTACTTCTGCACGTGTGATAGGGTCTGATGGGTTAAAAGTAACATCTGGACCATAGGCTAAATATCCTTTTTCTGCCAGTGCCATGATAGCTGATTTGCCCCAGTCTGTAAATGAATCTTGATCTTTAAATTGGATGTTTTCATTTTTATTGCTGGTTTTGACATGCTCTAACTTGGCAAAGTTTAGTGCTGTAACAGCAAATTCTTGACGAGTCATTGCCTTTTCAGGATTAAACGTGCCATTTCGATAGCCTCCCATAATATTACTATTACATACAGTGGCAATAGCACTATTAGACCAACGGGTAATCGATACATCAGAAAAAGCACTCGTTAAGATAGGTGTTTGGGAATCAATATGATGTTCTTTGTTTATGATAGTAGCATAAACACAAGCAATTTGTTCTCGTGTCATAGAAGCATTTGGTTGAAAGGTGTGGTCACTATAGCCAGATATATACCCTGCATTACTCATAGCAGCGATAGCTGTTTTAGCCCAATGATTAACAGTGTCACTGTAGACGCCAGCAGGCAATGGTAATAAAGCATCTACAGATGCAGTCTTATGAGTGGCACTTGCGGGTGAGGCGATATTTGCTGATGGAGTATTCGCAGAGATAACAGTGGTACTTAATGATAAACAGATTGCTACTACTAATGATAATTTAGATGATTTCATAGGACAGACCTCTTTCTTATTGATTAATAACTAGGCGTAGACTGTCATTCACACTTTTCCTATTTGTATAGAGAGTGCTAGGATGATAGTTATTATATACTCTAAAATATAATATTGTTAGTGCTACAGTGTTTGATTAGCATTATGAAACGATGTTTGATTAGTATTATGAAGGCTAAATTTATGTGGTCCATAGTATATTAGAAACAATTAATGGATTTATTATTTATATATTATAGACAAGAAATACGTGTATGTATAGAGACAAGCGTTGTATAGAATAGTTAATATTAGAATTTTGGATGGTAGCTAACTAGTTGATAATATGGACTATACTAGTGACATTTTATGGGTAATATGTGAAGTAAAATGGTTAATTATGAGAGATGCTTTCAAAAAACTGTATTGTGTAGATTAGAAATGATGATAATTTATATAATTTTACAGTTATACTTATAATTATAAGTATTTCTAAATTGCATAGATATAGAAGATTTTTTGATTAATATAAGATTAAAATCACATTTTTGAATTATTTTGTTAGCAAAAGTGATGATAAAAGGTA
Source organism: Veillonella montpellierensis DSM 17217 (assembly GCF_000426745.1). Lineage (GTDB taxonomy): Bacteria > Bacillota > Negativicutes > Veillonellales > Veillonellaceae > Veillonella > Veillonella montpellierensis. Next base: position 28,939 of record NZ_AUFY01000020.1, read on the forward strand.
AAAAAGGTATTGATATAGATGATAAATTGAATGCCTGTTAGAATTGTAAATATCTGTATTTTTCATATAATGTATTTGATAATGATTATTGAAATAATAATTTATAATTCAAGGTATGATTTTTAATCATAATGGTAGCTTACAAAATAGCTAGTTTACTGATATTGCATATCCTTAGACATTATTAATATCCTATTTTATAATGTGAGTAATGAATATCATTCATTATTCGAATGAAATGTAAATGGATGCGTTAGAATTTATCCATAAATGTGTAAGTACTAGTAAAGTTGAGGATGTGAGAAAATGAAAATTCATCTATTTTCACAATGTTTGATTGATATGTTTTATCCACATGTAGGTATGGCTGGCGTACATGTGTTAGAAAATCTGGGTTGTGATATTACAGTTCCTAAGAAACAAGTGTGTTGTGGACAAATGTTTACTAATTCAGGGTGGAACTCATCAGCAATGTCTTCCATTAAAAACACTATTGAAACATTTGAAGACGCTGACTATGTAGTTAGTATGTCAGGCTCTTGTGCATTCGCCATCAAAGATGAATATCGTGAAATCTTAAAAGATGAACCAGAATGGCTTGAAAGAGCAAATAAGTTAAGTGAACATATTTATGAATTTAACCAATTTATTGTCGATGTATTGGGCGTTACTGATGTAGGGGCTCGTTTTAAAGAAAAGGTAACCTATCACCAATCTTGTCACGTTACTCGTTTGTTAGGTGTTCGAGAACAACCACTTACATTATTAAATAATGTAAAAGACTTAGAATATATACCTATGGAACATTCTGATCGTTGCTGTGGTTTTGGTGGTACATTCTCCGTAAAACAACCAGAAATTTCTGAGCAAATGACTCGTTATAAAGCACAAAAAATTGCTGAGTCTGGGGCTAACGTAGTTGTAGGTAGTGACCAAGCTTGTCTTATGAATATTGCTGGTATGCTTGATCGTATGCATAAAGAAGGCGAAATTAATCGTCGTATCAAGACAATGCATATTGCAGAAGTTTTGAACTGCCGATAGGAGGATGACAATACATGGCTATAATTTATGATAACCGACCATTTAAAACACGTATAAAAGAGTGTATTGATAATCAATTTAAGGTACATGCTATTCAAAGAGCGCAGGATGTATTTGGCGATAATCGTGAAAAATTAGTGGCAGCAGTACCAGAATGGCAAGATTTTAGACAACATGCAGCAGAACTTCGCGATCATGTATTAGCAAATCTTGATTATTATGTAAATCAATTTGCTGAAAATGCTGAAAAAGCAGGAGCTCATATACATTTTGCTGAAGATGGTGTAGAAGCCTCTAAAATTGCTTTAGAAATTTTGCGACAAAAAGAAGCAAAAATGGTTGTAAAATCTAAAACTATGGTATCTGAAGAAATAAGTTTAAATGAAATACTTATTGAAGCAGGTATTGAAGTTAATGAAACTGATTTAGCTGAATTTATTTTGCAAACTGCAGATAATAATCCACCATCACATATTGTTGTACCAGCACTTCATTTGGAACGTAATAAAATCCGTGAAATATTTATGGAAAAAATAGGCTATGTTGGCTCTAATGATCCAGAAGAAATGACAAAATATGTGCGCCAATATATTCGTCAGCGCTTTTTGAATGCAGATGTAGGATTTAATGGATGTAATTTTGGCGTGGCTGAATCTGGGACAGTTACTATTGTATCTAATGAAGGTAATGGTCGTATGGCTAGTTCCATTCCTGAAACACAAATTGTGTTGATGGGGACTGAACGTATTGTTCCTGACTTTGCAGCTTTAGATATTATGATGGAACTATTAATTCGTTCTTCGGTAGGTAGTAAAATTTCTAGTTACTTCTCAATGATTACTGGCCCTGCTAAAGATGGAGAAGCTGATGGACCTAGAGAACAGCATATTATCCTTGTAGATAATGGACGTTCTCGCATTTTGGGAAGTGAATTTGAAGAAATGTTACGATGCATTCGTTGTGGCGCTTGTATGAATGTGTGCCCAGTGTATCGTCAGATTACTGGACATGGATATGGTTCTATCTATCCAGGTCCAATGGGTGCGGTTTTAACACCATTACTAGTAGGCTATGATAAAGCTGGTGATTTGCCATATGCCTCTACTTTATGTGGGGAATGTACGGATGCTTGTCCAGTTAAGATCCCATTACATGAACTTTTATTAAAACACCGCGTGAAGATTGCAGAAGAAGAAAATTTACGACCACCAGTAGAAAAAGCGATATTCAAAGTGGTTGGTACCGTGTTTGGTAACAATAAATTATTTGATTTGGGCACTAAAGCCGGCGCTATTGGTATGAAATTCTTGAGCCATAATGGAACAATGGATGAATGGACAAAGGTCATCCCTGTTTTAGGTGGTTGGACTAAGTCTAAAGAATTAGGCGTATTAAAAACTAAAAAATTCCGTGATGTGTATGCTGAATATGAAGCACAAAAGAAAGCTCAGAAAAAGGAGAAATAAACAATGGATGAAGCTAAACGTAAAGCCTTTTTAGGGCGTTTATCAAAATCTTTGGGCCGTACTGAAGTACCTACATCTGTGGAACCTTTCGATTATAGTAAAGGCCCACAAGGCAAACTTATGCAGAATATGAGCCGTGATGAAATTGTCGAATTATTTAAAGCAGAATGTAAAAAAAATAATACTAAGTATGTGGAAACGACAAAAGATAATTTATATTCTGTATTAATGGACGTTATTAAGGATTGGGGTAATGGTAAAGTTATTTATCCTGATGCGCCAGAACTAGATGAATATAAATTACGAGATGCTTTTAACAATAATACCAATCAAGATGTTACATTTGTAAAATGGGATGCAGAAAAGGGCCGTGATTATTGTATTGGTGAAGCACAGAATGCTGAAATGGGGATTACATTTGCTACATTGGGTATAGCAGAAACAGCTACTGTGTTGCAACGTAGTGATGTAGGATCGGGACGTTCTGTAGGATTATTGCCACTTGTACATATTGCTGTTATTAAGACGAAAGATATTTATCCTCGTATGACACAATCTATGCAACGAGTACAAGAAATATATGATGCTGATCCAGCAGGATTCCCATCTAATTTTGTACATATTACTGGGCCATCTAGTACGGCGGATATTGAATTGGTTCGTGTAGTAGGTGTTCATGGTCCTGTTAATATTTCTTATGTATTGGTTAATGAAGATTAATAGTATATAGCCAATATATACGTTATTAGTCCGTGGTTGATATAATTAGAAACTTATTGTATTGTACGCCGAATAGGCATGATTAAACCCCCAGTTAAACTGGGGGTCAGTCAAATTTCTTAGAGAAAAGGAAAGAACCTCCTAGTGATAAAATGAAGTTGGTCTGGCAACCACAACATTTCAACATAGGAGGTTCAATGTCAATGAATGACGTAAAAAGCTTATCACATAGTAAATGGAGATGTAAATATCATATTGTTTTTGCTCCAAAGTATAGAAGGCAAATAATTTATGGTCGGATAAAAGTTGATGTAGGTAAAATTCTAAGAGATTTAAGTAAGAGAAAAAATGTAGAAATTATCGAGGCGGAATG
>NZ_KE384565.1:0-1329 GCF_000426745.1 Veillonella montpellierensis DSM 17217
CATATGTATATGATCCGAACAGCATTCCGCCTCGATAATTTCTACATTTTTTCTCTTACTTAAATCTCTTAGAATTTTACCTACATCAACTTTTATCCGACCATAAATTATTTGCCTTCTATACTTTGGAGCAAAAACAATATGATATTTACATCTCCATTTACTATGTGATAAGCTTTTTACGTCATTCATTGACATTGAACCTCCTATGTTAAAATGTTGTGGTTGCCAGACCAACTTCATTTTATCACTAGGAGGTTCTTTCCTTTTCTCTAAGAAATTTTACTGACCCCCAGTTTAACTGGGGGTTTAATCATGCCTATTCGGCGTACAATGAAGGCGGGTTCGGTGAGTGCATATAGCATCACCAGACCACCGTTTTTATTCTTCTTTCTATTGACATACCACGATGATTTCGCAGCATAGTACGTGATTATGTATCAATTCCATCCACAATTCGATTGTTTGTAGCAATACATTCAAACTATAAATATTCATCTAAATACGTAAATAATACATCTTTATTGATTCATTTGATTGCTAAATCAATTCCATCAACAAAAACAACTGTACTCGATACTTCAATTTTAGGAGAGCAACGGTCATAAGTCCCAAAACCTTACTGATTTTCTACGAAAACTACGGCCTTGTCCTGACATTTCATTCTGACTATTTTTGCTAAACACCCCTATTAAAAACAATTGTAATTCAACTTCATTTTTTATAATTATATTCATAAATGCACATCTACACTGCCTCTATATCCATCTTTGAGCACCTGCATTAGACCTATCATGTTTTCTACAACTAAAGCCACAATTAGGACATCTAACATTGTTCATAAAAATACTCCTTCAAAAAATATATTCCTAAAAAGATAAAGCCCTATTTAGACAAAAAAATGCAAGAGTTTTCAGCTTTTTTACAACACATTTTGTCACTCTTTAAAGTTCACTACAAAAGATAAAATGCCGATAGGACTAGATATTACCTAGTTCTATCGGCATTTAAAACAACACGTTTTGTCCTATAACCACCTATATAATGCAAATAATCACTATTAACATAAATTTTACTTTTATTTAGAAATGCACTGATGGCTTCATTTGTATAAATATTGTCTGATGTTATTGCTGTTCTTCCAATAGTTAATTTAAAGCTCATAATAACAGTACCATCTAGCACAAGTTTTATACCTGTATCAATAATAACTTTATCAGTTATAAATTCAAAAGTATCCTCTCAAGCATCACTCCTAAATAACGTAATAAAAAAACTCGTTTTAAACTCTTATAGAATTACATTACTCTCAAACATGAACATACTACA
>NZ_KE384565.1:1810-32140 GCF_000426745.1 Veillonella montpellierensis DSM 17217
GTGTTGTTTTAGACACTTATAGAATTACATTACTCTCAAACGAGGCTCGGAGTAGTAAAGAGGATTATACGGTTTTAGACACTTATAGAATTACATTACTCTCAAACCCCAAATAACTTTAACGCCAAAAGTATTTTTTCGCCATCACCCGCGATGTAATTCTATAAATACTACACAACTTAATAAATAAAACATAAATCATTATCTACAGTATAAATTGTTTCTAATGATTCATCAATGCTTTTACAGCTATAACCTGACTCAATACAAAAAATACGTATCTTTTTACATATACAATGTTTGTATACTAACTTTAATTCCTCTTCTGTCATATACTTTCTAAGATTAACTAAAATAATCAGCTTGCTCTTCAGTAAATCACTGATAATATCTAAATAAGTAACCACTCTCTCTAATGGGGATAAATTATCCAGTTCAAATCTAAAATCACCAGCCTTTATCAAATCTTGTGCAGTAAGAAATTCTTTATGCCCTACTTCAATCGGTGCTTGTATAATAATTTTATGATATAAGCGTTGAAGTATATCATTAATTTCATATAATAGCGCTTGCTCTTCATCAGCAACACTTGTCAAATACGCCTGCAGTTTAGAAAGAATTGGTTTTTGATTCCCCTCTAATTGAAAGAAATCGGTTACAAGAATGACACTTTTCTTACAATCGATATGTTGCTGTTCCTCCGTAATCACCCAATGCCCATCTGATCCCATAGTTTGATGTAATAACTCCATCAATGTCTGTCTGAAATACATCATATTTTCTATAAACAACGTACCGATATGATTCTCTGATAACACAATATCTATATCCGATAATGCATATAATACTTTCATAATATAATCATCCGTTCTGTTGTATCCACAACCTCAGAAGTAACACTGCCTACTAACAGTTCAATACGCGAAAATTGCTTTTCTGTAATCATCAGCACTTGTACCAGCCCCGTATTTGGTTTATGCCGCATTAATCCTTTCATTGCTAAGGCTGCATTTGTCTGATTTAATACTAATTTCACATAAATAGATTGTTGCATCATAAGGTAACCCTGTGATAGTAAGTACTTTCTAAACAATCGATATTCTTTTTTATCTTGCGACGTAATAGCTGGCATATCAAACATAACTAAAATTCTCATAAATCTATAACTCATATTCTATAAATCTAACTAATGATAAATCTGATGCAGTGAGTGCATCCATAACACTTTTACAATATATACGAATTGCCCCAGACAGTACATGTCGTTGTTTATCAATGATTACCTCTTCAGATAACAAATTAACTAATTGATATTTTTCATCTTTTGTAAAATGTGTTAAATCCATGTCAACGACAGTTTTATCCACCAGACCACGGAGTGACTCGATGAGATCACAACTAAAATTAAAAGGATTAAATTGATTAGAATGACATAATCCAAATTGTGTTAAATAGCCTAACGCCACAACTTCTCGATTAATCGCCGATAGCAAAATAGCATACCCATAATTTAAAGCCGCGTTAATATTACTCTCCTCATCACGCGTAAATGATGTCCCAAAGAGTGCATTAAAATATACTTTAGCCGCATGACCTTCACGCTGTGTTTCATCGCCCAACCTTACATCTCCTATATAGGATTCTAACAATCGATATGCCTCTAACCCTTTTCGTTCTAACAACCTTGCCTGATTTCGTATTTTAGAACGCACAATATCCGTCCACAATAGTACTTTATCTCTTTCAGTCCATTCCATCTGTTCTCGACAACGACCACTCGTATTATGTGAACCATAATAGCTTACTAATTCAGCTACAGGATTTCTTGTCGGATCACAAAAAATAACTTTTACTTTCTCTTTAATGAGTGCATATAACAAGGCTGCCGTCATACTCACAGCTGTGGATTCAATTATCAAAACATAGATTTCATGTATATATATTTTATGTACCTCTCCCTCTTGACGGACAATCATATAATTCATTTTAAAGTCTAGTTTAGCACAACGGCTAATCACCACAGTACGCCAACTCATAGAATTACCTTTCTATATTAACTTAACTGCCTTTTCATAAAGACCTGTAATAGAGGTTTCATAAATAATACACTCTTCTAGCTTCTTCAAATTCATATTTTGTGTCCATCGTGCCATAGAAACTCCAATCGATGTTAAATTAAATGTTGTTTTATTATTAGACAATAGATTTAAAATTTCTAGCAAACAAACACATTGAGCACCTAATGTTAATTGACGGAATTGACTCCGCGTGGTCTCACTTGCTAATTTATTAAACCTAGCTTGATAAGCTTTTTTAAATATTCTCTCTTGCATCTTCATCAGCAATAACTCATAAAAAGCTTCATTTTCTTCTAATGTAATAGCTTCTATAGATTGTGCCATAGCTTCAACATCATCCGATTGACTAATCTTAGATAAGGCCTTTAAATATACCACTGCTTTTTCATCCAATACAACCGAGATTGCTGGATCTAAATATACATTATTATTACTTTTACCAGCTAAAAAGTATTTGAATCCATTAATTTTCAGCACTGTATTAATACATAACTTTTTATAAACTAACTTAATAGCACTATAGGTATCTTTAATCTGATTCGTTTGCCAAGCATATGCCGTAACATCATCTTCTGTTTTTAACAAAGCAGCTATATATATTGGTATAGGAACTATAATAATATGAGCCTTATCTGACTTTTCTTTGCAACAAGAAAACACGCTATAATATGCAATCTTGATATTTTCATAACCACCATATCTCTGCACATCACACAATCGTTCATCAGACCCTTTTAGAGGAAAATTAATTCCTTTTCTTGCCTTATGTGCTTTTGTAATAGTTGCATTGTATAATGCTCCTTTTTGAACTAATAATTTTTTACTAATTCGTACATCATTGCTCTGCATCATAGCATGCACAATGCCTAAACTCCGATTGACACTCCAAATAACTTGTCCTTGTTTAATTAAATCAAAATCATACATACGCTTTAAGTTATATGGTCTTCTTGCTGTTGACTGTTTAATAAAATTCATCGGGTTTTTCGTGAATTTTTCATGATATACATTACCTACTACAATATTTAAATATGCATCTTTAGCATGATGATAACTATTTAATTCACGTACTTTAATAAAGTGATTCATATGTCTAAATTGAGATACATTTTCTGCTTTTACAAAACAAATATCTGTATCTTTATATAAATATTCTAACAAACTAGTAACGGCTTTAGTCGCTTGCGAGGTTTCCACTAGCTGACGAGCAATAAACTTGGATAATTCATCCGCCGTTAATTCAGTAGTACGCATGAGTCGTTCATATTTTTTCTCGCTAATCAATCCTGCTCGACATAAATATTTCCAGTGACTTATATTTTTCTCATTATGCAGATTGCCTTTGACAGCACTTAATGGATACGTATCACTCTTCTCTTTATTAAGCTGTGATTTTACCAACACTAAATTATCCCAACTATCATCTTTAGTTAAACTCTGTGGGTAAATATGATCAATATCATATTCTGATGTAAACAACGTATTAATATCAATAGTTTCATTGGAATACATACAACGACCCATTTGCATATAGTAAAGGTATAGTTTTTTCTGTCTAAAATCACCCGCTTGATATCCTTCAATTTCTTTTTTCCATTCAGCACCTTCTTTACCAATAGCTGTATATAATTCTACTAATCGTTTTTTTCGTGAGTCTTTTTTTATTTTTTCTGCTTGATTCGTTCTAGTTACTTCAACGAAAATTTTCTTAGGTGCGTGTCCTCTAATTTTAACAATTTCATCGACAATGCATAGACTTTGCCAAATAGATCGTTTAACCGATGGTGCCACATATAAATCATCAACTAGTTGATAATCAAGCGTATCCATCATATTCGTCGTATGCTGATGATTCCACGCTTTAATCTGTTTTATATATGTTCCCTGATCACTCAAAATTTCCATTAAATTTTGACTTGATTCCCGCAAACAAGTGATAATATTCCGCTCTACTCCACTTTTATCACAGCCAATAATTTTAGTAAAAAAGGCTTGTGATAATCTTCCCCAATCAGCATATTTTAATTTTTTGATAGCCCGCATCTGACTATCACTAATGCTATTACCATAAACTTCACGTATTTTATTTTCTAAAATATCTTTGGCTTCCCCAAACAAAGTAACCCATCGAATAATATGTTCTGCAACACTATGATCAAATCCTAAACCTAAAATACGTACCATATCACGATAGGATTGTAAATCTCCCTTAATAGCATCATCAATACCAGTAATAACTACTGTATGACTACTAGTAATCAAGCCCTGTCTTTTTAAAAAATCAATAATTCTACCTTTTGTTTGTTTTTTATGTTCCTGCTTAAATACTTCATCGATGTATAACTGTTTTACCTCCATTGGTAATTCATGGCCATCATACTTAATCGTATTTAATTCGTTCAATAACATATATTCACTATATAGCAATGAATGTTTTGGTAATACATCTTCTCCGATAAGGTAAGTACATTTATTCGTCAAATTAGTAATAAATGCTTCTGCAGATGCTTTGACGTCTACCATATCTTCAAAATTCCAAGGATATACTTTTCCCAAGTTCTTACGAACTACCCACCCTGTACCATGTTTTTGATGATTAGTAGTTTCACTACTATGTGGATTAAGCGGCCCCACATAATAAGGAATCCTAAAGGTAAACAATTGCATAATTTTATCTTTTACAGCTATACCATCACTCGCATCATTTAAAAATGTATATTTTTGACTGGCTTTCTCTAAAATAGCTTCTAATTCCGCTTGATGAATTTGGCGTGGAATCACCGCATTATCTCTCACTCGCAATAACGGTAAAAATGTCTCTAAATTTATAGCATCCAAAATTACTTGTTTAGATTCAGAATCCTCTACTTTCTTTAATACGGATTGAACATATTTATAAAAACTTTCCCGGTTAACGCGTTTCCCCTCTCTGTAAGACGATATATAAGCGACATAATTTGATAATTCTTTTCTGTGATTTTCTCTAAACATTTCATCATAGAAACTCTTATAAGGTTTTAATACATCTTTTAATATCCGTAACTGCTTTTTATGTGTATTATAATCTTCTATCTTTGCTACCGAAATACTACTGTGGCCTTTCAAAATATGTGAAAGAAGCACCCTATCATACAATGCTTTCATCGTATCCAATAACTCAATATCATCACCTATACTAGCTGCATAATCATTTCGTTTTTCATCATAATCACCTGTAGAGAAATTAATTTTTCTAATATTACTATCTAATGTTTTATATTCATCATTAGCAAATAGTTTAGAAATATCCGAACAGGTAAGGCCTAAAATAAGACCCGCCACTTCCTCTGCTTGTTTTTCTTTTATCTGATTATGAAGTGGTTTCCATAACTCTTTTATTGCTTTTTTGCGTTCGCTCTTCGTTTCTTGCTTATTCTTAAGTCTTGTAGCGATTTCTGCTACGTCGATAGTATCCTCTAAAATAGCAAGCCCATTATCTCCTAGCAAAACACGCAGCAAGTCTTCTTCAGAGTGCCCATTCTGTTCTAAAGGTCCTTCAAATAAAAAATGGCCTCTGTATTTCAATATATGATGTACTGCCAAAAATAATTCTCGAATATCATTAGGCACAATATTCATTAATCGTTGTCTTACATGATATATTGTAGGATTATCTTGATAAAAACTTTCTACATCAAAATTATCTGTACTAAATAAAATATGTTTTTCTTGTATAGTCTTATCGTCCAAGAAAAACTTACTTTCTTTTAATCGCATAAAAAAAGTATTATCTACTTTTGCTATTTCCTCTGCAAATAATTCTTCTAATATATTTAGCCGATCTCTTCTTCGTGCTAGCCTACGTCGATTAGTTCTAAATTGACGTCGCTCATTGGCTCTATTAGCTTCTGGAAATAATCTACTACCCCACATCTTATGCCCTCTAAATTTAGGTATCCGATAATCTGGAGTAGCAACAGCCCATCCTACTGAATTAGTCCCAATATCCAATCCCACGTAATAATCTCCATCATTATACCTCATAGTTGCTTTCTCCTATATAAACTATTGACAAATTATCTTATTTCTTCTATACTATTTATAGAATTACATTACGAGTTCAAATAAAAATTAATTCAAAATGCTTTCGGGCTGCTCGATGTGGAGCATTTAAATTTCTCGATTCCTTGGGATCGAGTTTTTTTATTGCAATTTTTCTATATCCCGATGATAAGATATTCTCACCAGTAATCTCCCTTTGCATGATTATCTATCATAATTCTACTATAGACATATAACTTTCAAGCATATAAACAATTCCCCCTCATCTCGTAATACTCGCAATATATAAAATAAACCAATATATAGTATATTCTACACAAGTATATAAAACTCCTGCATCATGAGCATATGATTAATAGAGTATAGCTTGCATAATGGACTTATCTTACTATGAATCGATACTGTAAAAGGGAAAAGAGGAGACTAACAGCTATGTAAATAGCTAATGACATAGAAGGAAACAACTTCATGACGCCTAACATAAAAATATAGAAATTAACCATTTTTGACATCCATACAATTAGAAAGAGACGACCAACTCATATTGTAGTATGTGTAGCTAAAGTTTTTCTAAGTAATCCAGAGATAGGAAAATAAATCAACTATATATTTAGTCTAAATATACGAATTTTTTACAAGTTATAGATTATAGAAAAAAGCATTATAGTGTAATCCCCAAGCTGCCTAAAAGATATCCTATAATGTACATCACTTACAATCCTAGCATCTTTCTTATTAGACCAACCTATCTCACCGAGTCTCTATCATCATGATACTACATTAGGAGAGATACTGCTATGAATCCATATACTGGTTTCGGCACTGTCCTCTACACCCTACTCCTATGAGAACATACTTTCATATATCCCCAAAAGCCGCGCCACGTTATCCGTATCGTATTCAATTTGTTCGGACCAACGCGCCATTTGCACCAGTTCATGTCCATGAACGGCGGCCATCATAAAGATATATTCTGCACTATCCCGCCCATAGGCCAAAAGTGCCTCAAGGGATACGTCCGCCAAGCGCGGTATGTGCCGATAGATAATGTATTGGTAGAGTCGTTGGAATAGAGCGCTATCATACACCGTTTGATAGTGCTCTGCTCTGGCGACCACATCGCGTATATGTGCCGTAAGCCACGACAAGCCCTCTGTCCAGGCCTGATGAATCGGTTCCGTTGTTTCTAGAATCGACAACAGCATCAAATAGTCCGCTTCATTCGGAAGTGGCACAAACGCCATATCCTCTTTCGTGCAATCTATGCCCAACTGCGCTAATAGGCGATCTACCGTGGTGTACCCATATATCTTATGTTCCTCTCCTACGGTAAGGTATAAAGTATCTTTGTTCGGTGCATCCATAGCACCTACTAGATCGCTAATACCCGTATCAGAGGTTGGCACGCACACTGCCTTTTTCAAGCTCGTTACAGGTGCACTCAGTAACTCACACGTCTTTTCGCAAGCTAGACCCACACCAGCTAGTTCAATCGTCCGATCTGCTCCATCTTTCACATATCCATAAAAGCGCGGATGATGATGGCAAATATCACATAAATAGTCTTCCCCTTTGGCAAGCACTAAGGAACATAATCCACTCGCTTCCAACAATGGGCAATACCCTTGCTCATTTAGGGCAAAATAATGATGATCCCCCTCACCGGCTATACTGGCCCGAAGCCGTTCACCTAACAGTCCTTCTAGCTCTCGGTATCGTGCATACGAGGCCGGATCAATATCAATTTCCCAAGTTTGGCAGCACGTATGTTCACACCTGTCCCCCTTACACTGAAAGTCATCATACCACGTAGGATATATAGAAATCATAAGCACCTCATTACTCATTCTAGGCCATACACACTTGTTATTGCCATACGTTTACATCTACTTGTCATCATACACATGCAGCACTGAAACGGTTACGCATGCACTACGATGCGCTCTCCTGTTCTCATATGGGTAAACGCCACGCACACGGACCGCAACATAAAGGTATGCCCCGTATGAGAGGCTCCATATAGGGTATCGCCCACCAAGGGATAGCCAAGGTAGCTAAAAGCCACGCGTATTTGATGGGTTTTACCCGTATAGAGTCGCACCAACACGTTTGTGACGGGGCCCACATCAGCCATAGATGCATAGGATCTATCGGTTACGGACAAATGTCTAACGTCTTTTCCATAGGCATCTACACTGTCATACGTACCTAGCACCAAATACCCCGTTTTCGTCATGACCCCCAACGAACTTACCTCATAATGAATGCCATCATCACTGCGCTTCATCGGTAAGGCGAGCACCTGTAGGTCTTTATCCATGCATGAGGTGTCGCCTTTTTCCCCTACGCATGGCAAATTCTCGTGGTGCACCACCGATAGGCTGGCGCCATCCACTAAGGTCTTCTCCTTTGTAATCTGTGCTATATGCGTAAATAGTCGCCCTTCCACGACTGTGGTATACCATTTTTCAAATTGATTCGTTTCCATTTGTTGTTGGTAAAAGCTCTGTGCCACATGACTTTTACAAATCACGATGCACCCCGTCGTATCACGGTCCAAGCGATTTAAAAATCGAATTTTTCGCCGAATGCCCTGGTCTTTGAAATACTGCGCCACCAGGTTCGCCAAAGAAATTTGTCCCCCCGAATTAACGGTCATCCCCTTCGGTTTATCCACAATGAGTAGATCCTCATCTTCGTATAGAATGGTGATAGCCCCTTGTATCGGTGTATAGTCGACAGTCTCCTTCATCATCTGTAGGCGCAACTCATCACCAGCTACAACTGGCGTTTCCGGTGTACATCTATGCCCCTCTAAAAGGACTAGTTTTTCATGGAATAATTTTTTCATGCCCTTTCGTGGTAGCCCTCGATTATCTAAGATGGCCCCTACCGTATGAGTATCGCCTTGTATATCTTCTTCTGTAATAGAAATGACCATATCATCGGCGCGATTTGTTTTTCTTGCCATAGTACCTCCTCGTACTCCATACATTGATTTCCTCTCGTCGTAGCGTGACTATGGTAAAGCAACCTTATCCGCATCCATTCTTCCATGTGCCATCAGCCATGACGACCTACTATGAAAGGAGTACCATCATGAGCATGCTACACAGTATCTACAAATGTTGGATCCGTTGGCAAATAGGCTAATAAGGAACTTTTCCTAGTCGGTCTGCCATAAGCATTTTCTTTACTATACGTAATCACTAACCGTTCTTTTGCCCTCGTTAAGGCCACATAGAATAATCGTTTTTCTTCATCGATGTGCCCCTCTTTCACCGCCATATAGTTTGGGAATTGTCCTTCATTCATGCCCGCTAACCACACATAATCAAATTCACTGCCCTTTGCTTGGTGAATGGTAATAATAGGGATGCGTTGTTCCTGTTTAATGCGACAATCCACTTCGCCAGCGGTCAAGGCCGCTAGTTGCAATATATACTGCAATCGATCATGTCCATTCATCGCCGTATTTGTCTGTTCTAACCGCTCTAATATGCGGTATAAATCACGAATATATTCGACGCGTGCCATTTCATGGCGTTCTTTATAATAGTCAATAACACCCATTTCATTCATAATATAGGCCAATAAACTCGTAGGCGCCTCACTTTTACTTTTACGCGCCAAGGTCGCCATTTGTGAAGCAATGGTGGCAAAGGCATGTTTATACTTGGCAATGATGGCCATACGTATCGCCTGGGTCGGCACAATATTGTGATCCACCATATACACCAATAGCAACGCGGTCGCCATAATATCATCGTACGCATTGTGACTTGGTTTATGAGAAATGGGAAATACTTCGCTTAAATAGCCGAGTTTATGATTCGGTAGGTCTGGATAGAAACGCCGTGCCATCGCCAACGTATCATAGACGGCCATAAAATCGGGTTCTCCTAGTTGATGACGATAGAGTTCACTCGTTAAAATGCTCACATCGTAATTCACATTATGGCCCACAATCACAGCGCCCTTAGAAAAAGAGGTAAACGCTTCTAGGACAACCGATGCTTCCTCTCCATGGGTAGCTAAATAGTCGTCACTAAAGCCATGGACCGCTTCTGAATCACCTACGGACTTGGGAGGCTTGATAAAGCGTTCAAACTTGTCTAATACCTCTCCTTGACCATTAATGCGAATCGCTGCAATTTGGATAATGTAATCCTTCGTCGTATCGGTACCCGTACTTTCCACGTCATAGACAATTACATTGCCTTCCTCTAGGGCGGCCAATAATTTAGCATACGGTTCTTCTTCAAAAATAGGCATTTGTAAAAAGTCCGTAATCGCTATCCCCGCTTGGCGCACTTCGTCACGTTCGATGTCCCGTAGTCGCCCTTCGCCGATGCCTTTCACATAGCGTTTCATAATCCGCTTGGCACTCAACGCATCGTAGGGATTTATCAGTAATTTAAAATAGGCCATCACATCTTTGATTTCTTGACGGCGGAAAAATTTAAACTCGTCGATGATCATAAACTGTCGCTGAGCGTCTTCAGGTGTATCTTCATTGAGTTGTGCAAACCGTCGGCTTAGGTCTTGGGCCTTTCGATTGTTGCGCACCAGTACACACGTGCGCGCATCTTTTGGCAACTTTTGAATCGAATGAAAGATATAGGCCCCCTCTTCTCGTTCCGATCGCGCCTCATGAATCATGATGGGCTCTCCATTTTCCTGGCTCACTGACCGTGGCATCACATCGTATATGGATCCTACTAGATCAGGGAACATGGCTTCCAGCGTTTGAAAGGCCGCACTAAATAAGGTTCGATTGGACCGATAGTTTTCATAAAAAATAATCGATAGGGGCTGAAAGTCACGCTGATAGTCTCTAAGTAGCTTGAACGGATTCGATCCGCGCCATTCATAAATGGTTTGAAAATAATCCCCACATAGTAAGACATGATTGCCTGGCCATAGTTGGGACATGACGCGATATTCTAATTCGCCCGTATCCTGCATTTCATCTACTGCAATATACGAGTAGCGTCTCTGCCACCGTTCTCGAATCACTTCATCCTTAAACAAGCGATGCACGAGGCTTACTAAATCGATAAAATCTACGCCATGTACGGCTTGTAGAGCTGTTTCATAGGCTATGAGTATATCTGCTCCTTGCTGGCGAAACTGCTCACGATCCTCTTTCATAACAAGACTGTCGGCGCCACCAAAATAGGAAACGATTTTCAAGTATTCCTCTTCATAGAGCCGTTCAATCGTTTTTCTATAATCTTCTCGTGCATCCTCCGAATCATAGTCATACAATGACCGATATTCCTTGATACACATGAGAAGATTTTGAAAGTCCATCTCTTTCATCCGTGCTGGTTTTAATGGTTGCCATAATTCTTTACAATCTTCTTCATCAAAGATGGTAAAGTCCGATGGTAGCATTTCATTGAGACGCGCTTCTTCTCGTAAAATTTTATAACAAAAGCTGTGGAATGTACTTACTTCCACAGCTTTTGCATCGATGCCCACCAAAGATTGTATGCGTTCTTTCATCTCATGACACGCCTTGTTGGTAAATGTCATGCAGAGTATTGCCTCTCCATTAGCCCGTCCAGAACGAATAATGTGCGCCACTCGATAGGCGAGCGTATTCGTCTTGCCCGTACCTGCTGACGCCAACAATAATAGATTGCGATCGAGCTCTTCTACCACACGGCGTTGTTGTGCATTGATGTTCATCATGACCTCCTAGGCATTAGAAATTATGTTGTAACCACGTAACAATCACGGGTAAGGGGCCTAAAGGCGCCGTTAAGAGCCAACTCAAAAAACTCATATCCACCGCAGTGTGAGAAACATGATTGACCCCTAGATAAAACAAATAACCTATCACCACATTCAACACAATTCGTTTTATCGTATAAAAAGCGATTTTAATCAGCAAGGCAATCACCACAATAACTGCGATGACGGCCAGCGTAGGATTCGCTAGTAATTCTTGTACAGTAGCATTCTGAGCCACTAACGGATTCGATGCTACCAGTGATACTATATCCATAGATACCTCACATTTCTTGACGATTGACTACGGCACCGCCTAAGGTTAATTCATCGGCATATTCAATGTCGCCACCTACAGGAATACCGCGCGCAATGCGTGTCACTTTAATGCCACTCGGTTGTAGTAATCTAGCCAAATACAACGCAGTCGCTTCCCCTTCCACGTCGGGATCCGTCGCTAAAATGACTTCCTCTACGGTGCCATCGCGCAAACGGGCAATGAGTTCTTTAATGCGAATATCATCGGCCCCAATGCCGTCCATAGGCGACAAAGCACCCTCTAACACATGATATAATCCTTTATAATCGCCACTTCGTTCAATGGCGATTACATCGCGTGACGTTTCTACTACGAGAATCGTCGTTCTATCACGCCGTTCGTCGCTGCAAAATTCGCAAGGATCTTGCGATGACAAGTGAAAGCAACAGGAACAACGATGGGTGGCCGCCTTAGCTTCCACAATGGTATTCACTAGTTGATCTACCTCATCCTGTTCCATTTCTACCAAGTGATATGCCAAGCGACGTGCCGACTTAGCGCCGATACCAGGGAGGCGTCGAAATTGTTCCACTAACCGTTCTAACGAATTTGCTGCCATATTAGAATAAACCACCTGGCAAGTTCAAACCACCTGTTACTTTCCCCATTTCAGAGCTTAACAAGTCATCAATTTTCTTACTTGCTTCATTAATCGCCGCTTTTACTAAATCTTCCAACATTTCTACGTCCTCTGGATCTACGGCACTCGGATTAATGGTTAAGGATTCAATCATTTTTTCCCCATTCATCACTACGGCTACCGCTCCACCGCCAACAGACACTTCTACAGTACGTGTTTTAAGTTCTTCTTGCATCTTCTTCATATCTTCTTGCATTTTTTTAACTTTTTTCATCATACCTGCCATATTTCCCATATTACCAAACATTATTTTTCCTCCTGCTCATCATTAATATATTCTTTATAAATATCATAATCCTCTGCTGAAAAACATCGTAGTGTTTCTACTAACAAGGGATTTTGTTTCTCTTCCTCACTCATGTGCTGTATATCCCATTTTACTCGGGTCTCTGCCTCGTCTAGGTTCGTCACCTTACTATCCGTAGGTGATGCATCTTGCGCAAAGCTTTCTACCATCACTTCGCTAGTAGGAGCCGATACCTCTTTTTCCACAGTCTTCGTCGGTTTTCGCGTAAGCCGTGACGCCATCTGCTCTGCCGCCTCTACATAGGCCTTAGACGGTGCTGCGTTTACTGTATCAGTGGCTGCACTTCGCGCTTTCATAGCCTCATGGGCCGCTCTTCGATACCCTTGGTCTTCCTCCGTGCCAGCACCGATGACCTCCATCGTAATCGGATACTCGAGTATTGCGCCAAACGCTTCCGTCGCATCAGCTATCATCTGCTCCGTGGAAGCCATCTTGATATTAAAATCACTGTTAAAGACGATGACCACACGGCTCGTATCCACATAGACCACTTGCCCAGACCGATAAAATCCAGCACACATATTTTTTTTATGGCACTGCATCCATTGTAACACTTTGCCATGAATGTTTCTATATTCATCTGTGCGAACAATCCCCGTCCCAATCGTCACACCTTGCCCCGTACTCGTCACACGAAGTGTCGATGGCGATTGTTTCTTTTCCGTAGTGCTCGTACGCGCCTTAGGGGGTGGCGTACGATACTCAGTCTGTACAGTATCTATCGGTGTAGTAACATCTACCGAGGGCGTTTCGCCCTTCGTCATAGTGGCTGAGGGGGCCACGTCTGTCGCTACCTCGGTATGGGCCTCTAGAGGCGGTGTGCGCCCCACTTCTGGTCCTGTCACGCCCGCTTTCGCTACCGTATTAGGTGCTTCACCCGTCCTGTGAAAGCTTGCTCCACGTCCAGTCACTTCATGGCTCGCTCGCCTTTCACCTTGACTAGTCGGTGCGGCCTCTACCTGCGCTTCTAAAAGCGCCACACGATTTAGCAGACTTTCATCACGTTTCTGTGCCGTCCGTTCTAATACAGATACTCGTGTTTCCATAGAATCGTCATAGGTCGCCACTTGTGAACAGAGCACCAAAAATCCCATTTCCACGATCGTCCTCGGATTATCCACTTGTTTCGCATCATTTTGAATCCTCTGCAACGCGCGAATGTAACGATTGATGTCATCCACCGTAATCGCCTCACTTTGCGCCAAAAAAGACGATTGCCATGTGTCATACACTTTAATCTCATCCGCCTCAGGCATCACCTTAGCAATTAATAGCGCTCTAATATGACGTATGGAGGCCTCTACAATCTGAATCGCATCACGCCCTTCTACGAGCGCTTCTTGGATACACCGTAACACTATAGATCCATCACCAAGGCGCAATGCATCAAAGAGCGTCAAAATCCACTTCTTACTCACGAGGCCCATGATACTTTCTACCACTTGCGGTGTAATCGTATCTGTTGCCATACCGGCACATTGATCCAATATACTTAACGCATCACGCAAGCCCCCATCGGCATGAATCGCGATCAATTGCGCCGCTCCCTCGTCTAAGGGAATCGATTCTTGCGCCGCCACATAGTGTAATCGCTCTGCAATATCATCTACCGTAATCCGCCTAAATGTATAGCGTTGACACCTCGACAAAATCGTAACCGGTAATTTTTCTAATTCCGTGGTGGCAAAGATAAACATAATATGGGCTGGCGGTTCTTCAATGGTTTTTAACAACGCATTCCACGCTTCCGTCGTCAACATGTGCGCTTCATCGATGATGTAGATTTTCTTACGCCCCTCTACGGGCATAAACTTGATGGTTTCCCGCAATGCGCGAATTTCATCAATGCCTCGATTCGAAGCCGCATCAATTTCGAATACATCCATCGCCTGACCTTCTAAAATTTGACGACACGATTGGCATTCGTTACAAGGATGGTCGGTAGGACCTTGTTCACAATTAATGGCCCGTGCAAAAATCTTAGCCATACTCGTTTTTCCCGTTCCACGAGGGCCTGCAAATAAATACGCGTGGGCCACTTTATCTTCACGAATGGCTCGCATCAACGTATCGCTCACATGATGTTGTCCCACCACGTCGGTGAAAGTCTTAGGTCGATACTTTCTATATAATGCAATATACGCCATGCTGCCTCCTTCCTAACCGCTATGCCTGTATCTGTCCATGCATGGGGCTACTCTACTCATCGATGAAGCGCCCTCTCTACGTCATCAACTGAATCGTCTTCTAATCAAATTATACCACTACATAGCCGCATATACCTAACACAGGGCCTTCAATTCTCGTTCCCACACATTCACATTGTATCGCTTTCAGTGCTTACTATACCTAACACGGTAAAAGTATCCATCATCCACGATATCCTCATGATATTCTTTTCATTCCAAACGATATGATCATACAAAGAATTTCACGAATCAAAGCGCCTATCCTACGTGCGTTATCATAGATAGTATCATTGCTTTACTGTCAGCCATACTCACTAGCCTACAATGAACTGCGTCATAGGCCCTAGTTTCTTAGAATAAAAGCCTCTCGCCCACATATATACATCAGAAACAGTCAAAATTCTGTCATACCAACTTTCATTGCACGCTGATAACACATCATTGCTAGTACGCACCACTTCACACGCACACGATCCTATGCGCCACTACTGCTAGATCGTATATAAAAAAAAGCAGCCTTCATGACTGCTTAGCCGCTTGTAGCACTCGATTATGACAGCCCTCTGGAGTTCCCATGGCACATGAAAGTAACTGCTTAGTGCTGCTACCTCTCAGTCCTGACACGATTCACAGGCTCCCATTGCACGGGGCCAAAGAACTGCCATAATCCAATGCTATAAGTATTTAGCGTTATCATTATACTATATATATACCATAATGACAATATTTCCATTCCATTTATTCTATGCGCATCTTAGTAGTCAACCATCTGTGACACAAACTGCTAGCGATGGATAAAAAGGACTTCCCTGTCTATTCATTGGGAAATGAAGTATTAGGTCAGTCCTATATCTATACCCACAATATGCTCTGTTAAGAACGCCTTTACAAACGTCATTAGTAGCGTTATCTATACTCTAACATACGGCGCTAATCGACGTCCTATCTCTTCGGTAACGCCATCGAGAAAGGCATAACGATTACGATATTGGTTCCGCTTTTGTGATTTAATCTCCTCTAAACTCTTTCGCATTTCTGTAACGGGTATATCATAAAAACGCACATCATGCGATACGTGACCGCCTAATTCTTCCCAAAATGGATTAAAGCGAATCAATTTATGGCGATTGCCACGAATCATATGGGTATTCGTATAAAAGCCCTCATCGGACACAGCTTTCATTCGAGTAATCCCCAACACGGTAGCCAATTGACGTAGGATAAAGAAAATAAAATTCTTAGGTCGATAGCCATACATTTTTTTCGTTGCCTGTTTCGCCTTGTCTAATCCATTCGGATACCCCTGAATCGTTCCCACATGTACTACGATTTCTGATGTTTCTAGATCCTTTTCAAAGCGAAAATTGATATGATACAGTCCTTCGCCGTCAATCGTCAAGAGTAACGATAACAAACCTTCCTTGCGCTGCCCTGGTATATACACCAAATTTGCTTGCATGCCTAACTCAGATGATTCCCAAATAGTAATGCCCGCCGTTTTATCTTCTTCGGCTACATCCATATACCCTATATCTCGATACATCTGTTGAATGCCTGCAGTAGAAAACAATTGCGATAATGCATCGAAATGATCTTGTATCCCTTGTAACCGTTCTGCGGCAGAAGAATTGGCATAGAAGAAAATACGATTGATCACTTCCTCTACTTCTATATGCTTTTCTAAAAAATCTGGTAGTGGTGCATAGTTTTGAAAGTAATTAGTAAACGCTTCAACTTGCTTTCTATTTTTAATCGACCGCAACACAAATAGCCACCGTCGCCGTCCTTCACGCCAGCTACGATTGCCATAAATCTTCATCGCCACGTCTCGCTGTTGCCGTATATACCCCACTCCAGTACCTCCTATAGATGCTTATCTAACTTGTTACTATGCCTACTCTAGTTGCGACTTCTATTCTAATTCATATAGTATACTATATTTTCAACTAAATTTATACACCGATCTATGTTCATGCTGCCCACAACCCCTACCGTCGTCATCCCTGGCAACATAGATTCCTAGCCATAGATAGGACTATTCTATCGATTCATCAAGTGATGTAAAACCCAATAGTTTGTACTACAGTATGATATCTACGTGCATACCGTTAGTGAGCCTTTACGAACGCATCAAGACGTGCATGGTTCTTATCTACCATTTCTCTCCATGCCCTTATGACGTCACTTTACATGTCCAGTGATACGTCTTTTGATACGTCTTTCTTCATCCATACATGTGGCACGCCTTCATCGAAATCAATCGCCCCTTGTGGTGCGTAGCCAATCGATTCATAAAAAGGGCGGGCTTGTACTTGTGCATGAAGACGTAGAGTGATGCCGCCCGCCTGCACCACTCGTTCTTCTACGGCTTGTACTATACGCCGCGCCAACCCTTGCCCTCTATAGAGGGGTAATGTAGCTAATCGTCCTAGTATATACGCCCCACTATCACTAGCAAAATAGCGGCAGCAACAGGCCGCGACACCATCGACGTATAGAACCATATGAAAACTGGTCGCATCTATATCATCAAATTCATTTTGAAAGCCTTGCTCGTTTATAAATACGTTTGTGCGAATCGCCTTTTCATCCAGTAAAACTCGCGTCGACTCTTTCAGTGTAATCACCATATGGAATCCTTTCGTAGCCCCTATAACAGATTACCTATTCACCGATGGCACGACTAACTGACTTGTTTTTCATGGTGTCGTTGGTAAAAATCTACTAACAATTCACAAATAGCGACCACGTCTTCTCCATAACATAACAAGCGATATCTTCCATCTTTGCGTTTTTCAATAATTTGTTCCTGTTGTAATAATTTTAATTTGCGATTCAATTCAGTAGGACTTAGCAAAGGAATGGCACTTAATATATGTGAAAAAGACTTGCTCTCCTCATGTAAGGCTAATAAAATTTCTGGTACCCATTTTAACTTAACTAATCCATGTAATAACTGAAAGCCCGCTTTAACTGTACCCATCGAAATCACCTCTATTGATTATGCTATCGTTACTACGCCTTAGCTCTAACTTTAGAGGTCCTATATAATATACTTATCTATAATCATTATTTATTATGATTATAATATATTAATCCATTTCTATAAAAGGATATCCGTCATTTATCTATAATTTTTTAAGATATACCTATACTTTTTAGTCATACTTGCTAAAAATAATCTCTGTAAAAGCTTTTAAATAATAATTATTATTATTTAGTAAATTACAAATCCTTTGCTTATTGTTATTCCCTTCATGGTAAGCACTTACAAAAATAGGGAATACTGTTTGTTCTTATACTTCAACTATATCGATGTTTACTAGGTTTTAATCTATTTGCGCTTCAATCTAACAGACTAATTGTCTTTACCAAGGCAGATGATAGCTAATTATATTAAATTCTCATTTTCTCACTCTACTTGATAATGAGGAAAAAATCTTGTATAATACAAGCATAGATAGCGAAAGATCTTACGTTATACAAATTCAATCTATATACGTACTGTAAGTACAGTACAAGTACACAAGTGTGTAGAATAGATGATGAAAGCTAAGTAGTTACGATAGATGATTAGCAAGTGCTGATGATATAACTATCTAAGAGATGATGATATTAACTATATATATAATGTACGCAAGTGCGTATATCCAAGTGGATCTATAACAGCAAGTGCGATTATATATGCTCTAGTGAGTTCTTTCTACTTTCTATGAATCAAGTGATTGTCTAAATACTATATACACAAAATGGCAAGTGCCTCTATACATAGTGTCAAGTGATCGTATCAATTTCTACCAAGTGGTTCTATACATAATGGCAAGTGCCTTTCTACTAATTTTGCTCCAGTGAGCAACCTATGACAAGTGTCATAGTAATCTTCCTACTAATTATTAGCAAATTGCTCTAGTGAGCAGGTACCGACGAGTGTCTATATAAATAAACCAAGTGCGTGTTATCAGATAACTCAAGTGAGTACTATGACAAGTCTCTAGACCAATTCGTTTTCACAGTATGTAGAAGACATACTATATATAGCAAGTGTATATCTAATAGATATCTATGTGGATGTCATACTAGATAGCAAGTGCTACTAACAAGCTCTCTACCGCGTACAGTCATCAATCTACTGTACCATCGTACGCATAATTGGTATGTGTACGCAACTAAAAAGCCTAGTATACCATTGAAAATTTCGATGGCATACTAGGCTTTTTAGTATATGTCATGGGAAAGTACATAGGATAGGTACAGCCACGTATCTCTAACATATATAATATTATGATTGTACAATCCAGATTAGACAACTCGATTCCCACACAGGAGTGCCCTGTAGGGAGTAATTTGCATAAGTATGATGATTCTTGTATCAATTCATAGAATTTGATGTATAGCGCATTTTATCCTATACCCCTATTCTTTTAATAATTCATGGAACTAACACATACGCCCTACTATGAACCGTATTTCACAGTAGGGCGTATATCATTTATTTATTTATTCTTTTCTTCGCCTGCAGCTAAGCATCGTTGTAATTTATTCAACAATGTTCGTAATTGGCGAAATTCTTCTAACGAAAAACCTTGCACGCGTTCATTCATCTGTTCTGGCACTTTTGCTGCTACCTTTTTTAAATCAATACCAGCTTGTGTAATGGTAATATCTACAACACGTTCATCCTCACGAGAACGAGTACGTGTTAATACACCTTTTTTCTCTAATTTTTTTAACACCGGTGTCAATGTGCCTGAATCAAGTGATAATCGGTGGCCCAAGTCACGAACAGAAAGTGATTTCACTTCCCATAACACCATCATAACAATATATTGAGTATATGTTAAATCAATGGCTTCTAAAAATGGACGATACGCATTTACCACATCTTTTGCCGTTACATATAGCGGAAAACATACTTGATTATCTAATAATAATATTTCGTCTATTGAAAACTGTGTCAAATCAAATAAATCATTTTTCATATTAAGGTCTCCCTACCCTACTACAGCTCCTACTTTTACATACACTTGCATTATTTTATCATATATGACAATTCTAGTCAATTTATAGAGAAATACGTACGAGCTTTCACACAACTAGTAAGCATCATTGGTATACCATACATCCCCTATGCCCCACTCATCAATGTTACCTCCTTAGTAGACGGCGCATGTAACTACGAAGCCAGCACGAGTCGATTCTAGCTTACAACACTAAATCCATACTACTACGAGGTTGTACATAAAAGAATACCCACTAGCGTATGTCAGTATGGTTTACCATTTTACGTATTCTCTCTTTTATTATTATATAATTAATTACGATACATGTGTTATTATCATTAGTTATATCTCACTCATCCAACGGTGTAGCACATTGTTTTCTAGCAATAGAGTGCTTCCTCATCCCTCTTGTCTTGCTATGCTTAGCATCTACCACGCCTATGATGATAAAGATACCTATATAGTGCTCGCTTCATGGCAGGTTACTGCAACAGGCACATGATACTCGACAAGACCTACCGCTAAAACCCGACTCGATTATGATACGCAAGACCATCGGGACCGTTACCGATGCATTACCACGAACAAACTCTCTATCCTAATAGGTAAGACGTGGTCCATAGGCTATCATAAATTATCTCTATACACCTATGTATAGAATGAGTACAATAAAAGTAATGTACAATCAGATAGATTGCTAGTAGCCATGCGAGATACGCTTCGTATACTATGTAAGGTCCATGCACGTATGTACCAAATAGGTGGCTACTGGTAGCAGTAATCGACTGGATATAGTCGAACACGATACGCGCATACGTCACATAGGGTAATTGATTTAGGTGGCGACTCTATTCATGTTACATGCAATCTAGATACCGCATGAGCTACCTAGAAAGCATATGCTGTACTACAACCTTCAAATTCAGCTATATAGATATGACTTATATAGCGTTACACGACACCTAAAGGAGTGATTCCATTGGAACCATGGAAACGCATTGTATATATTTGTTTAGTCGGTGCTTTTTTGATGTCTGTCGGCATCAGTCAGTTTGCACCGATTTCGCCCCTCTATTTTCATGAGTTAGGCGTGAAAAATCCTGAAGAAATGAGCTTATGGTCTGGCCTTGCCATGGGGATTACCTTTATCATGTCCGCCATAGTGGCTCCCTTTTGGGGCCGTCTAGCGGATCGAAAAGGGCGAAAAATCACGCTCCTTCGCGCTAGTTTCGGCATGTCCCTATGCAATATTGGATTAGCCTTTGTACAAACACCAGAGCAAATCATTCTAGCCCGTTTTTTCCAAGGCCTTGTGAACGGATTTTTTTCTGGATCCGTAGCCCTCTTAGCCTCGGAAGTGCCAAAAGAGCATACCGGTTGGTCCTTAGGTATGCTCACTTCTGCCAATCTTGCCGGCTCACTCATAGGCCCTATTATCGGCGGTTATATTGCCAGTGTCTTTGGCATCCATATCGACTTTTTAATCATCGGTATATTGATGGGTATCGCCTTTCTATCCACCTATTTCTTTATCCATGAAGATTTCACGCCAGCAGCGGCAAAAGAAAAACAATCATTCAAAACCTTATACACCCATATTCCTAATTTTAAAACCATTATCACCTTGTATATAGCCGCCTTAATCTATTCGATGTGCGTCATGTCCTTACAACCGGTGATGACCGTCTATATTAAAGGCATGGTGCCAGCAAACACGGCTAACATCGCCCTCATTTCCGGTGCCGTTTTTTCCATTATGGGCGTAGCACAAACCATGAGTAGTTCCTATTTAGGTCACATGATTGATCGCATTGGGCCTCGACGAATTCTATTAGTATCCCTAGTCTATGTAGGCCTACTCACGATTCCCCAAGCCTATGTAACAAATTATGTGCAATTAGGCATACTGCGCTTCTTACAAGGTCTCGGCATGGGTGGACTCTTGCCATCGCTTCACACCTATTTATCCTCATTGACACCCAAACAATTCTCCGGCCAAGTGTTTGCCTATAACCAATCCATGATTTCCATCGGCTTCTTTCTCGGTGCCGTCGGCGGTTCCACCATTATGGCCAGTTTTGGCTTTACGATTCTCTTTTGGGTAAACGGAATTTCCTTTGTACTCGCCGCTCTTTGGATTCTATTGAAAGTCCGATAACCAAGCCTATGTCCCTATTTCTCTTTTCTATGACGCCATAGACTATGACAATTTCATGCATCCATTCCATCTTTCCATAGCAATCGTTTTGACTGAAGGTGTGACATGCTCCATAATCATCTAGCACGAATCCATGTATGGCCTATCGTCCATCGCATACAAGAAATACTGCGGATAAAATCGCCTACTATGCCATTTCTCACGATGCATGGTTCCCATAATAACACGTATAGTGTGTACAACGAACGGCTACCGAGTAAATTTTTTAATTTTGCCCATGATGACACGTGTGTGGTGTATAACTTTCATCTGCCACAATCGCCCCTGTTATGACTTGTTCTACCACCGCATCAGCATCGCCTGTGTGACCTGGATATACGGTAATATGTGCCGCCTTCAACGCCGCTAACGCTGGCCCACCAATACCTCCGCACACCACTGTATCGATGTGATGATCCACAAGGAACTGAACCCGTGCCGTATGACCCTCTGCGTCTACATCAAGTATACAAGATGTCGTACTGCGTCCGTTCTCTACTTCATACACCTTCCATTGTTTCGATTTACCAAAATGTTGAAAAATCTGTCCGTTTTCATAAGTAACTGCAATCTTCATAAAATCCTCCTTATCTATCTCCATAGTAACTATCTATCCATTCCTCATGAAAGTATCACTCTACTATCTCTATACGCCTAAGAAACACTCATTCTAGTAATATATTTAAGGATACTTTCTACAAGTCCATCGCCCTATTAAATATCCGGCATAATACCATATAGCCAAGGTACATTATGGCGTTTCGCAAACATCCGCACATTCCATGACCATTCTACCAATTGTGCTACATGCATGCGAATTCTAAATAAATCGTAATTTGTAAACCATGCAGTGGCGCCTTCAAAAATAGGCATCCGTGGCGTTGCCATCGGGTCGCTATCCGTAGTGGCAAATCCTGGCCCCACTGTAAAAGCACGAGTAAAGCCCATATCATGCACTGCCCGTTTCGCCTCTTCATTATATCTCCCTTGTGGATAGGCTACATATTTTGTGTCTTTATGCAAAATATCCTGTAAAATTGCTTTAGCATGAATTAAATCCGCTACGGTTTCATCATAACTAAACGTATCTAATGGCTTGTGTGCATATGTATGGTTTTCAATATCAATACCATGCGCCTGTAATTCTTGTAATTGTGCGGCCGTTAAAAAGCCTTTGCGGTTCACATCTTGACCAATCATAAAAATCGTCGCTTTAAATCCATATTCTTTCAAAATCGGATACGCCACTTGGTAGTTATCTTCATAGCCATCATCAAAGGTGATGACAACTGGTTTCCATGGCAACGATCCGCGTCCTTCTAGATACGCTTCTAATTCATCTAAGCTAATCGGATGATAATCTTCCGATTTTAAATATTCCATTTGTTGGCGGAAATGCTCAGAATGCAATGTTAAAACGCCGGCCCCCGTATCTGCTACTTGATGATAATTTAATACGGGAATACCGCCTGCATAGTATTCATAGGAATGGGTCCACGTATACGTAATCCACCCCACAAAGCCGATGATTATACCTATAATCACAATAATTATTACTTGTAGTGCTTTCACTACATGACACCTCGCAAAAGTCTTACTGATTAACGATAGCTAAAATAAATACGGTGGATAGAATACATACAAATCCAATCATATCAAGTACGGTGAATGTATTACCTAATAGCCACCATCCCAACAACGCCGCTGAAATCGGTTCCACCGACGACAATATAGATCCTTTCACAGGTCCAATACGTCGGATCCCTTCCATATAGGCATTGAAAGAAACAATCGTGCCTAACCAAACAATACCGCCCCATACGGCTAGATATGTCATCATATCCCATTCGCCACCAGGTCCTGTAGGTCTAAACAACAGATAGGCGGCTAGACTACCGATAAGCATGGCCATGCCCATAATCGTCGATGTGCCATAGCGCTGCAAAATACTGATAGGCTGAACGCTATAAACGGCAATACCTACTGCTGATAATAACCCCCATAGGACGACAGATATATTTAACGCCACTAATGTGAAACCATTATGAAATACAATTGATAAGGTTCCCAAAAACGCCAGTATCACGCTAATCGTTTCACTTCTTCTTGGGATTGCCCTATATCGAATTAACAAATATATAATAATCAACGTCGGTCCCAAGTATTGAATCACCGTAGCAATGCCCACCCCTGCAGCACCAATGGCTCGAAAATAGGCATATTGACACATGGAAATGCCAAATATAGAAAATATGGCGGTCTTTTTCATATCTTGCGGATGACGGAGTAAATCCTTAATCTGTTGCGGCTCTCTATATACACCCCATGCTAAGGTGATGAGGCCCGCCACCAACAAACGAACCGTCACGAGCCATTGTAAGTCCACGTGGCGATAGGCATGAATGAACTGTACCGATGTGCCCGACAATCCCCATAACATACCGCCTAACAGTGTTAAGATAAATCCAATCCACGTACTAGGTATCTTAGATAAGATCCACATGAACTTTCACCACTACCTTTCTAATAGGTATCGGCCTATTATGTACCGCTATCAAAGGGCGATGCCAATCGGCAGGGTAAAAAATCGCATAACACCCTTCCTGTAGATGTACACGTGCCTCATCGACTAGCTCTGGGTCATAAAAGTATAAGTCCCGCTCAGGATAGGCGTGAATCGGTTCTATCGTTGGTTTTACCCCTATGTAGCCGATTTCTTCTTCTCCTGTCACCATGTATTGAATATCAATATACTTACGATGTGCTTCTGGTTTGCTCTGCTCCCATAAAAGTGTATCTACATCATCTACATTCGCATACATCAGTGAACCTTTTTCACCTTCTAAATTATGTCGTCCTCCCTCTAGGGATTTCAAATCTGTATGTTTTAAAAAATCTAATGCGCGCACAATCGCTGGTGCATAGCCAAACTGTCTGTAATCAATGGCAATCGATTGAAATATCATCGTATTCCTCCTTACTGAACTATTACTTAGTATTATAGCACAGTAAAATCCATAAAATTAGTGGCACCATGTAACACGCAGCACCCCTATCTTCTGTATAAAGCCAAAAGTGTCTTATATAAACTATAGTTTGCTACTTACCACAACAAGATTACATCTAGGAACTGACAGCCATTTCTAACACGGCACTACTTCATAGCGGATACGGACGGTGCCGTATTCATCATACTATCGTCCTCCGTATCACCCTTACAGAGCTCTGGTACTTCCGCTTCAAATCGACGTAACACCTCGTTACACTCGTCCTCAAACCGACGATGTAAACTATCTCGTAAAGGTCCATAGTTCCATTCACTCGATTGACACACTGTATAAATGGCACGAATCATAGGGCGATCCCAGCGCCACGTATCCACCGAGGCGAGTTCCATAGCCCCAGCCTCTTTAGAGGCCTCTGTAAACATATCTCCTATCGCAAACGCACCATATTGCACCGCACGACTCCAAATCACATCTTGCATGGTATGTGAATGATGCTCCCTATGAAAGCCCAGTGCCGCCAAGCATTGACACGCTGGATCATAGTACGTTTCTTGTATAAAGTCATGTTGCATCAGTAAAAAATCGGTTTCTCTTTCAGTGCCCAATCGGCGCCATAGGTCATTAAACGCTTCACTTGTCACTGGATATAGACGTAGCTGATCTCCCACTGTACGATACGCCTTATTTTCATGACGTTCTAGCCACTCAATAAATCGATCTACACTCCCCATAGTACTGGATAATTGATAGGCGCCATAGGATACGCCGCCCGCATCACCTACGCCATCACTAATACATGCTGGATTGCCATTACTTTCATAATGAGCTGATAAATCACCTAACATAGTTACCTCCTATCTAGCCCCTCATGTTCTATATTAGCAATCCCATCCCTCTGTCAAGCCATGTTATATATAGAAAATCTCATAACCATATATGCCAATAGAGTAAGAGTGGTTCGTAGATGAAGTGCAATATGCACCATACCAACAAGCCACAAATACCGCCTACTATGGATCCATTAATGCGAATCCAGCTGAGGTCATCATCTATTTTGCTTTCCATGAAAGCGATGAATTTTTCTGTACTAAACCCTTGCAATACTTCACCAATAATAAGACCGAGCAAACTGTAACCTTGTTCCAACAGGTATAACGAAATGCGATGCAATGTAGTTTCAATGCGTTTACGCAAGGCTTCATCTTGATAATGACGAGCCCAAATGGTCAAGATAATCTGTTCCACCAAGGCCGCTGGTGTGTCACCTTGTTCATTACCATTCATGATAAAGTCCCCTATATAGGGACATACATGCTCTTTTATAATCGATTCCCACGGTTGTCCTTCAATCCAACGCAGCCACGATACATCGAGAGCCGCACATACATCTCGATTATCATTGAGCGATTGAATCGGTTCCACCCATTGACGTAACCAAACGATTCGTTCCTCATTATTTGGCTGTTTCCAAATTTCTAGCATGTCATACAGTTCATGGAGAATGGAATTAGCCAAATCATGGGGATTAATGATATCCGTTGCTTCTGAAAAAGATAGCAATAAATCGGAAAGGAAGTTATGTTTTTTCCGTTGCACTTCTTCATCAATAATGGTGGCTAACCAATTCACAATCGCCGGGTGCTGTATCTGTCGTTGTAGTTCGGATAACACTTGTACCACCATCGATTCATAGCGATTATGCTCGCATAAATCTAATAGTACATGTTGCAACGCTGGCACCAAAGAGCGCTCGCTCATCCATTGCCGAATTTTCTTCGACCCTAAAAAAGCCCATTCATCATAACTTTTCGCATGCCAAATGGCGTGAATAGCCTGATGCAATAGTAATCGCAACGCCCGTTGCCCCGATTCCGTCATCAAGTACCGATCCAATATCGGTAAAAATTCTATATGGCGCACCATACTTTCACAACGTTTTTTCGTTAAAATCTTGCTTTCCACCATGGCTGTAATGCCACGAATTAAGCGATCCTTATTATTTGGAATTAATGCCGTATGATAGGGAAACCCCAACGGTTTACGAAAGAGGGCGGTCACGGCAAACCAGTCGGCTACGCTCCCGATAAGTGCCGATTGCACGCACCAATACAAGGCGTCAAACCAAACGGCGGTTGTAAAAAATTGACCTACAAACACTACTCCATACAACACTATATTAACGAATAATAGGGCATTGGCTCGCTTATGATAGGTGCTATTCTGAAAGTATCGTTGTATCATCGTATCACGACCTCTCGAATCAACTGGGCCACCACGAAAAACATACCGCCCAATACGGCCCCTACAAAGGATCCGTTAATACGAATCATTTGTAAATCATAATACAAGCGCGAACGCACCATATCCGTCATTTCTTGTGGTGTATAACTCCTTAATTCTTCCTCTACAATGCGATCAATGATAGGACGTACCCATTGTAATACGCTTACCAATCGCATGAGTAAAAAGCGTTCAAACGGTTCTTTTTTACTTTCATCATCGGCCATACTACTCGCCATATGACTTATACTATCTAGTCCCATGTCGATAACTCGTTGCCATTCAATGCGATTTCCATCAAAAAACTGTCCTTGCCAGTGGTCGATGATATAGCGAAAAAATTTATCCTTATGGTCTTCTAAAAACTGTTGCCATTCTTCATTGGTTTCTAGTTTATTGAAAAAGTAAATGGAACGCCCCCATATGTACTGGCCTAATGGGGAATCTAAGGAATCATGACGATCTAATAATTCTACGGCTTTACGTTGAAATAACCGTACTAAATAGGCTGGAGATAGACTATCACCGCCAAAGGCTAACCCTAGTTCCCGCATTAAATAGCCTTCTGAATAGCGCTTTAAAATAGCATTCACAATGGCATATAAATAGGGATACACTCGATCCGATACGATAACTTGTTGACACGTGTGATTGAAATAATACCAAAAAATGGTGGCCGTCTTTTTTTCCAACGCACATCGACCAAATTGAATGACCAGCGGCGTAATACGCCAATCTGTTACACTTGTGGCTAGTAAACGAGTCACTTCCCTGCGAATTGGTCCTAGTTCCATATGTGACAATACGTGATCTGCAAGACTATGTAAAATGACACGCCCTTGTGCCTGTCCTTCTGAACTCACCACATATTGAAGTATCCGCTTCATAAGACGTTCTTTTTTTATAATTTTATACATGTACGACACACGCAATATCTCTTCTGATAACATGCGCCGCGCTAATAGAATCAGCCGATCCTTACTGCGTGGCAAAATCGCTGTTTTATAGGATATACCCAATGGTTTTGAAAATAAAGCTGTAACACCATACCAATCGGCTAAACCACCAATCGTGGCTGCTCCACTCATATGCATGATGAAAGCACCCCATACATATGCTTTATAGGGATAGGCTATCAGAAATATAACCGTCATGAAGAGTAATACAATGGTCGCCATGGGCTTATACTTGATCCGTTCTAGGCACTTACTCACCACAACTAAACGCCTCCCCATCTTGCTGAGGAATCCATAATGGAATTGATCCATAGCGCGCTTTAAAATAGGAGGATGGTTGCCATACAGAACCAAAGTAATGCATAGGCACTAGTAACTCCTTCACACATACTCTATGTAAAAATTCCCATACGCCCCATTCGCGCGCTTCCTCTAGGCGAGCATCGACAGGAAACATGGCAATGTCTACTGACAATCCCGTAAGTGGTGCAAATTCTTTTAGCATCAACTGACGTGCTTCTTCTATGTTTTCTGGTGTATCGCCACTCCAATGCCACCAATTTAAATCGCCCGCATGAAAGATGCGTTTTCTACCTGTATCCACGAGAAATGAACCGCCCTCATCGGTGGACCCGTACATCGTAATCGTAACGTCATCTACGGTTATGGTACTACCCACTTTCATAGGTATTACCTCACCAGCTGGTGCCGTCATAGATTTAGTAAGCGGTACGTCCTCATGTACAATATATCGATTTGCCGTTCCCTTGCTAATCACCTCAGCAATGACAGGATTATAGTGATCCCCATGCACATGGGTCACAAAAAACCATAATTCACGACCTTGATCCGCCATGGCTTGTACATGCCCTTTCGGATCTTTATAAAAGTCGAATATATAACAACGATGGCCATCATCAATCATAAAGCCACTGTGATGTAAAAAATATAATTTCATAAGAACTCCTTATTGTATCCATACTACTTAGCTACTACTCTATATACTCATCGTCAATCGATCCATATCTTGCGCACCATAGAGAACATATTGTATATGGATACACCTATGAATAGAATGATTTACTAATTGATTAATATTATCATATTATTATACCATATCTGTGACCCTATATGCTGACAATTATTATCTATAAAATGATTCTGTAGTCTGTACGTAGCGGCTAAACCTATTACAAATCCCCTTTCTAGTTGTTCTATCGGCTAACTCCTATGCTCTATTGCCTTCCCATAAAATTACTTCTACTAACCATAATGAGTACCATATATCTACGCCATCATATAACTCTTAAAAAATATTGATAGCACCTATCACAACTATATATCAATGACACCACTAAGCGGATAGAACGAAAGCCCTTATTTACATACACATACCATTATCTATCATTCGCACACTTAGCTAGATAAAAGCTATCCATGATTTACATACAATCACGTGATACCCTATATAACAACTCTATCCCCCTTAACGGTGATATGCCCTTTATGGTTCTTATCTCTATCGTCATTATATATAATTCTCATCGCCAGTACTTCACATGTCCTAAAAAATAAT
>NZ_AUFY01000023.1 GCF_000426745.1 Veillonella montpellierensis DSM 17217
CAGACGCTGGTACTGTCGGTGTAAAAGGTGCTGATGGCAGTGCGGTTGTATTAAATGGCCAAGATGGTTCTATCGGCATGAAAGGTAAAGACGGTAATAATACTGTTCAGATTACTACAAAAGATAGCACTGTTGGTCTTGACGGCAAAGATGGTGCTACTAGAATTGTCGTTAAAGATGGTGATAAAACGAATGAATTAGCTACCATGAATGACGGCTTGAAATTCAAAGGTGATAGTGGTGATGTAGTCAACCGTAAATTGAATGAAACACTTTCAATTGAAGGTGGTGCAGATACAACAAAATTATCCGAAAAGAATATCGGCGTAGTAACTGATAAAACAGACGGTAAGATGCTAGTTAAATTGGCAAAAGACTTGAAAGACTTGACAAGCGTAGAAACGAAGGACGATCAAGGCAATACGACCAATATGACTGGCGCTGGTACAACTACAACCGATACTAAGGGGAATACAACTACTACAAATGCTACAGGCGTAACAACTACTGATGGAAAAGGTAATAAGACTACTACCACAGTGGATGGCGTAACAACCACTGACGGAAAAGGTAACACGACTGTTATCAATAAGGGCGGTATTACTATTAAGGCAAATGGTAAGAACGATGTTTCTTTAACCGACAAAGGGCTAGATAATGGAGGCAATAAATTAACCTCTATTACAGATGGTGATATTAGTAAAGATTCAAAAGATGCTGTGAACGGTGGTCAACTTTACAAGACAAACCAAGGTTTTGATGTATTGGTAGGAGAAGATAAAGCCGAAAACAGAGCTAATGTTGCCTTAGGTAAGGATAAGAAAGAAACCATAGAATTTGCAGCCGGAAATGGTTTGATTGCTACTATTGACAAAGATACTAAGAAGATTACCTATGCGATGAAAGATACTATCGAAATCGGCAAAAAAGGCGAAAAAGATGGTAAATTAGTTGTTAATGGTAAAGATGGAGAATCCATTACCATGAATGGCAAGGATGGTATCGTTGAAACTAAAGGCACAGATGGTACAACTGTTACTATGAACGGTAAAGATGGTACTGTGGGCGCTACAGGTAAAGACGGTACAACTGTTACTATGAATGGTAAAGATGGCACAATCGGTGGTAAAGGTGCAGACGGCACAACTGTTACCATGAATGTTAAAGATGGCACAATCAGTGCCCAAGGACCAAAAGGTGCTGATGGCAAAGACGGCGCGTCTGTTACTATCAACGGTAAAGATGGTACTACGACTATTAACGGTGCTACTGATAAAGACGGTAAGAAAAACACTATTTCTCTTAACGGTAAAGACGGCAAGATGGGCGTTACTGGCAAAGATGGCAATAGCGTTACATTAAATGGCCAAGATGGTTCTATCGGCATGAAAGGTAAAGACGGTAAGAATACTGTTCAAATTACGACCAAAGATGGCAAAGTCGGTGTTGACGGTAAAGACGGAGAAACACGTATTGTTGTCAAAGATGGCGATAAAGTCAATGAATTAGCTACCATGAATGACGGCTTGAAATTCAAGGGTGATAGTGGCGATGTAGTTAACCGTAAATTGAATGAAACACTTTCAATTGAAGGTGGTGCAGATCCAACAAAATTATCTGATAAGAATATCGGCGTAGTAACTGATGCAGCGAATGGCAAGATGCTAGTTAAATTGGCAAAAGAAATCAAAGGTCTTGATCGTGTAGAAACAAAAGTTCTTAAAGCAGATAACATCGAAACAAAATCCATGACAATGGGTGATGTGACTGTGAATGAAAATGGCCTTACTATTAAGAATGGACCAGCTGTTACAAAACAAGGTATCAATGCTGGAGGAAAAGCTATTCACAATGTAGCACCAGGTGTGATTGCACCGAATAGCCTTGATGCTGTTAATGGTGGACAACTCTTTGGTACAGAAATGCGTGTAGCAGAACTTGGTGGACGTATCAGTAAGGTCGGTGCTGGTGCAGCTGCATTAGCAGGACTTCATCCGCTTGATTTTGACCCTGATAACAAGTGGGATTTTGCCGCTAGTTATGGTAACTATAGTGGAAATAGTGCATTTGCATTGGGCGCTTACTACCGTCCAAGTGAAAGTTCTATGATTAGCTTTGGTGGAACAGTGGGCAATGATCGCAATATGTATAATGTTGGTGTTAGCTTGAAGATGGGTAGCGGTGAAAATAATGTAACTGGTTCTAGAATTGCTATGGCAAGAGAAATCATTGACTTACGAAAAGAAAATGATGGACTTAAAGGTCGCCTAGATGCAATGGAACGTAAAATGAATCAAGTGCTTACCCAATTAGATGCACCAAAAGATCAGTTGTATACACCAGCGATGTATCCAGATACACCTGACAATCATTGGGCATATGAATATATCAAACAACTCCAAGCAAAAAATATGTTGGGAGCGTTCCAAAACATGGCAAATAAAGCAGAACTTTCTCGCCATGAAATGGCACAAATGATTTATGCCGCATTGAAGAAAGGTGCACCAGTAGATGATATGATGGACAGAGCTTTGAGTGAGTTTGAAAACGAAATCAGAGATGTGCGTGATGCACGTATTCGTGTAGATCGATTAAAAGGTGATGTGTATGATGAATCAATCGATCGTGTTCGCGTTAATCCTGTATATGATACAAAACAATCTCAAGCCAATGTGTAATACATATTTCTAATAGGTACAACTAAAACAGCGAGGCTCATAGAGCCTCGCTGTTTTATGTATGTCCTTTTTATTATTTTATCTATGTTCCTATGCTACATGATTTGATGTATCGTCTTTCACAGTTTTACGTATGTTTTTTATTATTTCATCTATCTATCGATTAGGAAATTACTATGGTGTAGTAATGGATATAGTTATAGATTCACCATCGTAGAAGATGCATAGGCATCATGGATACGTATGGCGAAAGAGAATCTATGTTTTGAAGATAGGTGCGTATAAGTTTGCTAGATGTATAGGTTCTATTATAGATTGGTTTAACATTTTTTAAGAGTTGATATGAATAGAAAGAGAGAATACTATGATGTATAGCGATAGTCCTACTAATAGATGAGAACTGCTCTATATATGTGTATCATCATCTATGTGGTATATAATTTTTATGACCTCTATGTAGAAGGAACGATAGATTACTATATTTCATGGTATAATAAAGTAACGTTATATGTTGAAGGATACATTGTTAATAGGTATATATATGGAGAGGGGTAAGTACTATGGATATCGTCATAGCTACGTTTATATTGGGTACCATATTAGGTTTTGTCGGTGCTGGTGGAGCTGGCGTAGTCATTGCTCTATTGACGGTAGGTTTTGGTATTCCCATTCATTTAGCACTGGGCACATCTTTGGCAGCCATGGCATTTACCACTTGCTCTGGCGCATATAGTCACTATCGAGAAGGTAATGTGTACGTTAAGCTCGGTGTTGTGATGGGATTAGCAGGTGCCGTAGGGGCCTATATAGGATCTCATATTGCTAATGCTATTCCAGCTAATTTTATGCATTATTGTACAGGGATAATGTTGATTATATCAGCCATTTTAATCTACCTACGCGTCTATCATCCACACAATGGACCGTTTGCAACCCATGATCGAGAACCTATGGCAGTAGGTACTAAATTTTATAGTACCGCCATTGTAGCTGGTGTGATTTGCGGCATTTTATCTGGTAGTTTTGGCATTGGTGCGACTCCTTTTATACAGCTTATGTTACTTATTATTTTTGGCGTTCCTTTGTTTATCGCTGTAGGTACGACGATGTTAGTCATTTTGCCCATTGCTATATCCGGTGGTTTTGGGTATTTAGTGGCAGGTCATTTAGAAATGCTTTTATTAGTGGAAGTACTAATTGGTTTGACTTGTGGGGCCTATGTGGGAGCTAAATTTACTCGTCGTGCCCCACGATGGTTCTTACAATTCATGATGGTCGCAGCCCCTACTATTGGTGGTATGATTTTATTAATTAAGTAACGATGGTTATTTATGAAGCTTTGTATTATGTAAGAAATATGCATGTATTCTGTAAGGAAAATGTATTTTAATGAGCGATGTACATATGGTTAGTTGAGAAGAATTACGTACGTTAGCTATGGTATGGGAATAAGACCTTATGCATATCTTTTACAGGTCTAAGCAGGCTGAAATAAATTATTAGCCATGATTGATCGGTAAGAATGTGTTATATGATGAGAGACTATTATGTGGTATAATTTAATTTTTAATATACTATGATAGATACTATCTACTTTTATATGATATACTTTGATAGGATATTAAGAGATTATCTATGAATTTTATTATCTATAGAGTGAGTATAGTTTAACGAGGAGGTGAGAGTATTCGATTAGATATGACCCATGGTAGCATGGGAGATAAATTGATTATGTTTGCCTTGCCAGTAGCGGCAACCGCCTTATTAGAACAGTTATTTAATGCGGCAGATATTGCCGTCTTAGGCCGTTATATAGGCACTAGTGCAGTAGCAGCAGTAGGTAATAATTTTGCGATTATTGGCATGTATATTTGTTTGTTTATTGGCTTATCCTTAGGCAGTAACGTAGTCATCGCTAAATTGTTGGGAGCCAAACAAATCAGTTCTGTTAAAGAAGCGGTGCATACATCGTTAGTAGTAGGATGTATTGTAGGTGTTATGATGTGCATTGTAGGACAGTTAGTAACGCCCTATGTATTGCAATGGCTATCTGTACCAACGGATGTATTAAAAGATGCAGAAACATATATGCGTGTCTATTTATGGGGCATGCCGTTCATTAGTATCTATAATTTTGGTACCGCTGTGTTTAGAAGTAATGGTAATACAAAAACACCGCTAATAGGTCTAGTATTGGCAAGTATTGTGAATGTAGTATTGAATATCGTATTTGTTACTACCATGACTGATGGTGTAGCCGGTGTCGCTTTGGCTACGGTTCTATCTTTTGTGGTAGCCGCCACGTATGTACTAGGAAGATTATATCAGTCTAAGGAGACGATTGCTTTTCGTTGGCGCTTATTAGGAATTAACTGGTCTTTATTACAACCTATTGTTCGCATTGGCGTGCCTGCTGGATTACAAGGTGTTGTATTTTGCTTATCGAATATTTTAATACAAGAAGCAATTAATAGTCTAGGCCCTGATGTTATGGCCGCTTCGAGTATTTCCATAGCCATTGAAATGTTTATTTTTTGTATCATTATGGCTTTTTCTCAAGGGGGAACTACATTTATTAGTCAAAACTTTGGGGCAAAGCATATTAGGCGCTGTATACGGGTAACGGTGTGGTCTTTAGGCTTGGCATTTTTTTTCACCATCATAGCGTGTGGACTTGTCATGATATGGGCCGCGGACATAGCTGGATTTTTCAATCCAGATCCCGCTGTGATTGCTCTTTGCGTATTGCGTATGACTTATGTAGTAGCCTTAGAACCGTTACAAGTGCTGATTGATGTACTAGCAGGCGCTATGCGTGGTTATGGATTGTCATTAGCACCGGCTATGCTTACGTTGCTTGGCATTTGTGGTGTGCGCATTATCTGGGTATATACAGTATTTCAAAGAGATCCGTCTTTTGAGCTATTGATGATGGTATACCCTATTAGTTGGGCCGTAGCAGGGGGCTTATTAATTTTGCTATATATGTACTTTACTCGTCATTTATTGACGTTTTTACAACGAAATCGATAATAAAATATGCGAGTTGTAGACACATAAGTGTGTACAACTCGCATGTTTGCTTTTATAAGGAACTGTCGAATAGGTGGCATGTTTTATTCTGCTAAAATAGTGTATAACAGGTCAAGTATATCACTGCGTATACTAGGTAAATCGCAATCATACATAGTAAGTATGGTAGTAAGAAATGATTGTAGTTACCCATCAATTTGATGCTATCTATTCTTGCTTCGTAGTAGAAATTGCAGCATCTTCTTTATGATCTGTAGTTTCTTTGGTAGATGAAGTATATTCATCAGAATGTGTTGTGAAAGCGTCTGCTACTTCTTCCGATGTTTTGGCGTTTAATGAAGTAGGTCCTTGGATCGCCATGCTGAACCCTTGGCCGATTACTTCTGATGTGTCGGTAATAAACATAAATGCATAGGGATCGACTTCGGTGACCGCATTTTTGAGTTTAGCCACTTGCAATAGGCTTACAACGGTGAGAATGACTTCTTTCTTATCATGAGTATACGCGCCTTCACCAGATAGTAATGTAGCACTGCGACCAAGTTTGTGAATGATACTATCACAAATGAGATGTGGTTTATTAGAAATGATGAAGATAACTTTTCGCTTACTGAAACCCATTACGACACGATTCGTTAGTTCTCCCGTTAAAAATACATTAATGAGAGCGATAATGGCGAGTTCCACATTGGTAATATAAATGGCCATAGCAATGATTATACTGTTAAGCATAAATGAAACGGAACCGATTTGTAAACCATAGTATTTGCGGATAATGAGCGCAATGGGGTCAAGGCCACCAGTATTTCCACCATAGCGATAGACGATGCCGAAACCAATACCAGCAATAATACCACCTGCCATGGAGGCGATAATGGGATCATGCACGACTTGATAGGCAGATAAAAAATGAAGGGCATCAATGGCAACGGATACGATAAGGGTGCCAATGATAGTCATCATAGTTTGCCAGGTGCCTAACCATCGATAAGCGGCATAGATAACGGGAATGTTTAGGACCGCATTGATAATACCTACAGGAATGTCGGTCACATAATAGATGAGTAGAGCCATACCACTCATACCACTACTGGTTAAGTTGGCAGGTATGATAAAGAGGTTCAGGGCAAATGAAAAAATGAGCGACCCTACCGTTGTAGCGAGTAGGGTAATAACTTTATCTTTCCAAAATAATGTCATAGGGCCTCCTATTAAAATGTTATGAGTTACTTAGGTTGGCAGTATAGATAGGTTGTTAGCGTGCTATCTATTTTGCCTGTAATGCATTATGATACATAGACGATTAATACATGTCATGCTTTAGGTATAATAGAAAAT
This sequence comes from Veillonella montpellierensis DSM 17217, assembly GCF_000426745.1. GTDB lineage: Bacteria > Bacillota > Negativicutes > Veillonellales > Veillonellaceae > Veillonella > Veillonella montpellierensis. Next base: position 7,050 of record NZ_AUFY01000023.1, read on the forward strand.
TCGATTTGTTGCCACTGTATAGTATAGGCGAGTTAATGAGTAAGGAACTTATAGATTTGGATAAATATAACCATCAATTGGCATGGCATCCATGATTTCTACGTTGGTTACATAAGGACGAAGACGACCATGATTCATGCGTGTGTTAATATAACCTTTAACAGTAATCCAGGTTCCCTCTGGAAGTCGTTCATTATTTGGCGGTTCTGTCACCATACCAAATGAGGCTAAATCGGCAAGACAACAAATGAGCAATAAACGGGAAGTAGTAAATTCATTACCTGTTAATTCTGGCGATGAGTAGGATACAAAGCCAGTCATGACTACTTCATAGCCTTTAAATTCATCAACATTTTTAGTGATTTGTAAAATGGTTTTATAATAATTGTTACTATTTAATAAAATACGTTTATGTGTTCGATCAATACCGTCACCAGTGACCGCTTCTAGGTCGTAACCAAATGGTTTGTCGTCAATGGATACGACAGAAATTTCCTTGTTATCACTAGGAGAAGCGATGGCATAGTTAGGATATATGAGAAGTGGCACAGAGAGTAAAATTAGCGGTATTATACAAGTGAAACAATGCCAATATTTTTGCTGATATTGAACTGTAAATAGGCGTTTAGCTGACAGTAGACCCCATATAAATAATAAAGCTACAAAGAACCATAACCAATAGAAAGAGCGGGGAGATACTAAACTTTTATAGATACCACTTATAAGTAAGTAACTAATCAATAAGGCTAATAGTATGGATAGACAAGCTTCGCATAGTGCTTGTTTATTAATATGTATTAATTTCATAATGATCACCTGTTAGTATATAGCTGTTGCACCATAATACGCGAAGAATAAAGAAGCAAAGAAACATACTATACATGTAGTAATGAATAGACGTATGATAAATGACTTTGGAAATGAACTAGATAGGATGAGAATATTTTTGACATCCATCATAGGCCCTAGTAGTAAAAATCCCATAATTGCATTGAGTGGTAGATGGGTACTAAAGCTTTTGGCTACCATTGCATCCGATGTGGAACATAGAGATAGTAAACAAGCCGCTACCATCATACATAGAATGGATAGAGGAATATTGTTTTGTATGATCTTGGTGGTTACTGCATAGGTACCAAATACTTGGAATAGAGATGCCACCAATGAACCGACAATCATAAAAGGAGCCATATTGTAAAACTCTTTACGGCTATGTAGTATGAGTTGCTGCCAACGCGATGGCTGTTTATTGTCAAAGTCCCAGGTGGTAGCGTAGGATTTACGCATGGATTGAGCTAGATTGTCTGGTGTAAGTCCTCGATAGCGACTAAAGGTAGCACTAATTATGATGGCCCCTAGTATACCTAGCACTAAACGCCAAATCACTATTTCTGGTTGTCCATTAAAAGCGTAGTAGGTAGCTAGTATGGCAATTGGATTAGTAATAGGACTAGAGAGCATGAACATCATGGCTACGGGCACAGGGACACCTTTAGCGACTAAGCTTTTAAAAATGGGAATCGTCCCACAGTCGCATACAGGAAAGATGGCACCACTTAGCATAGCAACTAGATAGCCTTTAATAGGATTTCCAGACAATAATTTTTCTAAATAGCGAGGTGGAATCAGAATCTGTAAAAGCCCAGATACGATGGCTCCTGCTGCTAGAAATGGTAGGGCTTGTAATAAAATGGATGTCCAAATTAGTAGCATTTTATATATGTTTGCTATGGAGGCATTTGACACATATAGTAAAGCGCCTATATAGAAAATGGCTAATAGCAAGGCGAGCAGCAAGGGACGCGATAGATGAGATTTACGAACCTTAAAAATCGGTTTTTCATTCTCTCTATACGTGGATTGACGAGGTGGTAAGTTTTCTATATCGTGCCATGTATAGATAGGTCGATTATGAGCCATCTTTTGTAATAGGGTTGGCACTTTCCCCGTTGTCATAACGATTAGTACATCTGCTTGTTCGAGTTGGCTAGTAGGGGCATTTCCTGTTAAACCAAGCATATGCTCACAATAGCTAGTTGTTGTAACATAATATACTTGTGATAGTGAAAAGGCGGCTTTCATAGTCGGTAAGGCGCATAAACGTTCCAACAAAGAAAAATCTGCCATACCATTCCATTCAATCCACACTTCTTGAATATAATTATGTGCTATATATTCTGTAAGTTGCGTAGCAATCGTGTGGAGTGAATAGTCGGTAGGAATCGGCAATGATAGAACGTGTTTTTCGTCTATCGTTGCATGGCCTTGTTCACACTGACCAATTAATATACGCGACGCACTACGAGCGTTAGTCATTGCTTTTAAGCACGTAGTTTTTCCCGTACTGAGAAACCCCATGACTACATAGAGAGGAATTTTTTTATTGTTATAACTCATAAGGCATCATCCCATACAGCATGCACCTCATCTTCTGATAAGTGAGAACCGATAATAGTTAGACTGTTACCAGCAATGTCGATAGGTGCATCACTTATAGCATGTCCATTGTACTGAAAGCTCCTATATCCCTCTGGTGTAGGTAGAATTCCCTTTATACGAAGAATATGGTGAGGCCATGCATGTATTAGTTGCTCTATAGCAGCTATGAAGCTGCTAGTTGCGTGCGGATGCTGGATAGTTAGCGTAATCGCAGCAAACACGTCATGGGCCGCATGCTCATGGGAATGCTCGTGATGATCATGGTGCTCGTCGTGGCATCCGCAGTTATGATTATGGGTGCCATCATTGTCAGCTTGATGCGGGCCATGGTTGTGGGTCTCTGTATGAGAAGAGCTTGTTTTCTCCGTAATAGACGCATTATCATGGGACGCAGGGCCCATTAGATAGTCATAGAGTGAAATGTCCTGCCATGATTCTGTGTGAATGGGAGCAACATGATTAATGTCTTGTATACCATCAATTAATTCTTTCGTTTGTGCTGGCAATACATGAGCTTGACTAAGAAAAATATGATGGGCATAGGTTAATTGATTTTTGTAAAATTCGCCAAAATTCCGTAGTAATAATGTACCTTGTTGTGCATCGGCAATAGTGATTATATAATCTACAGATACTTTTTCTTCTAATTCCTTAGAGCTACAGGCTTGTATAATATCTGATAGTTTGGCGACGCCAGATGGCTCGATAATTAATAAATCAATAGGCTGATCGGTTGCTTGTAATGCTTGTAATACAGATGTTTTAAAATCACCTGCTAGACTACAACAAATGCAACCAGAGGTGAGTTGTGTTAATTGAATACCTGTATTTGATAATATATCAGCATCATAACTAACACGACCAAAATCATTTTCTAGTATCATTAGGCGCTCTGGTGCTGGATATTCATTAATGAATTGTTGAATGAAAGTCGTTTTGCCGGCTCCAAGAAAGCCAGATATAATCATAATTGGTGTTTTCATACATATTTCTATACTAGGTAATTAGTATAGCTCCTTTCTATAGTATATAATAACAAATTACTCATGATAGTAAAGGATAAACTCTGTAGAGATTATCGTATGTAGGATTACAATAGACTATCTTTATGAACGTTATATCCTTATCACTTGTATGTTAGATATGGTATGTTCGAGAAAATTATATAGTCTTTCATTAGAAGGATTATATAGTTAGTAGAATACCTTTATTATTATATACCTATGTAACGAGTAGAATCTATGGAGAATTGAATAATTTTGATAGGCCATAGTGTTGATAGTGTGTTTGGGGCTGTTATTATTAAAAGTGTTTTTTAAGGCGTAGTTTTTCTCTATCATCTATCAATATAGGCAATGATAGAATAGAGTGGTATTTTTATGGAGTCTATTCTGTTATATGGATCTATTGGGCGGTTCAGATAGATAGAAAGCCTTATAACAATGAACACTGGCATACATCATTATACTTTGATGTATGCCAGTGTTCTTATGTATTGTAGATAAGGTTAGCTATCATAGCCTATCTATATGATACAGTATTTTTTTGAAAATTTATCTGTTATAGCTTATGCCATGTGAATGAGTAATAACTACCGCCTAGTTATTATTTATTTGTGTTAGAGAAAGATTTAGATCCTGTTTTTTCTTTTGGTAATGTTAAACAGAGTAAGCCGGCTACAAACATAGCGGCCCCCATAATGTAATAACCAAGGTTAATATTTCCCGTATATTGTTTAATGATACCTAACATGTAAGGCCCCACTAATCCGCCTAGATTACCAGAGGAATTAATGAGTCCCATGGCACCAGCAGCGGCCGCTCCTGATAAGAATGCGGTAGGAACGGTCCACCATACGCCCATGCCACCATATACGCCAACGGACGATAAACAAATGCAAATTAAGCTTATTAATGGCGTAGGTGCTAGTGGTGTAATAGCTAAGCCGATAGCACCTACAAATAGTGTAAGGGCGATGTGCCAACGTTTTTCACCAGTTTTTGTGGAAGAATGACCACACCATAACTGAATTATCAAGGCTGCTATCATAGGAAAGACGATGGACCAACCAACTAAACTAGGGGACCAACCAGATAAATTTTTTAGTACTTGAGGCATCCAGAAACTAAAACCCCAAAATCCGACAACCCATAAGAAATAAATTACGCATAATTTTAATACTGTAAGGTCTGTTAATGCTTGCCATATGGTATATTTTTTTTCGCTTTGTTTTTTTGCTTCTTCCTTTGCTAATTCAACCGCCATATAGTTTTTTTCAGCATATGTTACCCATGAAGCTTCACTAGGATGCGCTTTCATCCAGAAGGCAAAAATGAATGCAAATATAATAGCTGGCACAGCCTCGATAATGAATAATGTTTGCCAACCGTGTAAACCAAATAAATCCATTTCTAGTAGTGTACCAGCTAAGGGCGCACCGATAATAGAAGAAAATAGTAGAGACGTTAGCATATAGGAAATGGCTTGTGCCCGTTCTGATGGTAAATACCAGTTTGGAATTAATAGGGAATAGATGACAGGGTAGAGTGATGCTTCACATAGGCCTAATAAAAAGCGATATAGGTAAAATTCAAATTGTGTGCTCATAGTTGTCATTAGTATGCAGACTAATCCCCAACTAAACATGATGCGAGCAACCCATTTCATAGGATTAAACTTAGAGGCTAGTATAGAAGCAGGTACTTCAAAGACTACATAGCCGATGAAAAATATGCTGGCCCCAGCACCAAATACTTCTGGTGATAACCAGGATAAGGTATCTTTCATGGTCATTGCAGCATAGGCAATATTAACACGATCTAAAAAAGCGATAATGGATACGAGAAATAAAGGTAAGATAACATGTAACAAACGACGTCTTCTAAAATCTTTATGATCGATTGTTACCACCGATGATTGACAATTTCCCGCTTGGGTTGGGTGTTCCATATACAGGACCTCCTTATACAATTCATACTATAGTCATACATCAAAAATATAGTAGGTTGAACGAAAAGAGGTCTTGTGGACCTAATTTGATGGTTGGATAAACCTTTATGGTGAAAGATGCTGTATATATCTTATGGATATGGACAGCAAGGTCGAACAAATCACTATTTTTTTATTATAACAAGGGGTATCAAATATTTCAAATCTGAAAGATAAAAATGGTTGCTACATAGTTTCTTTTATGGTCCGATGCACTAGCAGTATGTGAAAGACTGTTTATAGTGTATAATAAATGGTGCTGTTTTATGTATTATTATATTTATATTATTTGACTAGAAGAAGTATAACTTAGTTATAGATCGTGTAAGGGTAGTCATTATAGATAGAGAGGCAAGGAGATAATCATGATGATGGTAAAGACCAATGAATTACTTCGTAAAGGGGAAGTATTATTTTTATCCTATCAATTAGAGGAGGCGTATGCTATTTTTTCTGAATTGGCACAGGAGGAAGAACCTCGGGCTATGTATTTTATTGGGGAGTTATATTGGCAGGGGTTTGGCCTCGCTTCGGTGAATCACGTTATGGCCTATGAGTGGTATAAAAAAGGTGCTAAATTAGGAGATCCCTTGTGTCAACTTTGTACGCTGTTACATATGGAATTAGATAGCAAAAAGGATAGTAAGGACGAAAAAATTCAGGAAAAGATTAGTGATTTACTTCCTACGCTAGAAAATATGGCGAAAGCGGGAGATGCTTTTGCACAATATGAGTTGGCTAGCGTATATGTAGGGAAAAGTGGTATTACGATACATCATCATAGCAGTACACATTGGATGCAATTAGCAGCTAGTCAGGGACACTATGGTGCTATGAGTGAACTAGTTAAGTCTGCTTATGGGGATAAACGATTTGACGATGCCTTTGTTTGGTGTGATAAGTTGGCCCATATGGGGCGTGTGCACGCTATGTATAGTTTATCTACATTATATAAAGAAGGCCTAGGTTGTGATAAGAGTGAGCAACAGGCAGCTATCTGGTTAGAAAAAGCTGCTACGGCAGGATATGCAAAGGCGCAAGTCGAACTAGCTGTCTATTATGAAGAGCAAGAAGATGAAGATAGCACTCTATTTTGGTATGAAAAAGCAGCAGAACAAGGTGTTCTTTCTGCTCAGGTTGAAGTTGCTTATGCATACATGGGAACTACTGTAGTCGCTGCTAATCATGAAAAAGCTTGTTATTGGGCTAATCAGGCAGCAAAACAAGGCAGTAGGGACGGTAAATTCTTGCTAGCTCAATGTTATTGGGAAGGGTTGGGCGTAGATATGAATCATGCGTTGGCAGATAATTTATTAACTGAATTAGCAAATACGCAGGAAGCAGATATTGTATATAGTGTGGCTCGTATGTATGCTAAGTATGGGGTAGAGGAAAAAGCACAGACTTACATGATACAAGCGGCAGAACTTGGATCTAAAGAAGCCAAAACTATTATAGCTACGAATTATGAAACTAAATAAGGAATAAATTTTCTTTATATAGAATATAGTGTTACCTGGGTCATAGTGTGGATAAGAAACATGATGATGAGGGTATAGTATTTACAAATCCATATATAGACAATCTTTTTAGAGATTGCCATAGATATACTGACCCGTTAATGTATGGTGTATACATGGAGAAATCAGTAAATAATAATTGTATTTTTACAAATTTTTATAGTATAATATAAAAAATAGTAATACGTTCTATAGAAAAAGTTATAACTCTACTCTTTATATAGTAGAACCTAGATTTAGGTGTACATGTGAAGGGAGTGTAATTTTATATAGAGGTTGCTATGAAGTAATCATGCATTATGTGTGCGAGGGAGGTATAAATTATGGGTGGCGAAGCATTACTAATTAAAGTAAGCAGCGTACAAGCTGTAGCATTAGCCTTTGTAACATATTACATTGGCGTTTGGATAAAAAGTAAATTTATAACATTACAAAAACTAAGTTTACCATCAGCTGTCATCGGAGGGTTACCGTTTGCTCTTATTCTTTCTATATTACGAGTATATGGCATTTTAACAGTTGAATTTGATAATGCTCTTTCTACAGTAGCTTTATTGGTATTCTTTACATCGATTGGTATGATGGCAAGCCTTAAATTAATTAAATATGGTGGTATGTCACTGATTGTGTATTTATTGGTATCGACTGTACTAGGGTTTTTCCAAAATTTATTGGGAATGAGCATTGCTGGTGCAATGGGAATTGATCCGCATTATGGTATCTTGGCTGGCGCCGTATCGTTAATGGGCGGCCTTGGTACATCGGCAGCATTTGGGCCTTATTTTGAAGAAACGTACGGTATTACAGGAGCCACTACTGTGGCGATTACATCAGCTACTTTTGGTATGGTGATTGCTTTAGTACTAGGTGGACCATTTGGCGAATTTTTAATAAAAAAATACAAAATTGCTACACCAGGACATCATAGTGATGATGATACGCATTTAGAACCACATGTGTATGATATGTCGATTTTGGAAGAAGAAGAAACTACAGATGTTAATGGTACATTAAAAGCATGTGGTTTTGTATTCTTGGCTGTAGGGTTAGGTGCTATTTTAAGTTCCTATTTAAATGAGCTTATTACCTTACCAGCGTATATTGGTGCCATGTTAGTGGCAGCGGTTATTCGTAATATTGGTGATTTTACTGGCAAATACCGCGTGCAAGGCGGCGGATTGAATGTAATATCTGAAGTGGCATTAACCGTGTATGTAACGATGGCGATTAATAGTTTGAAACTATATGAACTTGTTAATTTAGCAGGTCCTCTTATTCTTATACTAATAGGTCAAACTGTGTTAATGATTCTATTTGCATGGTTAGGATACTTCTTACTATTTGGTAAAACCTATGATGGAGTCATGCTTGGTGTAGGTGGTATCGGCTTTGCTATGGGTGCTACAGCCAATGGATTGGCTAATATGCAAGCGTTAGCTGAAAAATATGGGCCATCACCACGAGCGTGGTTGATTGTATCGTTAGTAGGAGCCTTTTTAATCGATTTTATTAACGCCATTATCATCACTTGGATGGGGGCTTGGTAATTCTTATAATCTATACAGATTATGAGTACTTAATCGCCTTTACTTACTATAGTATCCATATATGTAGTAAGATACGTATAGCGTAGATGATTGATTAATAGGATTATAAAAACGTTGAATTGCATAGTAATAGTAGTAACTATTACTCATGTAACTCAACGTTTTTTTAGAATTTTTATTTTATTTATATCCTTATGGTATTGATTGTGAGGATATGATAACACATTAACTTGGTTGGTAACTTGATTTTATGAATCATCCTTGGAAATACACTCATGCAATCGTTTGATTTCATTTGCATTGTGTATGTAGTGATACCTTTCGTTGGTGATATAGTTTCACTTGCCTATTAGCTTACAGACCGTATCATTTTATGAATATTAGGTAGAGGATATATTCCATATGTCTGTACATACTAATATAAGAATGTATCACTTTGACGATGTACGTGTATTATGATTTCTTTTACATGTAGCAATAATGAGTCATTGCCAGCTGGTATCATCTGGACTATCGCATTGATGTATTGGAGATGCTCTTACAAGTCTATATTTTTATAGTAGTATTTTATACGTTTTTGGAGCATCATGTATAATCTATTTCTTATATATGTGTATTATTAGAGGAAACTATAGTAAAATAAATACAGAGTTTTGCATCATTGTATCTAAGATGTGTTATACACAACTTAGAAAATCGTATGTACTCTGAAATGGTATAGGTATATGATAGTTATATCATGTTAGAATAATTAATAATAAGTATGGATGTAAGTCAGTATAAGGTGATAGCATATGGTTCAGAATAGTCAACGAAATATAACGATGCTCATGGATTTATATGAGCTAACCATGAGTAATGGATATTTTTCTGATACGTATACAGATGAACAAGTTGTATTTGATGTATTTTATCGAAAAAATCCAGATAATGCAGGATTTTCCATCTTTGCAGGGTTAGAACAAGTGATTGAATATATAGAAAATTTACATTTCGATGAAGAAGAAATTGCTTATTTGCAATCCTTGCAGATTTTTAAGGAAGAATTCTTAACCTATTTATCGACCTATCAGTTTAGAGGACATATTGAGGCGTTACCTGAAGGGACGATTATGTATCCCCATGAGCCTATTTTAACGGTAACGGCATCGATTATTGATGCACAATTAATCGAAACGGCAGTATTAACGATATTAAATCATCAATGTTTGATTGCCACTAAGGCACAACGTATTGTGAAAGCTGCTGCAGGTCGTGGCGTAGCTGATTTTGGCGCACGGCGTGCTCATAATGTGGATGCTGCAGTATATGGGGCTAGAGCTGCGTATATTGGTGGTGTTGCTAGTACGGCTACAGTATTAGCAGGACAGATGTTTTCAATTCCTGTGAGTGGTACTATGGCGCATAGTTGGGTTATGTATTATGGTGATGAATATGAAGCGTTTAAGCAGTTTGCCAGTGTATATCCTGACGCTACTATTTTATTAGTTGATACATATGACGTACTACATTCTGGGATACCGAATGCTATTAAGCTGGCGAAAGAAGTGTTAATACCGCAAGGAAAACGATTACAAGGTGTACGATTAGATTCTGGGGATTTGGCGTATTTGTCACAAAAAGTGAGAGTTATGCTCGATGAAGCAGGACTTTCAGATTGTAAAATTATGGCCTCTAATAGTTTAGACGAATATACAATTCGATCCATTTTACAACAAGGTGGTGCCATCGATGGATTTGGCGTAGGTGAACGGTTAATTACGGCTAAATCAGATCCTGTATTTGGTTGCGTTTATAAGATGGCTAGCGTGAAACGAAATGGACAATGGGAACCGCGTATCAAGGTGTCTGAAAGTATTGAAAAGATAACCAATCCGGGACGAAAAGCATTATATCGTGTGTATGATGCTAAAGGATTTGCCATTGCTGATTTAATTGCCTTGGCAGATGAGACCGTATCTATGTCTGCACCGTATCGCTATATTCATCCGCAAAAACCATGGAAAGAGATGTATTTTGAAAACTGTACGGTAAAACGATTGCAAGTGCCCGTTATCGATGGGGGAAAACGAGTATATCCTAAGCAGTCGCTTGCGGACATAAGAAAGTTTGTACAGCATCAAATTGATCATGAAATTTGGCGGGAAGAACAGCGCTTTGAAAATCCTCATATTCATTATTTAGATATGTCACCTTCTTATTATGCTATGAAAATGAATTTACTTGATAAAGTAGATAAACACTAATTACATAGATACATACAAAATTGTTACTCATTGATAGGAATGTGAATCATATAAAAATGGTGATAAATAGTATATAATGGAGAGTAAGATGTTAAAAAATGCAAAAGAAACAGCCTTAGCTATCGAAATGTGGATTCGTAATTATTTTGATGCTGCAGGGGAACATACGAAAGCAGTTATTGGCCTATCGGGTGGTAAAGATTCTAGTGTAGTAGCAGGCTTATGTGTGGCCGCTATAGGTAAGGAACGTGTCATTGGTGTTTTAATGCCGAATGGGGAACAACGTGATATTGCCGATGCTCATCGAGTAGCCAATCATTTAGGCATGCAGACAGTAGTTATTAATATTGCATCTGGAGTTAACAGTATGTGTGACGCTATCGAGACGGGCTTGAAGCAATCACCTAGTATGTGTAGGAATCTGATGAATATAGAAACTGAGTCGAAAGGGTCTACACTCTTATCAAAAGATACAATGATTAATTTACCAGCTCGTATGCGTATGCTTACTTTATATGCAGTAGCCCAGTCTTTAAAGGGCGGCGCTAGAGTAGCTAACACGTGTAATGCTTCGGAGGATTATGTAGGGTATTCTACGAAATATGGTGATAGTGCTGGTGATTTTAGTCCATTGCAACATATTTTAGTAGAAGAAGTGCGTCAGTTAGGAGAAGTACTAGGCTTGCCGTATGAGTTAGTGTATAAAGCTCCATCTGATGGGTTGAGTGGCATGACAGATGAAGATAAATTAGGATTTACCTATGAAGCATTGGATCGTTATATTGTCACTGGACAATGTGACCAGGCTAATTTACAAGTGAAAATTGATCGATTGCATGAAAGTAATTTACATAAATTGCAAGTCATGCCGGCGTTTATATTAGAACCGTCTAGTCGATTGCGTGAGTAAAGAAATATAGTAGTTTTCAGTGCTTAATGGGGGTTATGATGACAACTGTTAATCAGGTTAGGGGATGGGAGCATTTGAAAGAAATAGAGCATATAGATGAACATCGACGTATCGGTGTTTTTGGAGGGACCTTTAATCCTATTCATATGGGACATCTGATGATTGCTGAGTTTGCTACAGAAGCATTTGGATTAGAAACAACTATTTTTGTGCCTACTGGTAGTCCACCACATAAAGATGTTGCTATAGCGAGTGCAGCAGATCGATACCAGATGACAGCACTGGCAATTCTTGATAATCCGCGATTTACGATATCTGATATAGAAATACAGCGAAGTGGTGTATCATATACAGTTGATACAATCCGTGAATTGAAAAAACAGTATCCTAAGGGAACAGAATTTTATTTCATTTGTGGTACTGATTCGATTCAAGATTTACCAAATTGGAAATTCAACAGAGAATTATTAGAACAGGCTTATTTTATAGGTGCCACTCGCCCAGATGGGTCAGATTTTATTGGCAATATTATTGATTATTTTGGCGCATTAGGAAAAGAAAAAATTCATTTATTGGAAGTGCCAGAATTGGCATTATCTGCTACTGTTTTGAGAGAGAGACTTAAGGCGGGACAATCTGTTCGCTACATTGTACCAGATGTAGTGATTCGATATATTGAAGAACATAGTTTATATAGTGGAAATTTACAGATAGAGTATTTTCTATGAAAGAAACAGAATTATTTTATGAACAGCCCTTTACGATGATTGGGCGTAAAATGAAATTATTAGTGGATACAGGCCGCTTATTATTAGAAAAAGGGTCTGATACAAATCATTTGATACGAGATGTAAAACGAGCCGCAGTATTTATGGGGATGCATGAAGATGATGTACATGTTCATGTCACTCATAATACAGTTATGGTGGCGATTACGACGGAAGATCGGTCCTATACATCGTTTACCAAGACTACATCCCATAGTGTAGATATGACTAAGTTGTCGGCGTTGAGTAAATTATCGTGGCGTGCGTTGGAGAATCGTTATACACTAGATGAATATGAAGCGGAATTAGAACGTATTGAACATATTCCATCTCACTATCCATTAATACTACGATTTTTGTCAGCAGGTATGGCCTGTGCAGGATTTTCCATACTATTTGGTAGCAGTTATTTAGCAGCTATGATAACGGCTGTTTGTGCTACTATTGCGTATGCTATGCGTCGCGCGTGTGAACATTTAAAGTTTAATGGATTTATTAATATAGCCATTGCAGCTTTTGTAGCTACTGCATTAGCAGGGTTTTCTTGCTATGTGGTGGGGGATACTACCACTATGACCTATGCCATGATTTGTGCTAGTTTATTTTTAATCCCTGGTGTGCCATTGATGAATGCTGTTAATGATTTGCTCAATGGATTTACAATTTCTGGTGTAGGGAGAGCCGTTTTTACCTTACTTATTGTAGGTTTTTTAACATTTGGTATTGTTGTGGCCATACATTTGCAGCCGCAGGGGAATATTAGTCAATTACCTATTTTACCTACCTTTGTGTCGCCTATTCATATTATAGCTGGAGGCATTTCAGCCTTAGGTTTTTCTACGTTGTTTAATACGCCAGTGCGCTTGTTGCCTTTTGTTACTTGTGGTGGCGCATTAGCGGTGGCTATACGTAATATACTATTAGTGTCGATGTCGTTTGGGTTGGTATCCGCCTCTTTGGTGGCTACCATCGTAATCAGTGTAGTTATGATATTCTTGGCAAAAAAGGGGAATACGGCAGTATCAGTTTTATCGATTCCGTCAGTGATTCCCTTAATTCCAGGAGTGTTATTATATCGCTTTGCTTATGCGATTATGCAAATTAATGGATTGGATCCGAATGGCTTTTTACAAGCAGAGCAAGCTGGATTTACAGGAATTATCACCATCTTTTGTATGACCATAGGTGTAGCAACACCTACTTTGTTTGGCAGCAGCATTATGAATCGTGATAAAAGTGAACGGGTGCATATGCTTGTAGAAGCTCGTCGTAAACAAGATTTTTTGCATTCGTAGAATATGGTGCCCCTAATTTGTATGTACAAGGCTCTTTAGTAGAGAGTCATCATTGATATGGTTAAGAAATCGTTTTATGAGTAATCATGAGGATGATAGATATATAGATATCTACCATCCTCATGGTTACTCTATTTATATAGGGGAATGTGAGAAAGTGAAAATTTAGTGTTATGTCATGATGTTTTATATCTATATTCTATATAGAGTGTGTAGTGCAATAATTGATATTACATTAGTAGGCACGGTATCTATATTTCATATAGAATGTGTAGGATAGATACTTTCAAAATAGGTGTGACTTTGTTATAATACACTTGATTGAATAAAATCGATATAAAGATATATGTTAGAAACATACATGTGTAGTATCTGACTGTATAGTTCATAGTTGGCTAGTCCGTTATGCATAGTGTGTTTGTGGATATAGTTATTGAATGCGTAGACGAATCACTTGACGGTCGTGTTTTGTAACGTGTGATTGGTGTATATAGCGACTGTGAATGTGGTAAAACGCGGGCAATAGAGAGTCTAAGTAGTAGAGCTAGTATTAGTTTATTAAATCCTATCGTGAGGTCATGGATAGTAGCAAATTGTATATAGCATATAACATGATGAGAGTATATCGTTTCTATGATGAGTAGCGCAGTATGTGTGAATCGTGCTCTAGGAGGTGCGCCTGTGGATGAATCAAAAGTGATACAAATGTTACAAATCAATCCAAGAGGATTAGAAAATATTTCAGATGCAACGGAAGCAATGCAACTGGCTGCAGTCACTACGAATGGATTAGCGTTAGCCTATTGTCATAATCCGTCTGACCGGGTGGTGATGGCAGCCATTGAAGAAAATGGCAGAGCGGTAGAATATATTAAGCACCCCAGTGAAAGTATATTAGAATTTGTGATTGATAAAGGGTGGAATTATTTGGAATATATAGATAGTCCATCAGAAGCAATTGTGAAACGTGCATTAGCACAGTCTGGTTGGGCTATCAAATACGTGAAGAATCCTAGCGAAGAGTTACAATTATTAGCAGTAGAAACTAATTTTGATGCGATTCAATATATAGAAAATCCATCGCAACAGGTACAAGAAATGGCTATCCGTCATAATTATCAAGCCCTTCGGTATATCAAAGTTCCTACCTTTGCTTCGGAATGTTTAGCGGTTAGAGAACATGAAAAGGCTATGCGATTCATTAGTGATTTAACGATGGAAAAAGTATTACAATTATTGGCTGTAAACAGTTTGATTATTAAATATGTGCCACATAATTTGTTGCCACCTGTAGAAGCGATAAGAAAGGCGTTGGCTACGGCATTAGGAGAGGAATCAGTTTGTGAAACCTATGTAAGACAATTTATGACTGTTTTTACCTTGGATGATGGACAGGGAAACTCATTGATTAATAAATTGGCACTTGTAGATACATATGGTAGTGCTAAGGCGAAACGTATTGCTATGGATGAGCGACTAGCATTTAAATAAGTAAGGAAGATGAATTATGAATTTTAGTGAAACAATGCAAAGTTTAAATATTGTGCTAGAGGCTCGACAAGTGCCTTTACTCGTGGGCGGCACAGGGATTGGTAAAACCTCATTAGTAGCGAAGGTGGCATTGACTCATGGATGGACATTGATTACGATTGATGGCAATTTGTTGAAAGAAGGGGAAATTGGCGGATTACCTACTGTTAAGACGCATAAAAAAAGAAATGCGTCCGGTGACGTAGAGGAAGAGAAGATAACTGTATATGCCATTCATCATAAATTGTATGAGGTGGATCAAGCCGTTTCACAGGGGCAATCTGTCATATTATTTATTGATGAAATTAATCGTTGTGAACATGCAGTGCAACAAGAATTAATGAACTTGATTTTGAATCGAGAAATTAATGGGTATCAGTTGCCGGAGAAAGTTCATATTGTGGCAGCTATGAATCCAGTTAACTCCTATGATTATGAAGTGACTGAAATGGATGGAGCACAAGAAAACCGCTTTGTTTGGTTATATATGGAAGCGGATTATAAACAATGGCTTGATTGGGCCGTAGCAGCGGGAATTGAAGAACGGGTCATGGAATTTATTTCCACATTCCCTGAGTATTTGAATAAAGCCAATGAAGATGATATTAATGCGACACCACGTAGTTATGAACGCATATCTAATTTATATACGATTTATAAAGCGAAGAAAGAAACAATTCCTCGGTCTGTATTTTTTAATTTGGTTCGCGGCAATGTAGGGTCTATCATTGCAGAAGAGTTTGTCAATTTTGTGGAATCTGAGTATCAACCACTAGTATCTTATGAAGATGTATTTGAACAACCTACTTGGTCTAGCTCTATGGAAAAGAGAATCCGTGAAGAAAGTCATACGCGTTTATATTTAGCAGCACGCAATATACTAACACAATTAGAACAGCGTATAAAAGACAAAGAAATAGATGCGCCAAAAGCGATAGAAAGATTGGTAGCGTTTCTTCGTGCCTATCCTGTAGATTTGCGTATTGCTGTTATGAAGAGTATAAAACAAGACATGCCTCATGTATATAATCAAGCACAATATGATGCAGCCTTTGTGGATATATTCTTTGCAGCTTATCGATAAGAGGTATAACTATGAATCTATACATGGCAGATATGCTCTTAGAAGAGGCGAGAGCTATAGTAAATGACTATGAGAAAAGTCAGGCTCATATTGTTCCTCATGTAGAGTTTGATGTGCTTGGCACTATGACAGCGAATGTGGAAAAAGATCCATTGGTTGTGCCGGAGAGTTATAAAAGAAAAGTACTAGATTATCTACATCAGTTAAATTTACGACTTATGGATGGAACGGATAATTTTTATGGATACTTTTTTCTTCAAATGCAACATGATGTGCGTTTTGATATAGCTAGTCCTACAGGAATTGCTTTTAAAAAAACAAAATATGTGTTATATATTAATCCTTTGCAATTTTTTGCCTTATCGCATCTACAAATGGAGAGTGCTATTAAGCATGAAATTTTACATATCGTATCGCTTCATTTGTTACGTGTACGTGATTTGGATGCTAATTATAGTCAATTGGCTATTAATTTAGCTATGGATGTGGTGGTGAATACACAATTAACATCATTGCCACCTGATGCAGTTGATTTAACATGGGTGAATCGTCAATTTAGAATATCCTTGCGCCCTTTTAAAACACTTGAATATTATGTGGAGGAAATTCAAAAAGCAATTCACACGAAAGATGGCGTTGATGCAGCAGGGGCATCTGTTGCTGTTGCTGTACATGAGGAAGCTAGTGAGATTTCCACACATTTGGACCCACGTCGTATGCACGATATATGGATGGAATGTGATGATGTATCGGAAGAAATGATAGAGACATTTACAGAAACATATATTGATGCGGCTACAAAAGGAGAACTAATGGGGTATTTAGCCAATCAAGTAGCTATTATTAAAGATAGAAAAGATACATTACCATGGCACTATTATTTAAAAAAAATAGTGGGAACTGTAACAAATGCTCATAGAAAGACGACAACACGACGTCATAGACGACAGCCAGAACGACTTGATTTGAGAGGTACATTGCGAAATCATCGTGCTAAGATTGTAGTAGCCCTTGATACGAGTGGCAGTATTAGTAATCACGAGTTTATGGCGGCTATGGAAGAGGTCTTTCAAATTGTTAAGAATTACAATCATGAAATTACGATTGTAGAATGTGATAATGCGATTCGTCATACGTATCGTGTGAAAGATGTTAAGCAGTTGGAAGAACGACCTGCTAAACGAGGTGGCACAGCATTTAGTCCCGTAATTACATACTGTAATCAACAGTCTATCGATTTGTTGATTTATTTTACTGATGGAGAAGGTGAGACTTCTTTAGTTGTACCACCTAGAGGTTATCGCGTATTATGGGTATTAACGGGACGATCAAAAGGATTATCGTTGCATACCTCCTATGGATTAGTTAAACAATTGCGTCTTGTTCCAGAAACAGAAGACACGGTAGATTTTTCTGATTTGCGGACAAGTGGATACTCTATGGCAAATCAACCACGAGATGCAGATATTATGTAGATTGTATAAAGGGTAGCTCCACTATATATAGTGCGTCTAAGACCCTTGTGCATGGCATTCTTTTGTTGCGCGGGGAATGAGGGACTATGCCTTTTATACTTTAAAGAAGAGGTACACTAGGTAGGTCATCTGTTTACGGCCACCATACAGCAAGAAAGTATTGAATTTTTGGGTGGTAAGTTCTGGTCTCTAAGGTGTCAGTATATATAAAAACATGTTTTGTGTACTAGTTGGTATGTATCCATTAGCGTGGATGGTGTATAGAACAATAAAAAAACAGCCCCGAGAGAGTGTGGACTGTTTTTTTATATGCTTTGTGTTATTGGAGAGTAGATTTCTTAGGAATGTACAAAGAAATCTAGTTGAGAGAATCATAATAATGAGAGCATTATTATGACTATGAATTATATAATCGATAGTATATAATTCAACTTTCACACACATTATAACGCTCGTTACAGGATTATAAAAATGGCAAAAAATTATTATATACATAAAAGTTTGTTATAGATATAATAGATGTAAGAGAGGGGATAGTGGGCTATGGATATACTCCTATATGGGAGCTAGTAGAATTGGTTGTATTGTAGTATAGGATGAGTGTTATATGGATAGTAAAAAATGTGAAGCCTTTTTAGCAGCCATTGATTATGGGAGCTTGACTGCTGCTGGTGATGCCTTGGGGTATACACAACCTGGCATTACACGCATGATTAATACGCTAGAAGAAGAATTAGGATTTAAGCTGTTTGTGCGAACTAAAAAAGGTGTGTCTGTAACACCTAATGGAGAAATTATGATTCCCGCATTTCGTGAAATCGTGAGAGCACAGCGGGTGGCAGAAGAATTAGGGTCTACTATACAAGGCATGTTAAGTGGTGTATTGACGATTGCCGCCTATTATAGTATTTCTGCAGTGTGGTTGCCTGCGATTATTCAGCGATTTCAAAAAGATTATCCTTATGTAATCATTCGCGTTAACGAGGGCGGAAATCGAGAAATTGCACAATGGTTACATGATAAATCTGTAGATTTAAGTTTTGCGGCACAACCAAGTGAGAAGGTGCCATGTGATTGGATTCCTTTGGTTCAAGACGAAATGGAAGTGTGGTTACCGATAGATCATCCAGCGACAAAAGCAGCCTCATTCCCTATTGAACAGTTAAATGGTGCTCCTTTTATTATGACCTCAGCAAATCAAGATACAGAAATTGATCGTTTGTTAGCGAAAGAATCATTAATGCCAGATATTAAATTTTCTACTAAAGATTCCTTTACAACCTATTGTATGGTAGAAGCTGGCTTGGGAATTAGTATGAACAATCATTTGATTTCACAGAAATGGTCAGGGCAGGTGAAACAATTGCCATTTAATCCACCTCACTATGTAGAACTAGGGTTAGCCATTCCTAATTTAGAAGAAGCTTCACCGGCAACGAAAGTATTCATTGACTATGTGAAATCCTTCTTGGAAACGATCAAATAATCTGTGCTAGCGTTTTTCCTCTTCCACACGTGATGCGTGTGAGAGGATGCATAACACTATGCTAGCTTATGGGAGTTGACTTGCCTTCACATGTATGAAAAAAATATGATAAGTCGGATTAACATCATGGTTAGGAATTAGAAAGCGTTAGGATAGACATAATGACAGATAGCGCATAGAATGCGCTATCTGTCATCTAGTACGTTTGTTATATATGTTTGGATACCATAAAACCTGTGGCTTGTTGATTAGCCATGATAACCATATCAGAAATTTGAACCCGCCGTGGCTGGTTTACTACATAGAGAATTGTGTCGGCAATATCTTGTGCTTGTAAGGCTTCGATGCCAGCATAGACATTAGCTGCTTTTTCTTTGTCTCCGTGAAAACGAACTTCACTGAACGGTGTTTCAACGATACCTGGTTGTATGGTAGTTGTTTTTATATTCGTATCAATTGTGTCAATACGAATTCCGTCACTAATTGTTTTAATGGCTGCTTTAGTGGCACAATAGACGGCACCATTGGCATAGGCATAGATACCAGCTGTGGAACCAAGATTGACGATATGTCCTTGATTAGCTTGTATCATAAATGGCAAGACTGTGCGTGCTACATAGAGCATGCCCTTAATATTGGTATTAATCATGGTTTCCATATCATCAAGACTGCTATCTTGGAATGGATCTAAACCTTGTGCTAGGCCCGCATTATTAATTAATACATCAATACCACCAGCAGAGGTAATCATTTCTGGAATCATTGTTTCTACAGCTGTGCGATCTGTTACGTCCAATGGAAAAGTTGTTACGCTAATGCCATAGTTATCTGATAAGGTTTCTTTTATATGTGCTAACTTATCTTGACGCCTACCGCATAGTAAAAGGTTATCTCCATAGGCGGCAAAAGCCTCAGCACTTGCTTTACCAATACCTGATGTAGCACCGGTTATTAATATTGTTCTTGCCATAGTTTGACTCCTTTTCTTTTAGCATATAGTATAGTTATCATTCTTATTGTACCTAGATTTTGTGATTTGTAAAAGAAAAATATGATTTTTAGGTAACAAGTTAAAGAAATTGTGAGATAATTATGAATAGATAAGATGCTAAATTATATGATATAGCATTTATAGTTTATTCTATCATATACATAGCTATATTCATTATTGGTGAGATAGAGTTGTATTGGCAAGAGCTGATGTTAAATTTTATAGGTTTATAGAAAGGAGGAAGGGATTTTTATGGTTAATAAGGTATGTGTGCATTGTTGATAGTTATAATGTATACGCTTTGTTTGACCATATATCCTTATATAGTATGTTAGAAGTAGGTTTACAAGCACCTGATTTTACAATGCCTAATCAAAATGGTGACATGGTTAGTTTGCATGATTATCGAGGTAAAAAAGTTATTTTATATTTTTATCCAAAGGACAATACGAAGGGTTGCACTATGCAAGCTCAAGAATTTGCTAGACTACAAGCGCAATTTGCAGCAGAAAATGCTGTGATTATTGGTGTTAGTAAAGATAGTGTAGCATCACATAAAAAATTTGAAGAGCAGCATCAATTGCCATTTACATTGATTTCAGATCCAGAGTTAACAGTTATTCAAGCCTATGATGTATGGGGAGAAAAAAATATGTATGGTAAAAAGACAATGGGCTTGATTCGTAGTACGTATGTTATTGATGAAGCGGGTATTATTATCGGAGCCTTTGGTAATGTACGAGCCGCTAAAAATCCTGAAAAAATGTTGGAAGAAATTAGTAAATAATCGATAGATTTATAGCTATGAAATATAGTATTCTTTAAGGAAAGCATATAAGAATAGCCACTATGATTGCTTCATACAGATTAGTATAGTGAAGTATGAGTAGATAATTAGTAGCTAGCAAAGTAATTTATATATTGTATAGGCATATTGTTAATAGATTGTGGATTAGGAATAGATAATTAAAAGATAGGTTGTTATCAATCGATTATTTAATGGAAGTTTATCAAAATAAGTTTATCAAAAAAGTCACACCGTGATAGAATACTTTTCATTTTAAGAAGTACTCTATCTGGGGTGTGACTTTTTGTTTATTTGTTTTCGTATGGAGTAAATTGTTGACTCTATGTATAGAGGTATCGCTATTTTTGATGGGTATCGTATTTCGTGTTACATTGGATAGAAATGGTCATGTGTAGCTATCGTGATGAGGATAATCGCTAGGAAAGGTATGACTCTAATTAGTATCGACTATAGGTAGTGACGCGGAACGCGTTCAGAAAAACCACAGAAAATTTCATAAGGAATGGTGTCGGCTAAGGCTGCTATATCTAATACAGATATGGTTTCATCCCCTTGGGAACCTAGTAATATGACAGGCTCACCAGGATGTACATCAAGAGTATCTGGCAGTGCTACCATGAGTTGATCCATACATATGCGACCGACAATAGAACAATGAGTACCCTTGATTAAGACAGAACCTTTATTGGATAGACTGCGTGGATAACCATCTGCATAGCCGATGGGAATAGTGGCTATTTTCATGTCTTTAGGCGCTATATAGGTACTGCCGTAGCCAATGCCAGAACCAGCAGGTGCTTGGTGTACATGAACTACTTCGCTATGAAGTGATAGGGCCGGTTGCAAGTGTAGCGTATTCGGCACATCTACTGACGGCATAATGCCATATTGAATAATACCGGGTCTGGCATCCGTAAATAAACTGTCTGTAAGCACTAATAAACCAGCACTATTCGCCAAGGAAAAACGATATTGCTTATTAGGTCGAGCCTCCTTAACGGTGGATACTAGACGATTAAATAGTTGTGTTTGTTCATGAGCATGTGTTTGATCCGCCGCATCAGCATTGGCCATATGTGAGAAAAAACCATTGATTCGTAATTGGGGATATGCGTCTATTACATCAATCCAATGTAATACTTCCGTAGGGGAAATGCCAATACGATGCATACCTGTATCGACGGCAATAGCTACTTCAATCACTCTATTGTGTTTACTAGCACAGGTATTTAATGCTTCAAAATCAGTAGATTCACAAACGGCAGGGATTGTATTAGTTGTGGCAATTAAATCGAACGATTGTGGTCGAGTTAGTCCTAATAGATAGATAGGAGCCATGATACCTGCTTGTCGAAGGGGGATTGCTTCTTCTGGGATAGCAACAGCTAGTGCATCATAGCCTTCCTCTATGGCTATTTGACTCACGATGACACTGCCATGACCGTAGGCGTTAGCTTTTACAACGGCTGTACATGTCATGCCATTAGGTAGACTATTTTTTATGGCACGTAAATTGTGGCGAATACATGTGGTATTAATTTCTAAATAGGTAGGTCTCATACTATATCTCCTAACCTATACAGGATATCAGTAATTATAAGCTTGCTTGCATCAACTATACATATAGTTAAGATAAAGAAGCATACTTATTGTCTGTAATGCGTATATAGAATTACTAACGGTATCTGTTTGTACTCATCATACGCTATAGTAGTATAGGTAATAATATATTATTCTATAACTTTCATAGAAATGTTACAATAGAAAGATAAAAGATAATAGATTATATGAATCTTTTAATGAGTATAATGAACGTCTATGAAAGCGAGGCACTATCCGTTGACATTATTACAATTAAAATATATTGTGACTGTTGCTGCAGCAGGCACGATTAGTAAAGCGGCAAAACAGTTATTTATTGCACAACCAAGTTTGACAGCGGCTATTAAGGAGTTAGAACAAGAATTGGGTATTACTATCTTTAATAGAACCAATAAAGGAGTTATTTTGTCGGTGGAAGGAGAAGAGTTTTTAGGCTATGCACGACAAGTCATCGATCAAACCAATTTAATTGAAGAAAAATATTTTGGACAAGAACCTGTGAAACATCAATTTTGTGTATCTACGCAACATTATTCTTTTGCCGTAGAGGCATTTGTGGACCTGTTAAAGAATCATGGTGGTGAAGAATATGATTTTCGTATTCGTGAAACACAGACCTATGAATTAATTGAAGATGTAGCAAAATTGAAAAGTGAAGTGGGAATTTTATATTTGAATAGTTTTAATGAAACTATTATTCGAAAAGAATTGCGTCGCCATGACTTGAAATTCCATCCTTTGTTTACAGCACAACCGCATGTATTTGTCAGTGTGTTTAGTCCGTTAGCTAAGAAAGAGATAATTACCTTAGAGGATTTAGAACCATATCCACGATTATCCTATGAGCAAGGTGAACATAATTCATTTTACTTTTCTGAAGAAGTGTTGAGTACACGTGATGCGAATAAAGATATTTTAGTATGTGATAGAGCAACATTATTTAATTTGTTGATTGGCCTTGATGGATATACTATTTGTAGTGGTGTTATCAATGAAGAATTAAATGGAGAAAATATTGTAGCTCGTCCGTTGGATGTAGATGATCCGATACAGATTGGTTATTTGACGCATAATAAAATTGCGCCTGGTCGATTTGGTCAACTTTATATTGAAGCATTGCGAGAGCGAACTAAGGATTATTCCATTGAGCATCTATAATAGTAGGTGATTGGCAGATAAAAAAGTTCGTGAGTATAAAAGATTGATACTCACGAACTTTTTTATCTATAAATTTTGCTTATGTTAGATATAAAGATTTTACTGTTTGCTTAATAATTAAATTAAATATATTATAAAATCATATAAAACATGCAATTTAAACATAAATAAAAATTGCAATATAATAATTGGAAGTATTGGGGTAGTTGTACCGTTTACATGAAGGAGTGTTATTTATGTGAGTTATTATTTGATTGGGGATATAAAGATTTAAGGGTTGCATTCATATTTTGATTAAGGAAGATGTATCGATGGTTTATTTTATAAAGTTTTATAAGGGGGCATAAAAATGTTAATGATATGAAGTTGATAAGTGGGGAAAATATATTTATTAGTGAAACTATAAAATTAAAATACTTTGAGTAGACTAATGGGTTATTTAGTATCGGTAGGTATAACTTTTGTTTATTTAAAAGTGGATATGGAGTTTCGTATTGATGCTATAAGTGGAAATTTATATAATTTTTAAAGCTTAATTATAAAATGAAATTGAACACATAAAAAATCCATAGTGAACCTTGTGTTATGATTTAGGTATCTAATCAAAATATAACCGAGGCAATTACTATGGACTACAATAATCATAACACGACATTACGCACAAATAAACACTTAAACTTCGAAGAACGATTTTATTTAGAAAAGAGAATCGTTCTAGGAGATAGTATTGCTGCAATTTCACGTGCATTGGGCCGTTCTAGAACAACTATTTATACAGAATTAAAACGTGGTACTGTAATTCAAATTCGACATGGTAAATCTCAACTTGTATGTTTAGCTGATTCTGGACAAGCAACATATGAAAGACAACGTGTTGGCTCCTTTAATACCATAAGAATTGGTGCTATAGAATCTTTTATAAATTGGA
>NZ_AUFY01000024.1 GCF_000426745.1 Veillonella montpellierensis DSM 17217
TAGCATAAGCTAGTAAGAGTCCATGTAGACGACATGGTTGATAGGCCAGATGTGGAAGCTGTGTGAGTAGTGGAGCTGACTGGTACTAATACATCGAGGGCTTTACTTAATACGTTACTTAGTGAATTATCTAAATCTTCTATGCGGTTTTCAGAGTACAAACTCTGACAGATTCAGTGACGATAGCTACGAGGCTCCACCTGTTCCCATCTCGAACACAGTAGTTAAGCTCGTAAACGCCGAAAGTACTTGGCTGGCGACGGCCTGGGAGGATAGGAAGTTGCTGATTAAGTGATAAGCACTTACCTTTGGGTAAGTGCTTTTTATTATGCTTATGGGGTTATAGGACAAAAAGTGTTGCTGTTAATGCCGATAGAACTAGTTAAATACTAGCTCTATCGGCATTTTATCTTTTTGAGTAACTTTTACATATAGGACAAAAAGTGTTGCTAAAAAGTCTGGATTCCCTTGATTTTACTGGATTAAATAAGGTTTTATCTTTCTAGGAATATATTTTTTTATGTCGCCAAGAGAGGGTGCGTTTGTTATACATTGAAAATCAACTAGTGTGCCAGCATTTGTATGGGCTGTTTGATCTTTATGGCGGTACTGTTGATAGGTAAATTGAAAATTAACCATCATAGTTCTTTCATTGCTCATAGTTTTTTATCAATCAATCGAAGAGTAGCCATTACAATTCCATGCCAACTAGACTGATAAGGACAATGATAAGAACGTGTATGTATTGCTAGATAGAAAATTCTCTTATGATGTAGATTTATGATGCATTCAGCATATAGGGGATTTGATGAAGAGAATATTACTGCAAGAGAAAGAAATTTTATGTATTATTGGTTTCTAAAAATCTGTTAAGGACGGCGGCATTTATTCTTTTAGAGATAAAGTATAGGATAAAATAGGCTAAGAACTTTGATAAGGTAGATGAGCGTAAGCAATTAATGGACAGCTTTCTTTGATAGATAATCCTGTTTCAAGATATAGCACTACATAATCGTATTCAGAAGTGATTACTTTCAATGTATTGCCAAATATATCAGTAATAATACCTAATTGATCTCCTTTTTTCCCTATATGGCCAGCATGTACATTGGATACCCAGCACCCACTAATAGGGGCTGCTACGTAATTGACATTGGTTAATAATCGAGGGCGATGTGTCGGTACAGGCAAAGGATTTTGTAAGTGTGTATTAGTAGGGGCAATCATATGAAAGTGTGCTAATAAACGTTGGATATCTTCTTTAAAAGCCTTAACATAGTGGGGATAACAATGCCCCATACCACCTCGCTCGATGAGAATGGATGGTACACCAGCTAGGGCGGATGCGTTATAAGCACCAGATGAGGCGTTTGATTCTACCATGTAGGGAATATCGAGAGTGAGTGCCATTGATTGTGCTATTTTTACTGTGTCATCTTGGTTAGCCTTGCCGGGATAATATACATAAGGGGTTAGCTCTTCTGGTAAATCACCACTATGTAAATCTACATGATAATCTATATGAGGAATAATATCTTGCATAATCATAGCGGCAATTTGTTCCGATAACGTCCCCTTACAATCTCCAGGAAATACGCGGTTTAAGTTTTTTTGATCCTCTGGAACAATGTAGGGAACTTTTTCTGTAAATGCAGTAGGATTCGTTATTGGTAATATAATGAGCGTGCCTTGAATATCAATTGGGGATAAATCTCTTCCTAATTCAATGGCGGCTAGGATACCAGGATATTCACAACCGTGAATACCGGCGGTGATTAAAAGGGTAGGACCAGGTGTGTGACCAGAAATAATAGTAATAGGCATAAAGTTTTTTCTTGTTCCTACATGAAGGTAGGTTCGAATTTTTTCCCCTGCATGAATTGAAATATGTTGAATCGATGGCATACATACCTCCTTTGACATAAAATATATAGAATATATATAACATTATTGGAATAGGGATATTTTGTAATGGCCCATATAGTAATAGAAAATATTTTTCTCATATGTGTATACAGAGAGTCCATCCTTTATAGGCAAGCAAATTTTGTGAGTGCATATATAGAAAAATCAGTAGATACACGTTTAATACTATACAATGTAGAAACATCTTAACTAAAAATAAAATATCTAGGCGTGAATATGAATGGTGATGAATGTTTGTACTATACGATGTAAGCTGATCTATTAGCTAGATATAGAGTTTTATTGGCAAGATTTATTAGGTACCCACTAGTTTATACATAGGATTTATTTGTTGTGTTTTGTACCTTATATAACTGATGATAGGTATTATTCTATACTTTCAGTGTATGAAGTACAGTTTATGAATGATAGCGTGTAAAAATAAATATATGTACTAATACATAATTATATAATTTTTTATACCAGTGGTTCATAGATGGGGACATACTGATTAAAAAACTATAAACATAAATAATAGTGATTATATATTATAGTGAAAATATAATATATAATTAGAATATTTTTTTATAATGGTTTAATAGAGAATAGTATAATAGAAGTCAATCTATTTAATCGTAGGTAGTACTATATATGATATAATACTACCTTTTTATGAGAATAATAATCAAAATATAAAGTCGTATGTATAGTATATAATATATAGAAACATATAGTCAAATGTTTATATGAAAAAATGAATATTTATATATAAAATTATTCTTCAATAGATGAATAATAAATTAGTTTTATAACAGTAATTCCTAATGGTTATAATTTTAGTGTTGACTATATAGATATAATTATATATCTTTAAAAGAGAACATGAAAATTATAGGTATATATGACTGGTATACGAAATATACACTTTTTATAAAAAAACTATTTTTTACATAATTATAAAGTGAGATATGTATAGGGAAAATAAAAATTCATTAATAATGATGTTAGCATACTAGTGAAATTTTGATTGTCTATACATGAATAGATGATGACATATATGATACATAAAAATTTCATCTAAAGAACGGGGGTAATTTTGCTTGTCAAATGAAATGTGGAGAATAATTGGACGTCATATGGGGCAAATTATTATTGTTCTTCTAGGAATCAGTTTTATAACGTTTGCCCTCGTTACATTGGCACCTGGTGATACAGCTAAATTGATGATTGTGGGTAATCAAGATATTGTTGTATCACAAGAGGAAATTGAAGCTGTACGCCATGAATATGGGTTAGATCAACCATTTATGGTGCAATATGGGAACTGGCTACTAAAAGCGGTGCAAGGCGATTTAGGCTATTCCTATATGTCAAAAATGCCAGTGACGGAAAAAATTTTTGCCAGTTTGCCAGCCACTATACTATTAGCCTGTACATCCATTATTATGATGTTGATTGTTTCAATTCCTGCAGGTATTTATGCAGCGGTGAAAAGTGATAAATGGGCAGATTACATTATTCGTATCACTACGTTTTGGGGCGTATCCATACCTAATTTTTGGCTAGGGTTGATACTACTTTGGATTTTTGGCTTAAAGTTGCGATTAGTACCTATTGTAGGTGGTAATGTAAACTTTGAAAGTATTATTTTGCCAGCCGCCACATTGGCAATCGTTATGGCCTCTAAGTTTACGCGTCAAGTACGGGCCACGATTCTCGAACAATTAAATGAAGATTATGTTGTGGGCGCTAGAGCTAGAGGAATGAGTGAGCGATATATTCTTTGGCGTGAAGTATTGCCAAATGCCTTGTTGCCGTTAATTACTTTAGTCGGACTTTCTTTGGGGAATTTATTAGGCGGCACAGCCGTTGTAGAAATTGTATTTGGTTGGCCTGGATTAGGTCGACTCGCAGTTGACTCAATCATGTATCGCGATTTCTTTACGATTCAAGGCATCGTGCTTTGGATTGCTCTTATGTATATGATTATCAATATGATAATTGATGCACTATATCTCATACTTGATCCACGTCTAAAAAAAGGAGGTATATAATGGAGCAATATATACGAGCCTTGCAAACCGATAGAAAGTTTTTACTCTATAATATTTTAGTGGGCATTATTTTATTAATTGCTTTTTTAGGACCCTATGTCATACCATTTGACCCATTTGAAGCGAATATGAAAGAACCTTTATTAGAGCCTTCTTTGCACCATTGGCTAGGCACCGATAAACTTGGTCGAGATACATTCAGCCGCATTATTTACGGGGCGCAATATTCTTTGAGTGGTACGTTAATTTTAGTAGCCATAGTATTTGTAGTAGGTTCATTGCTTGGTATTATCGCAGGCTTTTATGGCGGTAAGATTGATGCTGTTATTATGCGTATTTCCGATATTATGATTTCATTTCCCGGTATGATTTTAGCCATTGCGGTGGCAGGGATTATGGGAGGCAGTCTCATTAATGCTGTGTTAGCCGTAGCCATTGTTACATGGACCAAATATGCTCGTCTGGTGCGCAGTTTAGTATTACAAGTTAAAAAGAAGGATTTTGTAGACGCAGCTATGGTGAATGGCGGTAAGAAGTGGACAATTATATGGCGTCATATAGCACCTAATGTTATTTCAATTGCTGTTGTAACTGCCGTAGCAGATATTGGATCCTTATTGATGGAATTGGCTGGTCTTTCTTTTTTAGGATTTGGTACACAAGCACCTACACCAGAATGGGGCGTTATGCTAAATGAAGGCCGTCAATTTATTCAAACGTCGCCTTGGCTTATGCTTTTCCCCGGATTAGCGATTTTTATGACTGTTGTTATTTTTAATCTTTGGGGTGATGCATTACGTGATGTATTGGACCCAAAATATGATAATCATTAGTTTTATGGTATGAATAGAGCTGGTTCTATTCGAAAGGAGTATAGGTATGAAAAAATCATTACGATTAGCAGTTATTGCATCAATGGTAGGGATTATGGCATTTGCTGCAGGTTGTGGGGGCAATAAAAGTGCTGATCCAGATGTATTAAAAGTAGGGGTTACTAAATTTGCTGATACATTAGAACCAGCAGATAACTACTTTGCTTGGGTTGTTATGCGTTATGGTGTAGGGGAAGGTCTTGTTAAATTTGATAATAAGATGAACCCTGAACCATGGCTAGCTACATCATGGTCTATCAGTGATGATAAGTTAACATGGACGTTTATTATTAATGATAAGGCTACATTCTCTAATGGAAATAAAGTAACAGCAGAAGCGGTAAAAAAATCAATTGAACGGGTTTTTGAAAAATCAAATCGTGCTAAAACATTCTTTACCTATACATCGATAGAAGCGAATGGACAAGAATTAAAAATCCATACTGAAAAACCAACAGCTGGATTACCAGGCATTTTAGCTGATCCATTATTCTTGATTATCGATACGAGCGATACGAGCCGAGATATTGCTAAACAAGGACCTATTGGTACAGGCCCTTATGTAGTACAATCGTTTACACCAGAAAAAACTGTATTGAAAGCCAATGAAAATTATTGGAATGGCAAGGTGCCTTATAAAACAGTAGAAATTCCATCGATCGATGATCCTAATACACGTGCTATGGCATTACAATCTGGCGAAGTGGATATTGCTGTTAATATTGCACCGGGAGATATGCCACTATTTGCAGATAGCAATAAGTTTAAAATATCTGAAATTTCTTCCTTACGCGATGTATTAGCATCTATGAATGTGGCACCAGGAAAACCATTAAACGATATTCGCGTTCGTAAAGCGTTAATTTCTGCACTAGATAGAGAAACCTATAATAAAGTATTGTTAAAAGATAAATTCTTAACTGGTAAAGCGCCAGTACCACCTTCCTTAGATTATGGATTTGATCAAATTAATGATGAAAATACATATAATGTGGAACGAGCTAAACAATTATTAGCAGAAGCAGGTTACAAGGATACTGATGGAGATGGTATCGTAGAAAAAGATGGTCAACCATTGACACTTACTTTTGTATACTACACAAGCCGTGCTGAATTAGGTACCTATGCAGAGGCGACACAAGCAGATGCTAAAAAAGTAGGCATTGATGTTAAATTACAAAACGTAGACTATAATGTGCTTGATGGTATGCGTGAAAAAGGCGAATTTGACTTGATGATTTCTAATATTATTACTGCTGGCACAGGGGATCCTGAAAAATTCTTAAATCAATATTGGAAATCGAATATTAATGGTTCTAACCCTCAAAATGGATCGGGCTATAGCAATCCAGAATTTGATGCAATTAGTGATCAATTATCCTCTGAATTTGATCCAGCTAAACGTAAAGAGTTGATTATTAAAATGCAACAAATTATTATGAAAGATGCAGTCACTATTTTCTTTGGGTATCCTAAGACTAATATGATTTCTTCTAGCAGTGTTATCGGTGCAGAAATTACACCTGCCGATTACTATTGGGTTAATGTAGCCATTAAAGCAGCAAATAAATAGGATACATAAGGAATATACTATGTTAATAACTGTGAATGACTTAGCAATCAGCTATGGCGCTAATGTCACCGTAGCTGATGTGAACTTTGAATTAGATAGAGGTCAAATATTAGCGATTGTTGGCGAATCGGGGAGTGGCAAGACGTCGGTCATTCGTGCTATTATGGGATGTTTACCAGGAAATGGTTACATTTCTAAGGGACAGATTATCTATGACGGTCGTGACTTGTGTAAGAATACGCGAGAAGATTGGCGTCATATGAGTGGGCGCGATATGTCAATGATCTTTCAAGACAGTGGCAGTATGATCAATCCCATTCGTCGTATCGGGAGTCAATTTGTGGACTATATTACAACGCATGATACGACACTTTCTACTAAGCAAGCGAAAGATCTAGCAAAATCTATGTTGCTTCGTGTAGGGTTGCCGAATCCTGATCTAATTATGAAAAACTATCCTTTCGAGCTATCAGGTGGTATGCGACAACGGATAGGGATTGCCATGGCGATGACGTTTAGTCCTAAATTATTATTAGCCGATGAACCAACGAGTGCGTTAGATGTAACGATGCAGGCACAGATTGTACAACAAATCGTTACTGTTCGTGATGAATTAGAGGCAGCAGTTATCGTGGTGACTCATAATTTAGGTGTAGCCGCCTATATGTCGGATATGCTCATGGTTATGAAACAAGGCCGTGTTGTAGAAAGTGGTGCGACTCGAGACGTGTTGTTCAATCCACAACATGCTTACACTAAGGAATTGCTCCATGCGGTGCCAACCATAGGGGGAAGATGTTTTTATGACGCAGTCTAAATGTAATACTATGATGTCTCATAAGGAGATTAGTGAGGATGTCGTAACACCTATAGAATCTTCCATTGTTCTAGATATTAGACATGTGACAAAACAGTTTCCTCTCGGTGGGGGAAAGGTCTTAACAGCGTGTAATGATATTTCACTTCCTGTGAAAAAAGGAAAAACCTTAGGCATTATTGGTGAATCGGGTTGTGGTAAAAGTACGTTGGTGCGCACGTTATTACAAATGCATCCGGCTACAGCAGGAGAGGCTATCTATCAAGGGGTAGATATTATGAAATTGACGGGAGAAGCATTGCGACAAAGCCGTCAACATATACAGATGATATTTCAAGATCCAGGAGCAGCGTTTAATCCCAAATTATTAGTGAAAGATATTATTTGTGAACCGCTGATTAATTTTGGGCGCATCACTAAATCTGAAGTAGATCAAAAAGCACGTGAATTATTGTCGTTAGTAGAGTTGCCAGAAGAGTTTAAAGATCGATACCCGCATTCAATGAGCGGTGGGCAACGGCAACGATTGGGCATTGCACGGGCCTTGTCATTAGAGCCAGATGTTATTATTTGTGACGAAGTAACCAGTGCGTTAGATGTATCTGTACAAGAAACGATTTGCCAATTATTAGCACGCTTGCAAAAAGAAAAAGGACTGAGTTATCTATTTATTTGTCATGATTTAGCATTAGTAGATATGATGAGTCATCAAATTGCGGTTATGTATTTAGGAAATGTAGTTGAATATTTAGAAGATGTGGCATTTGATGCGACTACGGCAAAACATCCTTATACACAAGCCCTATTGAAATCTGTATTTGAAGTGAAGAAATCTCCACAGTATACAATTGAAGCCTTGGTTGGCGATGTGCCAAGTCCTGCAGATATACCAGTTGGCTGTCCTTTCCAAAATCGTTGCATTCAATGTCAAGATATTTGCTTACGAGAAAAACCATTATTGCGAGATATTGAAGTAGGACATAAAGTAGCTTGTCACTTAGTGAAATGATACTAGATCCGGACGAATCGATTTAGTAGGCATGGCACTAAGCCTAGTCTTGTTGTATGCTAACGTATATCGTGCGTATTCAATTCAGTACATACTTGTATATACTCCTTACTAGTTACTATATATATAAAAAAGATTGTTACCTATCGGTATTCATTGTTTATGATGAATCGGTTAGGTAACAATCTTTTTGTATGAAAGGAGCACGACGATCGTTTCATATATACTAGATATGTGGGATGTCAATTTATATGTAGGCATGTTTATATAGTGCCTAGTAGAAGAGGATACAGTACCTACTAGCATGTTAGATATTATACAGTACCTATGCGGTAGTTAACTTGAGTATGCCCCAACGAACATACGAATCGTGATTTTAAGCTACCTATGCGGTAGTTAACTGTCAAAGTCAGTAAGAAACTTTTTGAACAATTTTCTAAGCTACCTATGCGGTAGTTAACGACCACATCTCTATAGCTATATCAGGCTTAGATTTCTAAGCTACCTATGCGGTAGTTAACGCCTTAATCGCACCCCGTTGGCAACACCAACATTTCTAAGCTACCTACACGGTAGTTAACCCAACGCTTCAGTTATTTCAAACAGCTTTTCATTTCTAAGCTACCTATGCGGTAGTTAATATTGAGTATAAAAGTCAGTAAACCATCATCGCTTGCTAAGATATCTATTAGCATGTTAGAAACTATACAGTAGGCACTACATTCTGTCATAATAGAGTACCTATTAATGTGTATTGACACCATGCATATGTAGTGCGTAAGCAGATAGTAGATAGGCGGCTGATTAGATAATAGGCATTACATTATGCATAGTAGATTCTCCACTATCGTGCCACGTCTTATGTAGTAGGTTGATAGGTATTTGCTATATATTCTAATGCGTGTAGATAGCCCTCTAATCCTTCCCCTAGGATAGTCTTTTCTGCATAGATACCTACGTAGGAAGTATGACGAAATGATTCTCTCTGGCGGGGGTTAGAAATGTGCACCTCTACGGTGGGTAGTTGTACGCCTTGTAAGGCATCTAAAATGGCTACCGACGTGTGGGTATACGCGGCAGGATTAATAATGATTGCATCAAAAGGTGCTTTTATACCAATCGAAGTAATATCTGGATTTGATGATACGACTACTCTCGGGTAGCGAGCCGCTTGAATTGCATCCACTATATCTCCTTCATTGTTACTTTGAAAGCATGTGACTGTTATACCTAGGGTGCGTGCTTTTTCTTCTATCATTTTAATCAATGTATGATAGGTAGTATGGCCATATATATGAGGCTC
The DNA here is from genome assembly GCF_000426745.1 of Veillonella montpellierensis DSM 17217. Taxonomy (GTDB): domain Bacteria; phylum Bacillota; class Negativicutes; order Veillonellales; family Veillonellaceae; genus Veillonella; species Veillonella montpellierensis. The sequence continues at coordinate 9,534 of NZ_AUFY01000024.1, forward strand.
TCGTAATCCTAGTAAATTGATGTTAGGTCCATTAATGACTAATACTTTCATAGAAATTCTCCTTAATTAAGGCAACGGTTTCAGATACAACTCGATTGGAGATGGTGCATTGGGCAAAGCTTTCATACATAGGCGTACGGATAGTCGCCAGTCGATGTAAGGCAGGAAGGCCACCTTTTGAGAGTGGTCGATCCGTCATGTCTAATTCCTCTAGGGGGCGTGTAATCTGGTATATACGTCCATTTTGACACAGATACATATAGTTTTCAGGGACCGTAACACAACCACCGCCAGTGGCAATGACTACGCCTGTTTTTGTACCAAGTTCTCGTAGAATAGCGGATTCTTTCTCCCTAAAAGCCGCTTCTCCATACATGTTGATATAGGCACTACTACTTTGGCCCGTTTCTTTAAGAAATACGTCGTCACTGTCATAAAAAGGCCGATGGAGCACTTTTGCCAATTGGCGACCGACAGTTGTCTTTCCCACACCAGGCATACCCACTAGAACAATATTTTCTAATTCTTGGCGAAGGGATTGCAAGATGCTTTCAATTGTATGGTCATCATAGTCTTGCCCCTGAAAGAGTTTGGCTGCATAGACGGCTTGGGCAACTAACATGGGTAATCCATCTGTAGAGGGGATGCCGAGCGAGTCTGCTTGGATGAGTAGGCCCGTACGATGGGGATTGTAGATAACATCACTAACGCCCACTAGATGATGAAATGCGCCTACATCGATGAGCGTATCAGGATTATGAGGATACATACCGACAGGGGTTGTATTAATAATAACTTGCGTTGTTTCATAGAATTGTTCGATAGCATCGTAGGTAGGCGACGTATGACGTGACAGATGTGTGATTGAGCGGGCCCCTAAATCTGTGAGAGCCACGTGCGCTGTTTTTGAAGTGGCTCCATCGCCTAACACTAAACAGTGATTGCCTTTGATAGGAATATGTGCACGTCGTAACATGTAGATAAAACCGTCATAATCTGTGTTATGACCATACCATTGACCATTCTCTTGGTGTACCATTGTATTGACACAGCCAATGCGATTAGCGATGGCAGACACGGTATGACACGCTTCTAAGGCTTTTACCTTGTAGGGAATGGTAATGTTAAGACCTTGTAAGGCGGGATCTTTAAAAAATGTAGATAATTGTGATGGATCACATTCAAATAATTCGTAGCCTGCATTGCCAAGATCGTGATGGATGCGTGGCGAATAACTATGACCTAAGGTCATGCCGAGTAGTCCAAACTTCATAAGATACCTAACTTTCTGGGTAGTTTCCTAGTAATCTAAATTTATCCTGTGTCGCATCGAGCTCAGATAGTAATGCACGTACATTAGGATCAATGAGGGACGCTTCTAAATCTAAGTAGAATAGAAATTCAAAATTATGACCTTCAATAGGGCGACTTTCTAGTTTCGTCAAGTTCATACCTAGATCGGCAAATTTACTCAATAAGGAAACTAGACCACCTGGTGTATGCTGGGCCGTACTGACTAAGCTAATTTTATTGGCCCCTGGATATATGGTTAATGTTTTAGCGATACAAATGAAACGAGTATAATTGTTGTCATTGTTTTGAATATGTTTAGCTAGCGGCGTTAGATTAAAGATATCTGCACAAATAGGAGCAGAAATCGCGGCTATAGTGGGATCCTTCGACTCTGCCACAAATTGTGCGGCCATCGCCGTATTGGCATATTCTTTTAGCTCTATGTGTTCTAACCCTTTTAAAAAAGTGCTGCACTGACCAAGTGCTTGCGGATGGGAATAGATGGTGCGAATCGTGTCAAGGGATGCCTGTGGCACTGCTAATAAATCGTGAGAAATCCACTGTTTCGTAGCGCGAACGATGTAGCAGTTTTTTTTCTCTAACAAGTCGTACACTTCTTTGACAGAACCGTTAGAGCTATTTTCAATGGGCAATACGCCGAATTCACAGACACCTGATTCGACGGCTTCAAACACAGAGGCAAAGGAATTTACATAGAGAATTTGACTTAAGGGCAATAATTTATCACAAGCTAGTTGGGCATTACTACCAAATATGCCTGCACAGGCTACCGCTCCACGTTGAGGTGGTAACTTAGGAGAGGCTTTTACGGCACGTTCAATGCGTTTAGAAAATTCTGTATCTTTGAATAATTGTTCCGCTTGATAGGTGCGACTTAGACTGAAAATGTTTTGAAAAAAGCGGCGTGCATATAAATCCATATCATGGCCAGCTTTGGCGGTGACCATATCTAGTATGTCCCGCTCGCGTTTGGCATCATAGACGGCTTTTCCAATGTGTGCTTTTTCTTCTGCCACCTTTTTAGATACGGCCATACGTCGCTTGAATAAGGTGAGTAGCTCTTCGTTGAGAGCGTTAATTTCTTTTCGTAAATCGTCTAGGCTCATGAGATCTCCTTTGGTAATGGTTACAGTACGTAGAAAGTATAACATTCGCTTGGCAAATTGTATCTATCTAGGGTTCGTTGTTGTATTTATGAACGGGGGCTAAAAAATCTAATAAGACTAAGGCCGTGATGGCTTCCATGACTGGGACTGCACGGAGTACGATACAAGGGTCATGGCGCCCTTTAATGATGAGCGTTTTCTCGGTTTTTTCTCCTAACGATACGCTTTGCTGTGGTTTAAAAATAGAGGCCGTTGGCTTGATACCCACTTGCATGATGAGAGGCATGCCATTAGAAATGCCACCTTGAATGCCGCCACTATTGTTTTTTGTAGTCTTAATGGTTCCATCGACTATGGTGAAAGGATCATTTTGCTCGCTGCCTCGCTCTAAACAACCAGCAAAACCACTGCCAAAGGAAATGCCTTTTACGGCGGGTACGCCAAAGACCGTTTTGGCTAATCGATTTTCAAGACCATCATAATTGGGATTGCCGATGCCTTTAGGAAATCCAGTAACCACAACTTGAATAATACCACCAATAGAATCACAGTCTTGACGCAGGCGAGTTATGAGCATTTCTGCATCAGCACGAGCTTTAGGAGAGACCATGGGAATCGTTTCTCCCGATATAGCCACCAAGGCGTCTATATCGGGCGTAACCAAATTGATCGATGTATCTACAATCGGTCCTAGTTGTTTGATGTGGCCAGCCACGGTAATCCCTTTCGCTTTTAAAATTTGTAGTGCAATACCTCCAGCCACGCAGATGGGTGCCGTTAAGCGACCAGAGAAATGACCGCCTCCACGCATGTCGACGTGATCACCATAGCGGAGACGAGCTGTATAATCTGCATGAGAAGGGCGGGGTATATCTTGTAGATCTTGATAATCCTGAGAATGGTGGGATGTATTTAGAATTTGAAAGGCTAAGGGGGATCCACTCAATGTGTTATCGACTATACCCGATAAAAATTGAGGTGTATCAGCCTCTTTGCGTTGGGTGTGTAATTGACTTTTTCCTGGTGCACGACGAGCTATAAATGCTTCTAGTGCTTTCATATCGACGGTGAAACCACAAGGAAGCCCATCAACGATGGCACCAATTGCATGACCATGTGAGGTACCAAAGGTAGATACGGTAATTGTTGTTCCAAAACTAGATGACATACGCCTTACCTCCTAAATAGTTCCAATCGTTAAAAAATTCTGGGTAGGACTTATGAATTGCCTCTGCATCGTTAAATTGTACAGGATTTTTGGCAATGAGTGCCGCTAAGGTGGCAGCCATAACGATGCGGTGATCGTGACAACAATTCACTGTGCCGCCTGTGAGATGCCCCGTACCCTGTATATATAAGTTGTCGCCTTCCATGCGAACACTACCACCCAGTGCTCGTACCATGTGGTAGATAGCATCTAGGCGATCGCATTCTTTAAAGCGCAATCGTTGACCATTGATAAAGGCACTTTCTCCAGGAATACCACACGCTAAGGCAGCTAATACGGGTAATAAATCTGGTATTTGACCTAAGTCGACTCGTAATGGTTTCTTTGCGTTACCATGACACGTCACTTGACGCCCGTTCCATACAAGGTGACATCCTGCACTTTCTAAAATGCGAGTAATTTGACAATCGGCTTGGATAGAATCTCGATCGAGACCGGTAACCGTAATTGGTTGGCCCGTTAAGGCGGATCCTACTAGCCAAATGGCAGCATTGGACCAATCGCCTTCAATGGCATAATTCTGCTGTCCTATGAACGTAGATGTACTAGGTATGATGAATTTAGTGCGCCCTTCTTCTACTACGGACACACCAAAATCATGCATTACTTGGATAGTTAATGCTACATAGTTATAAGATTCTAGGGGCGTACTACTTATAATGGTTGTATGGCCCAGTTGTGGGGCAGCCAATAATAAACCAGAGAAAAATTGACTGCTCACATTGCCTACCATGGTATAGGTACCTTTTTCTAAACGACCAGTCATGGTGAAAGGCGGTGCAGCCTGTGAAAAGGTAACGCCGTGAGAGGCCATTTCTTGAAGTAAAGGCTCTAAGGGGCGCTGGGGTAAATGACCTTTTGCATCCACATCGACTCTATCACATAGAGAAGCGGCTACGGGTAATAACAATCGCAAGGTAGTGCCGGATTCATTGGGAACAATGGCACCGTGTAGGGGTGGTTTCCCTGGTACTACTTGAACAGCTCCATTCTCATAGGAAATATGGGCCCCTAAGGCGCATAGTGAATCCATTGTAGCATCAATATCTTGGGAACTGCGCGCTAATAGAATCGTAGACGGTTCATTGGCTAAAGCGGCCGCAATTAACGCACGATGGGCATGGGCTTTAGCAGGAATAGCTGCAATGGTACCTGTAGGAATAGCGTTAGTAATAGACTGCATAATATCTCCCTTATAGGAAGGAAACCTTCCTATTTTGTATCGTATAGGTATGTATGAATTGACAAAATCATTACGTATATAGGATGTGGCGACTCATGAGTCATACATCCTATCACTATGGATGCGCATTCAAATCTGGTGATAGGAATATACGTAGCGTTACAGTATATATGTATTGTATCACACTATACATGAGTCGGTTTAGTAGGCTCTAGATAGTGACGTAACTCCTCATGGGTTACTTGTTTTATCCTACTATGGCCCCAATCAGTAGGGATAATAATATTGATAGTTTGTCCACGACTTTTTTTATCATTTTTAGCTAGCTCGAGTAATGTAGACGCATCTATCGTTGTCGTAGTAGGCAATTGATGAGATTCAATCAATCGATGGAGTCGATCGGCGACGGCTTTATCTAGACCATCTACGGCAACTGCTCCGTGGGTCATGAGCATCATTCCTATGGCTACCGCATAGCCATGAGACACCGTATAGTGACTCGCTAGTTCAATGCCATGCGCAAAAGTGTGGCCAAAATTTAACAATTGGCGCACGCCACTTTCCCGCTCATCTTGCTGTACAATGAGTGCCTTGGCCTCGACACATTGGGCGATGATATCATTTAGCATCGTAGATGACGGAGTGAGCGGTTCTTTTTCAAGGGCATTTAGTAATTGAGGATAGCCGAGCATGCCATATTTTATAATTTCTCCACAACCATTGATAAATTCTTTCTCAGGCAAGGTACGTAGTGTGGTAGGATCACAGAATACGGCAATGGGCTGCTTGAATGCACCCCATAAATTTTTGCCGTGCCGTAAATTGACGGCCGTTTTACCACCTACCGATGAGTCAACAGCTGCTAATAGACTGGTAGGAATCTGTATATAGTCGATACCACGTAAATAGGTGGCTGCTGCAAACCCCGCCATGTCGCCAACAACGCCACCACCGAGGGCAACGATTAAATCAGAGCGAGTAAAGCGCTTTTCTGCAAGAAATTCCACCATATTGATGAGTTCTTCCACATTTTTGGAAGATTCTCCATGAGGGAATAGATAGTGGCACACCGTATAGCCGGCGATAGTTAGTTGAGAGCTGACTGTATGTAGATAATACTCGCTCACTCGATCATCGGTGATAATGGCTACTTGGCAAGGGGCTTTTACAGTGGGCACATAGTTTTTTAGTTGTTGTAATAAACCATTTTCTATATAGACCGTATAGGGTTGTGATGCGTGGACAGGAATGGTATTCATAGTAAACTCCTCAACCTAGCTAATTACATAGAGATGGTTTCTTTCACGGATTGACGAATGGCAAAAATTTCTTTTGTTAATCGATCAAAATCATCAGGTTTTACTGCTTGAGGACCATCGCATAAGGCGTGAGCTGGATCGTTGTGGACTTCGATCATAAGACCATCAGCACCACCAGCGGTGGAAGCTAGGGAGAGTGGTCGAACGAAGCGACTCATACCAGCCGCATGGCTAGGATCCATGATAATAGGCAAATGGCTTAATTCATGAATCATAGGAATGGCGGATATGTCTAATGTGTTGCGCGTTTTAGTTTCAAAGGTGCGAATACCACGTTCGCACAATACGATATTGTGGTTACCACCTGCGAATATGTATTCGGCAGCCATTAACCATTCTTCATAGGTGGCGGATAATCCACGTTTTAATAAAACGGGAATGTTAGTTTTGCCTACTGCTTTCAATAGGGAGAAGTTTTGCATATTTCTAGCACCAATTTGTAACATATCGACACCAGCGTCAATGAAATATGGTAAATCAGTGGCATCCATGATTTCCGATACGATAGGCATACCTGTTTTTTCTTTAGCAGCAGCTAACAGAGTTAGTCCTTTAGGCCCCATTCCTTGGAAGGAGTAAGGGGATGTGCGTGGTTTGAAAGCCCCACCACGTAATATTTGAGCACCAGCCGCTTTACAACGACGTGCGATTTCTGTAACTTGTTCAGCGGATTCTACAGAACAAGGGCCAGCCATAATAGCAAAATGACCGCCACCGATTGGCACGTTGCCGACTGTTACGATAGTATCTTCAGGATGGAATTTTCTGTTTACTCCTTTAAAAGGTTCTTGAATACGTGTCACTTTATCTACAATCTCCAATGATTCAATAAGACGAGCATCTAAGGCACTAGTATCACCGATTAAACCGATAATATTATAATTAGCACCTTTTACAGGATGAATGACTAAGCCTAAATTTTCTAGTAATACTTTTAATTCTTCTACTTGTTCTGGATTTGCGTTAGCGTGTAATGTAATAATCATAATTTTCTCCTCCCATATGTGTGATGGCTGATTCGACGATTCTACGTTTCATCACGGACACTGTTACCTATGAGATAGATAGGTTACGAATAGGCGTAGTGTATGTGAAGAATGCGTACTAATCGACATAGATTCTCATGACTCTCTCTTATTAACAGGGGACGCTAGCAAGGCTTGCTAGGGATAATAAAAAAAGAGCTACCCAATTACGGGTAGCTCTTTACTATATTAAGCTATCACTGTCAGAACTGAATCAGTGCAACTCAAATAGCCTTTACCCGTAGACTGAGTAAAGTACCAAAAGTATGCGTATGCACTATTGTATTGTACTGCATTAGACACGATTCTGTTCATCATGATAACTCCCTTCTTAATATGATATGTTTATTATATAACTCTTGGTAAAAAAATAGCAAGTATTTTTCATAAAATATAACAATAAATATCATTTTCACAAACATGACCTATGTACAAACCTAGAAAATTACATATTCCTATGCGGTAGTTAACAAACGCCGTATATAATTTCTTTGCAGACATGTTTTCTAAGTTACCTATGCGGTAGTTAACGTAGGAAGTCGAGTAAGTACAGAGTTACACGTTTTCTAAGCTACCTATGCGTTCTTATTCATATGGGCACACGATATAGAAATGAGGCATGTTGTATCTTATATACAGTCGAACGAATTAGACAAGGTTAGCTTGATTTTGTAGATCATCATGCTGACAGTACTTTTACTATTAATAATCGTAAGACACTCCGTTGTTTAGGCCGATGGCGTGACCGTACGATTGGTAACGATAGATTTTTGAAGATTAGCAATTAGAAATCATAGCTAAGTAGGAAAAAGGAATAAAAAATACTGCCCATACTAGATAGGTTAGGCAGTATTTTTAAATGATTTTCTTGGTGATAGCCGTTTAAGCCTGTGATAAAGTATTATACTAAATCATCAAAATCAAAGGCCGCCGCTTTCGTATAATTGGTAACACGGGCTTCAAAGAAATCAGTTTTCGTATTATTTAGATTGGAAAAACCTTCAATCCATTCCATAGGATGAGTGGTAATATCAGGATATAAGTGAGGAAGACCGATAGCTTCTAACCGAATATTGGCAAGATATTTAATATATCGTTCAATGAGTACATTATTTAAACCTAGTATTTTGTCATCGGTTACATATTGGCCCCAGGCGATTTCATTTTCAGCCCCTTGGCGAATCATGTCGGTAATTTCCTGATTAAAGGCATCGGTAAATAAATCTGGTCGTTCTACACGAAGCTCACGAATAATATTTTGGAATAATACTAAGTGAGTCACTTCATCACGGTTAATATATTTGAAAATGGTGCTAGTAGCAGTCATTTTGCCTTGACGGGCTAAGGTGTAGAAGAAACTAAATCCAGAGTAGAAATAAATGCCTTCTAGGATATAGTTGGCAATGATGGAACGGAGAAAGTTTTGTTCACACGGATCATCGCTAAAACGTTGGTACGCGTCGGCAATGAAGCGGTTTCGATCGAGCAATATTTCATCACTACGCCATTCATCATAAATTCTGTCCCGCGTAATCGGATTGGTAACCGTATCTAAAATATAGGAGTAACTTTGGGCGTGAATTTCCTCTTGAAAGGCTTGGATGTTAAGCAGGGAAGACACTTCGGCTGCCGTAATATAGCGACTTAAATTCGGCAAGTTTTCACTCTGTATAGAATCTAAGAAATTTAAAAAGGAAATAATTTTATCAAAGGCCCGTCGTTCACTGTCCGTTAGATAGGGGAACTGTTTAACATCTTCATTTAAGGAAATCTCTTCGGGAATCCAAAAATTATTTAACATGGTGCGATACATGGTATGGGCCCAATCATATTTTATGCGATTCCACTCGCGTAGATTGGTGGTATTACCACCAATCATACCCTGTGTACCGCGATCACCATGTTCGTTAAAGATTAATTTCTGTTTCATAGCTACCTCGTATTCGTTCATAGATTATAAGTTCGTTCAGCGTCCTCTCGATTAGCTGGAGCAACTCGTACATTCATCCATTTCCAATGATTGATTGCGAATGTAGTAGATCGTTTTCACGCCTTGCTTATACGCCTCCATATATAAATCTAAAATTTCTTTCGCTTTCATCGTAGGGGTAATGTATAAGTTAAAAGATTGTGCTTGATCAATATGGCGTTGGCGAGTGGCACAGGCCTTAATGCTCCATTGCTGATTAATCGTGTGCGCTTCTTTATAGAGCCAAAATGTAGTGTTATCTAAATCAGGCGCTGTCTTAGGTGTAATGCTCCCTTTCTTTTCTTCTACGAAGAATTTTTTAAAGATTGGATCAATGCCGGCCGTCGTATTGGCAATATTAGACGTACTGCCCGTTGGAGCAATGGCTAATAAATAGCCGTTTCGAATGCCATACTGTTTCACATCGGCTGCCAATTGTTGCCAACGAGGTGACGTATAGCCACGACGAGTAAAGTAGGCGCCTGTTTCCCATTCGGATCCTTTGAAAGCAGGATAAGCCCCTTTTTCTTTGGCTAATTCTATGGAAGCTTTAATGGCGGCATAGGCGATATTTTCAAATAAGCGATCGGCGGTGGCAATATGTTCATCTGTTTCCCATTGAATCGCATGTTTAACGAGATAATGGTGATACCCAGATGTACCCAGGCCAATAGCACGATATTTATCGGATGTCATTCGCGATTCTGGTACAGGTGCTTGGTTGATAGTAATGACATTATCCAGCATTCGAATTTGAAGAGCAATGTTTTCCTCTAGTTCCTCATCCATGATTTTACCCAAGTTGATAGAGTTTAGATTACACGTTACCATATCGCCAGTAGCTGTACGCGTTATTAATTCACCAGTTTCTTCGTTGGCCGTTTCGTCAAGTAATTTTGTAAAGCCTACATTTTGTGCGATTTCATGACATAGATTCGACGCGTAAATCATACCTGCATGTTTATTTGGATTCGCCGCATTGACCGTATCGCGGAAGAAGATGAACGGTGTCCCTGTTTCTACGGCACTGCGCATAATCTTTTTCATCATGTCTAATGCCATGACCTCCGTACCATGAATGTTAGGATCCTTTTCACATTCTATATAGCGCTTAGTAAATTCTTTCTGGTCCCCATCATCATAGAAATCTTCTAAGGCCCATCCTTTTACCATTAGAATTTCGTGGGGATCAAAGAGGGTGAATGGTTGCCGTGCTTCTAAGCGTTCCATAAAAATGTTGGGAATCGATAGAGCGGGGAAGATGTCATGTGCTTTGCGACGATCATCGCCATTGTTAGTTCGTAGTTCAACGAATTCATAGAAATCCTTGTGCCACACATCGAGGGTAACAGTAGCGCCCCCTTTGCGTTTACCAAGCTGATCAACGGCAACCGCCGTATCGTTATATAATCGAGTCCAAGGAATCACGCCGCCAGAAGAATTTTTAAAGCCGCGAATATCGCTGTGTAAGGCCCGTACTTTTCCTAGATAAATGCCGAGAGCGCCCCCGTGTTTGGATACGCGAGAGAATTTCGCATTTACATCATAAATGGACCACAAGTTATCATCTACGCCAGAAATAAAGCAACTCGACAATTGATGGAACGGAGTTCCCGCATTGGCCAACGTAGGCGTAGCGGTAGTCATCTTTAATTGACTCATCAAATCGTAGAATTTTTTGGCAAACGCTACTTTCTTATCCCCTTCCACTAGGGCTAAGTGCATGGCAATCGCCATAAATCGTTCTTGCGGCAATTCGAAGATCTCTTTATCATAGCCTTTTACTAAATAGCGGTCGGCCAATAACTTAATTCCTTCATAATTGAATAGATAATCTCGTTTCGGCTGAATGTAATTGCCCAATTCTTGCAACTCTTCTGGTGTGTACGCATCGACAAAGAAGCGGGCATATTTTCCTTTCTCCACCAAGGTATGTACCAGATTAGGGAAATTTCCATAGCCAAACGCTTTATATTGGCGATTAATAGCGGCTTCTTTGTACAAATCAAATAGGAATAAGCGAGCTGCCACAAACTGCCAATCTTGGTTCATGCGATTGACTTGATTACCAAATCCATCATCCGTTTTTTGAATCACCTTTTCAATGGCTGTTTGGACAAGAATTTTTTGAATCTGCTTCGTCGTCATACCGTCTACAAATTGCAATTTTGAATCCATTTCTAATTCCAATGGATCACACGCATCTAAGCCTAAACAGGCAAAGGCGATCATTCGCTTTGTTTTTTCCACTGAAAGTGGCTCTACACGACCATCTCGTTTGGTAATCATTATTTCCATGATACGTTCTGACTCCTTCAATACATACTACCTATAAAACAGTTGTAGTACCAGGTTACTACAACCTCCATTGATTACGGTAACAACTCCATAAATAGCGAAGTTGTCACGAGGGATGCTCTGTATGATATATACGTAGAGCACAAGTTACTATACTAGCTATATACTAGATATAGTATAATGCATACTCATTTGGTACATTATATATTTGTATTATACTTGTTTAGCATCGTTTTTACAATCATAAAATGAAAATATTCGATATAATGGGAAAGGAAATACCAAGGATACATTTCTAAAAAATCCTATGAAATGTTATGTAACATAATCGATGCAATCATAATTATCTTGAAAATTAAATTTAACACTTGGGAAAAGGCGGAGATACTTGAAATTTTTATCTATAATTGATTGGTTTACCGATGTATAGTACAATAAACTCGACATAAAAAAGTGTAAATAGATAATGTATTACAAAGATTGTTATTGTAAGGAAATGTAGTATTTCTAAGCATGATAATGGTAATATTTTATACATTAGAGTAGAGGATTTTTTTTTTAATGAATCAATCATAGATTTATAATACTAGTTTGTGTCACTCACTTGACATGCGTCGAATCTAATATGTAGCGATGTAACTAAATAAGATAGGAAAATCGCAGATACATGATATGGACGAATAATGAAAAGAGTCTAGCATTCTCTTTTGGGCATCGGATATTTTATTGTCTTCCGACCAGGAGCAACTGTTACAAGACAAACGTTGTAAAGTAGAGGTCATACCGGAGTACTATTACAAGAATGAACTTATTGAAGTGGGCGAGATATAAAGGTATCTTATGTAGATGTGATATAGACCGTTTTCGTGTGGCCGTATGTGATGCAACATGATGGATATATGGAGGTTGTTATGGAATTTAGTTATTATTTACCAGTGAATTTAAAATTTGGATGGCAGATGGTTGATCGAATTGGCGAGTTGACCAAGCCCTATGGCAAGAAAGCATTGATTGTGACGGGGCGGTCTAGTGCGAAACGATCAGGCTTGTATGACCGTGTGGTAGACGCATTACGTCAGGTGGGGATTGAAAGCGTTTTATTTGATAAAGTGCAAGCGAATCCGTTGACGACCATCGCTGAAGAGGGGGCGCGCCTTGCTACAGAAGAAGAATGCGACGTGGTGATTGCCTTAGGTGGCGGTAGCATTATGGACTGTGCGAAGGGCATTGCCTTTTTAGCGGTGAATGAGGGAAATATTAACGACTACATTTATAATCGGTTACGAAGTGATAAGGCCTTACCGTTGGTAGTAGTACCAACTACGTGTGGGACAGGATCCGAGGGAAATGGTTTCGGTGTACTTACGAATCCAGAAAATGGGGATAAGAAGTCCTTGCGTTGTAGTGCCATTGTGCCGAAAGTATCCATCGTTGACCCTGCATGTATGCAAACGATGCCACGGTCTGTGTTGGCATCCGTAGGATTTGATGCCCTATGTCATTTGATTGAGGCCTATACGGCAAAGAGTGCCTCTCCCATTACAGATGCCTTCGCCTACCAAGGCCTATCGTTATGGGCGAACCATTTTGTTTCCATCTACCAAGGTGAGGACACAAAAGAGGGATGGGAAGCCATCACTCTCGCCAGTACGTTGGGCGGCATGGTCATCAACAATGCAGGCGTTACCTTGGCCCATGGCATGGAACATCCAGCAAGTGGATTAAAAGATATTACGCATGGAAAAGGTTTGGCCGCCATTGAACCAGTCTGTGTCGATGCATCGTGGCAGGGAAATTCTGAAAAATTTGCTCATATTGCCAAGTTGTTTGGCGCTGCTCACGGCGGCGATGTGGGCGACGTGTTGCGTCAGGTACTAGAGAAAATCGACTTACGCCTATCCCTTTCCGACCTAGGCATTGCCTTTGAGGATATTCCATGGATGGTAGAGAACTGTTTGAAAGTCGGCGCTGGTAACATTGCTAATAACCCCGTCATGGTCACAGGTGATGAAATCAGAAAATTATACCAACAAGCGTTGTAAGAAAAGTCATACAAGCAAGCAATACATTACTTTCGCTAAATCATGTGCGTAGGGTACATAAAAATAGATAATTAGTTTCACAAAACTATGTACGTAGAATGCATAAAACATAGATAGCTAGTTTCACTAAGCTGTGTACGTAGAGCGCATACACTCATCACTACATGTACATAGGGGACATACAAGAAGACTAGATAACTACTTGACTAAGCAATGTACATAGAGACTATAAAAAACTATATACTATTTCATCAACAGCGTATGTAGAGTACATAAAGAAAAAACCTATATAACTACTTTCATCAAGGAATGATGAGTAGCTATATAGGTTTTTATTGTAGATGATTGTTTATTTCTCTCTAGTGTGCGGCTTGTAGAGCCGCTTTGTACTTGTGTGAAATACTATAACATAACGATTTTATCGTGCGTAGGCGGTACTAGCCAAGTGCCATCTGGCTTGATAATTCCCCATTTTTTCCCTTGTCGAGCAGGGCTGTAACCATTTTTAAAGAGATTGGTACCAGAAATGGTATTATGACTCGTGTACAACGTATTTCCGTCTACATCGATAATACTGCGTTCCTTACCATCGATGGACCATGTGTATGGTGTATTATCGAATGGTCTGATGATGGCTGTATCACTCCATTTTTTTAAAAGTTTGCCCGTACTAGCTACTGCCAAATAGTGAGATTCGCCTAGTCGTACCGACATGCGATCGTGCCCTAAAAATAGGAGACTGGTAAAGTTAAAGTCTGTTAAGGCTTTTCCCGTATGTAAATCAAACACCGCATAGCCGTCTTTTGTAGTTTTTTGTAACGCCAATAAACCTTCTCGTGGTTCTAAGCGACCTACCATATATTGATCAGGTTGAATGAGAACGTTGCCAGTCGGTGATACAAATTTGGTCAGCCCTTGGTTAACCACAATGGTACCATATTGTGTCATCGGATACACTTTATCATTATGGGCATCGATGATGACATTGCCATGATCGTCTTTGTAGCCTCGTTTTGTGCCGTGAAAGATGGCCCCATAGCGCGTTGTTGTGTCAAAGGATTCATCGTTTAACACACTGGTTAATAGGGCGTCGGCAACGGTGGTTCCCTTCCACGTACTTACTTGACGTGTATATTCAACAAGGTTAGTCGGTGGATGTAACAAATTCTCTTTCGATGTAGGTTGTAACCAATCGGAAGGAATAGATGCCATATCACCTAGCTTTTTATTATGTTTGTCAATATGGTCTAGTTGTTTTTTATCCTTCCCCGCTAGGAATGTACCATCTGGTAGTTCTTTCAATTCTTTATAGTGAGCCGGGATAGTCACCGTACCCGTTGTATCAATAATCCCCCAACGATTACCATCTTTGAATTTTGCTAATACGCCCATGGGATATAAATTTTCTTCCTTGATGGGGTAATAACTGTATTCTGCTAATCGATTTGATTCACGTAAGTCGATGTATCCCAGTGCTTCACGGACTTCTCGTAACTGACTTTTGCTAAGCCGTGGCACATGTAAGTCCACATGGGGCTTGATTATGTCCGTAGTCGATGTACTGGTGTGTTCTACATAGGAAGTTTCCGTTTTCGTCACAGTTTCTTCCGAAGTACTGCGGTGAATGTGTGTATACAGCTCTTCGCCGTACGCCGCTTGCGCAGTAGGCACATGACATAATGCCGTAACCATCATGACAGTTAGCGTAGCATACACTACTTTTGATGCACATCGATGGCGGTTTCGTTCCCGCCCTGTTCCGATAGGTGTAAGCCGTACTGCGTGGCGAGTTTCTCTTTCACTAGTAACGTGAGTCGAGAACAGATTCATCTTAGAAAAATTCATAGATACCTCGTGGATGACAAATATAATAATAGTAACATAATTTATAACATATAATTATAATATAAAGCAAAAAAATGAATAAATCATGAGGGCGGGAAAGTAGTCACGACGTTTCCGTAGCCTACATAGATAGAAGTGCCAATGTATCTTCTTGGAGTATACTCTACATACGTATCATGTATGTACGAACAGTATTCTAGGAGCAGCATATCGTGATAGGCTTAGTCACTATGTGCTCTGGTATGCATGCATGAATAATTCCCATCGACAGTATCTTGATAAATTACTCTCTACGTATCGACAGTATCTTCTTGGAGTATACTCTACATATGTATCATGTATGTACGAACAGTATTTTAGGAGGAGCATATCGTGATAGGCTTAGTCACTATGTGCTCTGGTATGTATGCATGAATACTTTCCATCGATAGTATCTTGATAAATTACTCTCTACGTATCGACAGTATCTTCTGGGAGTATACTCTACATATGTATCATGTATGTACGAACAGTATTCTAGGAGTAGCATATCGTGATAGGCTTAGTCACTATGTGCTCTGGTATGTATGCATGAATAATTCCCATCGATAGTGATTTGAAAGATTCTATGTGGTTTATACATCTACTCCATCATATACAGCGTCAAGTTTTAACTAGGAGGGGATACGAATAGACATATTTTTTATCATGTTGAGATGCAATATACATATAGCAAGCGTGTTCACATTGAAAGTTCCTATATATTTCAGAAAAAAGCCTATGAAAGCGTAGATATCTATTCTTTCATAGGCTATTCTTAGTATACAATGACGCTAATAATATAGATGCCGTCCATCATCATGAAAGGCTTCATAAAATGGAACTTGAAAGACCTCTTCTAGAAGGGCCGGTGTCATCACTTCCGTAGCATTGCCATGGGCAACTACTTCACCATGTTTCATCATAATGATGTTATCACAGTATTGAGCCGCTAGGTTCAAGTCATGTAAGATGATGATCGATGTGCCAGTAAATTTCTTTAATTCTTCCATTAAATTAATTTTATGGTGAATATCTAGATGATTCGTTGGCTCATCCAATAGTAATAGATTCGGTTCCTGCGTAAAGGCTTTCGCAATCAATACACGTTGTCGTTCGCCACCCGATAATTGATATAATGGCGTGTTTTCATATTGCACAGCACCATATTTTTCCATCATCTCATGGGCAATGGTTAAATCATGTTCTGTATAGTCCATGAATTGTTTTTTATAAGGGTAGCGTCCCATCAATACAATGTCCTTGGCGAGCATCGTGTCACCAGTTGGATTGTGCTGCTGAATCATGACAGCAATCTCACGAGCAAACTGTTTGCGTGGAATCGTTTCAATGGCTTGTCCTTTATAAAAAACAGTATTTTCTGAATGGTGTAGCCCCGTTATATGATTTAGTAATGTTGATTTGCCACAACCGTTAGGACCGATAATGGCGGTCATCGTATGTTCTTCTATTTGTAAAGAAATATCTTTTAAAATCGATTTGTCGCGAATCGAGTACGATAAATGTTCTACTGTTAACATGAAGAGCCTCCTCGTTGATGTCTGCATACAATCCAGATAAATAGAGGTGTCCCTACAATCGATGTTAATACGCCAATCGGTAATTCTTCAGGTCGGAATGCACTACGCGCTACCACATCTGCCCAAATCATAAGTAGGGCACTAATCAAGCTAGTGAATACTAATAATGATTTGTGCTTAGGACCGATTAAGAAACGTGCCAAATGAGGGGTAATTAAACCGATAAAACCAATAATCCCTGCATGGGCTACGAGCACGGAAATGCATATAGAAGTAACAAGAATAATGGTTAATTGAATTCGTTTGATCGGTAATCCTAAGTATTGTGCCTCTGTATGACCTAACAATAGAATATCTAAATCGTGGTGCAAGAAGAAAAGTATGAGGAAGGTACCAATTACAGTGATAGAGGTAATTGGTATAGCAGACCATTGAATACCAGAAAAACTGCCTAATAGCCAGAACATGGCACTGCGCACTTGGTTTTCATGAGGTGCTGCATAAATCATGACCATCGTTAACGCAGAAAATAGGGCGGAAATTCCGATACCTACAAGGACTAATCGCGTGATGTTATTCTGCTTTCCTGAAAGCAGAACAACGGCTAACATACTTAAGGCAGCTCCAACAAAGGCACCAACAGATTGATCGTAGGGTGTCATAAAGGCTAACCAGCCATAGATGAGTGTGCCTACGGCGCCAAATCCAGCCCCAGATGAAACACCTAGAATGTAAGGATCAGCGAGATCATTGCGGGTTACCGTTTGTAGTACAAGACCGCATAAGGAGAGGCCAATACCACATAACATGGCAAATAGTGTGCGTGGTACGCGAACTTCCCATAAAATGGTCGACACAATATCCTGTGGCAAGGTACCTGTTTGTAGAAACGTCATGATATTGGCTAATACATCATGAAGCGGAATTGATACAGATCCAAGGCCAATGGATAGGATAAAGCTGGCACAAATAGCGACGATGAGCCCCAATGCTTTTGTATATATGTTCAACATTAGTTAGCACCGTGAATTGTAGCAGCAAGACGTTCAAGAGCATCTACAGTTCGTACACCTGGAGTGATTTCGGATAATTTCACTTTAATGAAATGGTTTTCCTTAACGGCTGTAATCGATTGTAATTGAGGGTTGTTTTTGATTTTTTGAACACGGACTTCGAAGGAATCGCTGTTAAGTTCTGTTGTGTCATAATCAACAACGATAATGTAATCAGGGTTAGCAGCAATAACAGATTCCCAGCTTGCTTTGCCCCAAGTTTTACCTTTTACTTGACCAGACATAACGTTTTCTGCACCGATTAATTTAAGAATGTTTTCTGTGTAACCGCCGAATACAGTGAAAGGTTCGTCATTAGAAGAGTCAAATACTAGTACGCGTTTAGTAGGTTGTTGACCGATTTTCTTTTGAATAGCGGCTAATTTTTCTTTCTGTCCATCTACCCATTTTTGAGCCACTTCTTCTTTACCGAAGATTTCACCTAGTTTTAACATATCGTTAAATAAAGTATCTAAATTAGCATCAGTATCTTGCATGGAATCTGGCACAAAGATAGGAATATGTTGTGATAAGATTTTGTCAGCTGGAATCCAACGTTTACTGAATGTGTCGCCCCAACCTGTAACAAAGTCAGGTTTAACAGCCATGAATTGTTCATAGGATGGCCATTTATCTGATAAAACAGGCACTTTTTTATATTGTTCAACTAATGGTGCATACATTGGTTCTTCTAAGAACGCAGTACCAGCCATTTGATTTTCTAATCCCAATGTTAACATCATTTCTGTAGTTGCTTGGGATAGAGATACGGCTTTTTTAGGAGCTGTTGTTACAGAACCTTGCACATCTTTACCATCTAAATTGTCGTTCCAAGTAACGGCTGCTTGTTTAGTTGGTTGTTCTGTAGAGGAACCGCAACCAGCGAATAAAGCGCCACACATACCTAAGCAAACAGTGGCTAAGGCAATACGTTTTTGAAGTTGTTTGTTAAACATAATGAACCTGCTTTCTTTTTAATCAGTAATAGTTTCATAGTTATCAAAGGGGGATATGGAGTGTAGCGTTCGTTTTATTACGGTAACGATAGTGATGATGAGGTAGAGCGGTAATTTATTAGTGTAAAAAAGACTCGATATAGAGATATTATATGCATTATGTCCACATAGTAACTAATACGCATATAGAGTTAGTTCTCTTACGCTAATTTCATGGGTAATAAATAAAAAAGAGTACTATAATGTTATGTGAACCAATACAATATACAACAACATATGAACATATCTGTATATAAAGAAAAACCGCATATAAGCACTGACTTAAGTACTTATAGTACGGTAATAATTATTACAAGTCAGTACCCTGGCTCAAGATCATCATGGCCACCATCCCATTGCAAGAGGTTATGATAGTGACATTCACTATTACAGTTAGCACTTACTACCGAATTGATTGCGCAAAAAAGCATATCAATTCGTACATAGAATACATGCTGTTTCATCACTGGCGTGTGAGAACAAGCATTGTAATAAGACTAGCGCTGACATTCCATCAGCTTCCCTGACAATATGAAGTTAGAAAAGTATAAAATACAATTTTTGATATTGTATTTCATATATATTATTATATCATATAAATAAATTTTTTTAATAAAACTTTATAAAAAATTTTTATTCTCTATGCAAGGATGGCATGAAGATGGTGATATAAAACATGGTAGCAGAATATCATTAATCCTAGTAAGTTAATAGACTATGAGGACCTATCTTCGATACATTTGTTTGATTTTAATTGGTTAACATATTATTAAATGAGAAACAATTGTTTAATGCACATTTATTAGATAATGTGATAATAATGATATGTATCATTATGACGAAACGAGTAATCGCATACATAGTACGTGTCATAGGACTATGTATGTTATGTAGGGGATACAATATGAGGGACTAGAAAAAAGAGTTGTTTTCATACAGTGAATATAGGTTTGATATGGTATCATCAGTTAGTATGCATTGATATAGGAATAGGGAATAGGACAAAATGTGCTATACATCTAACACTATGAATTGTTAAAAGAATATATGGATACCTAGTGCAATAAAGCAAAAAAACAACGAC
>NZ_AUFY01000025.1 GCF_000426745.1 Veillonella montpellierensis DSM 17217
CCTTCTTTACCTTGGGGGCCTGTTGGTCCCGTTGGTCCTACATCTCCTTTAGGTCCTGGTGCTCCTTGCGGTCCTACATCTCCTTTAAGTCCCGGTGCTCCTGGATCGCCTTTAGGTCCTGCTGGACCTGCTTCACCTTTTTCACCTTTCAAGCTATCCAAAAATTGTTTTTCGGTCTTATCTTTATTTGGTTGTACACCTTCATCATTTGTCTGATCTCTCCAAATTTCATAAGCGGACTTACCATTAGCACCACCTTTACCGCCCTTAAAGGCAGGGTCGTTTTTCAAACTTTCCTTATCAAGCGTAACGAGCGTGTATTTCTTTCCCTCTTTGTCGGTTACCTGTTCCGCTTTCAAGCCGTTGCCAAAGTCCATATGAAATTCATTAAGTGGCATGCTCCAATTGGTGCCGCCTGGAGTATACACGTTATTCTTATCCTTAACACCGCCGAAATAGAAATTCATTGGTACTGCAGCAAGTGCTTTGAGCTGCGCCACGTTGACCGCATCAGTATCTTCTGCACCACCAGCTACATTAACGATGCGACGATACGCATCTGGAACAGTCTCTTCAGTCACAACTTCTTCAGGGTGCTTGCTCTGACCAGCTAATTTCCATTCTTTAGTCCATTTCTTATAGCCTGTACGACCTACGGATACGACGCCATTCTCAGAAGTGAATTTATCTTTATCACCAGTTAGATAGGCATCCGTTTTGATATCATCTAATTTTCCTACAAATGAGTCTGACCCAAGAGCGATGGAATTAGCCGCAGTAACCCTACTATGGTGTCCCAAGGCAATCGAGTTTTTACCCGTTGCTTCCACGATGGAAAATCCGCCCATAGCCACCGCTCCGGAGCCTTCCGCCTCAGCGCGCAACCCTAATGCCAAGGATCGTTCTTCCTTAGCCTTAGCGCCATAGCCTAAAGCAGCGCCATATTTCTGTAAAGCCTCTGCATTTTCACCAATAGCCACGGCTCCATCACCGACAGCGCCATCATTGATCTGATTTCTCCGGGCAGTATACCCCCATTCATCCGTTCTTTCATACTTACTCCTAGGTCCAGAAGTCTTCTTCGGAGTCACTTCATGTACCGAAAAATACCGAGTCGTACTTGCTTTTAGCTGTGCCACATTCACCGCATCCGTATCTTCCGTGCCTGCTGCAACGCCTGTAATCTGCCGTGTTTCTAATTTTCTATCTCCATTAGTGTCTACACCTACGCTAACAGCCCCTTTCGTAGATTTCCATACGGGTTCCATAGATTGTATGTTCCGTTCGATTTTCTCTTTGTTCTTTAGCGCCTTAGCCATTTGCACTTGTGCGTTATCAGCCCTTTTTTTAAATTTCGTTTTCTCTTTTTCAGTCGTTGCCTGTTCAGACTGTTTCATGTCCTCTTCATATTTCTCGGCATACTTTTTATATGTTCCATCTTCTTTTGTCAGTTGATTCATATAATAGTCATAATCATCTCCCATAGCTTTATATCCGTCTGCTATGGTTTTCTTTTTATCCAAAGATATATATCCCTGTAAGCCTGCTTCTCTATCGGCTACAGAACCAATTCCTAGCGCCACTCCACCAGCAGCGGTAACGCTCGCATCATTATCGATAATAAACCCTTTCTGACCCATCCGTGCGGTCAAGTCGCTAACAATGTCCGCCTTAATTTCGTCTTTTTCTTGCGGTGTCAACGCCTGTGCCTGTATCGCTCCTGTTGTCAAAAGTGTAGCCATTACCAACATAGAAAGTAGACTAGTTCCTCCACATGATGTGTGTTTCCCTTGTCCTTTTGCTAGTTCGGAAACGACAATCCAACAATTCCGTACCTTACTCCAAATTACTTTATAAATTTTATTCATAATAACAACTCCAATCCGCAATTCATAGGTACTATTAACTCGTTCAATTAAATTCCTATTTCTATTCACTTTAAATTTCGTTATGATGTATATTATAACTTAGTTTAGATAAATTTCATAGTTCACACACATCATTTTTTCTTATAACAAGAATTATCATACCACTAGCATTGTTCACCCCCCCACTAACATTTACGCCATTTAATATTGCTCAACTAATCAATATATATCTAGAATCTTGTTCTAATTATGAATTTATCCCATTACAGCATTCTATGACCAGGATAAACGATTAACAATTATATGTTATGAAAAAATTTTTTATAATTTCTATATGTTAGCATTCTTAATCAATATATCTTGATTAAGAAATAGTTATTATCATATTTTATACACCTCATTAGATTTCTATCATAACAACTAACAACTATGTAAAAATCTACACATCACATCTACGAATGACGCAACCTACAAATCATTGTATATAAAAATTCTTCATACCCCATTGGTATCAAACGAATCAATACCTTTCACTGGCACCATTAAGCTATGATACGTTCATCTTATCGAACAGACGATGGAACGTCCACACGCATCGAACTAAGTAGATATTTATACTTTACTTTCACTATCGCCGAACAAGCGTCATCATTCCTATCATAGGTGCACCTACAAAAAGAGCTGTAAGAGTCAAACATAATTTGTATCTTCTTACAGCTCTTTTGTAGATGTATATATAAAACAACTATCGGTCCTGATCGGCCACTTTATCCATACGAAGTTTAAAAGTATTCGTCATTTCCTTTGGTTGTGTTATATCTGAATGATGAGGATGTGCTTTCTTGCTTTCACCGTCACCAGATGCATTAGGGGATGCACCTTGCCCCATCATGGCACTCGCCATTTGGCGCATCATGTCCATAGATGGTTTCCCCTTAGACGTATCCATACCCATGGCCGCTGCCATTTCTTTCATCATAGCGATCATATCCGTAGATGGTTTTTCCCCATTCTTAGCACGATTCATCATAGCCATCATAGATTCCATCATACCTTCGGATGAGTGACTTTCACCATGAGGCATGGCGGTCTTGGTATCATTCATCATGGCCAAGCATTCTACCGCCGCTTGTTCTAAATTGTCATGCCAGAAATTACCCGCTGTGGTAAATCGTACCACTCGCCCATTATTGGTAATGAGGCCTTTTCGTTCCCATTCTGTTAGCACAGGGGCTAATGCGTCTAGCATAGATATATTCCATTTCTTTTGAAAGAATGCATCATAAATATAGCCTTCTGCCAATTGTTCCTTCAAATCATCGCTCATTTGACTATCATGACCACCATCCATCATCATGGCAATCGGTTTCATGCCTGCATCGATGGCTGCATTATAGCCATTTAGATTACGCTGATGCATCATGGTAACTCCATCGAGTGCTCCACCAGCACTAGAGCCAAAGCTAAGCATGTCAAGGCGTCTTTTTGCTAGCGTATTATACAAGCCTCGTTCACGCCGCGTCCGTGCCCAATGCGATGCATCGAACATATTGATATCTGGATAGTCACTTTGAATTAATTCTACCGTCCGCGCATATAGTGCGGCTTGTTCCTTAGTAGTCATACACGCTGGCAATGTGCCTTTATCGATTAATTTCGCTAAATCGCTACCTGGGAATACATTTAATTGATACATGTCGCCTCCATGAAGACCCATGTCAAATTGAATTTCCAAATCTCGTTTCCATGTATCCCATGTTTGATATGGCAATCCAAACATCAAATCGATGACCACGGTTGCTGCATCATAGTTCAATAAGCGTTCCAACGTCCGTCGCACCGTATCTTCATCATCAATGCGGCCAACGGCTTGACGAATAGTTGTGTCAAAGGATTGCACCCCAATAGAAAAACGATTGATGCCCGCTTCTAGTACCGTTTCAATTTTTTCCACGGTCATATCGTGAATACGACTTTCCAACGTAATTTCACAATCATTCGCTAACGGAAAGTATGTTTTTAACGCTTTCACCAACCGTGCTATATCGTCAGCCGCTAGCGTAGATGGTGTACCACCGCCAAAATAAACGGCATTGATTGTCCCCGTAGTGGCACGACGATAGGACGCGGTCATTTCCATTTCTTTCAATACGCGCTCTGTATAGTCATGAAGCATTGTCTGTTTCGACGCATTTTGAAAGAATCCGCAATAGGAACATTTCGTTTCACAAAATGGTACATGAATATATAATGACCGTTCTTGTACTGGTGCTTCTAAGGACATCAGTTCTTGCCACTTTTTTTGTTGTTCCTCTGGGTTCATAATCGGCATGCCTGCCACGCCTGCATGCACGACTCTTTTATAATCGAAGGCTTCTTGCAATCCATTGGTTGTTTCATTGCCCACGATCCAACGACGTTGCTCTTCTGGCATTGCCGTCAGTATATGTTGTAAATCTTTCATAGGTACCTCTACATTACTATTAAAATTATCTATTCCATTACCCTAGTATCTATGTTGTTACATTCGGATAAGTCCATTGCTCTTGTACAGCCTACTACAGTGACGCATTCTGTTATTAGTGTCGTATTCTGCTAGTATAGTAACTGATTCTGCTACTATCAAGTCAATGACTATTCACAGAAACAGCTACCATAGTGCCCCATCATCCTCGATAACAACAGTATTATATCGCTTATAACATAGCGCTATGCCTTACCATGATAATCACATGCCTAACATCTTCGTAGTCTTACAAGCTATAGTACACGGTAACAGTTGCCACTTGGCTTTGTCCAGTTGTATTAATACTAGAGCCAGCGGACCAAGCTTTTTTAACCGCATCACGCCCTAAAATAGGATTGGATTCACTAATCACTTGTACGTCTGCAACACTTCCATCGGCACTGAAAGTAATACTCAAGGTAACTTCCCCAGAAATATTACGTTGCAATGCTTGCACAGGATAGGCATCTTGTGCATTTTCTTGTAGCGTCGCATTATATCCACTCGGGTCGAATGTACCTCCATCACTAGTGCCTTCGCCAGTGCCAGATCCATATCCATCACCAGCGCCAGACCCTTCATTGCTACCGTTTCCATAACCTGTACCAACGCCTTCGCCCACGCCAGTGCCTGGTGCGCCTACTAAGCCATCACTACCAGCACCACCAATAGGTGAACCTTTCACTTGGGAAATATCTCCATTGCTACCAGCTGCATCAACCGTCTTGGTATTGCTAGCTTTCATAGTGCGGCTTGTACCGGCTTGTCCACCATGTCCAGAACCGCCGCCCTTTTGTCCAGCGCTACCAATCGCACCCGATTCAGCACGCGCTTGATCTTGTTCTTCGAGGGTATGGACTTTTTCTACCACTTGTTGTGCCTCTTGAGCATTCATAAAGTTAACTTTTAATTCCTTATTCATAGCGGGATTTACAACGGCACTGAAAAAGTAACCAGCTGTTCCCACCAACAAGGTGCTAATGATTGTAGCGTATACAAA
This sequence comes from Veillonella montpellierensis DSM 17217, assembly GCF_000426745.1. Taxonomy (GTDB): domain Bacteria; phylum Bacillota; class Negativicutes; order Veillonellales; family Veillonellaceae; genus Veillonella; species Veillonella montpellierensis. The sequence continues at coordinate 5,375 of NZ_AUFY01000025.1, forward strand.
GGCTCGTTCATAGGTGATGCCTGGCTGTCGACTCTTCCATAATTGTCCTAAGTTCATATCATCACCGCCTATTTATTAACTGTAGCAATGCTGATATTAGTAACGCCAGATACTTTCATTTGATCCATTAATTCTACAACGGTTCCATAGTTAACATCTTTGTCAGCACGGATTAAGAAATTTTTATTTTTATCTTTTGCAATTTCTACCTTAGCCTGTTGTAATATTTCCTCACGTGTTACCACTTCATTTCCCATCATCAATTGTCCCGACTTTTCCAAATCGATTAATACAGGTCGAAGTTCCGCTGTTTGCTGTGTTTTGGTAACTGGCAAACTAATATTGAGCGATTGTTGCGGAATCGTATAAATGGTACTAATCATAAAGAACACGAGTAAAAAGAAGATGATATCAATCATAGGGATAATCATCAAGGTAGGTTTAGACTGATTTTGTGTGCTATACCGTTTCATATTAATTACCTCGATCAAATAAATCCAAGGAACGACCAAATGCATCTTCTAAGACGGTCAACAAGATACGCACTTTATGAGAAAAATAGGAATGCACTGCCAATGCAATAATTGCCACGCATAAACCAGTAGCAGTGGCTACCAGTGCTTCCCCTACGCCGCCAGTAATGGCAGTAGGTGTTCCTGCATCAGTACCGAACACTCTGAACGCTCCAATCATGCCTGTTACAGTCCCCAACAAGCCTAATAGAGGAGCCATCGTAACAATGGTACTCAACCAATCAAGGCCTCGATTCATACGAGTATTCACCGATGCTAAGATATCTTCCATACGAGATTGTAAAACATTTCGGTTAATCGCTTTACCTAATACGCTAACTAAATCATAGGAAATATGATAGGTTGGTAAGTGTTGCAACTTAGTTAAAAAATCTTCCCACGAATGACATTCTTTCAATGTCGTATGTACGGATACAATTTCTTTCTTAATTTGTTTATAGTAACTAATCCGTTCGATTAGAATCATGATTGCAATAATTAATGCCAACATTAGTGGCCACATGACAATGCCACCCTGTAAAAATAAACGCCACGCTTCAGCCATTGAATTTAGCTCCTCTCATTATATGCTTACCGATTTTACACACTGCACTTACTTAAGTGACTACTACCTATTGGCAACATTGCTTCATTACATATAAATTACCTATATACTATCTTACATACAAATTACTTATATATTACCTTACATATGAATTGCTTATATATTACCTTACATATAAATTACGTACATACTATCTCTATCATAGATTTTGCTACTATGAAAAATACCAGCAAAATTCTATCGTTTTCCCCTGTAAACGTTCCTAGCCCATCCATCCTACACATACTACAAACTATGAAAGTCTGATGCACAACTAGCACTACTCACCTCAATCTACACAGCAAATGAGTTTCATGCTTTTCTATGTGATAATCTCTATGTGTGATGATTTCTATAGATGACAATATCTGTCCATCAGTCAATCATCTAGGTCTTCATGATGTTCTATCGCAAACTATACGGTCCACTTTCACATATACTACAGACTATGAAAGCCCGATACATCAACTATCACATACACCATAGTTCTGTACAGGCTTTCACCCGCTACTAATGCATCATACATTATGTATGAACCATCAAATCACGTTGTTAGAAATGTGAACCCTTTCATTTTTATTTATGAAAGGCCGCTCTAGCCGCTGTCATAGCTGCTTGTAAGTCTTCTTCATTAGGATGACTTTCCGCATCGGCCCACAACTGTTGATTTTCTTCTGTAGCCGCATGGGAATTGGTCAACGGCATTTTCTTAAACATTTCAATAATCTTAGGGTCAATCTTGCCTTGGCAAATAAAAGAACCTACTACATGACAATCAGCTGGTACACAACCAGCGGCTGCCACTTTAGAATGTTCTCCATGAGGACTTAATGGGTTAGCCCCTAATGTGCCAAACACAAATACTTCTTTTTCATGTAAAGTAGCCATAAAATCTCGTGTACTCGCATCAGCCGTACCACGATCAACCCAATAACCTACACAAATTTTATCGTATGCACTTACATCAGGTGCCTCTTTAACATCAAATATGGCTGTCGTATCAAGTGCTTTTGCTACCGCCTCTGCGACTAATTTAGTATTCCCCGTCAATGTGGAATATACTACGGCAATTTCGTTCATATAACCTCCTATAATACATCCTATACGTCATGATGATCCTGTTTATCGATAGTACATATATGTATCTACTATAAACTATTCGTAATCACATGACATAGAGTCGTTATATACAATAACGATATCTTTTATCATTTATGAAGTTATTGTACTATCAAAATTAAATTATTTCAAGAGAGAATATCACTATTATCCCTATATTATCACTGGTTACAGATATTCTTTTTATTCTCATTTAGCTATATTTCACGCTATATAAAATAAGTACTTTTATCGTTTTTATCAATTTTATTATCATTTATATCATATTTCAATCCATTTGTGTATATTTACACTGATAGGTCACTCCATTTGTGTCTACTAAAATATCATATCCTTATTAACTATAATTCTCATTTTATTTCATTTTTAGTAACAAAACACCATATATATGACAGTAATAGCGTCGTAAATTTACACGAAATGAATAAGGTTCTATAGGTCATAGTACTGACTTACACGGTACTATCATTTAATGTCACTGCTATAATATACTGCTACTCATATAATGCTTCTCACACTACTTATATGACACAGATACTTATAGATCCTATTACATCAACAAAATATACCTAGCGCATATCATGTTACGATGTGTGTACACAAAAATTTGTACTTCCCTATTCTATTGAAACAACCATATCTACGATTCGATAAATAGCCTTTTTTTAACAAATCTATCGGTCATGAAACTCTTTTCTAGTAACTTCATATATAGCACCGTTCTGCTAACTAAAAAAAATCTATGCGTCCTTAACCCCTTAGTTCTAGCATCTTCATATATCGCACCTATCCGCTAGACAAAGCCTATAATCATCAAATGCTTACTTCTAGTATCTTTATATATAACAACTATCCGCTATCTAAAAAAAATCTGTGCGTCATCAAGCCCTTAGTTCCAGTATCTTCACCTATACAACTATCCACGAGACAAAAAACTATACTCATCAAACGCTTACTTCTAGTATCTTCATATATAACAACTATCCGCTATCTTAAAAAAATCTGTGCGTCATCAAGCCCTTAGTTCCAGTATCTTCACCTATACAACTATCCACGAGACAAAAAACTATACTCATCAAACGCTTACTTCTAGTATCTTCATATATAACAACTATCTGCTATCTTAAAAGAATCTATAGGGCATTACACTTACAATTCTAATAAACACTGGCTGATATATACTATAGATTGAACTATCTCTACTATATCATGTAATATGTATAACAGCTTCTTTTACTCCATATGGTACTATGTATAATTGTAGCTTATAAGTGAGCTAGAACGTGTAAAGATATATTGCTTTTAATGTTCTCACGCCCTAACACTATGCAAAAAAATAGAGGAAAGCTGATAATTGAATCAACTTTCCTCTATATGATTGTGGGGATATAGTTTGTTATAGTCCCTACATGCTTCTATGTTATTGATTATACTAATTCAATAATAGCACATGGTGCAGCATCGCCTTTACGAAGACCAGTTTTGATTACACGAGTGTAACCACCTTGACGATCAACGTATTTTGGTGCTACTGTGTCAAATAATTTTTTTACCACATCTTCGTCCATGATGTACGCAAGCACTTGACGACGAGCGTGTAAATCGCCACGTTTAGCCAAAGTAACCATTTGATCCGCTAATTTGCGAAGTTCTTTCGCTTTAGCTTCTGTAGTTTCAATGCGTTCATGTTGGAATAAAGAAGTTAGCATACCGCGGAATAAAGCTTTACGAGCAGAGCTATCACGGCCTAATTTTCTATACATTCGTTCTCCTCCTTATTCGCCTTTATGTTTTAATGCAAAGCCACCTGGATGATTTTGCAATTTTTCAACAATTTCATCAATAGATTTTTTGCCTAGATTGCGGACTTTACCTAAATCATCAATTGTTTTATCCAATAAATCTGCAATTGTATTAATACCAGCACGTTTTAAGCAGTTGTAAGCTCGAACAGATAATTCCAAGTCATCAATGGAAATCTTAGCTGGACCATCATCTTCTTGTTCTGGTTCATCAGTAGGTGTTTCAATAACACCTGTATATTCATCCCCAACTGCTAGTGTATCTACAGAGTTTGCCAATCTAGTGAAGTTATTTAAATAGCCAATCATAATTGCTGCCGATTTAGCTACTGCATCAGCCGCAGTGATAGAACCATCAGTCCAAACTTCCAATGTCAATTTGTCGAAGTCCATTTCATTGCCGACACGAACATCACTAACTTCATATTTTGCGCGAAGAATAGGAGAGAAGATTGAATCAATTGGAATACATCCAATCATGTCGTCTTCTTTTTTATTCTTCGTAGATGGAACATAGCCTTTACCACGTTCAATGCATACGTCCATCACAAGATGAGCAGTCTCATCCATAGTAGCAATCACAAGTTCTGGATTTAAAATTTCAATGTCTGATGGAAATTGTTGTGACAAATCACCAGCAGTTAACACACCATCTTTTTTAAAGTCAATATGAACGTCCAATGGTAACTCTACATTATCATCCAATTTAAAACATAATTGTTTTAAATTAAGAATCATGTCTGTTACATCTTCTCTGATACCAGGGATAGTGGAAAATTCATGAAGAACACCATCAATTTTAATGGATGTAATTGCCGCTCCATCCAAGGATGAAAGCAATATACGACGTAAGCTGTTACCGAGAGTGATACCGTATCCACGGTCTAGTGGTTCGCATACGAATTTACCGTAACGTCCACCATCGCCAATATCAACTTTCTCGATTTTAAGTTTCTTTTCTTCGCTCATCAGGAAAATCCTCCTATAAAACACGCCTCATACATATATATCACGACAGACTACCAACCGTAGTCGCCATTCTATAAATTATACGCGACGACGTTTTGGAGGACGACAACCATTATGAGGAATTGGAGTCACGTCTTTGATTGAATTTACTTCAAGGCCAGCTGCTTGAAGAGCACGGATAGCCGCTTCACGACCAGAACCAGGACCTTTTACAAACACTTCTACAGTGCGTAAACCGTGTTCCATAGCTGCTTTAGCTGCTTGTTCAGCTGCCATTTGTGCTGCAAATGGAGTGCTTTTACGAGAGCCACGGAATCCTAGGCCACCAGCAGATGCCCAAGAAAGGGCATTACCATTTACATCAGTCAATGTTACGATTGTGTTATTGAATGTGGAGCGAATATGTGCCGCCCCTGCTTCAATATGTTTCTTTTCTTTTCTTCTAGATCTTACAACTTTTTTAGCCACGCTTTATCCCTCCTTTATATTATTTTTTCTTACCAGCAATTGCTTTTCTAGGACCTTTGCGAGTACGTGCATTCGTTTTAGTTCTTTGTCCACGACAAGGTAATCCCATACGATGACGTTTTCCGCGATAGGAGTTGATTTCAATTAAGCGTTTAATGTTAAGGGCTTCTTCACGACGAAGGTCACCTTCCACTTTGTAATCTGTGTCTAACAATTCACGAATTTTAGCAACTTCTTCTTCTGTAAGATCGCGTACACGAGTATCTGGATTAATACCCGTTTTAGCAAGAACTTCACTAGCTAATGTTGGTCCAATACCGTAAATATAAGTTAAACCAATTTCAATACGTTTGTCACGTGGTAAATCTACACCGGCTATACGTGCCATCTATCCATACACCTCCTGTCTTATCCTTGTTTTTGTTTATGTTTAGGGTTTTCGCAAATAACCATTACACGGCCTTTACGTTTAATAATTTTACATTTTTCGCAAATCTTTTTAACTGATGGTTGAACCTTCATTAGTACCTCCTTTGTGGAATCCTACGCTTATTTAAAACGATAGGTGATGCGACCACGATTTAAGTCGTATGGTGTCAGTTCCATAGTAACTTTATCACCGGGAAGAATACGAATAAAATTCATACGCATTTTACCTGACACATGAGCTAACACGATATGACCATTTTCCAACTCAACTTGGAACATAGCATTCGGCAAAGCTTCAACAACCGTACCTTCCACTTCAATAACGTCTTCTTTTGACATATCTTATCCTCCGGTTGCCTGATTATTTAATTAACCTTGGCTCAGAGCGCATGGTTAAAATCTCAGGGCCGTTTTCAGTAACAACTACCGTATGCTCGAAATGTGCGGCTGGCTTACCGTCAAGTGTAACTGTTGTCCAGTCATCCCCTAACACACGAACTTTATATGTGCCCATGGTAATCATAGGCTCAATACAAATAACCATACCAGGTTTTAGTAATGGTCCATGCCCTGCCATTCCATAGTTAGGAATTTGGGGATCTTCATGCATATCACGTCCAATGCCGTGACCTACAAAATCACGAACAATGCCATAGCCATATTTTTCAGCATACGTTTGAACAGCATGGGAAATATCTCCGATTCTATTCCCTACAACAACTTGTTCAATACCTTTAAACAAACTTTCTTCTGTAACTTTCAATAGTTTATGCACATCTGGTTTTACATGACCAATCGGAATTGTCACACAAGAATCGCCATGATATCCATCTACACACGATACTAAATCAATAGAAATAATATCTCCATGTTTTAGCTTTTGTTTCGCACTCGGAATACCATGAACTACTACATCGTTAACAGAGGCACAGATTGTTGCAGGATACCCATAATACCCTTTACAGCTTGGTGTACCACCATGGCTACGGATATATTCTTCAGCTAATGTATCTAATTCAAGGGTTGTTACACCTGGTTTAGCAGCTTCAATTAACACTTCTAGTGTTTTGGCTGTTAATGCTGAAGCACGGCGGATACATTCAATTTCAGTTGGCGATTTCAAAATAATCATCTTATTTCTCCAACGCTTTCACAATATCATGATATACCGCTTCCATATCTTGTAAGCCATTGATTTCAACATACAAGCCACTGTTGCGATAGTAGTCAATTAGTGGTTTTGTGGATTCTTCATATACAGTAAGACGTTTCTGTACTGTTTCAGGTTTATCATCATCACGATTTTCAAGACGTGCTCGTTCACTAATGCGTTTCACTAATTCATCAGAAGGAACATTCAAGTTCACCACCGCAGTAAGACTGATGCCAATATCTTTTAAAATAGCATCCAATGCTACTGCTTGTGCAGTAGTGCGTGGGAATCCATCAAGAATAAATCCTGCCTTGCAATCATCTTTACTCAACCGTTCACGAACGATACCAACTGTTACACTATCTGGCACCAATTGACCAGCATCCATATATTTTTTTGCCTCAATGCCTAGTGGAGTTTGTTCTTTTACCGCAGCTCGGAACATATCTCCCGTAGAAATTTGAGGAATGTTATATTGTTTCACTAAGCGGACTGCCTGAGTACCTTTGCCAGCACCCGGAGGTCCCATTAATAAAATATGCATGAGATATTTCCTCCTATTTTACAAAACCTTTATAATGGCGTGTTACCAATAAGGATTCAATTTGTTGCATCGTATCAATAGCAACGCCTACAACAATCAATAAAGCAGTACCACCAAAATATACGCCTTGCACGCCTGTAATACCTCCTAAGAAGTTAGGCAAGATAGCAACAAATGCTAAAAAGATAGCACCCGCCAAAGTGATTTTGGTCATAACATTATCCACATAATCAGCAGTAGGTTTCCCCGCACGAATACCTGGGATAAAACCACCATATTTTTTCATATTATCTGCCATTTCAGGAATATTGATCGAAATCGCTGTGTAGAAATATGTGAAGAAGAAGATCAAAATCGCATATGCCACAGTGTTCGGAATCGTTCCCCATGTGAACCAATTCGCCACCGTTTTAACATAGTCATTTTGAATGAACTGTGCCAAGGTAACAGGGAACATCAATACAGAAGAAGCGAAGATAATAGGAATAACTCCTGCCTGATTTACTTTTAACGGCAAGAATGTAGAATGGCCACCATACATTTTACGCCCCACTACGCGTTTAGCGTATTGGATAGGAATACGACGTTGGCCTTGTGTTGCTGCTACGACCAATGCGATCATAACAACAGCAATCAATGCAAACAAGAATGCTTGGAATACATTGATTGTACCAGTTTGTATATACTGGTAAATAGTAGATATGCCTTCTGGCAAACGAGCCACGATACCAGCAAAGATGATCAAAGAAATCCCATTGCCTACACCATGTGCTGTAATTTGTTCACCAACCCACATCAATAAGCAAGTACCAGCTGTGAGGATGATTGTAATAAATACAACATCAAGCATACTATTATTAATTAACGCCTGATTGGCACGTAATGCATAGCTCATGCCAAAAGCTTGGATGAAAGCTAGCAATACTGTACCATAGCGAGTTACTTTTTGAATTTTTTTACGACCATCATTGCCATCTTTGCTCCATTGTTCAAAAGTAGGTACTACGGCTTGTAGTAACTGCATGATAATGGATGCGTTGATGTATGGTGTAATACTCATTGCAAAAATTGAAAATTTACTTAATGCACCACCGGCAAATAAATCTAGTAAGCCGAATAGGCTTCCAGAGGTAAATAAACTTTCGATAACTGAACTATCTACGCCGGGAACAGGAATATGAATACCTGCTCTAAAAACAACAAACATGAGTAGTGTATACACTAGTTTATTGCGAAGTTCAGTTATTTTAAAGATGTTCGAGAGGCCTTGTAGCACCCTAGATCACCTCAACTTTGCCACCAGCTGCTGTAATTTTTTCTTCAGCGGATTTTGTAAAACCGTTAGCGATAACAGTAAGATTTTTAGCTGTCAATTCTCCGTTACCTAAAATACGGATACCATCGCGTACATTTTTCAAAATACCAGCTTCGATCAATGCAACTGGATCTACAGTAGCACCATCTTCAAAGCGGTTCAACTGAGATACATTAACTTCAGCATATGTATTAGCAAAGATATTTTTAAAACCACGTTTTGGCAAACGACGATAAAGAGGCATTTGGCCACCTTCAAAGCCAGAGCGAACGCCGCCACCAGAACGAGAATTTTGACCTTTCTGGCCACGGCCAGCAGTTTTACCCAAACCAGAACCTAAACCACGACCACGACGAGTACGTGCTTTAGTAGAACCAGCTGCAGGAGTTAATTCATGAAGTTTCATTCAGTGCACCTCCTTATCCTATTAAATTTCTTCTACAGTTACTAAATGTCTAACTTTGTGAAGCATACCTTGGATTTGAGGTGTAACTTCTTTAACTACTTGAGAGTTAGTTTTTTTCAAGCCTAATGCTTTAACTGTCGCGCGTTGATCTTCAGGGCGACCAATTAAGCTTCGAGTCAATGTTACTTTAACTTGTGCCATATCTAGTCTCCTTATTACGCGTTATAAATTTCTTCAACAGTTTTACCACGAAGCGCTGCTACGTCGGCTACAGATTTACCTTGGCATAAACCTTCAATAGTTGCACGAACCATATTATTAGGATTAGAAGAGCCTAGGGATTTTGTAAGGATATTACGAACACCTACTAATTCCAATACCGCACGTACAGGACCACCAGCGATAACGCCAGTACCTTCTGCAGCTGGTTTCAAGAATACGCGACCTGCGCCAAATGTACCAGTTACAGTGTAAGGAATTGTACCGTTTTTAATAACAACGTATTTTAAGTTTTTCTTAGCATCATCAATGCCTTTGCGAATTGCTTCAGGAACTTCCGCAGCTTTACCTAAACCAACGCCAACGTGTCCATTGCCATCACCGACAACTACCAAGGCGCTGAAGGAGAAACGACGGCCGCCTTTTACAACTTTGGCTACGCGGTTGATGAAAACAACTCTTTCTTTAAGATCAAGAGTAGTGTAATCTATTCTCGCCATGTCTAAATTTCCTCCTAATTAGAATTTCAAGCCTGCTTCACGAGCACCTTCTGCAAGGGCTGCTACACGACCATGATAAATATAACCGCCACGGTCAAATACAACGGTATCGATACCTTTAGCCATAGCTTTTTCAGCAATAGCTTTACCAACAACTTTAGCTGCTGCTACGTTACCACCGTAAGTTAATTTTAATTCTTTATCTAAAGAGCTAGCGGCAACCAATGTGTTACCTGCTACGTCATCGATAACTTGCGCATAAATGTTGCTCAAAGAACGATATACGTTTAAACGTGGACGTGTTGCCGTACCAGAAATGTGACGACGAAGACGAAGATGACGTTTAGCTCGAGCGATGTTTCTGCTAGATTTACGAGGCAATTTGTTCACTCCTTTCTAATTTCCAAATGATATTACTTACCTTTAGCGCCAGCTTTACCTGCTTTACGACGAACATATTCGCCTTCATAGCGGATACCTTTGCCTTTATAAGGTTCTGGTTTTCTCCATTTACGAATATCAGCTGCTATAGCACCAACAACTTCTTTATCAGCACCAGACACAACGATTTTGTTAGGAGCCGGTACATCGATTGTAATACCAGCTGGGGCTTCCATTTCAACTGGGTGAGAGAAGCCAAGAGTAAGCACTAATTTAGTGCCTTGTTTTGCCGCTCTATAACCAACACCGTTAATTTCCAAAGATTTGCTAAAGCCTTCACTTACGCCTGTTACCATATTAGCAACAAGAGCACGAGTCAATCCGTGTAAGGAACGATGATCTTTGTGTTCGGTTGGACGAGACACTTTGATTTCATTGCCTTCTACAGCAACGACCATATCTGGATGCAAGTTACGAGTTAATTCGCCTTTAGGGCCTTTTACAGTGATTACATGGTTATCATATGCAACTGTAACGCCCGCAGGGATCTCGATAGGCATTCTACCGATACGTGACATTATTTCTACCTCCTATTGCTACTGATTACCAAACGTATGCGATTACTTCGCCACCAAGGCCTTCTTTACGAGCTTTTTTATCGCTCATAACGCCTTTCGATGTAGAAATAACAGCGATACCCAAACCACCAAGTACACGAGGAAGTTCTTCCTTTTTCGCATAAACACGTAAACCTGGTTTGGAAATACGTTTAATTCCAGTAATTACACGTTCCTTATTGGAACCATATTTTAAAGTTACTTTTAAATTGTTTTCAACTACTTCTACGCTCTTAACAAAGCCTTCTTCTAAAAGGATGTCAAGAACCGCTGCTTTCATTTTAGAAGCTGGAATATCCACAGTTTCATGAAGAGCAGAGTTTGCATTACGAATGCGCGTTAGCATATCCGCGATTGGATCGGTCATTACCATAGTCTAAAAACCTCCTCCCGTTTCTAATATATTACCAGCTGGCTTTTTTTACACCAGGAATTTGTCCTTTGTACGCTAATTCACGGAATGCGATACGGCTAATACCGAATTTACGCATGTAGCCATGAGGACGTCCAGTTAAGTTGCAACGATTGTGCAAACGTGTTGGAGATGCATTAGCAGGTAATTGAGATAATGCTTCATAATCTCCAGCTGCTTTTAATGCTTCACGTTTAGCTGCATATTTAGCAACGATTCTAGCGCGTTTCTTTTCGCGTTCAACCATAGACTTTTTAGCCATCTATTATTCCTCCTAATTATTTCTCAAACGGCATACCGAATTGAGTTAACAATTCGCGAGCTTCTTCATCAGTGTTAGCTGTGGTTACCACAATAATATCCATACCAGTTACACGTTCTACCTGATCATATTCAATTTCAGGGAAGATAAGCTGTTCTTTTAAACCTAATGCATAGTTGCCACGGCCATCAAAAGCTGTTGCGCTGACACCACGGAAGTCACGTACACGAGGTAATGCCGCATTGATCAATTTATCAAGGAATTCATACATGCGTTCGCCACGAAGAGTAACTTTAGTACCTAATGCCATACCTTCACGAACTTTAAAGTTGGCAATAGATTTTTTAGCTCTTGTTACAACAGGTTTTTGACCAGCAATAATTGTTAGGTCAGTAACAGCTGCATCTAATGCTTTGGAGTTACCTACTGCATCGCCAACGCCGATGTTAATTACGATTTTTTCCAATTTTGGAATTTCCATTACGTTGCCGTAATTGAATTTTTCTTGCATAGACTTCTTAATTTCAGAAGTGTATTTTTCGCTTAAACGAGACATTATTTAAGAACCTCCTTTCCCTATTATTTTAATTCTGCACCAGATTTCACTGTGGCACGTACATAAGAACCGTCAGCTTGTTTTACTTTTTTAATACGGCTTGCTGTTTTAGTTTCTGGGTCAAGAATCATGACATTAGAAACATGAATACCAGCTTCTTTTGTTATAATACCACCTTGTGGATTGGCTTGCGATGGTTTTGTATGACGTTTAACAACGTTAACGCCTTCTACAAATACGCGTTCTTTTTTAGGTTCAGTTGCTGTAACTTTACCTTGTTTGCCTTTATCTTTACCGGAGATAACTACAACTGTATCACCAGTTTTGATTTGAAGTTTTTTCAATGACATCAGTGTATTCCTCCCGATTATAATACTTCTGGAGCTAAGGAGATAATTTTCATGAAGTCTTTTTCACGAAGTTCTCTAGCTACAGGGCCAAAGATACGAGTGCCACGAGGGCTTTTATCGTCTTTAATTACTACTGCTGCGTTTTCGTCAAAACGAATATAGGAACCATCTGCACGACGGATACCTTTTTTAGAACGAACAATAACGGCTTTAACCACATCGCCTTTCTTGACAACGCCACCGGGTGATGCATCTTTTACAGAAGCAACGATTACGTCACCAATATTGCCGAATTTGCGATAAGAACCGCCCATAACTTGGATGCACATGATTTTCTTTGCACCAGTGTTGTCGGCAACATTCAAAATTGTTTGTTGCTGGATCATCGTCTATATCCTCCTTACATCACTTTATTATTTTTGTCTTTCAATAATTTCTACAACTCTCCAACATTTATCTTTTGATAATGGACGAGTTTCTACAATTTTAACTGTATCGCCTACTTGGCACTCATTCTTTTCATCATGAGCTTTAAAACGTTTATTAGTTACCAATGGCTTGTTATATAATGCGTGAGGTACTTTACGTTCTACAACAACAACTACAGTTTTATCCATTTTGTTGCTTACAACTTTACCAACACGGACTTTGCGTACGCTTCTTTCTTCTGCCACGACTTTAAGCCTCCTTTTCAATCCTATTAACAATGGTTGTTATTATGCGTTTTGAGATTTAAGTTCTGCTTCACGTTGTACTGTTTTAATACGAGCGATAGTTTTCTTAACTTCACGAATTCGCATAGGATTTTCTAATTGACCTGTTGCAAGCTGAAAACGGAGGTTAAACAACTCTTCTTTAAGACCAACTACTTTTTGGTCCATTTCGGCAGCGCTCATATTGCGAATGTCATTAACCTTCATTTACGTCACCACCCAATTCTTTACCCTTAACAACGAACTTACATTTAATTGGAAGTTTGTGGCTTGCAAGACGCATAGCTTCACGAGCAACTTCTTCAGAAACGCCGTCCATTTCGAACATAACGCGACCAGGTTTAACTACTGCTACCCAATATTCTGGCGAACCTTTACCGGAACCCATACGAGTACCAGCTGGTTTCATACTAACTGGTTTATCTGGGAAAATTTTGATCCAAACTTGACCGCCACGTTTAATATAACGAGTCATAGCAATACGGGCAGCTTCAATTTGACGGTTAGTAATCCAAGATGGCTCTAATGCCACCAAACCGAATTCACCATGAGATACAGTGTTACCACGCATCGCACGGCCTTTCATACGCCCACGGAATTGTTTACGATGTTTCACACGTTTTGGAATAAGCATTAGTTGTCACCTTCTTCCTTTTTATGGTTATTGTTCACTTTTGCATTAGGCAAAACTTCACCTTTATAAATCCAAACTTTGATGCCGATGCAACCATATGTTGTATGTGCTTCAGCAGTACCATAATCGATATCAGCACGCAATGTGTGCAAAGGAATACTACCTTCACGGTATGATTCGCTACGCGCAATTTCAGCACCGCCTAAACGACCAGATACCATAATTTTAATACCTTTTGCACCTAAGCGCATTGTACGACTAACAGCTTGTTTCATGGCACGACGGAAACCAATACGGCGTTCCAATTGGCCAGCAATGTTTTCTGCTACTAATACAGAATCCATATCAGCTTGTTTAATTTCAGCAATATTTACGTCTACTTGTTTATCGGTAAAACGAGTCATTGCTTTTTTAATATCTTCGATACCTGCACCACCACGGCCGATTACCATGCCTGGTTTTGCTGTATGAATAGTTAATTTAATACGTTTATTTGTACGCTCAATTTCAATGCGGGAAATACCAGCAATGAAAAGTGTTTCTTTCAAGAAGTTGCGAATTTTTACGTCTTCATGAAGGTTTGCTGCGTAATCTTTACCAGCATACCATTTTGCGTCCCAATCTTTTACGATACCGACACGCAAACCATGTGGATTAACTTTTTGACCCACTCTGTTTCCCTCCTTCTGCTTAAGCTCTTTCTTTTACAACAACTGTAACGTGGCTAGAACGTTTCAAGATTTTGAAAGCTTGTCCACGAGAACGAGGATGAATACGTTTCAATGTCGGACCTTGATCAACAAAGATCTCGGATACGTAAAGATTATCAACGTTCATATCAAAATTGTGTTCTGCATTAGCGATAGCAGAACGCATAACTTTCTCAACTACATCGGCGCCAACTTTCGGAGTGAACTTCAAGATGGCAAATGCTTCGCCGATATTTTTGCCACGAACCAAATCTGCAACAATGCGGATTTTACGAGGCGCAATGCGAATATGTCTAGCGATTGCTTTTGCTTCCATTATTTATTTCCTCCTATTATCTTTTGCCTGTGGTTTTTTCTTCCTTACCGTGACCTCTATAGGTACGTGTAGGAGCGAATTCACCTAATTTGTGACCTACCATATCTTCTGTAATAAATACAGGAACGTGTTTGCGACCATCATGAACAGCAATTGTATGGCCTACAAAACTAGGGATAATAGTAGAGGCACGGGACCAGGTTTTTACAACTTTCTTTTCGTTTGTTTCGTTTAAAGCATCAACTTTCTTTAACAGACTTGCTGCAACGAAAGGGCCTTTTTTTATAGATCTGGACACTGTCTTATCTCCTTTCCTTTATCCTATTTTGTACGACGTTTAACGATTAAGCTGTTAGAAGCTTTTTTCTTGTCGCGAGTTTTAACACCATGTGCTGGTTTGCCCCAAGGTGTAACAGGATGTTTACGACCAACAGGAGATTTACCTTCACCACCACCATGTGGATGGTCACAAGGGTTCATAACAACACCACGGTTTGCTGGACGAACGCCCATCCAACGATGGCGACCAGCTTTACCAATAGTTTGGTTTTCATGATCAATATTACCTACAACACCGATTGTTGCACGGCAATTGATATGAACTTTACGAAGTTCACCGGATGGTAAACGAAGTAATGCATAATTACCTTCTTTTGCCATTAATTGAGCTGAAGTACCAGCAGAACGAACGATTTGACCGCCTTTGCCGATTTTCATTTCAATGTTGTGAATTTGTGTACCTAGCGGAATGTTTAATAGTGGTAAACAGTTACCAGGTTTAATATCAGATTCTGGACCGCTATATACTACATCGCCCACTTTCAAATTGTGTGGAGCAATGATATATCTTTTTTCACCATCTGCATAGTTTAACAAAGCAATACGAGCGCTACGGTTAGGATCGTATTCGATTGTAGCAACTTTTGCAGGGATATTGTCTTTCGTACGTTTAAAGTCGATAATACGGTATTGACGTTTATGACCGCCACCTTGGTGACGAACAGTCATTTTACCAGTATTGTTGCGACCGCCTGTTTGAGAAATTTTAGCCAACAAAGATTTTTCAGGTTTGCTTGCTGTAATTTCATCAAAGGCAGATACTGTCATAAACCGACGACCAGCGGAGTACGGTTTGAATGATTTTAATGCCATTAGTGGGCCTCCTTACAAAACTAGACTTTATACACCTTCAAAGAATTCAATGGATTCGCCAGCTTTCAAAGTGACAATAGCTTTTTTATAATCGCTACGTTTACCTTCTGTACGACCCATACGTTTAGTTTTACCTAACACGCGAATGGTAGCAACTTTTTCTACTTTTACATTGAAGATTGATTCTACAGCTTGACGAATTTGAATTTTATTAGCAGTCAAAGGCACACGGAATGTGTACTTGCCTTCTTCCATCAATATTGTAGATTTTTCGGTAATAACCGGACGAATAAGAACATCACGTAATTCCATTATCCTAATACCTCCTCAATTTTTGCGACTGCACCCTTAGTAATGAAGAGTTTGTCATAGTGAAGAAGATCAAAAATGTTGATGCCTTCGTTAGAAGTTGCTTTCACACCTTGGATGTTACGAGCAGATAGTTCAACATTTACATCACCTTCAGTAATGAATAAAACTTTTGCATCACCCACATTGAAGTTATTAAGGATATTCAATACTTCTTTAGTTTTTGGAGCTGCTAGTGTTAATTCTTCCAAAATATATAATTCGCTTTCGTTTACTTTCGCAGATAAAGCGGATTTAACTGCTAAGCGACGAGCTTTACGAGGCATAGCTTTGTAGTAGCTACGAGGGGATGGACCAAATACGGTACCACCGCCTACCCATAATGGGCTACGAGTGGATCCAGAACGAGCACGGCCTGTACCTTTTTGTTTCCAAGGTTTTCTGCCGCCGCCGCGAACCATACCACGAGTTTTTGTTGCATGTGTGCCAAGACGTTCGTTCGCTAATTGACGAACTACGGCTAGATGCATAACTGCGTCATTTACTTCAACGCCGAATACTGCATCATTTAATTCGATTGTACCAGTTTTTACACCGGATTGATTATATAAATCAACTGTAGGCATTCTATATCCTCCTTTCGACAAATGTATTATTTAACAGGTTTTACCGTGTTGCGAACCATAACCAAGCTGCCTTTAGCACCTGGAATACCACCTTTGATTAATAAAAGGTTTCTTTCAGCGTCAACTTTAACCACGGATAAGCGTTGTACGGTAACTCTGTAACCACCCATTTGTCCAGGAAGTTTTTTACCTTTGTATACCTTACCGCCGCCACCGGAAATCATAGGACCGATGGAACCCGGTTCACGGTGAGATTTAGAACCATGTGTTTGTGGACCACGGTGGAAGTTGTGGCGTTTAATTGTACCAGCAAACCCTTTACCTTTACCTGTTCCAACCACATCGACTAATTCACCTTCTGCGAAGATATCAGTCGCCAGAGTTTGGCCTACTGTGTATTCAGATGTATCAGCAACGCGAATTTCGCGAAGATACTTAACTGGATCCACACCTGCTTTTTCGAATTGACCTTTAACAGGTTTTGTTAGATGTTTTTCTTTAATAGAGCCATAACCAATTTGTACTGCGTTATAACCGTCAGTTTCAACAGTTTTTACACGAACTACAGTGTTTGGAGTAGCTTCTACTACAGTAACAGGAACTAATTTACCTTCAGCAGTAAACACTTGAGTCATTCCTATTTTTTTACCCAAAATAGCTTTAGACATTATCGCACCTCCTCTTATAATTTAATTTCAATAGATACACCAGCTGGCAAGTCTAAGCGAGTGATAGCATCTACTGTTTTAGAATTTGGTTCAAGAATATCAATCAATCGTTTATGCGTACGCATTTCAAATTGTTCACGAGAATCTTTGTTAACATGTGGAGAACGAAGAATTGTGAAAATATTCTTTTCTGTTGGCAATGGAATCGGACCTGAAACCATAGCACCATTTCTTTTTGCTGTGTCTACGATCTTTTGAGCGCTTTGATCAAGTGCTTTGTGATCGTAAGCTTTCAAGCGAATACGAATTTTTTGTTGTTTAGCCATTATTGCTTTTCCTCCTGTCGCTCATTTCGAGAATGAACTGCTCCATGGAAATTATCCTCTTATGAGGTCACCTTCCATATCATAGTTTAAACGCAACATGAGAGCGGCATAGCCGCTCCATGTGCTTATATACTCAAATCCCAAAGGATTTAGTAATCAATGTAGTGTTTGTCAATTAGTCAGCGATTTCAGTAACAACACCAGCGCCTACTGTATGACCACCTTCACGAATCGCAAAACGAAGACCTGGTTCGATAGCGATTGGAGTGATTAATTCAATATCCATAGTGATGTTATCACCAGGCATACACATTTCTGTACCTTCTGGTAAGCTGATAACACCAGTTACGTCTGTAGTACGGAAGTAGAATTGTGGACGGTAGTTGGAGAAGAATGGAGTATGACGGCCACCTTCTTCTTTAGTCAACACGTATACTTCGCCTTTGAATTTAGTGTGTGGATGAATGGAACCTGGTTTTGCTAATACTTG
>NZ_AUFY01000026.1 GCF_000426745.1 Veillonella montpellierensis DSM 17217
ACAGCATTCCGCCTCGATAATTTCTACATTTTTTCTCTTACTTAAATCTCTTAGAATTTTACCTACATCAACTTTTATCCGACCATAAATTATTTGCCTTCTATACTTTGGAGCAAAAACAATATGATATTTACATCTCCATTTACTATGTGATAAGCTTTTTACGTCATTCATTGACATTGAACCTCCTATGTTAAAATGTTGTGGTTGCCAGACCAACTTCATTTTATCACTAGGAGGTTCTTTCCTTTTCTCTAAGAAATTTTACTGACCCTCAGTTTAACTGGGGGTTTAATCATGCCTATTCGGCGTACAACCACAAAGGCACTGACTACCACCAAGGTAGCCAGTGCCTTTCTATTGTTAGTTGTATCATCCTATTCGACGGTCATCAAACAAAGGACATCAAGTACGCCCTATATCTATTCTAGTATACACAGAGGCATCATACATGTAGGAGTAAACCTACTATACTACTATGAACAATCATATATGTCATATCGATGTAACTAGCGCCATCGTTACTTACTAAAATAGTCTTTTCCCACTTTCAAATCGCCCCGTTTACAAGACACTTGTAGTTCATCGCCACTCATCAATTGTAATGACCCTAAGGGTACTAGGTATTGACCATTGCGATAGACGCTAACCACGTTCATGCCCACAGGCAAATCCAGTTCTTCTAACGCAGTGCCAATGTGTTCACTTACCACAGAAATTTTAGTTTGAAATACGGTCTGCATACCTTCCATAGATGGCTGCTTTGTCATGGCTTGTAAGAGGGAATCATAAATCGGTGGTTCTTTGCATAATTCCGCCACTAAATAGGCGATAATCGTAACGATACCAATGGCATAAATATTGTGAAAGCTATTGGTCATTTCCAAGACTAATAAAATCGCCAATAACGGTGTACGCATAGCCGCCGCCAGCATACCACCCATCGCACACACTACGAGTTGTGGCACCCAATCGCCTTGTATGCACCCAAAAGAGGTGAGTAAGCTTTCACTGAAAGCACCCGCCGCACCACCGATAACGAGCATGGGTAAGAAAATCCCCCCTTGTGCACCACTGCCATAGCAAAATGAGGTGAGTAGTATTTTACCCACCACGATACACGCCAATAGGGCTAGACCGTGAGAGTGTTCTGCTAGTTCTGCCACGAGGTCATTACCGCCACCTAATAACAATTGGGAATCATAGCCGATGAGAGCTACGACGATAAAGGTAATGACGAGTTTCATACATCGTGATAGGGGCATTCTTTCAAAAAGACCTTTACACAGAAATATGGCTCGACAAAATAGAACACCTAGTAAACCCATGCCGATGCCCATAGGGATGAGGTAGGGAAAGTACATCAATGGCAAGCCGTCCAATACGGTAAACCCCAAAGAGGGTTGCAAGCCAAAGAGTTGCGCCGTAATAAAATTAGAAATCAATGCCGCCACAAAGGTGGGAATCACTAATAAGGGGTAAAAGCTTTTATGCACTTCTTCAAAAACGAAAATGGCGCCCGACACAGGTGCACTAAATGCGGCAGCCAGGCCAGCCGCTGCCCCAGCCGATGTGAGAATGCGCTGTTCGCGAAGAGAACTTTTCATCCAGTAGGACACAATTTTACCTACCGCGCCCCCTAGTTGCACCGAAGGTCCTTCGCGCCCCACAGAAAAGCCAGCCAATCCCGTCAAGGCACCGCCAATATATTTGGATACCAATATACGGTACGGTTTCATGCTAAAAATGCCCTGCATTTCTCCTTCGATTTGCGGAATGCCTGAACCGCCTGACAAAGGCGCCCACTGCAATGTTTTATCGATGATAAAGGCCATGACCACCATAAGGAGCAGCCAACCGATGACAGATAGTGCATCAGTATGGGCCATCAAAGACCACCGCCAATGTTCAGACGTTAAAATAAAATAGCGAAAGGTAGCTCCAAAAAATCCTGCAATGACACCCACCAAGGCCCCTTTACCGATTAAATCGAGGAGCATCGCTCGATTCATAGTTAAATCTACAAGAGATGTATTCTTTCTCCTGTATAACGATAATTTCATACATATACTCCATCAATGATTAACACGTACACCTGTCTTTTTTCTTCTTGCACACACAGCGCTTCATCGCCGCTCTTTGATCAAGGCCATGGAGAATCGTTTCTTTTTGCTTTGCTTTTTTACGTTTCTTCTGCTTTTTCTGCTTCTTTTTCTCTTCCTTATAATGTTGTTTCGCCAATTTTTTAACTAGCTTTTTCCACGACATGCCAGCAATCAATTCATCGACCAACAGTTCTACCGCTGTTACGTCTGGCGATGCGTCACCTATTGCCTGTGATTGCGTATCCGTATCCTTATTTTTATCCTTTTTCTTATCCTTATTTTTATGCTTCTTCTTAGTTTTTTGTAAATCCTCATCACTTATAGCGTGAGAGGTAGCCCGTTCTTTTTCTCGTGCTGAACGTGCGCCACTTGGTGTCATCTCGTTCATATCCACCTTAGCATGTTTATGTTCCTCATCTGCGAGAACCGTCCGTAACGATGACGATGCACGATGGTCTCCTACGTCTTCTTGCATAGTCACTCTCGTTTGTTGCGGTGTCACCATAAGCGGCGATGGATGTGTAACTGTTACGTCTTGCCGTTTCTTAACCACTAATGGTTGTTTCTGCTCTACCGTCATCGCCTGTGGTTCTTTTCGCATCACTCGATTCGACGGTTTTACCATCATCGGACCTGCAGGTCGCTCTACTAGCGGTTTATGATAGGAAAGCATCAATTCACGCACCACTTCTGGCACTTCCACATCTTCTAACTCGGCCATGTGAAAGTCCATATCAGACGACGTATCACCGTCCAAACAATTTTGTTCCAACGATTCATACACATGTAATCCGGCTAATTGTTGTTGCACATCATAAATTTGGGACCATAGCGTTTCTAACAACCCCGTATAATATAGACGATACTTCACCTCTTCATAGGCCAATTTAGTCACTTGTAGTTCTTCTGGCGAAATATCATCGTCCACGCTAATTTCCTCAATGACCTGTAAAATTTTTTGATCCTCTTTATGTTTGTCTTGTAGCATACGGCGAACGCTAGTAACTACCGCCATGTCTACGATACCGTGTTGATTATACATACATATCTCCTATTCCTCTTATGACAACCACGAACTACGAATGCTAGGTTCCTCACGTCTAGATTACTCATGACGAACTATGATTCTCTTATGTAGTAATCATACCACTTACCTAAGGGTATTGTTAAGTAGGGAGATAGCCTTTCAAATAATTAATTCATAGGGCCCTATTGCAGCTCGTTAAACCATCACCATAGGCGAATACAAGTCATCGCTTCCTCTAACACTAGGACTGACAAAAACATATATACGATCCAAAGCAACACCCCATCGGTAATGATTGTATACCCTATCGCCATGAATCGCCTTATATATACTAGACAAGGAACTAACTGCTTGTACACCCTACGCAACACTATCACCAATGGCACGATACACATATCGCTTACTACACCCTATATAATCCTCATCACTGATGGCATATACACGCGCACCCTACGCAACAACCATTACTGATAGCATATACAGCTCCTCTTAGTACACCCTAGGCGACAACGCTTTATACAACTCGTCCTATCATAGGTGCCTGTAACCGATTCAAGGACCTTCCTACTGGATATATCAAACTTGTACATATGTGATGATTGCCTAAAAGGCATACGAAAGCTATTATAAGCTATTGTTTCTCATAGATACAACGTCGTTCATAGGCTATAGGTTTCTCATAAGATATGATATAATAAGTTACATTAAGGAGTGTGATAGTGTAATGGATAGTGACATAACCATTGACCTGATTATCGTGCTAGCATTGATCATAGCTAACGGTTTATTTTCTATGACAGAGCTAGCCATTGTAAATTCTAAAAAAAGTAAATTGGAAGAACTGGCCAATCAAAATAATCATGCCGCCAAGCGTGCCTTATCGCTCTTGGAGGATCCTAATCAAATGTTCTCCACCGTACAAATCGGCATTACCTTGGTGGGTATCATTACTGGTTTATATTCTGGAGCCACCTTTGCAGAACCCCTATCCGATTGGATTCGTTCCGTCGCCCCTGCTATCGAGCATTATGCTTCATCGATTAGCTCGTTCATCATCATCGCCTTAACCACCTATTTGTCGTTGATGATTGGCGAACTGGTGCCTAAGCGATTGGCGCTGAATAGTCCTGAAACGATTGCTATGTCTGTTGCTCATCCCATTTATTATTTATCCCTTGCGTTAAAACCGATTGTCGTCTTTTTAAGTGCGTCTACGAATATATTTTTAAAAGTACTGGGCGTGAAAAATAAAGAAGAAGCCCCCGTTACAGAATCGGAAATTAATAAAATGCTCACCGACGGTGTGGCGATGGGAGCCTTTGAAGAAGAAGAACCCGTGTTAGTGGATAATATTTTCCGCCTTGCCGACTTGAATGCGTCCGATGTAATGACACCGCGGACACAATTAAAATGGATTGACCTCAACAGTGATGAAGAAGACATAAAAAGTATACTCGCTACAGCGCATCACTATCGAATTCCTGTAGGGAAAGATTCCTTGGACGACTTAATTGGATTAGTGACCGTATCGGATATACTTACGTTGCAACTGACAAAGACGAAAGAACAGTCATTAACGGACATGATTTATGAGTGCACGAAAGAACCTCTCCTAGTGCCCGAATCCATTACACTCATGAAGTTGCTCGAATTATTTCGCCAAGAAGGTGTCCATGAAACCATCGTGTTAGATGAGTACGGTGCTTTCAGTGGACTTGTTACCTTGCACGACATTATGGAAGAAATCGTAGGTCTCATGCCGTCGGGGGAAGAGGAAAAACAGGAAGAGGAAAATCGCGTCATACAGCGCTCTGAAACGACGTGGCTCGTAGATGGGTTGCTCAATATAGATGAGTTCAAAGATTACTTTTCCATCACCAAGGAATTACCTGGCCAGTTGGACGACTTGTATAAAACGATGGGCGGATTTGTTACCTATCTAGTAGGGCGTATTCCGAAAGAAACGGATACGTGTCATTGGGATGCCTATACCTTTGAAGTGATGGATATGGACAACACGCGGGTGGATAAAATTATGATTACCTATGAACCACCAATCGACGAGGATACCACAGAAGAAACGGATTCCATCTAAGAGGGTAAGACTATAAACAGATTGACATAGATTCCCATAACCTACGTGTCTAAGCGCCATATGATGTAATCAATTTTAGGCAGCTCTATAGCTGCGCCTAAAAGTACGTAAGCGAATCAAATCTAATAAGAACGTGACCTACCACTAGGTTACACTCTCCACCTATGACCACGTGTCGTAACACGGGTAGGATAGGAAGCACTTCTATAACGCTCCTATGGAGGAACCTACTAAAAAGATGTATAATAAAACTATGTATACAGTAATGACTACATTTGTATCATTATAGGTATCGTATAGGTTTCTCGGGTCATCATAGGTTACTATCACTTCTATCCATAAGGACTCGTCAACGATACCTATAATTACATATTCACGTATAAGGACTGTATCGATGCAGTCCTTACTTTACATAATAAAAATTTTACAAAATATAATTTTACAACTATAACACAGCGAATCGCCGAGAAAGGAGGATACGGTTATTGTCTGTAATAACCGTTACAATTATGAAAGTATCTTCTTATGTCACACGCCTAGGTGCGTATATAACTATGAGTGCCATTCTATGTATATCCGCCCTAGCCTCTACTGGTTGTGGTTCTACAACCGCCAAGCAAGCGCCTACACCACTGGTAAAAACAATGGTGATTGGTGAAAGCCAAGGCGCGGATAGTACTACCTATTCTGGAGTGATTCAGAATAAAACAGAAACCCAATTGGCCTTTCAGAGTAGCGGACAAGTGGTGACCAAACAAATCCATGTAGGTGATCACGTACAGGCGGGTCAAGTTCTTGGGTCCGTGGATAAAAGCAATGTCCAAGATCAAGTAACACGTGCCCATGCAGCGGTAACTGCGGCACAATCACAATATGACTTGGCCGCCACCAATGCGAACCGTTACCAATCACTTTACGATCAACAAGCGGTTAGCCGTTTACAGTTAGATCAAATGATTCACGCTAACAACTCGGCCTTAGCAGCCTTAGAAGAAGCAAAAGCGAATTTGAATACGGCTACAACCCAACTGGCCTATACAAATCTCGTAGCCCCCGACGATGGCATCATTACGGCCGTTCATTTTGAAGTGGGACAAGTCGTCGCCGCTGGGCAACAAGTAGCTACCATGACCAGTGGTAATGAACCAGAAGCTGTGATTGCCTTGCCAGAACAAATTGTAGGCACCATTCATAGTGGCATGCCTGTCACAGTATCTCTATGGGCATTGCCAAACCAATCGATACAAGGGGTAGTGCGAGAAATTTCCCCCGTACCTGATCCTGTATCACGCACATATACGGTACGGATTAGTCTATCCAATCCACCTGCGGCCTTAGAGCTCGGTATGACTGCCAATGTATCACTTACGAGTGCAGCCAACGAGGCTATTACCATTCCGATTACAGCTCTAACTAAAAATAGCACAGGGCAAGCATCTGTCTATGTAATACGGAAAAATACACTTCATCTAGTACCCGTCACCACTAGTCAATTTCAAGATAATAACGTACTCGTCACACAAGGCTTGTCGCGCGGTGACCGCATTGTCACTGCCGGTGTAGATCGATTGTCTGACGGCGAAACAGTACGCTTTTAGTGCTATCATCTATGAGGTGTCTTATGAGTCGAATTAACTTAGCATCTTGGGCCTTACGGCACAAGTCGATTATCTATTATTTTATAGCCGTGCTCTTAACCTTCGGCATTTTTTCCTTTATCCACATGGGCCGCATGGAAGATCCATCTTTCACCATTCGTACCATGGTCATCGGTGCGTCATGGCCAGGTGCCAGCCCTGAAGAAATGTCCACGCAAGTAACAGACAAACTGGAAGAAGCAATTCGTGATGTACCAGGTCTTGATTATACGCGAAGTTTTACCGACGGTGGTAAATCTGTTATCTATGTGAATCTGAAAGACGACGTATCCACCAATCAAGTACGCCAATCGTGGACAGAAATTAGAAACAAAGTGAATGACGAATGGAAAAACCTACCTTCCGGCGTACAAGGACCTATCATCAACGATCGTTTCGATGATGTATACGGCACCATCTATGCCATAACAGGCAATGATTATAGTTTTGAAGAAAAACGACAACAAGCAGAATCCATTAAGCGCGCCTTACTGTCCGTACCTCATGTGAAAAAAATCGAATTAATCGGCGTACAGCAACAAACCTTACACATTGAAATGGATAAAGATAAATTGGCCGCCTATCACGTGAGCAATCAAGAGCTACTAACCGCCATTAAGCAACAAAGTACCATGGTACCTGCCGGTATGATTACTACCGATACGACCAATGTCTACGTTCGCGTGAATGGTCTCTTTAATTCCATCGACGAAATTCGTAATCTACCCCTTACTATACACGGTCAAATCATTCGTCTCGGCGATATTGCCACCGCTACCATGGATTACTCAGATCCATCACAACCTTTGTTCTTTTACAATGGCACGCCCGCTATCGGTATTGCTATTTCCATGGAAGACGGTGCTAACAATATAGAATTTGGACAAGCCATCGATGAAAAAATGGCGACCTTGCAAGGGGAAATTCCAGTAGGATTATCTATCAATCAAGTGTCGAATCAACCACACATCGTGCAAACGTCGATTAATACCTTTTCTCGCTCCCTCTTAGAAGCCATCATCATCGTCTTAGCCGTAAGTTTTATATCGCTCGGTCTACGAAGCGGTATCGTGGTAGCCTTAACGATTCCCGTCGTCGTCTGCTCCACCTTTATCGCCATGTATCTCAATCATATCGATTTACATAAAGTAAGTTTGGGCGCTCTCATTATCTCTCTCGGCTTACTCGTAGACGATGCGATCATCGTCGTAGAAATGATGATTGTAAAATTAGAGGAAGGCCTCGATCACAGTCGTGCGGCTACAGCCGCTTTTCGTTCCACCGCCCTTCCCATGCTAAGTGGTACACTCATCACATGTGCCGGCTTTATCCCTATTTCCTTATCGAAAGGTATGGTGGCAGAATTTTGTGCCAGCCTGTTTGCCGTTGTCGCCTTGGCGCTCCTACTTTCCTGGATTGCCTCTGTTTTGGTAAGTCCTGTACTAGGCTATGAATTAATACGCATAACGCCGACCACGAAAGATACGTGGAAATCACGGGTCATTGCAAAACTCTACGACCGTTTCAGACGCATCTTACTCTACGCATTAGGCCATAAACAGCTGGTCTTACTCACGACGCTCGGCGTATTCATCGTATCGCTTAGCACGTTTCCTTTATTAAAAGAAGAATTTTTCCCTACTTCCACACGGAATGAAATTATCCTAAACATGCAATTTCCCCAAAGCTCGTCCTTGGCCTACACGAAACAACAGGCAGACACCTTATCGCGCATGCTCGCTGGCGATGCACGCATTGCCAGCTATACCACCTATGTAGGCGAAGGGTCGCCACGCTTTGTGTTGACCCAAGATCCCGAATTGCCGCGCAATAACTTTATGCAAGCCGTCATCGTCACCCAGTCGCTCAGCGATCGTAACTCGTTATACGAAGAACTACAAAACACGCTAAACACCACCTATCCATCGGCATTGACCACATTGCAGTTTTTACAAACAGGGCCCCCTTCCAAATACCCAATCATGCTCCGCGTATCCGGTCCAGAACCAGACATGGTAAAAACAATTGCTAACTCCGTAAAGGAAGAAATGGAACAAACCCCTCACGTATCCGATGTGGCTTTTGATTGGCCCGATACAGAACCGACCGCCCAAATTCACATCGACCCCAATAAGGCCCGCGCCTTAGGTGTGGACAGTTATGCCATTTCCCTAACGTTACAACAAGAAATTTCCGGTATGAAAGTCGGCGAATTCTACGAAGGCAACCAAACGATTCCCATCCAATTTAAACTAGCCGGTAACGTGGCCCATAATCTTTCCGTGCTACAATCTTTGCCAATTCAAACGGCCTCTGGTGCCTACGTACCATTAAGTCAAATCGCTACCATATCCCTATCCCAAGAGGAAGGTATCATTTGGCATCGCAACATGAAACCGACCATTACCGTTCATGGATCCGTACCGCCAACCGTGTTAGCAAACTCTGTAGAAAAAGATATTTATCAACAATTAGCACCCCTTCGTGAAAGCCTACCTGTAGGCTATACCATTGAGTTAGACGGGGCCACTGAAAAAAGTGAAATCGCCCTTTCCAACTTGCTAACCGCCGTACCCGTCCTATTCTTCATTACCATGACCATCCTCATGTTCCAACTTAAAAAAATAACGCTCATGATTATGGCCGTATTAACTGCACCGTTGGGCCTCATCGGCGTCGTATTATCCCTCGTTATCACGAGAACGCCCCTCGGGTTCATGTCCATTTTGGGCATCATCGCCTTAAGCGGTATGATTATTCGTAACTCTATTATTCTCATCGATCAAATTGAAACGCATCGTGCCAACGGTGAAGACGTGCGACAAGCGGTCATCGACTCGACGCTATTGCGATTTAGACCGATTATGCTCACCGCTATGGCCGCCATCCTCGGCATGATTCCCCTTATGAGCGATGTATTCTGGGCGCCTATGGCGATTGCTTTCAGTGGTGGCTTGTTAGTGGCTACCTTACTCACCCTCATCGTCTTGCCCGTTATGTACACTACTTGGTACGAACGAAAACACTAACGATGACACTGAAAGAATGACAAGATACGAGATGTCTATTTCATCTATCCCTACGTACTGATAATAAACGATATACTCACGCGCAAGGTAACGAAATAGACATCTCTTGTCTCTAGTCCCCAAAGAATATCGGTATAGGATCATCTTCATTTCTTGATACGCCTGTTGCACAGAAATGATAAAAATAAATGATAGGAATATGACTCATTCCAAATATAACAAAATCCCCTAGGATTAAAAGTCCTAGGGGATTTGACTTTTTATTGAGAGTTACCTCTTAGGCTATTGCTCAAATTAGCACAAAACCCATAGGGATTACCATTCAGTAGAGTTGCACTTGACTTAACAATTCAAGATTCAAAAAAATAGTTTCTGTTTACTTGTGATAGTGTTCTATTTTATCCTCATATTTTTTTATAAGTTCTCGTGAATAAACTTTTTTGTTTTTTGAATCTCTGACTTCTTTCCAAAGAATTGCAGCTACTTGTATTTTATTAGAGTAGTTACAACTATTTTCGTCTGCACAAAAATCCTTTAAAAATTGATTCCATTGACAAACCGAATTATCATACTTAGCATAATCTGATTTTCCATAATAAACTTTGAGCATATCTTGAATTGTAAAACTCAAATCATTTTGTCTTTTCACTTTTCTCCAAGCCGTTGCCATATCTGCAGTAAATTTAAAAGGCAAAACACCTGTTACAACAGAAAAATATTCTCTGAATTTTGAATTAAAGGAAAATCCACACTCAAGTAAAGGCATATCTAAAGTAATATAATCAACTTGTTTCTTTATGTTTTTTATTGATGACTTTTTAATCACATCACCCTTAAAGTACTGCTCAATAATATAAGTGAGTTCTTGTTTTGTACCTCTATATTCTAATCCTAATAACTTGCATATCTGTGAAAGTTCTTCACGATACCAATAGTATTTATTAAACTCATCAAACGATGTGATTTTATCAAACTTAGGTCTACTTTCTATCATTGTTTTATCCTTTCGAAAAGCTTGAATTTACAATCTAAGTGCAACAAAAAATGATTCACCGTTTTCTGGTAAAATTATGTCGACGAAAACCAATCAACCAGGAGGAACGATGAATCATTATTCTCATTTTACACTAAAAGAGCGTGAGTTGCTAAAACATTATATGGACATCGGCTTAAATCAATCTGAAATAGCAACAAAGTTAGGACGCAACAAATCGTCAATTTGTCGTGAGTTAAAGAGAAATTCTTTACAGGGAACATATTTGCCCTGCGATGCACAGGCACTTTATGCCACCAGAAGAAAAGCATGTCGTCCTCATAAGAAGTTAGACGATGCTGTTCTTTTCCAAAAGGTAAAGTCGTTATTCTTAGAGCATCAGTGGTCTCCGGAACAGATCGCTGCTCGCTTAAAATATGAAAAAAGTGTTTATCGCATTAGCTTCACTACAATTTATCGAGCCATTTATTATGGCCTTTTTGACGATCCGAATCTCTCTAGGGGCAACAGAGGATGTATTAGAAAATTAAGACATCGCGGAAAAACAAGGCATAGCAAGTCCTATGAAGAGAGACGCGGTAAAATTCCAATCACTAATCCCATATCCGAGCGACCCGATGCAGCCGAAAAAAGGCAACGCTTAGGCGACTGGGAAGCAAACACAGTGGCAGGTAAGATCGGCAGAGCATGTCTACTCACATTAACAGACAGAAAAAGTCGCTACCTTCTTTGCCGGAAAATTTCAAAGAAGACTGCCCAATGTGTTAAGCAAGCCATGGTTGAACTGCTGAAGGATGAACCCCTTCAAAGCATCACTCCCGATAGAGGGAAAGAATTTTCAAAACATCCCGAAATTTCACAGCAACTTTCTCTCGTAGAATTCTATTTTCCGTTGCCCCATCACCCATGGCAACGAGGTACCAACGAAAATACAAATGGTCTATTAAGAGAATACTTTCCAAAAACGAAAGATATTGACCAATCAGATAGCTATATTGAAGCGAAAATAGAAGAGATCAATCGTCGTCCACGTAAATGCTTAAACTGGAAAACACCTTATGAAGTTTACCATTCAGTAGAGTTGCACTTGACTTGACAATTCAAGATAGAAAAGCTTGTTGACATTTACCATGACGGATACGAAAAATGTGAGTAATCTATCCGAAAATGACCACCTTTTCTGTCGCCAGATTAGAGGGAGCAACACAATCATTATATTATCTATGTCGTTTATGTGAGTTAGTATCTATCCTATTCTCCACGCGTGTAGCATACGCCCCTCTTATAAAGGGCGCGCTTTAATATCTTTTGGTTTTCTCGGATAGTTCATTGGTGTCTTTCTTTGTTTTTCTAGGTACACCACGGCGCGCTTATCCGATATGGTAGGCAATGTGATGGGACGAATTTCTCGTACGGCACCGCCTAACACAGATAGAGCCCTTTGTGATTCTTCTACTTCTTCTTCATAGATAGCCCCTTTTAAAGCGATGCAATAGCCGCCTACTTTCACATAGGGTAAGGTCCATTCTGCCAATATGGGAAGTCGAGCCACTGCACGACTCGTAACCAGATCATAACGTTCACGATGTTCTATTTGATGACTCATATCTTCCGCACGCCCATGCAACGTGGTCACATTTGTAAGATTGAGCATGTCAATGACGTCTTGCAAGAAGCGCAATCGTTTTTGCAGCGAGTCGAAAAGGGTAATCTCTAAGTCACGGCGATAGATGGCGAGAGGAATGCCTGGGAATCCAGCACCCGTTCCCACATCTAACAGACGTGCCCCCTCGAAAAAATAGGCTGGGTCATAACAAGATAGGGAATCGATCATATGCTTAACCACTACTTCATGAGCGTCCGTAATAGCCGTCAAATTCATATGCGCATTGGTCTTGATTAAATGCACGTAATAGGTGTAAAAATCTCGTCCTTGTGCATCGGTTAACGGTAATCCGATAGCCTCCATTTGTGCTAACATATCCGCTATAAATACGTCTTGTTCTACTACATAGTCTGATACAGATGCTTTCATAGCCAGTCCTTTCTTCTATCCATCTACTAATTTATACGTTACGCCTATGAACATCAACTACGGTCATCGATCTACAACCATCTAGCAAAGGCTATCTACCTTTCTACTCCTAAACGCATGCCCTACGGTGCGTCTAGCACGTAGTACCATATGGCGATCCTAATGTACGAATAGTATCCTAAAAACGCGTTCTTTCTATCTACATCTAGTAAAAGACAATGCATAGCTTGTATTATCAACATCTATCTACACTATACTGCTGCGCCTTGCTACTAGGTCTACAAATCATCATTACGACCTAAGCACATCGTGTGACTCTTACTGCTTATGGTTGCGATGATACTGTTCCAACTGAATGAGTAGTACAGAAATATCTGCTGGAGATACGCCAGAAATACGGCTTGCCTGTCCAATAGAATGAGGTCTAATTGTTTCTAATTTTTGCTTAGCCTCTAAGGTAATCCCTTTCATAGACCCATAGTCCCAATCGGAAGGAATCACTTTATATTCCAATTTGCGCACCTTTTCCACTTGGTCGAGTTGCTTTTTAATATATCCATCATAGGTAATGGAAATATCGATTTCTTCTTCCACATCCGGTGTAAATCGCTCTATGTGAAAGGCGTCCGCCACCATAGAATAGGAAAGTTCGTTACGTTTCACCAAATCAAAGGCCCGTATCCCCGTTTTAATCGGTGCCGTTTTTAGTTCTTGTAAAATGGCTTGCGTTTCTTTTGATGGGGTAATCGGCGTATCTTTCAACAATTGAATGCCTTTTTCAATGGCCTCTTTCTTACTCTGAAAGCGCTGATACCGCTCATCGCTCACGAGTCCAATGGCGCGCCCTTTTTCTGTTAAGCGCATATCTGCATTATCTTGGCGCAACAATAAGCGATACTCGCTGCGACTCGTCATCATGCGATAGGGTTCATTCGTTCCCTTCGTCACTAAATCATCAATCAATACGCCAATGTAGGCTTCGGATCGAGATAGGATAAACGGTTCTTTACCACTCAAGTATAAGGCCGCATTAATACCAGCCATCAATCCTTGTGCCGCCGCTTCTTCATAGCCCGATGTGCCATTGGCTTGTCCTGCAGAATAAAGACCTTTAATCGCTTTCACCGCTAGAGCCGGTGTCAATTGTAAAGGATCTAGGCAATCGTACTCAATGGCATAGGCAGGGCGCATAATTTCTACCGATTCTAAGCCGGGAATCGTCCGCAAGAAAGCATATTGTACATCGATAGGTAGGCTCGTACTCATCCCTTGTACATACATTTCATTCGTATGTTCTCCCTCTGGTTCGATGAATAATTGATGTCTATTTTTATCGGCAAAACGAACCACTTTATCTTCAATGGATGGACAATAGCGAGGACCAATCCCTTTTATCATGCCACTATACATAGGAGCGCGATGTAAATTCTCTTTAATAATTTCGTGGGTTTCTTCATTCGTATAAGTTAGCCAACACACTTGGCGGTTTCGGTCTTTCCAATCGGACATAAAGGAAAAGGAGTGATAATGAGGGTCCCCTTCTTGGATGGCCATCCGTTCCGTATGCAACGTGCGTCGATCTACGCGCGCCGGTGTACCCGTTTTAAATCGTCGCAAGGCGATGCCATGGCGCTTCAAGGACTCTGAAAGTAATTCCGCCGACCGTTGCCCATTCGGTCCCCCTGCATAGGATAGCTCGCCAGTGATGATACTTCCTTTTAAATAGGTACCGGTACACAAAATCACCGCTCTAGCCTCATAGACTTCACCTAGTTCTGATACAATCCCTTTCACAGTGCCATCTTCCACCAAGAGTTCATTCACCATGATTTGCTTAATATTAACGCCCTCTGTATTTTCTAGGGTTTCTTTCATCAATCGCTGGTAGGCCCCTTTATCCGACTGAGCGCGCAAGGAATGGACCGCTGGCCCTTTCCCCGTATTTAGCATACGCATTTGCACCGTCGTAGCATCTGCGTTGATTCCCATCTGACCACCTAAGGCATCAATTTCACACACTAAATGACTTTTACCAGGACCGCCAATCGCTGGATTGCAGGGCATTAACGCAATATTATCTAAATTTAATGTGGCCATTAAGGTGCGATACCCCATGCGTGCTGCTGCCAATGTAGCTTCACAGCCAGCATGACCGCCACCTATCACAATTACATCATACTTATCTACTGTATACATCTAAACCTTACCTCAATGATTCAATACTCGTTCTATACCATAGATCGTTACGCATAGCTCATTTACTACCATCAATCTAGGACATTATTTCCCTAAACAAAATCGTGAAAATAGTTCATCTACTAAGGATTCGCGAATCGTATCGCCCGTAATGTCGCCCAGTGCTTCCCATGCGCCACGAATATCGGTAACCACTAAATCTACAGGCATAGCGCTATCAATGCTTGCCATCGCCTCTAGTAACTGTGACTTAGCCGACTCCATCAATGAAATATGACGCACATTACTTAACACCGCTTGCTGATGATGCGCCACCTGTCCACCATAGACTAATTCTTTCACCCAACGATTGAGTATACGAGTCCCATCACCAGCTTTGGCACTAATGGTTTCTATCGCCGTATACGTACCAATCTGGTTGATATCATGCGCCGTAACGACTTGCGCCACATCCGATTTATTAATCAACACGATGGTCTGCTTACCCGACACAGATTGTAAAATATCGATTTCCTCTGCCGTAAGCGGTGTGGACCCATCAATGACACATAAAATCATATCCGCTTGTTGCATATAGTCTTTCGCTTTTTGAACGCCCATCGCCTCAATGGTGTCTTCCGTATGGCGAAGCCCCGCCGTATCGATGAGTCGAAGCGGAATCCCTTCAACATTCATGTATTCTTCAATACTATCTCTCGTAGTGCCTGGAATATCGGTAACGATGGCTCGATTTTCACGGAGCAAGGCATTTAATAAACTCGACTTACCCGCATTCGGTCTTCCTACGATGACCGCCATAATGCCATCACGAATTAACCGTCCCGTCTGTGCCGTCGCCAGTAGGTCATCCATATCGTTCATAATCGGTAATAAACCGTCCCTGACTTCCTCTAAGGTTACCTCTTCAATATCTTCTTCGGGATAATCGATAGTGACTTCTAATCGTGCAATCATAGCCATTAACTGTTCCCGTACCTCATGTATATAGGTGGATACAGTGCCATCTAGTTGTTGCACCGCTAAGGATAACGAGTCTTCCGTTTTCGCATCAATAATATCAATGATCGCCTCTGCTTGGGTCAAATCGATACGACCATTTAAAAAAGCTCGTTTCGTAAATTCTCCCGGCTCTGCCAAGCGAACCCCATTGACTAGCAATAGTTGTAAAATCGATCGTACAGACACCATACCGCCATGGCATTGGATTTCAATGACATCTTCCGCCGTATACGAATGAGGGCCTTTCATTAATAGCAACAACACTTCATCGATGATGTGCCTATCTGGTGTATCAGGGTCGATGATATAGCCATATTGAATTGTTTTATTAGGTCGCTTACGTAAATCCAATGTCCCTTGACTCGAAAATAATCGATTGACGATGGAAAACGCCTCGCTGCCACTTACACGAATAATACCGACACCACCAATACCAGGTGGCGTAGCAATGGCGGCAATCGTATCAGATAGATACATACAATTTCTCCTTATCCTAATTCTCTATGGTCCTATGAACGTATTCCTACACTGGCATACAATCTACATCTATGCATGTACACAGACCTATAACATACTCTAACAGCTCTATCTTTAAGTATAATACACGATGACGGTGTGAGTAAAATAATATCATAAAAATTGGCATGAAACACAGATGTATTTCATGCCAATTTTCTACTACGATTATCGCTTATAGCTAATCACCACGTGGCGATATGGTTCTTCACCTTCACTATCAGTCACAATATGTGCATCATTTTGTAATGCCGTATGAATTAATTTTCTTTCAAACGCATTCATCGGTTCCAACGACACTTTTTGTCGTGTTCGTTTCACTTTACTAGCTAACCGCTTAGCCAATACTTGTAACGTTTCTTCACGACGGGACCGATAATTTTCCACATCCACTACAATGTGACAATGACCGTTCACTTCTTTATGGGCTACTAAATTCGTTAAATACTGAATAGCATCTAACGTTTGACCATGTTTACCAATCAAAATTCCCAATTCTTCACCGTGAATCTGAAAGATAATTTTATCCTGGGTCGTCATCTTTTCAATCATTACCGATAGACCCATTTGTGAAAACATGTCGTCTAAGAATTGTTTCCCCTTCTTAGCAATCATATCTTGCACTTCTTTTGTAAGAACATCGTTCGTATGGTCATCTACTTTAGCACGTAAAGAACGATCATCGTCTACTGCCACTTGCTGTGCCTCAGTGGTTTCTACCACGATTTCTTCAGGAGCAGTATCCTCTTCGTTACTAGGTACCACTACATCTTCGCTTTCACTAGTTGTAAAATATAAACGAACTACAGCTGGCTTACGACCAAAGCCTAAAAATCCATTCGATGATTGTGTAACAATTTCACTGTTAACAAATTCACGACCATCTTGATGTAATTGTTCTTTTCCTTGTTCAATCGCATCTTCTACGGTTTTTGCAGATACATCTATAAATTCCATATTAAGCCTCCTTTTTATCATTTCTATAGATAAAGGCTTGTTGTATTAATTGGAAAATGTTAGAAACAACCCAATAAATAACTAATCCACTTGGAAAGCTTAAACTGATATAGCCAATGAATAAAGGCATGAAAATTTGCATGATTTTAGCTTGTGCACCACCAGCAACACCTGTACTAGCGCCACTAGTTTGTTTACTCATAATATACGTAGACACGGCACTTAATACAGGTAGAATATACATAGGATCTGGTTCACCTAAGCTAGGTAACCATAAAAAGCTAATAAAATTAGGATCATATGCATAATCTTTCAATGCCCAATAAATAGCGATTAAAAATGGCATCTGTACAAGTAATGGTAAACACCCCGATAAAGGATTGATTCCCATTTGTTGATATAGTTTTGCCATTTCTTGTTGCACCCGTTGTGGATCACTTTTATACTTTTCTTGAATTTCTTTCATTTTAGGCTGTAATTCAGCCATGCCCTTCATGGATTTGATTTGTTTAACTGTTAATGGTGCCAAAATTGCTTTAATAACGATGGTTAATAAAATAATGGCGATACCATAACTAGGAAATCCTACTAATTGAGTAAGTTGATAGGACCATGTCACACATTGTATCATAAAATCAACTAAAATTTGAAATATTGCCAATAGTCTTCTCCTGTATCAAAATATAACATACAGCTATCGTCCTGTGCGTGCCTATAAGGTTATGGTATGGTCTAAATTTCATCCATACAGACACTTAGGTATTTCCAAAACTGTGCATTATGGTAATGGATCATAGCCTCCCTTATGAAAGGGAT
The DNA here is from genome assembly GCF_000426745.1 of Veillonella montpellierensis DSM 17217. GTDB lineage: Bacteria > Bacillota > Negativicutes > Veillonellales > Veillonellaceae > Veillonella > Veillonella montpellierensis. Next base: position 18,407 of record NZ_AUFY01000026.1, read on the forward strand.
GGCACTTCATAATCCGCTTGATGCCCAAAATGCTACCTTTCACTGGACCATATTTCTGTAATGCTTGTAGGGTATATGTAGAACATGTAGGATAAAATCGACACGTTCTCGGTTTTAATGGTGATATAGCTATCTGATATATACGTACTAACGTAATCAATATGAAATTGATACCTCTACTAATATACGTAATCCATCTATGCACTCGTATCGCCTCTTTTATGATTTCATAAGTTTACTACGCCCTAGCAAATAGAGTATTTCTTTTTCTGCTTGCGCGTATGTAGCTGTACTAAGTTTAGCGCGCCCTACCATCACAATATGATAGCCTTCTCGAATATCATGTTGATGTAGACGATATACTTCTTTTAGTAATCGTCTAGCACGATTACGTTCTACTGCACAACCTACTTTTTTACCCGTTACAAACCCAATTCGCGTTGCTTGTTTAGCCACTGGCATACGATATATAACGCAAAGACGACCGACTTCATAGTTACCATGTTTATATACAAGACGATATTCACTGTTTTTAGTAATCCTACGTTCTTTCCGTAAGCCGTTCATTCTTTCCTTCATATATTCACCATAGAATAGAAAAACTTGGCAGCAGCGCCAAGTTTTTTCTCCTGCCTAAAAGCTATTATATTATGCAGATAATTTTTTTCTGCCTTTTGCACGTCTTCTTTTTAACACGAGACGGCCGCCAATAGTTTTCATACGTTCACGAAAACCATGAGTACGTTTTCTCCAAAGCGTATTTGGTTGATAAGTACGTTTCATTAGTAAAACACCTCCTCGTAATGTTTTATGATTACTTATACCATAACAGTATAAGTATATGGTGTACGCTGGTAAATGTCAATCAAAATCTATAAATTTATAATTCTTAGTTGTCAAGAATATTTATAATTAACTAATATACGAATATAATACATGGGTGAGAAATACAAAAATAAGAAGTCTCTCTGTTATAATAAATACAGGTGACAAAGCCGAATTATTATTTCAAAGGAGAGAGCTTCTTATGACCTCTATTATAACCGAAGAACTACGCTTTCGTAAACGTATTTGTGAAAATACGATAAAACATCAAAATAATGCTTAAACTGCTAGAAAATATCATACGCGTAGACAACAAGTACAACGGTGACTAAAGCGTTATAATGGAACCATTGAATCCTTACGACTAAAAAGCTGTAGACCTCACTTACATCCTAACCAGCATACAACGAAAGAATTAACACTTATTAACCGTGTATATGCTAAATTTAGACATGAATGGCTTTTATTTACTAGAATGTTACACAAACTAAGCATAAAACATAACCTAATATGCCCATTCTCGCTATGGCAAAATGAAAAAGTACAACGAAGTCATAAAATTGATAGAGAACGATTTTACAAAAGAAAGTTTACGAGTCTTAATGCTTTCTTACAAGCGCATTAACGATATGCAAGTAGATATAATAACATAGCACAAAAAGTATTGGGATTTACATCACCTATATTAATTATCATTTATTGATGAGGGGGAATTAGTTTGGATAAAGGAATAAAAGAAAATTTATTTAATAGTAATGGACGTTTAGGGAAGAAAAAGTTTTTAAAAAGAATACTTTTAATTGAAATATTATTATTTAGTTTAACAGATCTTATATATAGATGTTTTTTATTAAATAATTTTATAATGTTTATAATTCAACTGCCTTTCATTTATAGTCGATATACATTAATGTGTAGAAGACTACATGATAGTGATAGAAGTAATAGTCAAGCAAAAGTACTAACAATATTATGTCTTATTGGTTTATTTTTAAATACTAATGCGTCAATTATGATTAATTTTATAATTATAGGGGGAGAAATATCTATTTTACTTCGAGATGGAACAGTTGGATTAAATGCATATGGTAACGATCCTTTAAAATTAACTGATAAAAGTTATTTATAGATGGAGGTTAGTTAAAATATGAGTTTTGATAAGATTATTATAATTTTATTAATATTGCTTTTAATTATTTATAAGATATATAAAATACATTCAGGCATATATGATAAAAAAAAGGATATTCCCTATAATCATTCTTTAATAAATATAGACATTATTTATATCTTTTCATTGTTTTTATTGGCTATATCATGTATTTTAATATATTCTCCATATTATTTAAAGTTTGTATGGATTGGTAATTGTATAGAAACGATAGTATTTTTTATATGGAGTTATATTTATTGGAAATCAAGAAATACTATTAAAAGAATTTTGGAGCTTAAAACTTTAAAACCAAAAGAAGTTATAGAAAATCTGGATTCATTTAATTTTAAAGGAAAAACTATTCTAAGTTTGTTTTTTTCATTATTTAATCTTTGGGGAACAATTATAGAAATTATAAAGACGTTTTTTTAATACTAAATATTACTTTATCCTTTAAAGCATTTTTCTATCATTCGTTTTGAATGTCTAATAAATTATGTAATACATCTTTTTGAGTATCTACATAAATAATAAACCTAAGTAGATATAAATTATAACCACCCGTAGAACGGGTGGTTTGCTCTGACCCTATAAGG
>NZ_AUFY01000027.1 GCF_000426745.1 Veillonella montpellierensis DSM 17217
AATTCAACGAACACTTCAATGGTGCAATAATTTGCCACGCAAGCTTCTAAATTATAGAACCCCCTTAGATGTCTTTCTTGAAGAAGTTAATAGAATTGTAGATTTGGATACTGTTCAATTTCATATTGCAATTTAAGTAAAAATTTAAATTATTTCCCCCTTATTTTGTTGTTACTCATAAATTAATTCAGCATTTACCTTTTCCCTTATGCGTAGTAGAATGTTACACATTCTACTAATCCATTCACACTGCTTCTCCGCCTTCATCTTTTTCATTACGCCTCGCCTATCAGCATATTCTTTACCAACCATAAAACATATACTCTGCCAGTTCTTTTATATCTACAATATACCTATACATCCTACCACTTGTAGGAAAAATTCTATAGCGACTCTTATATATTTTCAATACCACAAAAAGGTAGAACATATACTTACAGTAACTTAGTTACGCTTTAATTAAAATATTCAAAGATTATCTTAAACCAGATAAATAAAGACGACAAAAAGCCTTAGCCATAAGTTTTATACCCACAGCTAAGGACTTAATTTATAATATGGATGTATTGATTACATAACCACTGGTCAATCATACTCTAACCATAAAACTATTTAATTACAAGAATATTAGAGCTATACAACTGTTATCAATGTGTTGCGAAAACAATATTCAAAATTCCATAACCACACAAAAATACCAGTTTTCTTTCATATTACAACTTACTACCATTCGATCCGTCCATTAATATCGTTTTGTATAAATGGCGTAAAATCAATGTTTTGTCATTGGATTTAGTCTTATTATCTAGTTTATTTCTGTTTATCTGATTTTTTGCAAGCATATTGCAAGCATGAACTTCATGTTGTTTTAAAACACCTACATAACTTTATGAGGTTTATTAGCAAAAATTCTTTCTCCATCCCTATTTTGTTGAAATACATTAACATGTTTAACATTACCTCTTTCTGCAAGAGATATAGCTTTTTTTACAATTTCAAATGTATTTTTAGAATTCGTCGTTGAAAAAATATTAAGGGTTACACCGTCGCTTAATTTTCTTATCTCTTCAACAATAGTATCAACAAGTTCTTTAGAATATACCCTCTCACCAAATCTTAAAAAATCTCTTTTCACCGAAATAGTCGTATTGGTTTTGAAATTGGAAGGTATTTGATTGTAAGAGATAGGATAAGTATCTTGTATTATTAAATTAATATCTTTAGAGTTAGAATTTCTTTCATTCATTTTTCTTTCAACATTAATCTGGTATTCTTTCTGTGGAAAAACACTTTCTTCAAAAGGATATTCTTCAAATGTATCTCTAAGAATCAACTTATATTGAGTATATATTGGCACTAAGATTAAGTTGCATTTTTCATATCCTAATATCTTTGAACAAAACCAATACCAGCAATATGGTTTATTATGATAAATGTTCCCTTTATTATAAATTTTCTCTTTATTTGATTTTCTAATAATATGAAATAAAACATATACTGCAATTAGACATCCCATAGTCCAATTCCCAGAAATCATTAGATAGTAATATTTTGCATTTTCTATCGTAGGGCTCACATCACCCAAAATTGTTTTAATTATTTCAGCTAGATTAACAATCGTTGGAGCTATTACACAAATAATCAGGGATAATATTTGCATTAATTCTCTTGATGAGTCTAATATAAAGTTCTTTATATATTTTTTCACTATCAATTTACACCCATATCCTTCCAGAAAATAGTATTTATTAATCTAACTTGTAATGTATTATTTATTTCCCACATTCTAATGGCTTTATATCCTACTATTATATGATAAAATTTAACATCACCCTTTGAATCCTTGCTAATTTTCTTCCAATTTTTTAAATCTATACATGAAAAATTAGGTATTGCTTCAGGATGAGTATGCCACTCTCCTACATATCTGAGAGTCTCATCACTTTCTTTATAAAGATTTTTAAATAATTCTATATGTTTTTTATCTTTTCTTATAAATCTGTTATGTTTTCTTTCATCTTTAGGCATCGGAACAGTTATATGATTAATTATTATATTTTCATTAGATTTATTTTCTTTGCCTATCAAAATCCCGCCAGCCTCCCTTGAGAAAAAGCCTTTTTGCATGTATTCAAGTAAGGTATGTGTTATGTTGTGGCATACTTTGATTTTTCTCTTATTTACAATAATCGCAATATCATTGCTCACCCCTATATATCATCCTTTCCTAAATCACATAATGACACTTCTAGATATTTTTCTTTTTGATTTATATATCTATCCGAAACAGAAAAACCTGCCTTAGTAAGATAGTAATCATCTTCCTTTCTAGAAGCAATAACATTATTACTTACCCTTCCATCTATCTCTCGCTTAAATAAATCCATGAACAAAATCGAACTTTCAACTGATAACGTTGATCCATAAGGTATGAATGTACCATTACATCCAGAATACGTTTTAGCAAAAACTTGTCCGTTTTTAACATATGAAGATAAATCTAATATTTCGCCATGATTGATACTAAAAATATCTCGATAATCATTTCCGTCTTTAATATTAATTCTCGCAACATGCAAACCTATATCTAAAGGCTCATTCCATATATAAAATACTGTTTTCAGAATTTTATTTTCCAATAGATATTTATTCAACCATATATTTAGCGTGTGATTACCAGTGGCAGAAACGATGTAATCAAAATCATCAAAATTTAAATCACAATCAATTATTGCATCTTCTATTTTTTTCGAAATTGCTTTTGCATTTATTTCCGGCAATGTCCTCTTTGCATAGTTAACTAAAGATACTGCCTTATAACCATAAGTTGATTCTATCCCAAGAAAATGCCTAAATACGTTTTCTGGTTTTAATATATCGTTATCAACGAGTGTTATGTTTTTACATCCTGATTTAATTAAATCATGAAATACATAGCCGCCAATAGAGCCACATCCAATCAATAAAATAGATTTATTAACAATCTCCTTTTGCAAAAAAGAAGTTCTACTAGATAAATAATCTACATCTAGTCTATGAATTGAAAGTGGGATTATTCTGGTAAAAGATACGAGTTTAACTTTATTTTTTTCTAAAAATTTTGGATTCTCAACCATAAATCCGCAAGTATTTACCGTATCATCATCTTGTTTTATTTCAAAAACCAATATTAATCTATTACTGCATTTACTTTCTAATTTATTGAAACACTCAAAGTCTATAAAACTCAATAGTCTATTTAAGAACTCATCAAGCTTATAATCAAAAATATTAGGAGGATATATATACTCAAGTGGATTAATGTAAAGATAGATACCGTTTTTTTGTGTACCTTTTTTCCCCCAAGTATCAAAATCTTTTTGATTGGTAGAAGCAAAGTATTTTACATCATTTTTTCTTTTTGTATACGCTGCAAACGATTCATTCTTTCTTCGTTTACTATTCGATGCTGTTTCACAAAATTTTATATTTGTATCTTTCTTCTCAGTTGGCAATGATACATGAGCAATAGATATATCACTGAGCAGTGCAAAATACGAATCAAATTCCTTTATAAAATCCTCTTTATTTTTACCTGAAATTCCATCTTCAATTAACTCTTTCGCCTTTAAAACACATTGCTGAAAAAGCCCTGCAAATTCCGGATAAATTATTGTGCCTTCTAAATCAAATAAGCATAATTTCCCTTTTTTATCTATATGAGGTATAAACGGCAATTCATCAATCAAATAGAAATCAAACAAATTTAATTCCCAGTCATCAGGGATACCTATTACAATAGGTATCCACTTCTTCAATATATCAAGTTTGCAGCTAATAATCCAAGCATAACTTTGTCCATTAAATATTTCATTTTGCCTAACATCTGATTCAGAAATATGTTTATTATCCAGTACAACATTGCTAATATCAGTGTAGTTCACCATTAATTACTCCATTCCAGAAGCACTAGAAGCGGGAATATAATCAAATTGTTTTTTAGCTGAATTCTTTGCTTCAGGTATTTCAAAATCATCTCCAAAAATTTTATTTAATTTCTTATATTGTTCTAGTTCATCTGCTTCATCTCTGACTTCTACGAGATCTTTTTTTAATTTTTCAATTTTATCCTTAAAATCTGTCATCTGAGCATCACTCATTTTTTCAAAAACATCATTACCAAACTTAAACTTTAAGATATATGGTAACGATAAAGATATTCTATACATATACCTTCCATATTCATTTGTCCTAACATAGCTAAACTTATTAACTATGGTATTTACAACATCAATTAGAGAGTTTAAGTCATCTTCTTCATAATAATTAAAATTATCAGCAGCAATCAACGTGATACCTATACTAGGTGGATTAGCATGACCAGTATTTGAAAATTTTATATTTTTCCATTTCTTTAAATATCTAACAACTCTTCTAAATTGATTTCTTTTTTCTCCAACCTCCACACTATCGTTTATGTAGTCAACCAATCCTTTAGGATCAGCCTCTTCCCATTCTTGTGAGCCTTTGTTTTTTCCTTTGGATATATACAATTGACTATTTTCATCATCTTTATCAGCATAAAGATAAGTAACTAAATCAACATGAAATTTGGCTTCACCATCTTTTTTGTAAGTAACTGTAACACACGGTTTCTTAATTTCAGATCCGTAGTCTGTATGATTTTTTAGAATTTCACAAATTTTTTCTTTTATTTCAATTGGATCATAATCATCCTTATTTACAGAAAATCTTAAAGCTACATCAATGTCATATTCGCTGTCATCTTCAGGTTCGATACCTGTACACATTGCATAACTACCTTGATTTAGTTCTTTAAATGAAGGTAAATCATCATTATTCCTCAATTTCCCAAGCAATATATCTCTCTTCTCACTTAATTCTTTTTTCACTTCAAAATCCGCTCTGATTTTATCATTGAATTTTTTTAATTCAGATTGTACACTCATTTTTATATTCCTCCTTACATGTCCTTAATTGAAGATTTTATATGTTCTTTTTCTTCTATTGACAACCCATACTTATCGAATAATTGCTCGTCGATTTCATTTATAGATTTTGACCAATCAATATCCGATTTTTCTGTGAAATCTTGCATTGGGACAAACCTATATACTATCTGAGTTGTATTCTGAGAAGATTTTAGAATGCCGACCATAAATCTTAAAAATTTAGTTAATAAATATTTAGATAGATTAATAGCCTCTTGTTCTGTTGAAAAATCTCCAATAGGAATTAAAGAATCTGTGCAAACGGAACGATTAGAACCAATATATGGCTTTCCTAATATTGCGACTTCGTATTTCTCACCTAAAATACCGGCAGCACCGTTAGCCTTAGACATAAACACTTTATATCTGTTAGCTAGTTCTTTATTCTTTGTGATTTCTTCTTCTTTTGTGTATCTTATCCTCTCATAAGAACACCTTACTGAATATGAACCATCAAAATAGGTTTCAGAAGTCTTGCTAGTAGCCTCCTTACCTGTAATACCAAAAGCATTTCTTCCTTTTGTAATTGTCATCAATGTATCAAAACTTTCATGATTTCTGACTTTATTCAGTATGGATACCATAGAATTCATAGATATTATTTGTTCCATATCTTCTTCAAATAATGGTCTATATGCACTATTTTCTTCTTTATCATGAATAAATTCAGTATTTCCAGTATATTTTTTTTCAAATAAAAAATAATTTACTGATCCTAGCTCTGTTCCTTCAAAAACAGACGCACCATTAGCCATCGTTTTTATTTTTTTAAAATGATTGTTTCTCTTTGCATATTCTCTTAGCTTAGGAAAAGAATTGTCTTGTGCATCTGCAGTGAACCACTTTGATGGAGTTATTAATGTTGCATATACATCTGTAATATCCATTGATAATTTTATATAGTTTGGAAAAAGTTGTTTTCCTAATGATTTATTTCCTTTAGATTCACTAATCATTTCTTGATACGGTGGATTTCCAACTATTGCTCCAAATCTCACTTTCCTATCACCTACCTTTATCTCATCTTTTAAAGTAATTTCACTAAATGTTTTATCTTGTTTAAGCAAGTTATTAATTTTTGTGTTGTCTACTTCTCCATTTTCATCTTTTACTTCAATCAAATCATATGCATTAAACCTGTTTGCTATATTATCTACATTCAAATTCAATATTTCATAAAATCTTCTTGTAAATTCATAAGCTATAGATGATGTAGGAATTGAATAAATTATATCTTTTATATCTTTATGAGCATATCCAAGTTCAGCTGTTAATCTTTTATAAAGTGCTACAGCATATTCTCCTGATTTACTTGCAATATCAAGAAACTTGTCCTGATTATCAACTATTTTTCTTAAGCCTTCTTCTGGTAATAAAGCAACCATCTCATCACACACTTTTGACGGAGTGATAACTTCAGATTCTGACATTCGATTAAATTTTTTAATTGAGGTCATCGCCCTATCAAGAGGTGCAACACATTCATCTGAGGCAAGCCTAGAGATGTTTTGAATTTTATAATCCAAACTACTTCTCTTAAATGGATCCATCCTGTCGCTAATCTTTTGCAATACACCTTTCTCCAAATAGAGATTTTTTGCAATTCTTTGGTTGTCAAATTTGTCCAATGTATTCAAAATATCATCTAACGATGAAACCTTGTCCTTTGTTAAGAAAGAATAAAAAAGTAATCTTTGATAGTATGTCTTAATTTGATTTTCTAGTTTTTTAACCTCATCATCTGTTTTTGTTTCAGTATAATCTTCAGTTGGTGTATCTTTTTTATCACCACTATCTTTTTTATCATCTTTTGCCTCTTCTATATCCAAGTCTTCACCATCACCTTGATTTGGATCTATGGTTAATCCTTGCTTTGAATTAAATTCGGCTTGAGCTTCTATAACCTTTCGTATATCAGCATCATTTAAAAGAGCTAAATCAACAGGTATATCCACTACCTCATCTGAAACACTTCTTTGATTATTGTATTCACTTACTGCCTCTAAAATATTCGTAGCATCTACTTGTTTTATTTTATTATGATTCATCATAATAATTGGGGAAATACGAAGTTCTTCTACAATTCTTTCTTTTAGCTTACTGTTTCCATTTTCTTCTGTATTTACATTGTAAATAAGAGATTTTTGTTCCTGCATTCTAAATAGTCGATTTGGATCAAAATCTACGAGCAAAGTCTGAGGTTTCAAGTTCTCTTTGATAAATCCATTTTCACTAGATAAGGTTCTAACATATTGATTTTGCAACCTAAAAATAGATTGGTCGTATTCTTGAGGGGAAGCTGTATCTTTAAAATAAAGCATGGTATCCCACTGTTCTACAGTAGAGCCTGTTAGCATTCTATTTACCGTCAGTGTTAATGTTTTTTGATTTTGTTCTTCACACTCTTTAATTTTTCTCTTAATATCATCAGGCTTACTATATTCTCTTCTAGCTTCTACACCTGAAATATTTATAATTTCATATTCGTTTAAGTTCTTAAATGTATCTTTATTTGTTCTAGCAAGCTCTTCCATGGCATCGCAAGAAGCACAATAAGGTAAAACCATAACCATATGTCTACACATCTTGCCTTCTTTTATTTTATCATAGTCTAAGAAGCCTAATAGTTCTTCATCTTCTTTACTTCCATCAATTACCCTAAGTAAATCAAGAATTTCAGACTCATTTATAAACTTCTTATGCCCTTGATTAATCGCATCTTTTTTTATAGAAATCGGTTCAAGTAATTTTGAAAACGCAAAGCTAACTCCACTTTTTCTCAAAGCTTCCATTTTTTCACGAGAAGATTTGTTTGGGTTAAAAGCAAAGCGAACCATTTGAGGAAAACCATAATATGGATTGTCCCACTCATTCACATCATCATTATTAAGATATTTTCTATCCCACTCTTCTTGTTCTTTTACAATATCTGAAAACTGAACAAATGAAATAATGTCCTCTTTTTCAAATTCGCTTCCCATCAAAATACGATAAGGTGTTCCTGATAGGTGAAGTCTTATTTTTGCGTTAATTTTTTTAATCTCAATATCTGCGTCTACTAAATCTATATTTTCATCTTCAAGTTTACTTATATTCTTTTCATCTGTCTTATCATAACCAGCATTTTTTAAAATTTTACCAAAGGATTCTGCTCTTGCACCAAAATGTGTTTCATCAACAATAAGAAGGTCAATTTGTTCTCCAAAAAGCTCCTTATGTTTATCTTTAATCTTATCCCCTTGAAGATCTTGAAGAGTTAGAAATATAATTACTTTCTTTCCTTCTGAATATTTTTCTGATATTACATTCTCATTAGCCAGTAAATCAGATGATCCTAAGAATACATACTCGAAAAAGTTCCCTGCACTTTCAACCGTTTTTTTCCACTCATCTTTAACATCCGCCTTAGCTGATACAACTAGGACAGTTTTAGCATTCATTTTTAAAGCACAGCAAAGTGATGTAAATGACTTTCCAAAACGCATAACTGCATACATTAAAAGATTTCTTCGCCCATTTTTAACAGCATTAATAAAGCTATCTACAGCAGCTTCTTGGTTTGGTCTTAAATCCCAATTTCCGCCTCTTTGATAGTGATATATCTGCGGTAATCTATTCTTGGAACTATAATATTCATACTTATTTGAATTAGCCTGATAATTTTCCTTTATATCTTCAATAGCATTATCAATATCTTCTATTTCTGTTTCTTTGAAAAATTCTTTACTGTAGTAGATGTCATCTTTTAAATCATCTTGCTTTAGTCTTTCTTTGTTTAAATCGTTCTCAAGATATTGATGAATGGCATAGTCTCTAAAATAAGTTTCTTCATCGATGATGGCTTTATTTTCATATTGCTTCTCTAGTTCTGGAAAAAATACTCTCCATTCATTTAATCTTTTTGATACAGGTCTATATGTATCGCCAACCTTTAAATAATTTGGCACTGTATTTGTTGTAAAAGCATAAATATGAGGTTCTACTCTTCCAATGATAATCCTATCTAATATATCTATAGCTTCAATCTTATTTTCTTTCATTTGCATCATCCTCTTTATTTAACAAGTCTTGGAAAGTAATGTTTTTTCTTGCTCGCCAATCTTTAATAACACATAAAACTTTTTCTTCTTCTCCTGCTAAATCAAAAAACTTAAGTTGCATATATGGTTCAACAGCTTCCTGATAAGGAATAGTAAAGGTAAGTCCATCCATTTGCCATAAATTCCATGAAATTATTTTTGCAATTTTTAATAGCTCTTTTTCTTCCGGCTCTCTTTTGAATCTAGCTTCATAATAATCACAATAGGATGCAAGAAGATTTTCTCTTGCTATAAGTAAACTGTCTCCCTGAAACTCAAAACCGTAAACACTCTGAAAGGCTCTTTCTGCCCATTTTAACCAGTCTTTTTCTGTTTCAGTATTTTCATTTACAATTCTCATTTTTCGATCGAGCATACCAATTCTACTCTCTAATTCTATAGGCTCTCCTGTAACTGTGTCATAACGGCTGACTAAATAAGGAGCTTCTCCGCAGGTAATCTCAAGTCTATTTTCATCAACATACTTTTTCCAAGTCTTTCCTTTAGGAAATTCTATTTGTTCAGTGGTAGCTTCCCAAGTTTTTTCTTTTTCAATATTAAAAACTTTATCTCTTTCAAACCATGCCTTGTCAACCAAATTATTTTGAGCATTACATATCCAAACAGGTGTAAAGACCTCTGCCTTTTCTTTAGTTCGATTGCCTTGATTTTCTTTTGTTTTTAATATTCTTGGCTGAATAATATTGCTATTTTTCCCCGTAATTAGATAAAAAAGAATAGGAAAGTGAGAATTGTACTCTTTTCCTAAATTTTCATAGTCATCTGTTCCCCAGATTATATTTCTATTAGTAGTTCTGTCTATAAGGAGGGTTTCTAAAACTTTTTTGCTCCATTTTCCCTCATCAACATCAATTGTAAACGCCATTTATTTATTTTCCTCACAACTTTTATCAATACAAACCAACTCTCCAATATCTGAGCCTAATTTGGTACAAATTTTCCATAAAATTTGCATATTAACAGGTTCTCCTTTTGTCATCTTTGCCACAGTCGATGGTGAAATTCCTGTTTTTTCCATTAAATCTTTTTTCATCATATTTTTATCTATAAGTAATTTCCATAATCCATTGTAATTAAATTTCATTTTTAGAACTCCCAACTCCGAATATGCGTATTTAACATATGTAATATTATAGAATAAATCTCGTTTTATTTCTATCGTAAAAATATAAAAAAAATCAGTGCAGTTCGAAAACCACACCGACATATCTTATCTCTCAGTTTCCTTTGAAGCTTCTTTCTTCTCCGTAGGCTTTGCCTTATTCTCAACATGATATTTCTTAATTTGTCCCAGTACAGATGGCTTTTCTTTTTCGATTGCTGCACTTTCTTTAATCTGTCCATTTTCTCTGAGTTCATCAATCAAATAATCAAATTCATCATTAAGTAAGCTCATACTGTCATTATCCATATACTCCTGGTATAACTTGTCCAAGGCATCTTTATCATTGATTCCTTTTTCAAAACTAATTAGTGCCTTTACAAAATCTTCGTGATTTTCGTTTGCCATTTGTTTTAGTATATTTCTCATTTCTTTGTAGTTCATAATATACCTCCATTTTTCTACTAAAAATGAAAAGGAGCTTGTAATAAGCCCCTTAACGTTCATCGTGTTCTTTTGACTTATTTTCTCGTGTTTCTACTTGTTTTTCTTGTGATTAATATGACTTAATTTGCCCTAAAATAGATGGTTTTCAGATACCTTTTCTTTGCTTTCTGCCCTTGTGTGAATATTATCCTCTACATCATAAGTAGTTTCAAAGTAGTCACTGTCTCTAAAGTCATTATCGTATCTATCTGGCACACCATCATTGTCCAAATCTTTTGGAAGCGGATCATAGATATTACCATCGTCATCTCTTTCAAGACCTAATGCTTTTTTTAGGTCATTATCATCAATAGAGACAAAGTCTCCATATTCCATTTCTTGTTTTAGAAATTCCAATGCCTTTTCTTCACTTCCAAGGTCTTTGAGATAATCAATCTTTGTGATTGCTTCTCCACTTGCTTCAATCGTGTCTTTTTTGCCTTAGACATGTGAGTTTCTTCTTTATGCTGATGTACTGTTTACAACATTTATTTTCGTAATAACTGCTCTAATCAGCACACCAACTATTTATCTTTTGAGTTTTAAACTTCGGTAGAAGTCTTGAACTCCTTGTATTTACTTGCCTATTTGCCTGTGTCATTATTATGACACGAAACCCACAGGCTGGATCGTATACCTTATTGACCTCTGTTTTTCGGGCTGTACCAAGGCGAGTAAAAAGTTATAACACATCGGCTGGAGTGAAGGACTCACCGCCAGACTTGCCTGCGTTAGATGCATACATAGTCATCAGATATTCACAGACATCCCCAAAGGCATCGATATCATGGTCTTGTACAGAACCGAAGTTCATATGAACCACACCATTTAATAGCTTTACGAGTTTTTCATTTCTTTTGGCAACAATGGTACCAAGCTTATTACTGTTGACATCAAAATCATCAAATAGACCTACAAAGTCGGATTCTAATTCACTGCCTTGTGATGATTGCTCGAATTGAATGCAGAAATCATCAACATCTTCGTCGAACAGGTTTATGTATACGGAAACGAAAATTCATGGGATAGGATTACCAATACGATAAACATTATCTTCAACTTCATAGTGCCGTATATATTCCAAGTAACGTAAAAATGGCATAGCCGCTGACTACGACTATGCCATTATTTTACAGGATTGTAAATTCCTTATGGAGATATCCCATTAGGATATCTCTTTTTTAGTAGGTGTTGTGTAGGTTGTGTAATAAATAATTATTTTATAAATATAAATCTAACTATATCATAAATTTAATGCCAGAATTAATATTCCAGGATGCATGGTTACTATGTCCAAATGACTGACCATAGTCAATATACATAGTAGCTGCATTTGATACCTGATATGCTAATCCAAGATCAACATGGCCCCAATTATATGTACCCCGATGATATGTCGTCTTCTGACCTCCATCGTTTGCCATATACGATGTACCTACTGTACCATTATATTCACGGAATAAACCAATCGATCCATATACATTCACGCGATTAAACTCTTTTGAAGCACTTAGCATGCCCCCTAGTATACAACTAGTGAAATCCTTCTGCGTAACAGTAACTGGTTGATTATTTTTTAATGCCTTATAGGTTCTTCCCGGTATATTCGCTACACTCGCAAGAACAGAACCATTAATATGCCATCCACCATAAACAGTGTTATGGTCGTATTTAATAGCCGTACCTAATGCAGTTGTTGTATAACGTCCCATAGTAGACATGCCAAAATCATTCACCGATGTAAATCCATGCTCTATATGACCAAGTCCCATAGCAAGAGCAATCGAGTTACGATCATTTAAATGATACGTACCTTCTACTTTACCCGTATAGATTTTATCTTTGTTAACAGTCTTACCCGATCCATTAAGATAGGTAACCGATGTTACCAAATCAAGACGTGGCTGTATACGGTTTCCATATGCTATTTCCACTTCATTGTATTTCGTTGTTACATCGTCTTGCACTGAAAGTTCGCCATGAGTCATACGAACATCAAATTCCTTATCTCGCATTGGTGCATGGAAGTTTTTGAAATTGTTGGTCCAAATTCTATTAATGGCAGTTCTAGCTAACCGTTCATCTTTCATAACCTTTGTTTCATAGGTTCCCATTGCAACAGGTTTCTCCAAAGCCCCCTGTACATAGGATCCTACCTTATCCTCTGTATAGGTAAGTGTGCCTTCTACCAAGGTAGCTGAAGATGATGTAAGGCCTTCCGCAATACCTACTTTCCCTGCTAACCGTTGCGGATGCTTAGTAGCATCTTCATATTTCAATTTTTTGCTCAGTGCAGTTAATACCTTTTCAACAGAAACACGGTCCTTCATATTCACATCAGTGCTATCCGTCAATAATGTAACCTGAGAATTTTCTTTTGCTTCTTTTACAATGAAAGCTCCACCTGTGTAATCATCATCCGATGTGCCTTGATTCCTATGTGCATACATAACATTCATCGCACCAGATAAAGAATCCACTAGAATCGGATGTGCATCATTTTGTAAAATAGTACCTGCTGTATCAGGTGTCGCACCACCGATTAAATTTTTTATCTTTGAGCCAGTAAAATCACCTATGCCCTGAAACCCTTTAAACGGTCTGCCATAATTAATATTATTCCAGGTAGCCTTATTTTCTAAAATAAAATTCATTCCTGTAGCTTTTCGAATCTTTGCTTTGTCCGCAGCTGGATGTGTTCGTTCAATTTCGGCATAATGATTAATAACACGACCTTTTAGTAACGAGTCAGGTGTAGAAAGAGATAGATTCACCTTAGTCGGCGTGTTGCCATAGGTGAGCGTATCATTATCGGCACCGTTTACTGGTTCACGATTGAACATACCCACATTACCTAATATTTCTACCTTATGCCCATTTGATCCTATGAGATTTCCTGTGTCATCTACCTTGGAGTTCATGCTAACTGTTGATTCTTCAGAAACAATCGCATAATGTTCGAAATCCATAGTATCCTTTGTCGCAATACGACCACCGCCATCAATCGTAATAGCGGAGCGAGAATTAGCCTGTATCCCCGTACCATCTCCATCGATATCTACATCGCCAGTAATATGTACTGTAGGTCCTTTATTTTCTGCCACATAGTTTAACCCTGCATAGATACCATTGACAAAGTAATGGCCCACAAAATAGTAGGTTCTTCGCACGCCTTGATTAGGGATTGCCACATGAATCTTAGCATTGCCGTCAATTGTTACTTCGCCAGCATTAACCACCCCAATACCACCTGTTACCGTTTCACTTGCTTTTTTATCTGGTTCTTTCCAATACCCATTCGTTACATTAAAATCTACATCACCTTTAATATTCACTTTAGCTGGTGTGTTATCCTTACGATTTGAAGAAATAGCTAAGGCAAAGGTATCCCTAGGTTTCGTTGCTTGATCTACAGTAACAATTACTTTTTTAGCAGTAATATCAATATTCCCTTTAGGTTCCTCTATCTTATCGGCTTTCCATTCACGCCACCCCATACTAGTTTCAGAGCCTTTAATAGCACGAATAGGCATATTGTTATTCACCTTATCAAAGGTTAGCTCAACGCCAGGTGCATGGATAGTCACATCAGCCGCCTTAGATTCTATGCCTTTAAACTTTTTATTAAAGGTACTATCTTTAGTAAAAGTATATCTTTTACTAGTACTATCCCAAATACCACCTTTTTTTAGATCACCAGACAAAATAAGTTGCCCATTCATAATTTCACCTTTACTAAACTCCGTCACTGTTTGCTCCGCCAAAACAGTGTGCGGTATGAAGGTTAATGTACTCAGACTTAAACATATAGCCATGGATAACTTTATTTTTTTTGAATTCATAATTCCCCCTTGGTTGCTACTATAATAAAAAGATATCCCACATGTGTTTAATAGATTATAATCTTCGTACTATACTTTATGATATTTTCAATTTTTCAACAAATGAAAAACTATTATCATATTTTCTCTATCAATATAATAATGATTTAGGAAAACATAGAAAATTAAAGAATTTTTAACAATTAGTATACGTTTAAAACTGAAAATTTTTCATATTAATAATATTTATGGCTAATATAGATATTTTCGATAAATTATCATATATATTTTGAATGGAAATTTAATTTCCTAATCTCGGTCTATGGATAGTAAAACGAAAGCTCTTATCATCCCCTTTCTGATCTATTCAGTATCTACTTTATAAATACATCACAATACGTTAGATCATAGCAACGTTTTTATGCCTATAATAGAAATCAAACTTCAATTGACATACAACTGCTTCTCATCCCTTTTAGAACATAGGATAACAATATAATAAACCTCTTATTAATACACTTTTTCTATTCATTGAATACTTCGCATACTAATAGGTCATTACAGTTCCTACATACAAAAGCCTTGCTGTTACTCGTGTTATCTATCCATTGTACCCCACATGCTACGAGTAAAGGATATACTCTTACACGGCTACATTAACTAGCAATAGTAAAAACTTTTTATTAGTCTATTTCACATATGCTTTATATGTACATCACAATACGGTTAGTCTGTAACAAAGTTTCCATGTGTAAGCACACAAAAAAGCACTTACCAAATGGTAAGTGCTTATGCTTAATCAGCAACTTCCTATCCTCCCAGGCCGTCGCCAGCCAAGTACTTTCGGCGTGTACGAGCTTAACTACTGTGTTCGAGATGGGAACAGGTGGAGCCTCGTAGCTATCGTCACTGAATCTGTCAGAGTTTGTACTCTGAAAACCGCATAGAAGATTTAGATAATTCACTAAGTAACGTATTAAGTAAAGCCCTCGATGTATTAGTACCAGTCAGCTCCACTGCTCACACAGCTTCCACATCTGGCCTATCAACCATGTCGTCTACATGGACTCTTACTAGCTTATGCTATG
>NZ_AUFY01000028.1 GCF_000426745.1 Veillonella montpellierensis DSM 17217
CAATTGGTTTAATCTTCTGAGTTTCTGGAGTATCCACTTTCGCCTTTCGCCCTTTCTTTTTTTGTCTCAAAGCTTCTGGACCAAAAGCGCGAAAATTAGACACCCATTGTGTAATAATACAAGGATTATTTATTTTCTCAGCTAAAGCAATATCCATATATGAAAGCTCTGATGTTAGGTACATTTCAACTATACCAAGTTTATACTCATATGAATAGTTTTTCTTTTGCCGAGAGCGCATTAATCCTTCGTCACCTAGATTTTGATAAACTTTAGTCCATTCTTTGATTTTTGTTTTAGAAGGAATTCCGTATTTTCTAGCAAGAGTAACCAGTCCACCTTCTCCAGCTAAATATTCAAGAACTATTTTTTCTTGAATTCGTAACTATATTTAGACATAAAAAACCGACCTCCCAATCGTTAGAGTTTTGGTCTAACTTTTGGGGGTCGGTTCAAATCAGGGCTGTTTTTATTTAATATTTGCCTAAAAACGTTCTATTATTAGAATTACCCAAAGGTATCCTTGTCAATATTGCA
This sequence comes from Veillonella montpellierensis DSM 17217, assembly GCF_000426745.1. GTDB lineage: Bacteria > Bacillota > Negativicutes > Veillonellales > Veillonellaceae > Veillonella > Veillonella montpellierensis. The sequence continues at coordinate 538 of NZ_AUFY01000028.1, forward strand.
AGGGGACATTTGGGAATATATTGGGGGACTTTTGTGCCTGGAAACCCTTGCCTCGCAAGGTCTCGCAGACCACTAAAAAGGTTTTAAAAAGGTTATTTAAAAAAGTTAAAGAAAAAAACGCCTTTTCTTTTTTTTACTGATAAACAAAAAAGCCTGCCGGCTAAAAATAAAAAGCGGCAAGCGATGAAAGGGAATTATGAATAAATGAAAAAAGTTTCTTCGGCATTTTATATGCTGGAACCAAAGTTTTTCGATGAATTTGGATTACTCGGAAATTTTGGTGAGAAAAACAAAATAAAGAAAATTACCAATACGCCGCACTATGTTTTTTTCGTGGAACAAAAATATTGGGCAGTGCCGGTAAAGAAACTAGATGCAAAATATTACGGCGCGCGCCGGACACGTTCCCGAATCGGAAGACTGTATATCGACGTTTTCTTTTTAGGAAGCAAGGCTTACTTACAAATGGACGAAATGTTTTCTATCCATCCGATTTTTATCAAAGCTCTTTTTTATGAAAATAAAGAAACACAGTCCGGCATTATTCGGCTGGATATAGAAACGGAAGATCAAATTCTTAAAACCTATAAAGATCAACGAATTTTAGATATTCAAAATATTATTCCGGCGGCTTATGACTTAACATATCTTTCAAAAGCCTATGACGAAACAAACACCAACCAAAAGCTATTACTAGAGATGATTCATCAAAATGCTTCAAAATAGGCTATATTTCAAATCTTTGCACGGGGATTGGGACTTTGTCAAGAAAACTGTACAAGGCGAAAATTACCGAGATTTTGTTTATTTTATTTCGTCTTCCGTGTGGAGTGACAAGAAAAAACTGCTATGGTGGGTCAGTGGAAACGGATTACTGATTGAGTTTACCACAAAAAAACTGCAAAGAGATCTGGAGGTAATTAAAGCGGCCGTGGCATAAAATCAGGATGTAATGCTACTATTAGTTAAGAAATAACTTGAATATTAGTTATTTCGCGCTAAAATGAGATCGGGCGAAACGCATATAACCAAAGCTACAAACGAAAAGGACGGGGTGCATCCCGTCCTTTTCCCTTTCTCATTTGTTTTGTCGAATCTAAAAAATAACTTTACAATCTATCAAACCTCCCATGTAATCATGGCGTAATCTGCTCTTGTAACGCTTGAAATCTCACCGTTAACGGCGACAGATAAGAGATATTTTTCAATGTTTTGTTTATCCGCATTTCCGGTATAAGCCGCATCTATATAACCTAACCATTGAGCTACGGATTGTGTATAGCCTGCCTCATAGGAAATGTCTCTTATTTCTGGATTATAATGAGCTTCTTTAAGCATTTTACATATATTTAAAAAGGCGAATGAGGAGGATTCGGAATTGACAATTTGTAACTCATTTCTGAGGGCCTCTAGCAAAGAATTGCTTCCTGTTTTAAAAAGTAACAATCGGATATATTTTCTGCTGAGAAGATTCAGCTTTTTGAAATTATCTTCTTTTGAAAAATCAGGTCCCATACAACTGTATACCAAGTCAAAGGAGTGTTCCCATTGATACGCTTTCGGATCCAGTGTGTCCCAATCGTCTATAAACCAATTGCAATAAGGAGATAGAGGGGCAGGTGTATTTCTTTTTGCTAAGAAAATAACATTTTTGGAAATGTCGAGTCCGGTAGCATGCACTTTTTTCCTTGCCCAAGCGTGAACAATGTCTCCAGTTCCGCAACCGATGTCAAGCATATTGCAGATAGGATAAGGAAGCGTGACAAGGCGTTCGTCGGGAGTTTGATTATGAAGCTCAACTGTATCTTGTTTTTTGTACCGCTTATCCCATAAAGCGGCTTTTTGTGCAGATTCTTTTTTCACGGGTTTATATCTTTCCAGAAAATAATACGGTCATAGAACGCCTTTTCGTTGTAATGGTGTTCGACCGAAAGTATACTCATGGAGGGGAAATCTTTAAGAAGTTGATTTAAAATTTCCGATTGCCGTTCTTTATCAATAGAAGCGAATGATTCGTCCAAAAACACCCAGTCTGGCTTTTGCGTCCAAATGCGTCCCAGAACCAGCCGCTGTTGTTCTCCCGGCGAAAGTTCTTTGTCCCAGTTTTTAGAAGTTTTAAGATCGGGAATTAATTTCTCCAGCCCGATGATATGAAGAATAGAAGTACAATCTTCAATAGAACATAATTTTTCTTCGGGATAGGATAGGATTTCCTGAATTGTTCCGGTAGGCATATAAGGTACTTGAGATAAGAACAGCAGTTTTCCTTCCGGCATTTTTATAATACCGCTTCCAAACGGCCAAATATCACGGAGTACGTAAAGGAGGGTGCTCTTGCCGGAGCCGGAAAGACCTGTAAGTGCTACTTTTTCACCTTTATTAATTTTCATAGACAGGCCTTGACTTAATGATGTACCGTCAGAGAGATGTATTTGCACATTTTCCAATTGGAGAGAACCGTCAGCAGACCGTTCTCTTCGGAAAGGCGAGAGGGTATCTTTTTGTCGGAGGATGGAGTCGAATTGTGTCAAACGATCGACGGTTGCTTTCCATTCCGTGAGAGTGGAGTAGTTGATAATAAACCAGGATAAGGAAACACGGACACTGTTAAAAGCATTGGCAGTCTGCATGAGTTCACCCATTTGGAAGGCTCCTGAAAAGTATTTGGGTGCGGCAATAAGGTAGGGAACAACGCTGGATATTTGGCTGTAGCCGAAGTTAAAATAATTTAGCTGTCTTCGCTTGAGTAACATTTTTATCCAAACGGAAAATACTGTAGTAAATCGGGATTGAATGTTTTGATTTTCTACAATTTCACCGTCGTAGGAAGCGATTTCCTTTGCCTTTTCCCGTATCCTCAGCAAAGAAGCACGATAATCGGCTTCACAGTGCTGTGTACATCTTTCCAAATCAATCAAAGGTTTCCCGATCAAATGGACTGACCATGTTCCTATGAGGACAAATCCTATAGCAAGCCAAAGCATTATACCGGGAATATAGATATCAAATACTTTGTAAGAATCGGAGAGATTCCACAAGATAACCATGTAAGCGCCTAAAGAACCGAAGGAATCAATGAAGTCAAAGAGCATAGATATGGAAAGAGAGGGAAATATTTTCAAATCTTCGGCGATACGCTGATCCGGATTATCGATGCGTTTAAAAAAGAGATCTTGATAATAGTATTTAGAGGAGAGCCATCTTTTGGTGTAGTAATCGGAGAGCCATTGACGCCAAATCAGAACAGCTTTGCTACATAGAAATTTTTGATTGGCAAAAAGTCCTAAACTGATGGTAGCGATGACAAAAAGAACACCCAACTGATAAAGGAATTCATCCCCGTTTTTGTCTTCCAGTGCATTAAAAAAATCTTTTGACCAGGTATTCAGCCGAACACTCATGTATATGTTGATGACATTGAAAATCATAGCGAGGGCTAAAAGCCCCCCCGCTTTATAACGTACTTTGCTTCGCCAAAAAGGAGAAGCAAGATGCCACCATTGAATGAGAAAATTTTTAATAAGATGATATTTTTTCATGATTACCATTTATACATATACGATAAAACCCATGTGCGTTCCTGCCCGACAAATCCTGTGGGGATACCCCAAACACTTTCAATGTTTGAAACATATTTCTTATTGAAGAGGTTGCGGGCATGGAGTGTAATAGCATGCTGGTTTTGTGTGAAAGAGAGAGAAGCATCATAGAGAGTAACTCCGCCCATGTGAAGTGTATTTGTTTCGTCCATTCGTTTTCCGATATGGCGCAATCCAAATCCTAGGGTCAGTTCACCATTTTCAAATTTACCGATAACAGCATCTGCACGAAGATTAATACTTTGTTTTGCTATGCCGGCAGGCTGTTTTCCTATACGAGAGGAGTTGGTGTGCTTGGTAACTCTCGGATTCATATATGTATAAGAACCGAGAACGTATAAACGATCATTCAGTTTTGCCCGCCCTTCGATTTCCAAGCCTTGAGAAGTCACTTCTCCGATGGAAGTATAATAGGTGGTTTGAGGAACAGGGACATGGATGTTCTGACGACGCAGGTCAAAGGCGGAGGCGATGACTTGTACAGCAGGATTGGGTGTATAACGTATGCCAAGCTCCCATTCCTGTCCTGTTGTCGGTTTAAGCATATTCTTATCTTTGTCGAAGTTCATGGCTGGTAAGAAAGAATTATGCCAGTGGAAATAAGGGGTCCATTTAGTGTTTATTTCATAGATCAAGCCGGCTTGTCCGGTCCAAGCACTTTGTTCAAATTCTTGTTCATCACGGTCGCTGTGTTGCTCATAAAATCCTTTACGGATACCGGTGGAAAAGGTAAGGCGATTTTTTTTCAGTGTATGCATGGCATAAATACCTTTTTCGTGACTCCAGTAACGAAGATCATCCATTGGAATAATCATATCGGGGTCGTCGGGAATAGGTTTTCCTGCTACATAATTTTGCAAATCAGATTTTTTCCAAGCGTTCAGCATACGCATGGATTGCTTGTCAAATGTTTTTTCATACCGCATATCAAAGCCGAATAAGGTGTTACGGGAGTAATTTTCTTTATCTCTGTGAATTTGGACATATTGATCAATGCCATAAGAATGACCTTGACTTTCTATCATAGCTCCCCAGCGGTTTAAAGTGCTTTCTGCCGGATTGTAGACACCGGAAGTCTGGTGCGAAATAATTTCAGATTTGCGGTAATTGGCTATTTGATGGAATGTAGTGTTCTTGTTTATTTTATGTTCCAGCTCGTAGCCGATACCATTTTGTGTCAGATTATATTTATCCCAATCGGAAATACCTATAAAAAATCGGTCAGGAAGAATCTTGTAAAGAGGGTCTGTTTCTAAACGTGTGCGAGGCAGATAAGCATTACCTGTTATTTTGTCTTTTTGGTAAAAAGAAAGGATGGATAATTTGGTGTTTGCCCATTCTTTCGTAAATGAAGGAGCAATATAAAATCTGTCTTGTTTGGTGTGATCATAAAATAAGTTTTGTGTTTTCCATAAAGCAGTCAGCCGTCCGTATAAAATACCGGTATCATCGGTACGGTTGATATCCAAAGCGGTCATCTTTTCGTTACGATTTCCGAAGCGAATCTGAGCTTCTCCAAAGTTTTTATTCTTGGGATGTTTGGTTTGTAAATTGATGGTGCCGCTGACAGAGCCGCTTCCATATAAAACAGAGGCCGGACCGCGCAAAATTTCAACCTGTTCTATTCCATACAGTTCTGGACTGACGAGATTGTCTGTGGTTCCGAAAGTTTTCATACCGTTGACAACGATATTGTTGTGGGAAACGTCAAAACCACGGATACTACTAAAGTTATAAAGTGCATCATATCCTCTCGGAGCCACTGTAATTCCGGCATTATACTCCAAGGCATCTGTTAAGTTGTAAACACCCAGACGATCCATTTCGTCAGAGTTTATGATGGTGACAGAGGCGGGTATTTCTTTTATATCAGTAGCAATTTTTGTCCCCACGATAGAGGTATTACTTAGTTTGTGTGCATATACATGGACTATGGGCAGTGTATACACTTTGTTTACGGTCTCTGGTGAGTTTGCATAAGCACAGGTGCCTCCGCTTAATGCAATAGACACTAATGTAGAAAGTAAAAGTTTTTTCTTGAGATCTGTCATAATAAATCCTTTCAAAATTAAATAATAATGATTATTGTTATTATTTTTGCTTTAGATAGAGAATACCATATTTAACGTTGATTTACAATAATTATTGCGATACTTAGACTAATAAATTTAATTCATGTTGATTGCTGTAACAAATAAGGGGAGGAAGATGTCCTCTTATTTCTAAAATTGAAAGTGAAACTCTGCCATATCTTGCAATGTCATTTGGCGTTCCTTGTATCTTCCTAACAAACAGTCAATTTTCTCCGGCACTTCGTGTGCTGGCGCCACGGTTATTACCTCTCTCGCTATAATTATTGAGCCTAATTTTGAGCCCAATAACTCTATTAACTCTATAAATTTAGCAACAGTGGGTCAGCTTTATCAAAGCAGAAATTCAGGCAAAACGTTTATTTATGACTCTTTGTGGTAAATTAGTAAACTTAGAAAAAGCAACAAAAACCATGATTTAAAACTGGTGAACCTGGTGCACACCCACTAAGAACATTAAGACAAATATATTCTTTATGTAAAAGTTTTCCTGTTGAAAATACATATGTAGGTAAAGAAATAGGCTCAATGATATTAGATGATAGAAGTGAATAAAGGTACCTAAAAGGATGTTTTGGAAATAAGATAATTGAAGCGACCGTAGATGGAAAACTATACGATGATAAGAAGAAGGAAGTTTGTTTAGCATCACCTATTAACAGTAAAAAATATGTATTTGTATTATCGTTTTCAGACGAAGATAATTATAAAGATTCGCTCTGAAATATATAATAATAGAGATAAGATTATAGTTATTGCAGGAAAATGGGGATTATCAGACGAATATAATAAATTTACTTCAAAAGTATATGGAAAAAAACAAGTGGCTATTATAAAAAATAAAATCAATTATAGAGGTGTTAGTAAATATCCTAGTTAAAAATAACTTGATTGAAACGATAGAAATGTTATAAATCTTATAAATTTGATGGATTTTGTTGGGAATATATAATTTTCAAAATAGCTTAAAATTTTATGTTAAGACCATTGTTCGACTGTCAATAATAAATGATTAAAGCCATATAAAAGTTTTGCAATAAAGGGGTTTCGTGTAAATGGATAATTTATTGAAATTTCTTTTTCCATGTTCTGATATAGGTCTTGACTATTGGAAAAGCATGGGCTATAGCAATAGAACAATTTTTTGATTGGCATAACAACAGTGCTATTGTCAAAAATAATTTTTATGGGATGTGACTATAGAACTATTGTCGGCACTTTTTTATAGTAGGCATTTTGATTATAACAAGTTAAAAATTGATGAAGCAGTTCCTAAAGGTCTGCTTCATCAATTTTTTCGTAAGTGTCCGTACACTTACTGTGCTTGCTACAAAAGAATGAATTAGATAGCAAGCGTTAAGCAAGTTTTGAATTTATGCTTACATTATATCAAAAGCAAAAAGCTCTTTAAAGCTATATATTGATTTTTTTTATTAAAGGTTTTTGACTGATCTGAGAAGTAAAAAGCTGGATGAAACCCATAGACTGGAAGAAGAACTGATGCAGATTGATGTCATAAAAAATGAAATTCGAAAGGAAGAATAAGGTATGTCAAAGACATTAGTTGCATTTTATTCCTGGGGTGAAAATACCAAAGTAGTTGTTGAATATATTGCAGAGAAAACAGGAGCAGATTTACTAGAGCTTATTCCAAGTGTTGACTATTCAAACGACTATAATATTTGCGTGTCTTTGGTAGAAAAATATGGAAAAATCATGAGCCTGAGCTTGTGAATGACATCTCAAACTTGTCACAGTATGATGGATTTATGTAGGTGCTCCATGTTGGTGGGGAACTATCACTAATCCACTTCGTACATTCCTTCATCAGAATGATTTATTAGGAAAGACCGTGGCTCCTTTTAATCCTTTTGCTGTCCCATGAGCCTGACTTTTATGAGGGCTAGGTAGACAGTATTTGGAATATTGAAGGCTAGGCAACAAAGATTATCTAATATTTGAATACAAGAGTAAGAGAATTTCCGTAAGGGGGTTCTCTTTTTATGTTATAATGTTGCGTGAAAGTGGCTTTAAAAAAGGAGGTGATTATTATTTTAATCACACAACATGATAAGTACTACCTGAGGCTTGCCATGCCGACCGCACTGGAGGGTGTTTTTATGATTTTCTTGAGTGCGGCGGATATTATTATGGTAGGTGTGCTGGGAACGGCGGCAGTTGCAGCAGTAAGTATTTTTACGCAGCCACGCATGATGCTGCTTTGTCTAGCAAGGTCAATTTCAGAGACACTCACTGTCGTGACAGCTAAACTCTATGGGCAAAACCAACAGTATGAAGCTAGTGATATGCTGAGACAAACACTTTTTGTCAGCAGTATATTGCTGTGTATAGCACATTCTATCCTCTTTATTCATCTTGAGGATGTGCTATATTGGATAGGAGCAGAGGAAAGCTACATTGTATTGGCATTTGAATATGCGAATTTGGCGATAATAGGCGTATTTTTCACTTCAATCAGTGCTGTTCTGCAGGGCTATATGCTGGGCTTTGGTGAAACAGGTTATGTAATGTCCATCAATATACAGGGAAATATCGTCAATGTTGTGAGCAATGCAGTTTTTATTTTTGGTCTAGGGCCATTTCCAGAACTGGGTGTGAAGGGCGCAGCAATTGGTACAATAATTGGCACATTATGGACATTAATTGGTAGTATATATTTGGTATTTAAGCGTCAGGAAATGCATTGGGGTAGTTTTTTGCCTACCAAAGCATATTGCCAAAAATTCATACCAGTCTTTGCTGCCGTCTTTAGTGAGCAAGGCTTTGAACGTATAGGTATGGTTCTTTATACGCGCATGGTGGCTGAGCTAGGTGTTATTCCTTATGCTGTACATGCAATTTGCATGAATTTTTGCGATTTTTATTACAGCTTTGCAGGCGGATTGGGCAAGGCAAGTATGATTATGGCTGGTCATGCACATGGTGAAAAAAATTCTGCAAAGCTGCGTATGTGCTGGCAAACTGGCATTAAATGGAGCGTGTTTTTCTCCCTTATCGCTTGTCTAGTGACCTTCTTTGGGCGAGATTTTATTTTTGCTTTGTATGCACATGATGCAGATACTAAAGCCTTAGGCAGCATGGTGATGATTTTGGTAGCTGTGGTGAGCTTTCCAGAAGCACAGTCCTTGGTTAGTGCAGGACTCTTGCGAGGTGTTGGCAAAACAGCACAGGTAGCGGTGTATTCACTAATCAGCATTGCAATATTAAGACCGATTATCACAGCCTTAATATTGTATGAGCTAGATATGGGATTGGTGGGGGCGTGGATTGCCTTGTGTATAGACCAAATAATACGAGCAACCTGTGCCACGATTTTATTTTATAAATATATGAAAAAAATTTGATTATGTATGAGTATAATACATTTGTGACAAATAAATAAAAAATAAGAAGGCTCTCTGTTATAATGAATGCAGGTGACTAAACCGAATCATTATTTCAAAGGAGAGACCTTCTTATGACATCTATTATAACCGAAGAGCTACGCTTTCGTAAACGTGTTTGTGAATATGCTATAAAACATCAAAATAATGCTGAAGCTGCTAGAAGATATCATACTAGTAGACAGCAAGTGCAGCGGTGGGTAAAGCGTTATGACGGAACTATTGAATCCTTGCGGCT
>NZ_AUFY01000029.1 GCF_000426745.1 Veillonella montpellierensis DSM 17217
TAGGCAATGAGTGTATTGCCTATATAAAAGCCCCTATCATAGCCGTAGTGCATTAGTAATGTATTGATTACTAACACGCCGTGACTATGATAGGGTTTTTTTGTCCTATAACCCTTAGTTTAAGCAGTAATGGTATATAGGTTATCGATAAGGGGGGGCATATATTATTAGAGGTATTTTTGTCGCCTTACGTCTTATTAACAACCAATCAAAATTTGTGCTATTTACAGCAACTTCACCCATTTTACTCACCCTATTGTGAGTAAAGTGAGTGAAGTTGCTGTATGTTCGTTATAAGTGAAGCCAACTAGCTATTTGCACCGCTTACGCCTTTCATTTATAGTACAAGCAAGCGCTACAGTTAAATTTGCAATAGCTATTGCTCGTATGTACGAGAAATGCATTTCTCCGTAGGGAGATAGTGAAATGAAAACAATGATAGGCGAAGAGAAAGCACGATTGATGAGTGATAGAGAGTTAGTGGCGGCGTACCGCAATCACATAGAGGGGGCGCTAACAGAGATTTGTCGACGCTATGAGCGATTGGTGCTTAAATATGGGCATAATAGTTTCGCCATTACTTTAGGCGAAGATTTGTTGTCGGAAATGTGGATGGCTCTATTTGAGGCCGTGGAGCAGTATGATATAGAGGGGCCCGTTCAGTTTGCGGGATTTGCGATGAGCAAGATTCGCTTTGCCAATTGGAACTTTTACAAACGATGCAGTAGAAATTGGGAGCGTGAGCAGTTGTTGCAATATACTCATAGCGGTGAGGAAAGCTTTCAAGAGATTGCGTGGGAAGATATACGATCCTTGGCAGATACGGAAGGGGAAGCCTTAAACGCGATGGAGCGACACGATGCAAAGCGGCGCGTGATGGCGGCCTTGGGAGAGTTGGAAAGGACGAATCGGTATATTATGTATTGTGTGTTTTATCGCGGTGAAACGATGGCGCAGGTAGCAAAACGGATGGGGTGTACACGGCAAGCGATTCATTATCGGTATAAACACGCATTAGAGGCGCTCCGTAATCGCATCGGTGATGATATGCGAAGTGAGTTTTGAGGGATAAGGACTTGCCTGTTCGTGTGTATACTATGGCATACATAGAGCTAGAGTTTACATTACATGGTGAATATATAGCAGAGTACTTTTACATAGATCTTTGGAAATTCCTAGTATACATGGTTGTTTTTATTGTTGGAAAATCTTTTCTCCAAATGAAATAGAAGATTGGCGTGAAGATGAACCAGATTGTACAGCTATTTGTCCGTATTGCGGGATTGACTCCGTGATAGGAGAATCTATTGAATACCTACTAACAAAAAAGTCGTTAGAAAAAATGCACAAAGAATGGTTTTAGTAAAATGAATTAGCTACATTTTTGGCAAACATTAAGACGTTTACACAAAGTTATTGACACTATCAAATAACTTAAAGAAGTGCAATATGGAATTTTTCTATGATAAATTATGAAAAAAATATATATAATAATAGAAAGAAACTACCAATGCCCGTATTCTTGCTTCTAAGCTCTTAAAAACAAAAGAGATTGGCAAGGGTCAAGAAGAGAAGAAAAAATCTATTCTAAGGGTTATTAATAGGTATAAGGAATCAGGTAAGCACAAGGCAGATTAGTAACAAAACTGAGCAAAACATGAAACTGAAAGATAATTGTATGACGGTGTGGTCTTTGGACTACACCATTTTTATTGCAAATTGGCAAAAAAACAAATAATACACCAAATATTGTTTTATTTATGATATTATTTTTTAAAAGGAGGGATAATATGCAGATTGGTTATTTACATAATGTTGTTATGACAAACTTAAAGAAAATTATGATGCGTTTTAATATTGAATCTAATAAGCAACTTTCTGAATTAGCTGAAGTTAAGGAAAACACAGTCGAAAGTTGGTTTTCAAATAAACGAAGTCCTAAAATATCAACGCTTGATAAAATTGCAAATAAATTAAAAATCCCTACCTATATTTTATTTAAGGAAAATTTAGAAATTAATGGCATTAATGGCTATAACTCTATAGAAAATAATTCTAGTGATTCATTAGAAAAAAACTTGAGAAATGAGTATGTTAGGCTGGGAAAGACCTCATGGAATGAGATTTCTTCAATTTATAGTGGGTTTCTAAGTATTGATACGTTAAAATCTTATCATAGGAAGAAAAATAGGATTACCCCACCTCTTAATACTTTAGAGAGATTGAGTAGTTATTTAGGTATACCAGCTAGTGAATTAATAAAGGAAGATTACAATGAAAAAAATCAATAATGAAGAAATAATGAATGTTACTAATAAAATATTAGATATTGTTGAAGATAAAAATTCACTAGTATCTAATAATTTAAAAAAATCTTTTTATTTTAAAGGAAGGAAATCTAATACATTAGCAAAAGAAATTATAGAGGGGTTTTCAAGTAAAAGCGATAAAATTTTAGAACCATTTTTTGGAGGTGGTTCTTTCATTATTGCATCCATGGAAGCGAATAGATATGTAGAGGGTCTAGAACTAGACCCCTATACTTTTGATGTTTTTTCTACACTAATAACAAAAATAGATAAATCAAAACTTCAAAGTTTTTATAAAAAAGTTGAAAATGAAGCTAAAGAAAAAGTGATGAATTTATATAAAACTAAATGCTGTGGCGAAGATAATTTTATTCGTAAAATTTTATTTGATCCAGAACGTGAAGAATACTTTAATCCAATTACTAATAGGGAAATTGTAGACGGGAAAAATGTAAAATTAATGTATAAATGTTCTGTCTGTGGTGAAAAGTCAAAGAGGTTTGACGAAGAAGATTACGAAATTTTACAAGGAACATATGAGTTGGATAATTCTGAGTTTCCAACTGACAAGTATATTGAAAATAGTAGAATCAATATTACTGCTTCTACTGGCGCGGATAGTTATGATCGCAATTTTTCGGAAAGAAACAAGAAAGCTTTACTTTATATTCAGAATGAAATATCAAAATTACCTGCATGTAAAGAGAAGGATTTCATCCAACACGCTTTGGTAACATCTCTTGCCTTAGCTAAAATATCAATGTATGGAAGTTCAACGGACATTTTATATCATGTAATTAGAGAACAAGGCCAAGACATGAACGTTTGGGTATTGTTTGAAGCAAAATACAAGTCCATGTTAAAATTCCAAGATGAATTTATGGATTATTTGGTAGAAGATATCTCAAACAATGATAGAGTTCAACTTAAAAATGCGAGCTATAAAATTTTAAAAAACTCTAATACTCAGTTTGATATGATATATACAGACTTTCCATATACAGATCAGGTTCCGTATTTAGAAAGGAATCAATTATTTAGAATTTGGTTGGAAAAGTTTTCAGACTATCCAGAAAAATACCAACTTACATCTGATATTTTAGATGAAGAAATTGTCTTAACCAATGCACCATCAAGAAAAAGTCATAATAGTGTTGATAGGTATTATAATGATTTAGATGAGATGCTGGGAATTTTATATTCTGTTCTAAAAGATGAAAAGTATATGTTTTTTACTATGAAATTAGCAGAGAATAAATATATACAAACATATTCTGAAATTTTAAATTTAGCAAGGAAGAATGGTTTTGAATATGTGACGAGGGTTAACATTGAGAAAAAGGACCCAACGTTGAGAAAACAATCAGCTTTTGCTAATACCATAATGAATGAAGTTATAGTTGTCTTTAAAAAATTATCACAAGAACAGAGATATTGGTTCGAAGGTAACATGAACTATGAATATGTTGCGACTAAGTTGGTTTATGAAGATATAAATAGACAAGAGAGAAGATCTATATCTATAAGTTCAGCAGTTAATTTGATAAGAAATGATCTTTTGTCTAAAAGTATTGAACCAACTTTAGAAAGAATGAATTTAGCTGAAAAAATAATAAGGGAAAACTTCTTAGTCAATCCAATAGGAGAAGTTTCAATTGACGGGAACCAACTGTATTTGGCGATAGAAGATAATTCAACACTATTTATAAAACTATATGACTTAATACCTTTGTTTATTAGAAAATTATTAGAGGAAAAAGGAAAGTTTGTTTTAGATGATTTATATCTAGAAATTACGGCTTCAATAGTTGGTACTGATAGTAATATTTTAGAACAGATTGTTAGGGACTCTGACTACCAAAATCAGATTTCAATGCTTTTAGATAACTATTGTGAAGTCAAAAATGGATACTATGTTAAGAAAAAAATAGATAATGTTGAATTTAAGGATTCACAAGATATTTCACAGTTTGATGGATATGAATTTGAAAATTTAATTAAAGAACTACTTGTAGAAGAAAAGTATTTTGATGTTGTTACTGTTGGTGGTGCTGGAGATAGGGGAGTAGATATTATCGCATCTAAATTAGTTGATAAAAATATTGAAAAACACATTTTTCAGTGTAAACGTTGGATAAGTAATGTTGGTTCAGAACCAATTCAAAGGCTATATGCTGAACGTTCTTATCATTCTTATGATAAAGCAATATGTGTAACATCATCAGATTTTACTTCTGAAGGGAAAAATGCATTAGAAAGATTTAATGTAGATGGATGGAATGGTTGGAAGGTTCAAGAATTACTAAACAAATATTTTCCAGGAAAATATTATAATAGAGCACTGGATATAAAATAATAGCTAAGTAAAAAAATCTAGTTTTCAAAAGAAAACTAGATTTTTTCGTTATTATTATTTTCCCATACTGCAAGCTTTGAATTCCATTTTAAATGTTCTTGTAACAAATCAATCAATGAAGTGTATTTCTCGGATAACTTGCCAAGCCACGCATTTGAAATTAAAGTTTCCATTAAACCATTATCATACAGATCTGCAGAAGTTAATTGGTTTTGATTTTTTAACATATACTTAGCCTCTTTTATAATATTTATTTCTATTTCTTCAATTTCTTCTGGTGCATATCGATATTCGTCTTTGTGTTTACTATTTCTGAAGAAAAGTATAGAATCTCCTTTAAGAGATTTTTTAGGACTTATAATATTTTTCAAGGTGTTGGATTTTTCGATATGGGTTTGTCCGATATATCGGAAACCTTCTTCAAATAAAATTTTCATTAATTTATTCCAAACCTTAAGGTTGTTATCATGAAAATATAGGCACATAACTTTATCTTTTTTTAATTTTTTTCCAATTAAGCTGAATGCTTTTTTCAAATCCTCAAAATAATCAGCTTCATTTTTATCATGCTCTGATCTTGAGGAGATTACAATTTCATCTTTCATATCAATGCTTAATCCCAATATTGGAGAATATAATTGCATATATTCAGAGTATAGCACTTGACCAAGATAAGGTGGATCAGTGATTACTAAGTCAATACTATTATCAGGTATGTCAAAGTTAGATATATATTGACTTGGTTTTTGCAACAAAAAGGCAGAGTTGATACTTAAATCATTAAAAGAATCTACTAAAATGCTATCAACATATGTTTCTTGAATCCTAGGTAGTGCTTTTAAGAAATTATTTATTTTTTTATTTACTAATAGTACAACATTTCTTTCAACGCAGTCTTTTCTAGGAGTCCAAAGAGGCCATTGAGAGTTAGATCTTTTATCTGTAATTTTGCATTGATGCATACATGACATTAAGATATATTTGAAAACACTTTCAGTATTTTTTGAAAATTGCTTACTAATTTCTAGCATATCATCCAAAACTTTTAGATTTCTATTTGTAAATATATTAAAAATACTGTCGTTTTTTATCACTGCTACTTTAGAGTTTTCAATAAATTCGTATTTTTTATCTATATTTTCTAACTCGTACTTAGAAAACATATCTTCTTGATAGTTTTTGATATTTTCACTTTCCACCACCTTCCCACACTTTTCACATATGTGGTTGACAGCATTAATGCTTATCTCCTTGGAATCTCGATTTGCTTTATCAAAGATTATTCTATCTATTATAGAAATTGAATCACAATTAGGACAATTCGCTTCGTAATAATGCATAAGTGAATTTATTTGATGACTTATATCAATCAAATCTTTTCGCAATTGTTTATCTTTAGAATATTTTACTAAAGTCTTTACAATAAAAACTGGAGCTTCATTAATATCACATCCAATAGCGTTTCTTTTCATATTATTTGTAATGGACTCTAAAATTGTTACTCCAGAACCCATGAATGGGTCAAAGATGACATCATTTTCTTCGCTTAAATTCTCAATCAAAGAATCGATTATATTAAATGATTTCTGTGACCAGTAAATATGTGTATTATAAATCTCATTTCTATTTGTTGGCTTCAATGAGTCAATTTGTTTTTTTATTTTCGTTATATTATATGATTTAGACTTTTTCTTATTTTTGCCACATAAAATCAAGTACTCAATTACTGGCTTCCTCTGATCATTTTTATTGTTAGAGTGAAAATAATCTATTTGTTCGACATGGACATTTGATGGAGAAAATACCTCTTTTGCCATGTTCATAAGCTCTTCGATTGAAACTGTATATCTATTTGTTTTTTGTTGTTTGATATCTCTAGGGTATGCATACGAAAGCGCGAGGTTAGTTTCAGCATCAAAACATGATTTCATTAACAAGTACAGATCTTCTTTAGCTTTACTTTTTTGACTTAATGATGATTGAAATCTTCCTTCAGTATAAAGTCCTTTTGTATATCCATTCTTAATTTTTGTCATCTCAGGATAATCATAATTTACTGCAACGTTTAGAATGTGATAATATCTTGAGTATTGCATATCCGTATAAGGAGGATCAGCATAAACTAAATCAACTTTATCTATAATGTCTTTTCTAGAAATAAGTTTATCAAATGGTAAGTTATATGTTTTATAGTTATATTTTTTAGTATTAGATGAATCAATATCTTTCTCTAAATATTTTAAATAAATATCAAAAACATTTTTGGACCTATCAAGGATGGCTCTTTTTGAGTTTGTTTTCAATTCTAGAGGTTGGGCCATATGACCGTCTCTAGAAAAAACCACGTTATTAATAGTCAGAAAGAGCTTTGAATATAAAAAATCAACAAATAAACAGTCTGATTTTTTGATGAATTTTATTATAGAGTCAATTTCTAATGCCTGCTCTATACCAAAATATGAACCAGCGTAATATCTCAAAAATAGATTGTAATTATTGTTACTTCTTAATTTTTGGGGAGTAAAATTTTTACTATTCCAGACAGTTTTATGAGACTTATATAATTCATTTAATTCATCAATACTATTTTCCTGGATTAATTTGTTTTCTTTTTGAATTAAATTTGATAAATTTTCTTGAGAAATCAAAAAACTTTTTATTGAAAGAAGTTGATTTTTAATATCTAAAATATTATTAGCGTTGTAATGAGGGATATTAAGTTGAGCAGAACAAATCGTTGATGAATATGCTTCAGAATCATTAGAAATAACATTATATTTTTCTGAAAGCTTATATGAAACAACACCTGAGCCAGCAAATAAATCTAATACTGTATCACCATCATACAAATATTGGTCTATACCTGAACTAATAAAATCTAAAATACTTGATTTATTGCCCAAATAATTTATAAATTTGCTCATAAAATCCCTCCTTTCTAGATATATAATACCATTTTACGAAGAACATCTCAATACAAATAGAAAAAACACTATAATAATCTAGCATCGCGTTTATTGCACATAATTTATCTTTATACTTCGTTATTCAAATAATTTTAATAGTTTTTTATACTGAGCTAACTCATACAATAAATAATTTGACATAGAACCTTAATAACATAAAAAGGCTATGAGCATTCAAACTCATAGCCTTTCTATTGTCACCTAAAGACTCCATGATTAAGATTTTTTAAAATCCCTAACTCAACGAGCCTTTTGCGGGGATATTATTTACATTAGAAAATAGAAACTATTTTGTTCCTTTAACATCACCTAAACCTAAACATCTTACTATGAAAAATAGTAAAGAAATACATAAATTAGATGGAGGTCATCGTGGAATTATAGACTTTTGCAAAATGATTCCTGTGCCAGACTCACAATTAGAAAAAATAGACTTTTCCGAAAGAGAAAACACACATCCTCATAACTACAACTTATTACGAAATCAATTAAGGTTTGTAAGCAAAGACCGTGAGACTATTAGAAAAAAGGGCAAAGAGTTTTACCAAAACTACTTTTCAAATAAAATGAGTAAGGGAAAAAAAGAGAGGTGTTAACTTAGCAAGAGCTAACAAGATTCACGATTGTTGGATAGAACGAGAAAACATTTACAAAAAAGATAAGTCTAAAAATTTCAGTAGATAAAACTCTCTCTCTTAATACCGTATTGAAAATTATCTAATATATAAGAATATGCGTATTAGCAAATCTGTATGGAATCTACGAAATTGATCCTTCGTTTAGAAAACGGTTTGAATACAGCAGGCAAGATGACGTATAAACAGGTTACGTTTTCACGTGTTGTAGATAGTGCCAGTGATGAAGCGGTGCAAGCTGTGGGCGCTGCCTTAGCCACATTGCAAGATAAAGCGTTACAGGCGGTGATTCGTTTGGATCAACAAAAATTATCTGCTGAGTAGCGGATAGGGTGTAGGACCTATGCTCGTGATGAGTGATAGGGTTTGATGATGATAGTAAGGGAGATGTTAGTATGGTAGAACGTCAAGTGTTATATTTAAAATTTGCCACACCGAGTGGTAAAGAGTCTTCGGTAACAGTAGCACATCCTAAAGCAGGGTTAACATTAGCCGATGTGACGAAGGTAGCCTCTGTGATTACCGATAAACAAGCATTAGAAAGTGCTAATAAAGAACCGTTGGTATCTTTTAAAAAAGCATATATTGTAACGACCACCACACAAGAGTTGGTGTAATATATAGGGTAGGTTAGTATAACGGACCAGGCAGTTCGTA
Organism: Veillonella montpellierensis DSM 17217; assembly: GCF_000426745.1. Classification (GTDB taxonomy): domain Bacteria; phylum Bacillota; class Negativicutes; order Veillonellales; family Veillonellaceae; genus Veillonella; species Veillonella montpellierensis. The sequence goes on from NZ_AUFY01000029.1 coordinate 8,924, forward strand.
ATTGGTGAAAGCCCCTCACCATAGGCAATGAGTGTATTGCCTATATAAAAGCCCCTATCATAGCCGTA
>NZ_AUFY01000030.1 GCF_000426745.1 Veillonella montpellierensis DSM 17217
ATAGATAACTAAAATACTTCTATGATAGATTTAGGCTACGGTACATAGCGTAGTTATATTGTTATCTATATGAATTCTATAAAGTTGACATTATGTTATTTACTTTCTATAATAAAAATAACTTAATTTGTTAGTCAGAGTCTTTCTCTGATACGTTTCTACATGTAATACAGGGGGAATCTACCAATGCAGTTACAATTATTACTTAGAGCAGCCTTATGCTTAACGCTTATTATTATCGGCGCCAAAGTGCAAATTCCACTTCCTTATTTCGATTATTATACGTTGCAATTTACCTTTGTTCTATTAACTGCCGTTTTATTACCTATGCGTTATGCCATTTCTGTCATGGGATCGTATATACTACTCGGTTTAATTGGTGTCCCTGTATTCGCTGCTGGTGGTGGTCTTGGTTATGTACTTCGACCAAGCTTTGGGTATCTTATCGGTTTTCTCGCTACCATCGCCTGTATCAGTGGTCTATACCGCACCTATCCGGTAACGAGTCGTTTCCACTTTTTTCTATTAAATTTCTTGGGCATTATCATTACCTATATATTTGGCCTAGGGTATAAAGGATTGATTATTAACCTATATATGAATCAAATTTTACCAGTTTGGACCATTATGACCAGTGCCTTTGCCTTTGATATTCCTGCAGACGTAATTATGATTTGCCTATTATCATTAGTAGAACCACGCATTGTAAAAGCAATTACTCATTCTACACATGCATGGCAAGTAAAAAAATCGAATTACTGCGACTAATCACGTAGGATTTATTTTCCTATACAATGATTAGCAATCGCTACCCCCCTGTTAATTAACGATAATAAATATAAAGTACCTATTTACTGTTTATCGACTACACACAGTAGTATGTACTAAATAATTACTATACTATAATAGCAATCTACTATTCATAAACCCTCTATTACAGTATTGTCACCACTACTGTATCGCCACTATCTGCACTGTTCTTTATGATATCTACAATTTACAATGCCGTATATTATACCACGAATCAGCACATCCTAAGGCAAATATCTATCACTAGCTTTCACCACACCATATTGAGTTCTATAAGTGCATTCACACAACATATCCCTGTAGTGAAATAGATATTATACAAGAATTTCCTCTTTATCTCTGCAATGGCTTGTAACTTCTCTATCATATAAAGTAGATAAATTTTTATACACCTTATTCTTTCCACATAGCAAATAATGTATATTAAAGTTTTCATGGATCATGAATGATTAAAAATAAATAACACAAAAGACCTTATTATGAAATATCATAACAAGGTCTTTGTCGCCTATTACATTATGCCCTCATTCTATAACAATCGTGTAAATCTTTACTATGAGAAATCAAACCACAAAACCTCAAACAAGACAATACTATTCATAATCAATTATCCTGTTCCCCTTACCTGTTGTAAGTATTAAAAATAGATCATTAGATTACTATGAAGTCATATATATGACGATACTTTCAACACATCTTTTGTTGACCAATGTAATTATACACACTAACTATACAAAAGGAGCTCCGCAGGATACAACAAATTGTTATACCTCAGATATTTTATTCACCTTTCCTTACTTCTTGAAGGTATTTATAAATGCTTACTTCTGACATTTGAAATATAGAAGCAACTTTTGAAATAGAGTCTTTAAATTCAAAAAAACCTTTACTATCTAATATTTGAACTATAGAAATTTTTTCAGATTTACTTAATTTATAATGTACTAAATCTTTCCCATTAGTTTCTTTAAAAATTAAATCATCTATTAAAGAATCAACTGATTGGTTGAAAGTTTCTACTATAGTTTCATCTGTCAATATTTTATCTTTATCTCCATGTAGATTTTCATCGATGATAGATATCCCTGATTCAAACATTTTTTTTAGTAATATCATTTTAGATTTATCACTATTTATACAAATCATTCCAACTAAATCATTGAGTTCATTTTTAATAAAATAACTAGAAGAATATAAATTCTTACCTGAGTGAGTTCTGCTTCGATAATTTACTAAATAATCATTTTCAATATGAATTTTATTTCTAACAATATCTAAAACAAAATCTGTTGCAGGCGAACCAATTTTCCTATTTGATAGATTATTTTTAATATATACTAAAGAATGATCAAAACCATCCGTAAAATCTTGCAAAACCACTTCTGTATCAGGGCCTAAAATAGCTGCCAAAAAATCTATTAGAGAGATATATACTTTTAAATTCTTATTCATAATTTTTCCCATCTCTATCTAATATATATATATTTCTAAATTAATTCTATCATATTAAAATTAATTTAAAAATAGTTAATTTCTTTCTTTAGTTGCTACAAATTAACTCTGACAAAACTTGAGCATAAATAGCTGTAACTACTATTAAATCATTAACTGGAATAAACTCATTATCTTGATGCATTGTATCTTCTCTACCTGGAAATAATGCACCAAATGCAACTCCCTCTGATAACAAACTTGCATAGGTTGAACCACCTATTACTCTAGTATATCCTTTTTCACCTGTTTGCTCTTCATAACTTCGCAATAGTGTTTTTACTAAATTGCTATCTGAAGATACGAAATGAGGTTCCTTCTTAACAATAATGTTAAAAGATTTACCTTTAAAAAATTCCTCTAGTTGAGATGTAATTCCTCTAGATGTCTGAGTGGAAGGGAAGCGAATATCAGCAACTATTTTTCCTCCTAATTTACAATCATAATTCGCAATCCCTACGTTAAAGGTTACGTCACCCATATTAGATTGATGATTAATACCTAACTTTTTGCCATCAGTCGTTTCATGGAAAGATTCTCCTAAATAATATAAGAAAGATTTTCCATTCTGAATTTCCTGTTGATATAGAAATTTCGCCAAATAAGTTCCCGCATTCACTCCCTTGCTTGGTGTCGAAGCATGAGCAGATTTCCCATAGAGTATAAGAATTAATTCTTCATCTCCATATTTTAAATCTCCAGTAACATTTGAATGATCCGATAAAAATTCCTTAAAATTCTTTGCAATATTTGAATAGTCTCTTCCTGTTAAATGTGCTTCCGCTCGTTCTGGAACCATATTTTCTTTAATTCCACTCTTAAATAGTATCAAATGATACAAACCAACTTGATTATCATCTTGCCCTTCTTTTATTGTAAAATGAATAATTCCTTTTTCTCCATTAACTACTGGAAAATAAGCATCCGGCACGAACCCTTCTTTTGGTAATTTTTCACAGGTCTGATAATACTTCATGCACTCCCAATTTGTTTCTTCATCACTTCCTATAATTAACTGTAATTGCCGTTTTGGAATATATCCATTTTCTTTCAATAACTTCATGGCAAAGAATGCACAAACTAATGGCCCTTTATCATCTAAACTACCACGAGCAATTAATTTTCCATCTTTGTATGTAGGTTCAAAAGGATTACTATCCCACCCCATTCCAACTGGAACGACATCTACATGACCTATAACAGCAAAAGGCTCGCCACTTTTTCCCCAATCAATGCGAGTAACAAGTGGTCCATAATCGTTTACCTTAAAACCTGCTTCCACCCCCATTTTTTTTATTTCATCAATAGCTTTTTTAGGACCTTCTCCAAGAGGAGCACCATCAATCGGATCCCCCTTTACGGAATTAATACGAAGTAATCGTTCAATATCATGTAGAAGGTCTTCTTTTCTATCTTCTACTACTTGTTTCCAATTAATAGTTTTCATAGTGTCTCTCCCAAATTATAAGAAAAGCACAAAATTTTACAGGCTCAATTTGAATGACAATGTAAAATTTTGTGCTATATGCTATATGATTAACTTTCTAATGCTTGTGTAAAATCTTCAATTAAATCTTCAATATTTTCAATACCACATGAAAGACGTAGTAATCCATCAACTACCCCTTGCTCTAATCTTTCTTCAGGACTAAGACATGCATGGGACATTGTTGCCGGGTGAGAGAGAATAGATTCAACTCCACCAAGACTGACCGCCAAGATAGGAATACTAATCTTTTCAGTAAAAGTAAGTAATTCTTCTTTAGAATACAACTCAAAAGATAGGACTGCTCCACCGTTTTTTGATTGTTTCATATGCACTTCGTGGTTTGGATGATCTTGTAATCCCGGATAATAAACTCGTTTAATCTTTGGGTGATTTTGTAAAAACTTAGCCAATCTTTCTGCATTTCTAACAGCATAGTCCATACGAATTCCCATTGTTTTCATCCCACGCATGATAAGCCAAGCATCTTCAATGCCAAGAATACCACCAAAATTTTTTTGGAACAATTTTAATTCTTGATAATAATCTTCACAATTAGTAGCAACAAGTCCTGCAATAACATCACTATGACCATTAATAAATTTTGTAACACTTTCAACTACAATATCAACCCCAAGTGCTAAAGGCTCTTGTGCCAAAGATGTCATAAAAGTATTATCAGCTACAGTAATCAAATTATATTCTTTAGCTAAGGCTACAATTTTTCTAATATCACACACTTTTAAAAGTGGATTGGATGGAGTTTCTAGATAAATCATGCGAGTATTTTTATGGATAGCATTTTTTACTGATTCCATATCAGCCATATCTACAAAAGTATATTCAACCTTATATTTTGGAAGTAGATAACTTACAAATTGACATGTACCTCCATAAACTTCCTTAGGTAGAATAACATGCTCTCCAGCATTAAGTAACATTAACACATTGGAGATAGCAGCCATACCTGATGAGAAACTAAGAGCATATTTTGAATTCTCTAAACTTCTAAATCCATCTTCAAGTGCATCTACAGTTGGATTTGAAAAACGAGTATATAAGTATTCTTGACTATCATCATAAAGATGTTTATTATTAAACGTTGATGTTTGATAGATAGGAATAGAGGCAGCCCCAGTATAAGTATCTAATACTTTATATCCATGTAGCAACTTGGTGTTCTCTCTCATTTATCTGCCTCCGCAATTGCTTCAATTTCTACCAAAGCCCCCATAGGAAGGGCACCGACTTGAAAAGCTGTACGTGCTGGATAGCTTTCTTTAAAAAAGCCTTCATAAACATCATTAAGTGCTTTAAAATCATCTATATTACTTAAATAAACTGTTGTTTTGACAATCTTATCCATTGAAGAGTTGTTATCTTCTAAAATACTCTTAATATTATTAAGAGATTGAGTAACTTGCCATTCAATAGTATCTTCATCAATTTTACCAGTTTCACGATTAATTGGTAATTGTCCTGATGTAAAAATAAGGTTTCCTACAAGTGTTGCTGGTGAATAACTGCCAACTGCTGCTGGAATTTTTTCACTACTCAATCTTTTCATTTTATATTATGCCTCTTTTCTTTCTTTTAAATTTCTCCAAATTATTAATCCTACTGGTAAAACTAGGTATCCAATCAACATTGCTATAATAGCAAACATGTTTAATGATACATCTCCTTGTTTACTTACAATAGTAAATTGTGATACCCAATTAAATTTATAGAGTAAGATAATTGTTAAAATGCATCCCAAAAATGGAACGATCACATCAAAGACAAAACTCTTTTTAGCGGTTTTAACAATTTCTTCTTTTTGTTTTCCAAAGTAAAATACCATAACTGCTAATGGTACTACAATAAACTGAATAAAACGAGAAATGGAACTTAGAACAATAATACTAGTCATATTGTATTGGAAAGCCATAGGAAGTAATATTGCCGCTCCGATTGTCACCAAGAATGCTCTAAGTGGAAAATCTTTGCTAGTTCTAACTGTAAACCATTCTGGGACCTGATTCTGCATTGCCATTGCTTCCAAGATACGTGGAGTATGAAAAGATGCTGCTACATTAATACCAAACATAGAAATTAATGCACCTACTAGAATTATAGTGCGAATAATTGGATTTGAAAATACAGCTGCCAAAGCTACTACTTCTTTAGTTTGTACAATAGCTACAGGATTAATCATCATAGTTGTTCCCACAATTCCAAGATAGATAACTGCAATAATCCCTATTGCCAACGGAATCGCTTTTGGAAGATTTTTTTCTGGTTTCTCCATATCTTGAGCACCACAGGCAACACTTTCAAATCCAGTAAAAGCATAAAATGCTGCAATCACTGCCATTACATAATCTGAAACATCCATATTTTCACCCAACTTCGCGCCAGTGCTATCAGTTATGTTTTTAATTGCATCAAATTCATTAACACCTGTAAGTAATACAATTGCTAATCCAACGAGAATAGTTGTAACAAGTGCGCCAACCTTGCCAATTGTAGATAAATTATTTATAAGCTCAAATAATCGTGTTCCTAACAAATTTATTATTAATAAAATTCCCATTAAAATAATAAATCCAATTGTCACATAGGTCAAATTAGCATTATCAAAGCCAAACATATTAAGAACTGTTTTAACGACTGCAGTTCCCATAACTCCCCATGCAATGCTAGCTGCAATATAGCGTGTAATCCCTACATAAAATCCAATATTACTACCAAAGGCAGCTTTACTATAAGCATAAGATGCACCACCTTTAGAAACATATTTAGCTGCAGATGCAAAGGTTACCGCTAAAACAGATGCAAATATCGCAGCCATAATATAAACGATAAGTGCCTTATCTCCAGCTTTAGCAACAACACCTCCAGGAGAAAGGAAAATCCCTGTACCGATAATAGAATTAATAGTCAAAAGGACAATGGAGTAAAACCCTAACTTTTTTTTAATCATATGTATCTCCCACTTGATTTATACACTTAATGACTTTTACATGCATTAGTAATTAATGCAGAAAATAACTGATTCATTTCTTTAAATTTCTTATGCAACATTTCAGGATGCCATTGTACACCAATCAACATTGGATAATTATTGTGCTCAATTGCTTCTATAACGCCATCCATTGATCTTCCTACTACCTTAAAATCAACGCCAATATCTTTTATAATTTGATGATGAAATGAGTTAACCAACACTTTATTAACTTTTAAAATCTTATGCAGCAGTGAATTCTCAACAATATCTACTGAATGAGTAACTTGTTCTGGGAAATGCCCTTGCCAATGTTTTATAGTTGCCGTCTCACATAATGAAACATCTTGATAAAGAGTTCCTTCATGATACACATTAATAATCTGTGCGCCACGACAAATTCCCAGAATAGGAATACCTTTTTCTTCTGCCCGTTCTAACAATGCAAACTCAAACGCATCTCTTTCTGGGAATATATCTCCCATCTTAGGAGATGGCTCTTCATGATAATTCATTGAGCAAACATCATGACCACCTGATAAAATCAATGCATCAATTGTGTCAATATAATTATCTAAAACTTCAGTAACATTCGATACAGGTATAATAAAAGGTACCCCTCCATTTCGAACTACAGAACTTACATAATCTTCATTAACATAACTTCTATGATAGCCAGGAAACATCCCCCCTTGATCAATCATAACACTAGCAGAGATTCCAACTATTGGCATCTTATTTCCCATAAGATAAACCTCCTTTATAAAAAATTTTTATTTTGTTATAAAATTTTATAACAAATTTATAATTAGATTATACATTAAAAATTTCCTCTTTTCAATAAAAAATTATATTTTTTTATAAAAAAATATAATTTAAATCTTCTAATGCAATTGAACAACCTCTTTTCCTATGATGAGAATGTTAAAACTCTACATGAAACTGTAAGAAATTAACTAAAACATAATTTATTTAAATGACTTCCAAAAATACTATTAACCACTTTTAAAAGCATCTTTATTTCTATCTAGTTTCTACATTAAGAAAATATACCTACCAAAAGATACACTCTAATAATATGTAAAATTCACTTAATAATATAACCCGATACTAAAACTAGCTATCATACCCAGTATAAAAATATAAAGAAAACTCTAAAAAATCCGATATAGTTATAAATAAAATTAGTACTATTTTTTAGTCTAGAATTATAGCTTTAAGATTTTCCATAGCCTGGCTCCAATCATAACCACCCGTAGAACGGGTGGTTTGCTCTGACCCTATAAGGGTCTTTCTCTAGTGGTAGCCCTCTAAAGAGGGCATTGAATGATCTGACAACCACTCTATTACCACTG
>NZ_AUFY01000031.1 GCF_000426745.1 Veillonella montpellierensis DSM 17217
ATGCCTGCATACTCTCATGAACTAAAGGAAAATAAAATTTTTCAAAGCATGTCTCGCAAAGGAAATTGCTATGATAATTCTGTCATGGAAAATTTCTTTGGTTTACTAAAGCAAGAAATCTATTATGGGAATACATACTACAGCTTTGACGAACTAAAAGAAGCGATTGAAAAATATATTGTGTATTACAATCAAAAACGTATTAAAGAGAAACTTGGCTGGATGAGTCCTGTTGAATACAGGCTTTCTGTCTTGACTGCATAAAAATAACGTAGCAGCCATCAAACTGCTACGTTTAAAAAGTCTAACTTTTGGGGGTCACCTCAATTTTATCGGGCTGTTTTCTTATGTATTAATGGTTGGATTTCTTTAGGTTGCACTTCGTACAAAGCATTTGACAATTATCCGGCATCGTCCGGCCGCCTTTGCTCCACGGTTTAATATGATCCCCGTGCATCTCCGAATACTTAAATTCTTCGCCGCATCCGGCGCATTTGTGGCCTTGCTTCTTATACGCTTCTTGTTTTTCTCGTTCATTAAATGCCCTTATGGATAACTCTGTTTCATTACCGGTCAACAAATAAGGATATATTCCTGCTTTTCTTGTAACATCAGGATCCGCATAAAGCTTTTATATCTTGTCTTCTAATACTTCCGGATCTAGATCCCTTCGTGCGCCATGTTCATTGTAATACTCACCCCATGGCAGCCCCTTCATTTCTTTTCTGTACTTAGGAAATATAGATTGTGTCCATTCAATAACAGAATGAAAATATGACCACAACTCTTGTGCTGTCGGAGTGTCTTGTCGTTTTGCCATGTATTCTTCGATACTTGTTCCCTCTTTGCTTGCCTCCCATTTGATCGCCGTTTCAAGATGGTCTTGCCGGATAGAACTTCCTTTTAGATAGTCACTCGCCAGATTATTAGCTGGCCATTAGTTTTTGAGAAGTATTTCTTAGCATCCATTGTCCACGCCCCGGCGTAGACGGCATTTCTTAATTCCTGATCGGTCAGTTATTCTCCGGCAATGTTTATGATTTTAAACCACTCCAGTTTTTCGCTGTCTCTTCCGTCACAAACATAAATAGCTTATAGTCCAGTATTTGATTTTTTTGATCTTCCGGTAAATTAGCAAAATATTTGTTGTTTACCGAAAAATTTCCGGCTACATATTCACAAATAGATATTGTCCGTTGTTGGCCATCTAGTATTTCATACTTATCTTTACCAGTCTTTGCCCAATAAAAAACATTCAATGGTAGATGTCTGGCTACAGATTTTATTACTTCGTCCCGCTGCACGTCCTTGTAAACAAATTCTCTTTGATATTTCGGCCTTATATCTAACCTTCCGGCATATCCGGTTACGCCTTCTTCGTCATTGTTTAAATAACTCTCTGTCAATTCTCTTATAGTTACCTTTTTTCTTCAATAATCATAACTTATCCCTCCTTTTTAAGCATCGGATGTTTATTACGGACAAATAATCGTTTATACTTTTTAATACCTTTAATCAACGGTTGTGCAATACCAGATTCTTCAATCCATAAGCCATTAGAAAAGCCTTTGCCTTCGCTTTCTGTCGCGCCTAAAATTTCAAACTGATCGGGATTATATTTGTCCATAAAAGTGATGGGTACGCCTATAGCGCCCTCATAGTCGTAAGGTATTTCAGTAACCTTATCAACATTTATGGCACTGTAATTATCATACGTAGGAAAATCTTCGGGATTGTATTTTCTTATTAAAATTAAATTTTCGTGCCGTTTGTTAATGTCTAAGTTTGTATACCAGCAAACCCCCGCCACGTTAAGAATTATATCGCCATTGGTATCTATCTTTGTTTTCTTGCTTTTAATTTCAATATTGTTTGGCATAATCATCCATCGCCCGCCATTTAACGATGTTGCGTCGACTCATACTTTGTTTCCTTTTAAAAGTGGAAAAAACTCTTTATAGGTAATAGCGTTTTTATTTCCCATAATGACGAACTTTTTATCATACGATCCTAGTGTTGACACATATTCTCTAAACAGAGAAAAGGGAGGATTAGTAACCACTACATCTGCTTCTTTTAAAAGCTTTAAACATTCTTCGCTTCTAAAATCTTCATCGCCTTCCAATTCTGTCAGCGTATTTTCTCCCATTTTGAACAGTTCAGCTACATCGAGCATATCAACACCACCATCACCGGTGGCATCATAAACTTTTGTAACTACGGCTTTATATGGCTTGTTTTTATTTGTTTCATCACCGCCTATAACATCAAATAGTGATAAATTTTTATTTGATATAGGATATGTAGCATAACAAGTAGCAACTAACTTTTTAAGTCCTAATTGATTAAAATTAAGGACAAAATATTTGAAAAAGTTGGATTCAAAAGGATCATCACAATTACAAAATACAATTTTACCCTTAAAGTGCCTTTTATAATGCCGCAGCTCTTTTTCTATATCCTTTAATCGGGTATAAAACTCATCGTTTTTTTTCGCGCGCGGCTCTTGCTAAACCTTCATTTCCGGGCATAAAGCATTTCCTCCACTATTAAATCAATTACAAAATTATTTCCGTTTTATGATTTACTTTATTAACGCTCTAAATCTTTCCCAAAATCGTAGATGCTAACTGCCGCTTATCCATATAAATCTCCTAGTCTACTCTTCTAATCTACTCCCAGCTCAATACCGCACCTTTTAAGAAATCGTCTTAAATTATAGAAATCTATATAAATCTCTCAAAAATTCCTAACTTTTAATGTTAATCACCTGCCTGTACCTATACTGCACCTATAAGCACCGCCGGTTATCGTATATCAAGTGGATTTAAAGCCATTTAGAGATTTACAGGGCTTGCTTTCCAACGCTACAAACAACATCAATCAGATTGCAAAGCGTGTAAATTCGACCGGCATAATCTACAAAGATGATATAAACGATATGAAAAAGCAGATTGACCATTTCTCAAAAGAGTTGTGGCAGATACATTCACTGCTTCTTAACAGAACTTCCGGAGGTGATTAAATTTTATGGCTATTACAAAAATACATCCTATAAAATCAACACTTAATCTCGCCATTTCATATATTGTTAATGGAGAAAAAACAGATGAGCAAATCTTAGTAAGCACTCATAAATGTCATCAGGAAACTGCTCATACTCAATTTTTAAGAACACGAAATGATGTCGGCACAAACGGAACTGTCCTTGCAAGACACCTCATTCAATCCTTTTTACCCGGAGAAGCAAGTCCTGAAATGGCACATCAAATCGGTCTTGAACTATGTAAAAAGATATTAAAGGATGAGTACGAATATGTCTTATCTACCCACATAGATAAAGGGCATATCCACAATCACATCATATTCAATAATGTCAATATAGTTAGTGGCAAATGCTATCAATCCAACAAGAAAAGCTACCACCAAATTAGGTATCAAAGCGATAAGCTATACAAGGATAATAACCTTTCTGTGATTGATGAATTCTACGAGAGCTATAAGAGAAAGTACAAAACAAATGGCAAGTCATGGTATGAAAATGAGCAATCTAAGAAAGGTACTTCTTGGAAAAGCAGACTTCAATTTGATATTGATCGTCTGATAAAACAGTCTAAGGATTGGGAAGAATTTCTAAAGAAAATTGCGGAACTTGGTTATGAAATAAAGCATGGAAAACATATAGCCTTTAAGCCAAAAGATAAGCAGAGATTTACAAGGACTAAGACGATTGGTAAAGATTATACCGAAGAACGATTAAGAGAGCGTATTACAGAAAATCAATCTATTAAAGCCCCACCTGTCAAAAAACGAATCGGAAATGTCATCAATATGAATACCAATACCAAAGTAAAAGAGAGCAAAGGCTATGAATATTGGGCAACCAAGCATAACTTAAATACAATGGCTGAGTCAGTTATTTTTATCAGAGAACATGGTATTAAATCTGTTAAACAACTTGATGAATACATTAGGAAAAGTGCTGAAGAAAGACAGAACTTACAAGATAAAATCAAAGAAATTGACAAGGATATGCAGCTACTTTCTAATACGATGGAACAAATTCATACTGTTAAAAAATATCGAGCCTACTACAAAGAATATAAGGCAAATCCTTCTGATAAGGCATTTTTTGAGGAGCATAAGGCTGAAATCACACGCTACGAAACAGCTCTTACAAAACTTAAAAAGTCCTATTCAAAGCTGCCTGATTCCAAGGATATTTTAGATAAACTTGATAAATTGCAAGAAAAAAAGAATACCCTAATGCAAGAGTATTCTTCTACAAAATATACTATGGACGAGCTTTATCAAATACGAAAGAACCATGGAATTTACATGGGCAAGGAGATGGAGAGATAGAATCTCTCCATCTCTATTAACTATTTTATTTTTTTAAATGATATATATTTTCAATATAATTTTCTGAAAAATCCTCAATATTTAATTTATACATATTTAAATACCCTTGGATTCTTTCATCAGATAATGAATCTAATTCGTATTTTCTGATTTCTTTTACAAACTTTTTTAGATTATCTTTTAGCTTTTTTAAACCATTCCTTCTCATCACGAAAACTTTCTCATTAAAATCCGCATCATGTGCTAACTGCTTAGTAGGAATTATCATTATACGCAAAACATCTACAAATTCCCCATACTCTTCCTTAAACCATCCACAATGATTATTAAATTGACCTGCTTCAGATTTTTTTATAGCATTTCGATTTTCGTCCACTTCATTTTTACACTCAAAAAATACATATTTTTTATTTGAAACACACCACAAATTATCTGGACCCTTTCTAATTTCTTTATCTGGACGTTGACTAACATAACCTAGAATTTCACCTAAGTTTTTTAATGCAGATTCAAATTTTTCAGCCGCAATGCCAAAAGAAAGATTTTCTATCAGTTCATTTATATAAAGATTAAATTCATCAAAACTGTCATATTTGCCAATATTTCTTTTGAATCTATTTATTCTATTTTCATTCAGGAAAGAGATTTTTGAATATGCAATTCCCTCTTTAGGCTTTAATAATTGAGGATTCTTTTTAAATGCGGACTTTTGAAGTGTTTTTGATTGTTCCTCTGAGTACATATATGCATATCTTGCCATCTGCTCTAAATACCAGCCTTTTTCTAAATCATCATTGATAAACTTATCAATGAATTTTTGTGTCCTTTCTACAGCAAGTTCATATTCTCCCTGTGAAAATAATTTTTCTAATTCATTTTCTTCTGCGTATCTGTTATAAATTTTATTTTCTACGTTATCTTGAACAATTGCATTCATTTCACCAGTGTAATACTCTTTCCACCCTTCATCCCTTTTGAGAATTTGCTTTATTAGTGAAATAATCTGCTTCATAGGCTGATCTTCTTCACTAATTTCTTCTTTTGCCATTTTTGCGACTTCAAACCCAATCTCTATTTGTTTCTGTGTCTGGGCAGAAAAATATTTTCTTGTTAACACTCCTCTCATAAATTTTTCTATATCAGATCCTATTACAAGAATAGCGCAATAATCTTTTTCTCCACGAACAGCCCTTCCTAATCCTTGTTCAATCTTTTGTGCTATTTTTTTATTTATAATTTCACTATTAGGGCAACACTTTTCTTCATATCTATCAGAGAAGTTGTTTAGAAATGGCATTGAATCCATTATCAAAACTCTGCAGCTTTCATCGGGCAAATCAATCCCATCATATCTATTATTTATCACAACGGTTTTTCCAAAATTACTTTTTCTTAGATCATCTATCACAGAAAATAATTCTTGATTATTTTGTGGAAGTTTTGAACCTAATTTACTGTAATAGATAGCTCTTTTTGTATTAGGAACTATAGCGACGATACCAAACTTCTTAACATTCATTGATGCAAATTCAGTTGCAACTAAGTCTCTATCACAGGTTTCGTCTATTAATGATGGCATCAATATCATCTTTTCACCAGACCATCTTAATTGTGGATACACAATCGGATTAGCCACTGCATCAGTTGAAAAATTCAAACCCTTGACAAAAAAAATATCTTCTTGAGTTGTTGCAGACATTAAAATTCTTCTCTTAGCTTTTGAAAATGTCCCAAATTGTTCTACGTTAATGTTATATGGAGCAATCTCAATCTTACTTCCTGAAATAAAACAAGAATATTCTATTATTTTATCCTTCATTAACGGCCACACAAACTTAATTTCATCCATATTGGCAAATTCAGATAGAATAGATAAAAGTTCAGTCCTTTTACTATTCCATGCCCAGTATGGAACCATCATGAAAGTTTCGTATTCTCCAGATTTAATATCTAAATAGCTCCCCTCACCTTGCTCTATTAAATCATCTGAAAACAAAGTGAGTATCCTACCATAAATATCCTCGTTTCCATTTTTATTTCTATTAATGGTTAAAGTAAATGAATCCTTTATGACATCTATACACGCATGGGAATCATCTAGAATTATTGTATTTGTCTTTGTGAAGTTATTTCCTAATCCAAAAATTGATTTTCCATTAAAAATTTTATGAGCATGTGTAATTAAAATTTTTTCACCTGATAAAAACTCATTAGGAATTTCATTATTATTATCAATTGCACAAAACGGAATACCGAATTTTTCAGCTTCCAAACAAACCTGTTTGACTAAATAAATATTAGGACAAACATATATGCATGGACCCTCTCCTAAATTAAGTGCTGATTGTAGCATTAGTAAACCAATTAAAGTTTTCCCTTCTCCAGTATGAAGCTTTACAATAAGATCTCTCTCATCTTTTCTATTGTTATACCACTCTTTCAAAGCATATTTTTGAACAGGTCTCAAAGGACCTGCAATACTCTTTCTATCAAGCGTATTATATAAATCAATAGGATTGGTAATTTTCGACTTGCTTTTTAAAGCAATTTTTTTCTTAAAATCTACCATTTTTAGTGCCTCCATTTAATTTTATCATTCTCATTTATTTTCATTTATTAATAAAAATGTATCCCACAAATAGCGAACAAGAGTTATACTTGCCCCAACAGATAATTCTGCATGTCGTTTTGTTAATCCATTAAATTTTGCAGAACGACCATGCCCACTTCCATAATGATTTCTTAATTCAATTATTCCACTACTTAAACCATTAAGACTCCCTGTAATTTGTTTCACAATTTTTTCTTCTTCTAAATCCATCGCCATGCCTTTATTGGGAATATTCAATGAACTTAGAGTTTGTTTTACAAGTTGTCCCATATTTATTGAATCTTTTATAATTTCACCATTGCTTTCAATGATTGTTTTACAACAACTTTCTAGTAATTCTTTTGACTTTCCTATTGCTTCTGTCGGATTTTCATTACACATTGCTACCATCAAATCTATTTGCTGATTCATATATTTACTAGAAAATTTTTTCTTTAACTCTTCTGATACTTTAGAAAATTTCTTAGAATGTTGCTTTTCTCTTTCAATAATTTCCTTACACTTATTATAAAGAGATTTGTATGTGCTTCCGTTATAAGCTTTATCATCTGATTCTATTTCTAAGGAATATCGCACTTCATAATATTCCAGTAAATCATCTAATAATTTTACTACCTTATCATTATCTCCTTCATTTATAAATTCGTTTAATGACTTACCCTTCGATAAATTATATTTCTCACACAAAGCTGTTCCTACACTATGCAATGTGAATTCATCAAATCTATATGTAGAAAAATCTAAAACATACCCACCTCTATTTAACAAATCATTAAAGTATGTTCTTTCAATATAACTAATCATAAATTCCTCCAGTTCATTAAATTATTCCAAGTTTTAAATTGCAATATGAAATTGAACAGTATCCAAATCTACAATTCTATTAACTTCTTCAAGAAAGACATCTAAGGGGGTTTTATAATTTAGAAGCTTGCGTGGCAAATTATTGCACCATTGAAGTGTTCGTTGAATTGTTTCCTCTGAAACGGCTTTTATGGGCATTCCTTTCGGT
>NZ_AUFY01000032.1 GCF_000426745.1 Veillonella montpellierensis DSM 17217
GTATATGATCCGAACAGCATTCCGCCTCGATAATTTCTACATTTTTTCTCTTACTTAAATCTCTTAGAATTTTACCTACATCAACTTTTATCCGACCATAAATTATTTGCCTTCTATACTTTGGAGCAAAAACAATATGATATTTACATCTCCATTTACTATGTGATAAGCTTTTTACGTCATTCATTGACATTGAACCTCCTATGTTAAAATGTTGTGGTTGCCAGACCAACTTCATTTTATCACTAGGAGGTTCTTTCCTTTTCTCTAAGAAATTTTACTGACCCCCAGTTTAACTGGGGGTTTAATCATGCCTATTCGGCGTACAACGATAAAAATCTCTCCAAATCCAAAAATGGTTAAGGAGAGATTTTTAATATTATATAAGATTTTGTATCTACTTTGCTAAACTAGTTTCATACTTTACTTAATAATTGAGCTAGTAGAAAATATAAACTATCTATAACATTCTATCAATATATCACTTCAAAGCGACAATATTTAGCCTTATTAATACATAATTTTGAGATTAACACTAACAAAATTATCATTATATGTTCTATTATGTTAAGTAAAAATGTAAACTAAAAAAACTATAATGAATAAGACTGGTGAAAAAACAGAGTCTAATAATAAAAAACTTACAGTTATGAAGTATATAGTAGATACCTTACAATACTTTTAATCTAAAATAAGTGATTCTTTATAAGTGATAATGTAGTAAAGCGTAATATGATATTTTCAACGATTTAGAAAATGATATACAACATACGTAAAGCACAGGAAAAAAGGGCCCTAACATAAGATATACCAGATTGTTTTCCATTGCTCCCCATACACCGCTTCTGATTCCACGTCTATATAAAGAGAACTACTAGCATCTACCGATGAACTACGTTGGTAAATTAATGGTCCCCTATGAATCTTGTCATCAAAACACACTTATGTCGATGATTGATACGAATTAGTCTTTCATCGTTTCTTGAATGCGTTTTGTTTCACAGTATTTAACCATGCCATCTACCGCACGTTTTGCTTCTTTCATAGCCAATACAACCGTAGCAGGTCTATGAACGACGTCACCACCGGCAAACACGCCTTCACGACTCGTCATACCATATGGATCCTCTGAAATAATAACATAGCCGCTATCGTCCACGGCAATACTATTACCTTCACCTACAAGGCGCGCATTCGGTTTATGTCCTGTGGCGTAGATAATTTTATTACATGGCACTACACCAGTTTCTCCCGTCCCTTTTAGTTTTCCCTCTTCTGTAATTTCCATCGTTTCATAGGCTAAGCCTTCTACATGGGACGTGCCTGTCACTGCTACAGGAGATGAGAAAAATTTGAATTGTACGTTTTCTGCCAATGCTTCTTCATATTCACTTTGATTCGCTGGCATTTGTTCAATACCGCGACGATAGACAACGGTAACAGAATTAGCTTTCAAACGAATGCACGTACGAGCGGCATCCATCGCCACATTACCGCAACCGATAATCACTACGTCATCGCCAGCTTTCACAGGAATGCGTTCAGGCACTTCGGTGCCATTATCTACCAATTGTACGGCTGTCAATAACGCCATCGCTTGCAACACGCCTGGCACTTGATCGTTCTCTAACGCTGGGTTTTGAGGCACATGGGTACCCGTACCAATAAAGACTGCATCAAATCCTTCTCGCTGCATTAAGTCATCAATGGTCCGTGATGGACCAATGTATGTGTTGCATTCAAAATGCACGCCTAAATCTTCTAGTCGAGCGATTTCACGACGTACAATCGATTTGTGAAGGCGAAATTCTGGAATGCCAAATAAAAGTACGCCGCCTGGCTCTTCCTGTCCTTCAAATACGGTCACATCATACCCCAACTTACTCATATCCCCTGCAACGGTTAACCCTGCAGGCCCAGAACCAATGACCGCAATTTTACCTTGGTCTTTCTTAACTTTCTTAGTTTTATGAAGCTTATTAATACTTTCAAAGTCCGCCGCAAATCGTTCTAATTTCCCAATATTAATTGGTGGTTTCTTAGCTTTATTATAAATGCAATGACCTTCACACTGTTTTTCTCGAGGGCATACGCGACCGCAAATCGATGGTAAGTTGGTTCGTTCTGCCAAAATTTCATTGGCATGCCCAAAGTTACCATGAGCGATAGCTTGGATGAAACGGGGAATTTGATTGTCAATCGGACACCCTGTTTGGCACAATGGCTTAGGACAATTTAAACATCTCTTAGCTTCGGCTAAAGCTTCTTCCAGGGTATAGTCTGTATCAAAATTTTCAAATTCTTCTGTGTGTTGGTTCATGGCACATGCCTCCTTACCACTATGGGTTCGATCTATTGTATATACTGTAAATGTACTAATCATAATAATCTCTATTTTAATAATAGGGGGCAAATCAAATCTAGTCAAGCAAGGTAGTATATCTATAATGAATATATATAATACCTTATACAATAAATAGAAAACTAAGTGATACGCATACATGAAAAGCTTAGGCACAAGCACTACATGATGAATACTTCCTATTGTCTACATGTTTTTAAAAGTAAATGCTACCAATGTGCTGGCACTACGTGTAAGATATGGTTCCATGGTTCATAGACTTGTGCCATATCCCCTAAGCTATCAAATAGATTAAAGGGCGCCATAACTCTCGTATCGCACTCATGCCATATCCCTAGGCTATCAAATAAGGCTTGTCAATACATAGTATATAGTTCTTGTATAAGTATGCCCACCAATTTCATCATCTATCGATGCGTCTCATGATCCTTTCTATGAGCCTTGCTATTCATAAAATCTGTATGCTTATGAGTATGTGTTGTCGTTTGTAATACATGGTGGTGCGCATGTTCATGCCTAATTGCATGACTATGATAGGATCCACCATGTGTATGATAGATTGTATGCATATGATAATGCACATGATTTACTCGTATGGTATCATAAACGATTAAAACTGTTCCCACTACCATGATTAAAAAGGCTACAAAATATAACTCTGTTAAGGCTTCACCATTAACGATGAAAGAAAGGAATGCGCCCACAAAGGGAGCGATCGCATAATAGGCACTCGTTTTGGCAGCCCCTAATTCACGTTGTGCTCGTATGTATAAGAAAATACTAACTCCATAGGCAATAAAGCCCAATACCATTGCAAAGAAAATATACATTGGCGAAGGTAAGCTTTCACCTATCAAACTGGCAATGACAAAGGAACCACCCCCAGAAAACAAGCCTTTTAAGACTACAATTTCATAGGTGCTTTTACTCGATAACTGGCGGGTACAGTTATTTTCCAATCCCCAACATACGGTGGCGAGTATAACGAAAATAGAGCCATAGGAAAATTGGAAACTACTCGTCGTATCAAAGGACAAGAGACCACTAGAAATGGTAATCAATGCAATGGCTAGCCACAAAATAAGAGATACTCGTTCTTTAAATAAAAGTAGGGCAATGATCGTAGTCGTTACGATTTCAAAATTAGTTAATAGAGATGCATTCGATGCAGATCCTATACTAATGCCCCACATGAGAAAGATGGGCGCCGCTATGTCTAGTACAATCATTCCCACTGCATAAGGCAAATCAGACCTTGATAAGGGCTCCATTCGTTCTTCTCTATTGTGACGCAGTAAATACATAAGACCTACGCCAATACCTGCGCCTATATATAAAAAAGAGGCCATATACGTAACTGGCACGTCTGTAAGCAACAATTTTGATAACGGCGTATTTAGTGAAAAAAAGACGGCTGCTAATACAGCTAATATAATAGCACCTATATGTTGATTTTCTTTCATAGTAATCATCTCCATCTATATAGTATATGTAATCTATGCTTATAGTCATCATTAGATACTATACATCTATCGTTATAACTCGTCAATACATAGGAACTATCACTACATATAGCAATTATTAAGATAGCATATCCATGTACGGACCACCGATATACACGCATGCATTTATAATTGCAATACCTTTTCCTATATCAATCACAGCAATCACAGCAGTCCTTATCAATCATTACGATAATATATCGATGCATACGCCGCTTATATAAACACATGTATGTATAGTTACAATACTTTTATTATCTATATGCCTATATTGATTCTCACTAGACGCATGTCAATAGGCTAATATCCTATATCATATATACCATAGTAATGTACTAATAATTTTCTCCCCATTAAGACCTATACACCTAATGATGCAATGGGGCTTTATAATTCTCATTACACACACATATACTACGCTAAAACTAGTAACATATACATCTTTCACCAAATGTTAGTAAAGTACTGTTCATACATGCACACCATATGTTGACACCCATGTATTTATAATGATACTAGCATATCTATACCCTATACGAAGAAATCTATAACGCATTACCATATGTGTATTAACCCATTATGATTGGTGTATCTCTTCATATATATATCATTACTATATCACAATCCATCATACTCCTCTATACACCAAGGCACACCGAGTCCTTTTGAAAGTTTGTGTACATACTTTGTAGCTATAAATCGTAACACGTTGTCCACCATCTAACAATACAAACAAATATATATCCTTCTAGTCATTATGCTAATTGTCATGTATCGCATATGTACATCACAATACGGTGAGTTCGTAACAAAGTTTCCATGTATAGGAATACAAAAAGCACTTACTATTTTTGTACATGCCGCTACTATTACTAGTATAGGCTAATAACTATGTGTAGTAAGGATTATAGAACAAAATTGATTACTCTATTATATAATGTAAGATACATAGGCATAATAAAAAGCACTTACCCAAAGGTAAGTGCTTATGCTTAATCAGCAACTTCCTATCCTCCCAGGCCGTCGCCAGCCAAGTACTTTCGGCGTGTACGAGCTTAACTACTGTGTTCGAGATGGGAACAGGTGGAGCCTCGTAGCTATCGTCACTGAATCTGTCAGAGTTTGTACTCTGAAAACCGCATAGAAGATTTAGATAATTCACTAAGTAACGTATTAAGTAAAGCCCTCGATGTATTAGTACCAGTCAGCTCCACTGCTCACACAGCTTCCACATCTGGCCTATCAACCATGTCGTCTACATGGACTCTTACTAGCTTATGC
>NZ_AUFY01000033.1 GCF_000426745.1 Veillonella montpellierensis DSM 17217
TGTCATAAGAAGGTCTCTCCTTTGAAATAATGATTCGGTTTAGTCACCTGCATTCATTATAACAGAGAGCCTTCTTATTTTTTATTTATTTGTCATAAATGTATTATACTCATACATTCCGTATATATTTTTTTATTTCCATCAAGCACTTCTGGTATTAGCGAATAAAATTTTTCATTTTGATTTTTCATTGCTAAATCCTTTCAAACTATTTGTTAACAATTTCATCAAAGTTTGCTTTTTCCATTTCCTCGTTGTAAAATAGTGAACCTAAATTCATATCAGTATTATTTGCAGTGAGAATTGTATTTTCAATGCCAAATTTTCCCTTTTTTTTGAAGTGAAATTTTACTTTTCCATACATTTTAATTTGTAATTATAAGTATATAGTTTATATTTTAAAATACATTAATTACATCTTTTAAATTTTAACTTTCATTTAATTAAATTCTATAATCAGTTTGTTCTTCTGCTACCATCTTAAAATCAATAGAATTCTCCAAATACTGTTGATTTCTATCTAACTTATTGTCATTTATTAATTTATAATATTTGTTGTTACTAATATTGTCTATATAGTAATAATCAATCTTCTCTATTATGCTTGCAAAGTCTAAATAACTTATAGAAGTAAAATCTTCTGTCTCAAGACCAGTATTTAGTACAAATTTATAGTCTTCAAAGTCATAGAACTTATCCTCTTTCTCAGAGGTTAAATCTAAATATATTTTTGTTGATTTTGCAATAAAACATATATATTGAAAATCTTTATCTACGTATTGTGTATTATTATTGGGGTGAGCTATTGAATAATGTTGGTTTGGTGTTAGCATTATTAAATTTTCAACATAGCCTGCAATAGTTGGATAGTCTGATTGAGTAAAAATATGGTGTGCTTGAGTAGCATTTACCATTTCATTTGATTGGTAAACTTCAGATTTTCCATTATAAATACTATCATTAAATTTACGCATTGCTTTTTTAGCCTTATTTACTGTATAACTTGCCATAGCTCTTGCTTGCAATTGTGCAACTGTCGGTTCATGTTCAGCTCTAGTCATTGACTTATCTTTGCCACTTAGCTCATCTCTCCAGTTGTCACGATTATATTGTAAGTCACTAAGTGTAATAGTGTTTTTAGAAATTCTACCTCTTTCAGTGCCTTGTTTTTTTATTTAAAAGCAAGAGGATTTATGACTTTTGTAAAAATCCTTCCACATTCAGTTTCTCCATTTATTTTTGTATTGTTTATTGTGAATCTTATAAAAGTGTCCCTAACATCTTTATAAGATTCTTTAGTCTGTATCTTAAAGAACTCTTCAAAAGAATCCCAAATCCCACTATCTTTTAAAACCTTAACTATATATTCATACAAAAAATTCAAAGCATTTGTCGGCCTTAATGCAATTTTTTCTAATAATTCCCTATTATTTATAGAATAGTAATATCTATTCTTCTCTTTTCTTACATCGAGAATCTTACTATAACCTAATAGTTTTATAGGTTGTCCAAAATACTTGTCATATTCACTTCCTGCTTTTAATTCCGGATCAGGTTTTGAAAAAATAGAAATTACATTTTCTCTTGCATATTCACTATGCCATATATCAGAAACAATAAATTCTTCCACTTCATTCTCATCCACATACTCTATTATGCAATCTGCAATTATTGAAACTACATCATAAGTGCATTTCTGATCAATCCATCTTGCATCACCAGTTTTTCTAACATCATAATCATATTTATCTAAGAAGTTTTCATACATATTATAATACCTCTATTCTTTATCAGTTCTTTTCTTATGCTCCTCTCGTAATTTCTCACACAATTCTTTGCAATTAATTCTACCTTCAGCCCCCAAATTGCCAGCAGTCATATTTCTTTTTAAACATTCAGGTACACCAACTAATGTTTTAAAATGAATTCTATCTTCTGGACCCCCAGCTCCTTGAAACTGATTGTCTTCATGTATATTAAAATCAACATTTTCAGATGTCAAAAGATACTCAATTGAGGTGACCCCCAAAAGTTAGACTTTTTAAACGTAGCAGTTTGATGGCTGCTACGTTATTTTTATGCAGTCAAGACAGAAAGCCTGTATTC
>NZ_AUFY01000034.1 GCF_000426745.1 Veillonella montpellierensis DSM 17217
GCAGCGGTGAACGTATCTGATCTTAAACAGGCTGCTGATGACAGCATTACGCAAGCCGTAACGCAAGCCACACAAAAAGGACTTGTATTCAATGCTAATGTTGGTGGGCCTAAGCCCAACCAACTAGGGTCTACCGTTACCATTAAAGGTACGGCAGATATACCGGCTAATGCCTCTGAAGAGGACAAACAATACGATGGTAAAAACGTACTCACATCGATTGCACAAGGTGATGATGGGAATACGACAGTAACAGTGAAACTTAATAAAGACTTAACATCGAAATCTGTTACTACTACTACATTGACCGTCAAAGGCGAAGCTGGTAAGCCAGGTACACCAGGTAAAGATCCTAACATCATCGTCGGTGAAAAAGGTGAAAAAGGTTCCGATGGTACCATCGGCGTACATGGTAAAGATGGGTCTTCGGTAACGATTCATGGTAAGAATGGATCCATTGGTCTAGCAGGCAAGAATGGTGCTAACGGCCTTACCATTAAAGGTGATAAGGGCGTGAATGGCGTAGATGGTCAAGATGGCCAAGATGGCATGACGCGTATCATCTACGAAACACAAGAAGTAGACCCGAAGAATCCAGATAAAAAGAAACCTGTGAAACACGAAGTGGCCACTATGGATGATGGCATGAAATATGCCGGTGACGATGTTACCGCTACTGACACTACGAATGTGATCACAAAGAAACTCAATAGTACGTTGAATATCATTGGCGGTGCTAAGAAAGACACCTTAACAGATAAGAACATTGGCGTAAACAATGTAGATGGTACACTCAAGGTACAATTAGCGTCTGACTTACAAGGTATTACCTCCATTACAGGTAAAGGAGGTATAGATAACTTGACCATCTCCAATGGGGGTACGACCCTCACCATTACGAGCGGTACAAAAACCGTAGGAGACGGTGGCAAAGAAGAAACCAAACCAGGCACCATCTCTGTCGGTGGCGCTAAAATCACGAACGTCGCTAATGGTACAGAAAATACTGATGTAGTGAATCTATCTCAATTGACAGAGGTCGCGTCGAAAGAACTTCACATTAAACCAACTGAAGACAAGACAACCTACGAAGTCGATGACAAAGGCAAAGTAACACTTTCCTATGTCAATGGCAAAGAAGAAGATGTGCCTGGTAAGAAAGCCGTGATTTCCGGTATTGCGAAAAATGATTTATCGAATATTACAGATGATGGTGAGAAAGTGATATCGAATGTAGCCAAAGACGCCGTCGTTGTTACATCTGGATCTAACAATGTCACCGTTACATCAGATAAAAATACAGACGGTAAAGTTACCTATGCCGTATCGGTAAAAGAAAGTAACTTCAAAAACGGTACGAATACAACCGTAACTGGTACAGGTGCCGAAGATACTCCATATGCAGTGAATGTAACAGGCGACATCAGTAATATTACATCCATTACCAATACAAAAGGATCTGGTACAGTATCCTTTGATGCGAATGGCGTAACTACATTTAGCGGTGGAGAAAAAGCTACCGATAAGAAAGTCACTGTGAATGGTACGACTGGTACTGTTGTAGCTGGTACTGGTGATAATAAAGTTACGATTGACGGGACCACAGGCACTGTATCTACTGGTGATACCACTGTTTCTACAACGGGTGTGGTTGTGAAAAAGGACAAGAAAGCATCTAAAGTAGATGCTGCAGGCGCTACGTTCATAGATGATACAAAAGCAACGAACGTGACAAGCACCACCATTCGCGTGAATGGCGTAAAAGGTGACAATGACACTGTTACTGGTGGCGTGGTAATTGGTAAGCAATCCGTTACCCCTAGTGCCGATGGCACCACACCAGCACAGGGAGCAAAGGAAACCCCTGGTAACTTTGTCACAGGATTAGATAACAAAGACTGGAATGTAACAAGTCCAACCTTTGTATCAGGTCGTGCTGCGACGGAAGATCAGTTGAAAACGATATCCGCTGAAATTGCAAACAAATCTAGTACAGACTATCGACTTGTGGCAAATCC
>NZ_AUFY01000035.1 GCF_000426745.1 Veillonella montpellierensis DSM 17217
TCCAATACTACATTGCCAAAAGATATGACCACCATAAAGGCGGATCAAGCAGCGAGCCAAGGCCAATTAAAAGAAGTTTTGGATAATGCTGTGAAGTATGATAAAAAACAAGATGGTACCGTAGATACAAGTAGCATTACCTTAGAAGGCGGTAATGCTGGTACAGTTATCAAGAATGTAAAAGCTGGCGATGTATCTAGTACTAGCAAAGAAGCTGTCAACGGTAGTCAATTGTACAAGACAAATCAAGGTTTTGATATTTTAGTCGGTGAAGATACAGAGGCTAATCGAGCTAATGTAGCACTTGGACAAGATAAGAAAGAAACAGTTAAATTTGACGCTGGTAAGAACTTAACAGCTTCACTTGATAAAGCATCTAAGAAAGTGTCGTATCGCTTGAATGATGAAATTGTATTAGGCGAAGAAAAAACGGCAGATGCAACAGGTATAAATGGTAAGATCACTATCCATGGTACTACTGGAGAAAAGATGACTATGGATGGGAAAAATGGTGAAGTTATCATTGAAACAAGTGATGAAAATGGCAAGAAGAATGAAGTATTCCTTAAGAGTCATGATGGCACTATGGGCGTTATTGGTAAAGAAAACAATGGAGTCACTTTACACGGGGAAGGATTTGTACAAATCAAAGGCGCTGGCAGTGATAAGGCTATCGATTTGACAACCGAAAAAGGACAAGTTGGTGTTGATGGTCAAGGTAGCTCCACACGTCTTTTGATGAAAGAAGGAAATATTCCTCATGCATTGGCTACTATGGATGATGGCTTGAAATTCATGGGTGATAGTGGCACTACTGTAGGTGTGAAATTAAATAATCAAATCAATATTGTTGGTGGTGTGGAAGCTGAAAAACAAGGCGGCGTAGTTAAGAACTTAACTGATAACAACATCGGCGTTGAATCAATAGTAGATGATCAAAACGGCAAGAATGCGAAGATGAAGATTCGTTTAGCTAAAAAACTTTCTGATTTAGAAAGCATTACCTTTAATAGTCAAGATAAAACAAATCCAATGACGATTGATGGTGCAGGACGTACGATTAAAGATTTAACGACTATGACATTCTTGAAAGATGGTAAGAATAATTTCATTACTGGACTTTCTAATGTAACATGGCCAGCTAAGGACCAAAGAGGTACTGATTTTGATGTATCTAAAGCAGCGACACAGGGACAAATTCAAGATGTAGAAACTGCAGTAGATGAAAAATTCAAGAAGAGCAATGCCGGTTTTGATGTGTATATCAAAGAAAAAACCGATGAAAACACCTTTAATATTGGTCTTGGAAAAGATGAAAAAGAAGCCTTTGGATTCTTAGCGGGTAACGGACTTGAAATCACACGAAAGGATAAAGAAATTACTTATGCTATGAAAGATGACATTACATTAGGTCATAAAAATAGCGATGGTCAAGATGATGGCAAGGATGGTAAATTCACTGTTACCGGTAAAGA
>NZ_AUFY01000036.1 GCF_000426745.1 Veillonella montpellierensis DSM 17217
ATCTTACCATCTTTACCATCAATAGTAACCTTTTCACCGTCTTTACCATTTACAGTAACCTTGCCATCTTTGCCAGCTTGTCCAGGTTGTCCTTCTTTGCCGACTGTGATGTCATCTTTCAAGGAGTAAATAACTTTCTTATTATCCTTATCCAAAGTAACATCAAGGCTATTGCCTGCTGCAAATTCAACAGTTTCTTTCTTATCTTTACCTAAGGCGATATTAGCTCGATGATCTTCTGTATCTTCGCCTACTAGAATATCAAAGCCTTGATTGCTCTTCTTCAACTTTTCATCTACTGCATTTTCTACATCTTGAATTTGTCCCTGTGTAGCCGCCTTAGATACATCGAAATCAGTGCCTCTTTGGTCCTTATCTGGCCATGTCACATTGGAAAGTCCAGTAATGGAATTATTTTTTCCATCCTTCAAGAAATTAATAGTAGTTATATCTTTAATAGTACGTCCTGCACCATCAATTACCATTGGATTTGTTTTATCTTTACTGTTAAAGGTAATGCTTTCTAAATCAGAAAGGTTCTTCGCCAAACGGATCTTCATCTTCGCATTCGTTCCGTCTGCTTCATCAGCAATAGATTCTACACCAATATTATTGTCGGTCAAGTTGGTGATGGTTTCATGATCTCTAACAATTTTAGCGCCGCCAACGATATTCACTTGATTATTTAGTTTTACGCCTACCGCTGTGCCATCATCGCCTTTGAATTTCAACCCATCATTCATGGTTGCCAATTCATTGTTCTTATTACCATCTTTAACGATAATACGTGTTTCGCCATCCGTACCGTCAAGACCTACTTTACTATCTCCAGTGGTAATGTCTACTTTATTCTTACCATCTTTACCTTTGATACCGATGGATCCGTCTTTACCGTTCAATACAACAGAACTACCATCTTTGCCAGTTGTTCCAATTGTACCGTCTTTACCAGAAATAGTAACGCTATTCGACTTACCATCATCACCTTTTGGTCCTTGAATTCCGATTTCGCCATTCTTACCCTTGATAGTAACCGATTCGCCGTCTTTACCATTGACAGTGATTTTACCGTCCTTACCATCTTGTCCAGCTTTACCAATTGAAACGTCATCTTGTAAGGCGTAGCTAATCTTCTTACCAGTACGTGTAATCGCAAGGCCGTTACCTGCATCGAAACCGAAAGCGTCTTTTGTATCGTCGCCTAATTTTACATTAAATCTATTGTCATCAGTATTGTCTTTAATGTACACATCAAAACCTTGGTTGGTCTTGTACAATTGACTACCGTTGACAGCTTCTTTACTGTTTTCAGACACATCACCAGCTTTTACATTCTTGATAACTGTACCATCGTTACCG
Source organism: Veillonella montpellierensis DSM 17217 (assembly GCF_000426745.1). Lineage (GTDB taxonomy): Bacteria > Bacillota > Negativicutes > Veillonellales > Veillonellaceae > Veillonella > Veillonella montpellierensis. Next base: position 1,360 of record NZ_AUFY01000036.1, read on the forward strand.
CCTTCTAAGGTAATGCTACTTGTATCTACGGTACCATCTTGTTTTTTATCATACTTCACAGCATTATCCAACACTTCTTTTAATTGGCCTTGGCTCGCTGCTTGATCCGCCTTTATGGTGGTCATATCTTTTGGCAATGTAGTATTGGA
>NZ_AUFY01000037.1 GCF_000426745.1 Veillonella montpellierensis DSM 17217
GTAGATAATGGCGATGGCACTAAGACACCTACTGATATCATTAAGCTTGGCGAAGGTCCAACTACACCAAATGGTACAGATGGCGTTAATGGCACCATCGGTGTTAATGGTAAGGATGGTACATCCAAAGTCGGTATCGACGGTCAAAAAGGTGTGACTGTCACTGGTACTAATGGCAAAGATGGCAAGGACGGTAAAAATGGTACTGTAGGCATTAATGGTGCTGACGGCATCACGGTAACAGGCCATACAAATGGTGAAGCTGGTAAAAATGGAAAGGATGGCACAATCGGTATCAATGGTACTGATGGCATATCTATGACCGGCGAAGCTGGTAAAAATGGCGTTTCCATCAAAGGCGAAGACGGGAAAACACAAGTGGCCGGCTTGAACGGTAAAGACGGTGTTGGTCATTTAGAATTAGCTGGTAAAGACGGTACACCAAGCATCGACATGACCGCTATTACAGGCGATACTGATGTCGATGGTGATCCGAAGAAAGAGTCAGATAAAATTACCCGTTTGAACTATAAAGATAAAGCTGGTAAGGATCATCAAGTGGCAACCTTAACGGATGGCATGAAATATGCTGGCGATAACGCTAAGGCTGATGGCACTAACGTATTAAAGAAGAAGTTAAATAACCAAGTGGACATCGTTGGTGATATTGGCGAGAATAAAACAGTAGATGACTTTACAGAAGGTAATATTGGTGTCTTTGCTAACACTACTGATGGCAAATTACATGTGAAATTAGCGAAAGATATTAAAGCGAATACGCTTACCTTGGAAGATAGCGATACTCCGCAAGATCCAGATAAGAAGAAACCAATTACCTTGACGAATAAAAAAGGTGGTCTCTACATTGGTACCCCAAAAGCAGACGATGGTAACAAAGTAGTTACTCAGTCGGAATTATCAACTTCGTCACAGGCGGGTCAAAATGCGTTACAAACCATTCAAGTAAAAGCTGGTGGAACTGATGTTAAAACATTGAAAAAACCAACAGATACTGATACAGCAGCGAATGTTCTTGAATTTGAAGCTGGTGAAAACGTACAAATTGATAACGATAATGGTAAAGTTAAAATCTCGGCTACGAGAGACCAAAGCGCAGATACAATTACTGTAGGCGAAAAAGGTGAAGCTGGTAAGCCTGGTAAAGATGGTAAAATCGGCGTTAATGGTAAAGATGGTAAGTCTGGTGTAGGTATTGACGGTAAAGATGGTATCACCTTAAAAGGTGAAGCTGGTGAAAAAGGACTTTCCATCAAGGGCGAACCTGGTAAACCGGGTGACCCAGCACCTACAATAGCCGGCTTGAACGGTAAAGATGGCATTGGTCACTTAGGCTTAACTGGCGATAAAGGTGAAGATGGTAAAACACCAAGCATCGACATGACCGCTATTAAAGGGAAGGCTGGCGTTGATGGTAAAGATGGTATTACACGGTTACAATATGTAGACGAAAATAAAACAGCTCATGA
>NZ_AUFY01000038.1 GCF_000426745.1 Veillonella montpellierensis DSM 17217
GTTAGATGGTAAAATGGCGTCTTGGGTATTGAAAGCGTCTTCGGATGCTAATGCAAAAGATGAAGAAGCAAAAAAAGGTAAAACAATTGATAATACCAATAACGATGTTATCTTTGATGTAGCTACTGAAGACGCATCAAAAGGCTTGACCGTTACTCGTGCTGGTAACAAGATTACTTACGGTATTAATAAAGGGGAATTGGCGAAAGCAATCGAAGGAGACATTATTAGTAATATCAATAGTAACTCGACACCAATCGAGAATATATCGGCTAACTTCTCCATCAGTGATAAAGATAATACGAATACAAAGAATATAAGCTTAACCAAAACATCCCATCCTACTATTCAATTCTTAGGAGAAAAAGATAAAATCGATGTAACCGTAGGCGGTGATGCAGCGGCTCCAACCGTTACCGTGACAGCGAATGCTAAACTAGGCGAAAACCTTGATATTAGTAATAATAAAAGTGTTAAAGATATCAATACTGCAATTACTAACATTACCAAGACTGATGGCGCACTTTCCAATAAAGCTGATAAAAATGCAACCAACATTGATGCTACAGCGAAAGCAAAATGGATAGCTAAACTTGGCGATGGTACTATCGACAACGAAGCAACGAAAGCAAACCTCGTAACTGGCGCTACCGTAAAAACTGCGTTAGATAAAAAAGTAGATACGACTACCTACAATAATGGCATGGCTACTAAAGTAGATACTGTGACCTATACTACCGATATGGCTGGTAAGGCGAATACTACATTAAGCAATATTGATGATGCTGGTAAAGATGTCATTACGGGCTTAGTAGATGTAACAGGTGCAGGTGGCGCTACCGTAACATCTGCAACGGATAAAGATAGCCATATCAAAACATTCACAGTAACAGTTGCAAAAGATGGTAAAATTGCTGATAAGGACACAGGCATTGTCACTGGTGAAACTGTATACAACTATGTACATCCGATAGCAGAGCAAGTGACACAAAATGCGGGGGATATTACTACTCTTAAAACAAATGTTACGAACTTAAATAATAACTTAACAGCTGGTTTCAATCTAAAAGTTGGCGAAGACTCTAGTGCGGTAGTCCTTAATGCTAAGGCTGCACCAACCGTTGAATTTGCCGTAGAAAAAGCTGATGCAGGTTTAACCGTTAGTAAAGCTGGCAATAAGATTACCTACGGCATTGATGGTAGTAAAATTGATTTAGCTGGTAATACAAGCATTACGAATATCAATAGTAGAATTGATGATATCACTGCACAAAGCGGTGGTGATCTTTCCAAGAAAGCTGATAAAGATGCAAAGAACATTGATGATGCAGCGAAAGCAAACTGGATAGCTAAACTTGGCGGTGGTACTATCGACGACAAAGCAACGAATGCGAACCTCGTAACTGGCGCTACCGTAAAAACTGCGTTAGATGGTAAAATGGCGTC
>NZ_AUFY01000039.1 GCF_000426745.1 Veillonella montpellierensis DSM 17217
AAACTTGGCGGTGGTACTATCGACGACAAAGCAACGAATGCGAACCTCGTAACTGGCGCTACCGTAAAAACTGCGTTAGATGGTAAAATGGCGTCCTGGGTATTGAAAGCGTCTTCAGATGCTAGTGAAGAAGCAAAAAAAGGTCAAACCATTGACAATACCAATAACGATGTTATCTTTGATGTAGCTACTGCAGACGCATCAAAAGGCTTAACCGTTACTCGTGCTGGTAACAAGATTACTTACGGTATTAATAAAGCGGAATTGGCGAAAGCAATCGAAGGAGACATTATTAGTAATATCAATAGTAACTCGACACCAATCGAGAACATATCGGCTAACTTCTCCATCAGTGATAAAGATAATACGAATACAAAGAATATAAGCTTAACCAAAACATCCCATCCTACGATTCAATTCTTAGGGGAAAAAGATAAAATCGATGTAACCGTAGGCGGTGATGCAGCGACTCCAACCGTTACCGTGACAGCGAATGCTAAACTAGGCGAAAACCTTGATATTAGTAATAATAAAAGTGTTAAAGATATCAATACTGAAATTACTAACATTACCAAAAATGGTCTTTCTATTCCTGGCAAAGACGGCAAATCCATTGCCGGTTTGAACGGTAATGATGGCATTGGTCACTTAGGCTTAACTGGCGCTAAAGGTGATGATGGTAAATCACCAAGTATCGACATGACTGCTATTAAAGGGAAAGCTGGCGTTGATGGTAAAGATGGTATTACACGGTTACAATATGTAGACGAAAATAATAACCCTCATCAAGTAGCAACCTTGGAGGATGGCTTGAAATTCACTGGCAACAACTCGGCGGTGAATAAGCATCAATTAAATAGTACCGTTAAGATTGTTGGTCAAGGTCTTGTTAGTGCAGATGACGCTACCTATAACGGTAAAGACACAGACACAGCCAAAGACAAAGCGAAAAAAGCATTCTTGTCGGATAAGACAACTCAGTTTGAAGGTACTGACGATAATATCGGTGTTATCTCCAATGGCACTGATACATTAACCGTATCCTTGGCGAAGAATGTTAAAAACCTCGATAGCATTGGTAGTAAGAAAGTGGTTATCGGCGACCCAGATAAAGGTGGCAAAGGTAAAGGCAAGGTGACTACTTTAAGTACTGACGATAAAGGTAGGTTAGTACTACAAAAAGGTACTGATGAAACTGCACCAAAAGAAGCTATTTTGACAGCCACTAGAGAAGAGGTAGATAATGGCGATGGCACTAAGACACCTACTGATATCATTAAGCTTGGCGAAG
>NZ_AUFY01000040.1 GCF_000426745.1 Veillonella montpellierensis DSM 17217
TTTTTTCTTGAATTCGTAACTATATTTAGACATAAAAAACCAACCTCCCAATCGTTAGAGTTTTGGTCTAACTTTTTGGGGTCGGTTCACATCAATCATATGTAGAGTGCTTTTATAGATTCATAACTATTACTATCTATATAATTTGATATAAACTGTAATATTATCTTTAAATTATTTTATTTTAATACTAATACATCTGATGTTAATTTTTTCGCAAAATAAGTGTCACAGCATTTATTAAAGGCTCTTTCTGTACTAGATGTACCAGCAGCATTTTCTTTAACCGTTTGTTGATTGAAGAATACATATCGATCTTCAGATGCAGAATAAACAATAGTTGTAAATAATGTTGTTACTTCATATTTAGCACCTACCCAAGAAAGCCATGCTGCTTTTACTTTTTCATCAGTAATTCTTGCATTTGTAAACGCTACATATTGTACTCCCATTTCACGAGCAAAAGCTTTCATATCTGCCTTTTTAGGTAAAAATCCTACACTTGTCTTAGTATCATCAGGAACAATATTATTTTCAATCATATATTGCTGCATCATCATCTGAGCTTGATTAGAATCTGCATATTGAAAACCATATTTCTTTAAAGAATTTTGTAATCCCTCATTTAATTTTTGTTCTGCACTAGAAATATCGCTAACTGCAGCAGGATTTACCCATACCATAGTCACTGCTGATTCTCCTGTAGCATAAGATGTAATTGAAAAAGAAAAAAACATTAAAAGCATTCCTAAAAACATAATAAATTTTTTCATAATACTACTCCTTTCATATATACTAATTATCTACACTATAATAATTTTGATTATAAAAGTCAATAAAATATATAAGAATTATAAAAAAAATATATCACATAATATATTACTAATAGATAATAATGCTATAACTTATATACAACAATAGATAATACTATAATAGAATTTATTAAAATTTAATTATACAATAAAAACAACATATGAGAATGGATCATAAAATTTCTACTATAACCTATATTATGATTTAGTATCTAACTCATTATTGTCATGAACTACATTCACCACAAATAGAAAATACATAAAAATAAACATCATAGCAACACAAAAAAGCACTTACCCAAAGGTAAGTGCTTATCGCTTAATCAGCAACTTCCTATCCTCCCAGGCCGTCGCCAGCCAAGTACTTTCGGCGTTTACGAGCTTAACTACTGTGTTCGAGATGGGAACAGGT
>NZ_AUFY01000041.1 GCF_000426745.1 Veillonella montpellierensis DSM 17217
GCAATCGCATTTTTGCCATCTTTACCTTTCATGCCGATAGAACCGTCTTTACCATTCAAAGTAACGCTGTTGCCATCTTGACCATCAGCACCTTTTGGTCCTTGAACACCAATAGTACCATCTTTACCACTCAAAGTAATGCTATTACCGTCTTTTCCATCAGCACCTTTTGGACCTTGAATGCCGATTTCGCCATTCTTACCGTTGATAGTAACTTTTTCGCCGTCTTTACCATTGACAGTGATTTTACCATCCTTGCCATTGTCTCCAGCTTTACCAACTGAAACGTCATCTTGCAAGGAGTAGGTAATCTTCTTACCATCGCGTGTAATCGCAAGACCGTTACCTGCATCGAAACCGAACGCATCTTTTTTATCGTCACCTAATTTTACATTAAATGTATTGGCATCCGTATTGTCTTTCACATATACATCAAAGCCTTGGTTTGTCTTGTACAATTGACTGCCATTGATAGCGTCTTTGCTAGTACTAGATACATCGCCAGCTTTTACATTCTTGATAACTGTACCATCATTACCGCCTTCTAAGGTAATGCTACTTGTATCAACAGTACCATCTGTTTTTTTATCATACTTCACAGCATTATCCAAAACTTCTTTTAATTGACCTTGGCTTGCCGCTTGATCCGCCTTCATGCTGTTCATATCTTTTGGCAATGTAGTATTCGAAAGTCCAGTAATTACTTTATTGGTACCATCTACTACGATGCTATCCTTGTTATCTGGTGTTTTGAAAGTCATCTTTGTAATGTTATTGATAGTTTTTTGAGTGCCATCAATCTTCATCGCTGTATCGCCAGCACCGAAGGTAATGCCATCTAAGCCTTTAAGCTCTTTCGCTAAGCGAAGAATTAACCCTTTAGCACCATTTGCTTCAACACCGATGTTGTCATCTTGACTCAACTTAGCTTTATCAGTGATACCACCAGTAACAGCAAGTTGTTCATTCAATTTCAACTTGTCTTCAGTGCCAAAGTCACCCATGAACTTCATACCATCATTCATAGTGGCTAATTCATTAGTTTTATCGCCATCCTTAACGACAATTCTAGTAGTACCATCGGTGCCATTAACACCAACAGTGCCATCTTTTGTAGTAATATTGACAGCATTCTTACCGTCTTTACCCTTCATGTCGATAGAACCATCTTGGCCATTTAATGTAA
>NZ_AUFY01000042.1 GCF_000426745.1 Veillonella montpellierensis DSM 17217
TAGGTTGTAGTGTTTTCAGTCGGTTTAATATGAAGTTCTTTTGACGCTACTGCTGTCAATTGGGATAGGTTGACTGCATCATGATCGCCTGTCCCATTAGCAACATCCGTAATGGTAGCACCACCAACAGAGATAGTACCCGGTTTGATTTCTTCTTTTCCACCGTCTCCTACAGTTTTTGTACCGCTCGTAATGGTGAGTGTCGTACCTCCATTGGAGATGGTTAAGTTATCTGTACCGCCTTTACCTGCAATCGATGTAATACCTTGTAAGTTAGACGCTAATTGTACGGTAAGCTTGCCATCTACATTGCTGACGCCAATGTTGTTCTTCGTTAAGGTGTCTTTCGTAGCGCCCCCAACGATGTGTAAGGTGTCATTTAATTTTTTCCTAATCACATTGTTAGTGTCAGTAGCGGTAACATCGTCACCGGCATATTTCATGCCATCATCCATAGTGGCTACTTCGTGTTTCACAGGTTTCTTTTTATCTGGATTCTTCGGGTCTACTTCTTGTGTTTCGTAGATGATGCGCGTCATGCCATCTTTGCCATCTACGCCATTCACGCCCTTATCACCTTTAATGGTAAGGCCGTTAGTGCCATTTTTGCCAGCAAGGCCAATGGATCCATCCTTACCATGAATGGTTACCGAAGACCCATCTTTACCATGTACACCGATGGTACCATCGGAACCTTTTTCACCTTTTTCACCGACGATGATTTCAGGATCTTTCGATGGTGTACCTGACTTACCAGGTTCACCTTTTACGGTCAAGGTAGTGGTAGTAACAGATTTCGATGTTAAGTCTTTATTTAATTTCACCGTTACTGTCGTATTCCCATCAGCGCCTTGTGCAATCGAGGTAAGTACGTTTTTACCATCGTATTGTTTATCCTCTTCAGAGGCATCAGCTGGTATATCTGCCGTACCTTTAATGGTAACAGTAGACCCTAGTTGGTTGGTCTTAGGTTCACCAACATTGGCATTGAATACAAGTCCTTTTTGTGTGGCTTGCGTTACGGCTTGCGTAATGCTGTCATCAGCAGCCTGTTTAAGATCAGATACGTTCACCGCTGC
>NZ_AUFY01000043.1 GCF_000426745.1 Veillonella montpellierensis DSM 17217
CAAGTGGAAACGCGAATTCAAGCGGCGGATACATCGAGAACCGATGGGAAGACCATCTTGAATAACGTAGGATCGGCCATTGCTGGCACTACGATTGAGGGGAATAAGAACCCAACATTCCTAGACCGATTGAAGGAAGCTGCGAAAGAGAACAATCACCCTACCGCAGCGGTGAACGTATCTGACCTTACACAGGCTACAGGTGAAAGCATTACACAAGCTGTAGAGCAAGCAACCGCGAAAGGACTTGTGTTCAATGCCAATATTGGTGGAGCTAAGACCAACCAACTAGGGTCTACCGTTACCATTCGAGGTACGGCAGATATACCAGATAATGCCTCTGCGGAAGACAAACAGTACGATGGTAAAAACGTACTCACCTCGATTGAGCAAGGCGCTGATGGGAATACGACAGTAACGGTGAAACTTAATAAAGACTTAACATCGAAATCTGTTACCACCACTACCTTGACCGTAAAAGGCGAAGCTGGCAAATCAGGTAAACCAGGTAAAGATCCTGAAATCATCGTCGGTGAAAAAGGTGAAAAAGGTTCCGATGGTACCATCGGCGTACATGGTAAAGATGGGTCATCGGTAACGATTCATGGTGCAGATGGATCCATTGGCCTTGCAGGCAAAAATGGTGCTAACGGCCTTACCATAAAAGGCGATAAGGGTGTAAATGGCGTAGATGGCAAAGATGGCATGACACGCATCATTTACGAAACACAAGAAGTAGACCCTCAGCATCCAGATACAAAGAAACCGGTCAAACATGAAGTAGCCACTATGGATGATGGCATGAAATATGCTGGTGACGATGCTACTGGTACTACGAATGTGATCACAAAGAAACTCAATAGTACGTTGAAGATCATTGGTGGTGCTACTAAAGATACCTTAACGGACAAGAACATTGGTGTGAATCATGTAGATGGTGCACTCAAGGTACAATTAGCGTCTAACTTACAAGGTATTACATCGATTGCAGGTAAAGGCGGTACAGATAATTTAACTATCTCCAATGGAGGTACGACACTCACCATTACGAG